>CAMDOM010000013.1 GCA_945903645.1 Chryseobacterium gleum
AGATTACGCAACGGTCTCAAGATTATATTCCTTCAAACAGAGGTAAGTGAATCCGTGCATTAGCAGCGCATCTGCGTAATATGGTTTGAGACTAATTGCCTCCGTTTAATACGAGATAGCTAGATTATCTTGCCCTTGGTTCATGCGAATTAGACCTAAGTTACAAGCATCCCGCGATTATTGGTCGCATACTTCAAGACTACTAGAAGAGAAAATTAAAAGAAGTCATGTTGTTGGCATTCCACTGAGATGGGAGCGTATTTACGGTAACAATGAATGAAAGGTTCACTTTCGGTTAATTCTGCAACGAAAGCAGGGTCTCTTTTGCTTGCATTGCGCCATTGTCGTAGGCCATTGCCAAGTCTTGGATTGCGCCATTTGTATCGTTTAGCTGTAGCTTTACCATACCACGATTAAAAAGCGCTTTTGCATCAGAAGGATTAAGATGAATGGCTTGCGAAAAATCGCGAATTGCACCATTTAAATCATTCAATTGCAGGCGAACAGCACCTCTATTGGTGTACAATTCACCGTCTTCATCATTCAGTTCAATTGCATTGCCATAATCGCGTAATGCTGCGTCAAATGATCCAAGTAATGCTGCAATTCGAGCTCTATTGAATAGCGCATCTTCATGTTTTGGATGAAGTTCTAATGCTTTAGTGAAATCAGCGTACGCATTTGCAATATTCTTCCCGAAAAAACTTGCCAATCCGCGATTGTAATACGTATCGGCATTCTTTGGGTCAAGCTCCAAAGCTTCGGTATAATCAGCTACGGCACCATCAAAGTCCTTGCTTTCGAACTTCAAATCTCCATCAGTAATAAATTCAGCAGCTGATTTCACCACTCGATTTATTGGTTGCATTTAGAACGAATGTAATCGTAAGCCTCAGATGCACCAAGTTCGCCAGCAATGCTCCAATCGATGCACGCACCTGCTTTATCCCCAAGAAAGCTCTTTGAAATTCCTCTGTTCAAATACGCTAATCCAAACTCGGAATCAATTTTTATGGCTTTGTTGAAATCTTGGACAGCGCCAAGATAATCGCCCAACGCAACTTTAGCGTCTCCACGATTGTAATGCGCGTCCAAATTGTAGGGATCAAGCTTAATTGCTGCATTGTATGCCTTCATGGCCTCAATGTACTCTTTTTGCTTGGCAAAGGCATTTCCCAATCTAAGGTGCGCTACAGGATTCTGTGAGTTCAGTTCAATTGCCATATTGCAATCCTCAATAGCGCCTTTAAAATCTTTTAGATTCACATAAACTGAACTACGATTGGCATAAGCCATGCTGTTTTTAGGGTCTAGCTCAATTACTTTATTGAAGTCTTGAATAGCACTGATATCATTTCCTAAAGCGATTTTGACTTCTCCACGTTTAAGGAAATATTCAGGTTTTTTTTTGTCTTTACTTATTGCTTTGTCAAATTCGGATAAAGCCTCTATGTATTCTTTGCCCTCTAATTTTTTAACTCCAGAATTAAAAAGTTCGGGAGCTTCTTGAGCGATACATGCGAAGCTGAAAAACGTAAAGGATACGATAAGTAGTAATCGGTTCATGCCAGTTTTTGAGAAAGGCCAAAAGTAATTAACCGAAAGCTTTAAGAAAACTAATAGGCGGAAAGTATTAACACTAGTTGCAACGCTCTTTGAAAGCAGCCATTGGAGGAGAATACCCTAGTTTTTGGGCTTTCAGCAAGTCGTTGCAAGCTCCCAGAATATCGCCTTTTAACAATTTTACTTGACCACGCAACGAATATGCTTTCCCATAAGCGGGATCCATACTCACCGCTTTATTCAAATCTTTCAACGCACCATCGTAGTCAGCCAAATCTTGTTTTGACAAACCTCGACCTAAAAACGCATCCTTTTCATTGGGATTTAATGCGATGGATGTAGTGAAATCCTCGATAGCACCTTTCAAATCGTTGAGTTTACGCTTCGATTTACCACGATTTGCATAGGCTTCGCTGTAATCGCCTTTTAGCGAAATGGCCATGTTGTAATCTTTTAATGCACCACGATAATCATCTAGCTCATCCTTAACGTAGCCACGATAGTTAAACGCTTGTATGAGTTTAGGGTCAAGAGCCAAGGCGGCATCTAAGTCCTTTAAAGCTGATCTATAATTTTGCATCTCCGCTTTGGATTGGGCTCTGCGATAGAGTTCCATTGCAGATTGTGCTTGTGCTGTTGCAGCTAAGCAAAACAAAATGCTCAAACGAACAATAAATGAAAGACAATTCATTGTGATGCAAAAATAAAAGATTTATGTGACTTTCCACACTCCCAAAATAATTCTAATGACTTAATTTCGCGAAATTTAAGTTTCTGATGTGATGTTCAACGAAGATGCGCTCAAAAAAATAGTACATCACCTAATAGATGGAATTGTTGTTATAGACTCGAAAGGCATTATTCTGAATGTCAATCCTGCAATGTATTCCCTGTTTGGCTACAGCCCAAAAGAAATGGTGGGCAATAACATACGCATGTTAATGCCAGAACCTTATCACAGTCAGCATGATAATTACATTCACAATTACCACCGACAATCTGCTGGGGAATATCTTTAGTAAGTTTTGTATCGGGAAGTAGGCTTGATTTTTTGGATGCTGAACAATGGGCAGGCTTGGAATCACAATCTGTGATTTCAAACTAGTGGTACAAAGTCACCACTGAAACTGGATTTTCGTATTTAGTCATCTTCCTTTTCTTTCGATTGGCAAAGTCGTACATTTTGGGAACCATCAGATAATACTTCTGGTTGGACTTTAATGCCTTTTGGTAAATTCGATAGCCATTTTCATCCGTACCCATAGATTTTCCTCTGAAATGTGAGAGCTCCATTTCGCTTACTTCACTTAGGAAGAACTTATTTTCAATAAACCACTCATTTTCAAAATTTTCCTTTGTAGACAGTGTGAGAAAGTTGGTAAGATGAATAGGTGAGGAATCCTCCGTAAGCGATTCTTTATATATCGTAGCCATTTTTGAAGGGTTAGACTCATTTGTAGTCGTTTCAATCTGAGTGGTAGAAGGATTCATGAAATAATAGGCTGCATTATTAATTGAATATTCATTCCTTGTGATTTTAGAGAATGGTGGAAGAAATGTTATACGTTCCACCGGACGAATTATAGATTCTCCTGCTGAAATGGCAGAACCTACGGACATTCCATAAGACCCTCTAAAGCTTACTCCAGTACTTATTGATAAGGAGTTAACCACAGTTACGTCCGTCCAATAAACATAAGGTGCTCCGTTGTAAACTAGGTTTGATTTTTTTCAATCAATGTAGATTGGAGTTGTCATTTTATTCTCAATGGTGAACTCGAATTTCCCATGATGTGCCCAAAAGAAATACGAAATTCTTACCGTGTCATTTTCAAATACAAACCCATTTTTTTCCTCGCTAATTTTAGTTCCAATTGGTTTCAAATGCGCCAATTGAATCATTTGCTTGTTGCAAGAAGATAATGCCATTGTAGCGAGTAATAGAATGGCTGTACGAATCATGTGTTATGATGTTGAACGACAATGATACAAAACAGATGACTAAGAAAAATAGTCACATTTCATAGTTCATTTCTGTTTTTCAAGCCCTATTTTATATCATTTGAGCAACCCCACATCTTTCCGACATTTGCCCCATGGACTATCAGAATTCCCTTGAGTATGCGCAGCAAATGGATGCCGCAGATGTGTTGAGAGTGTATCGTAGTCGGTTCTTCCATCCGAAATTGAAGAATGTGGAAGCGCGTTATTTCTGTGGCAATTCGCTGGGGTTGCAGCCCAAAGCAGTGCAAGCCGCCTTGCAACAAGAGCTTGACGATTGGGCCGATCACGCGGTGGAAGGTCATTTCAAAGCCAAACATCCGTGGTTTAGCTATCAAGATATGTTTTCCGGGCCCATTGCGCGCATGGTAGGCGCACAGCCCATGGAGGTAACCGTGATGAACGCCTTGACAGTGAACTTGCACCTGATGATGGTGTCGTTCTACAGGCCACAGGGCAAGCGCATAAAAATTATTTGCGAAGCCAAAGCGTTTCCATCCGATCAGTATGCCATCGAGTCGCAAGTGGCTTTTCATGGCCTTCAAGCTTCGGATGCTATTGTGGAAGTAGCCCCTCGTGCGGGCGAGCATCTTATTCGCCACGATGATATTTTGGCGGCCATCGAAACGCATGGAAACGAAGTGGCTTTGGTACTTTTTGGCGGAGTGAATTACTACACGGGGCAGCTGTTCGATATGAACGCCATTACCGAAGCAGGGCATGCTGTGGGTGCTCAGGTTGGCTTCGATTTGGCGCATGCTGTTGGCAATGTTCCGCTGCACTTGCACGATTGGAATGTGGATTTTGCCACGTGGTGTACCTACAAGTATCTGAATAGTGGGCCTGGAGCGGTATCGGGCGTTTATGTGCATCAGCGGCATTGCAACAATCCAAGTTTGCCGCGTTTTGCAGGTTGGTGGGGTAACAATCCTGACACGCGGTTTAAAATGGAACCTGGTTTTGTGCCTGCCGAAGGCGCTCGTGGGTGGCAAATGAGCAATGTGCCTGTGCTGTCTATGGCAGCGCACAAGGCAGCACTCGATGTTCATGATGAGGTAGGTATGGAGCAGTTGCGCCAAAAAAGCGTGGCGCTTACAGGGTATTTGGAGTTTTTGGTGGCACAAACCGCCCATACTGACGAGGTGGAAATCATCACCCCAACCAACCCTGCACAGCGCGGATGTCAGCTTTCATTATTTGTGAAGAAAAACGCGAAGCAGTTGCATGCTGTATTATTAGATGCAGGCGTAATTACCGATTATCGCGAGCCGAACGTGATACGCTTGGCACCTGTACCGCTCTACAATTCGTTTGAAGATGTGTGGGTATTTGCTGATGTGTTAAAGCGCCATTTGCGCGCCTAGACTACAGTTCCATTCTATTCCACGTCACCGATTTCCAAATTTCCACCACTTCGCTCACAGCCAAGTTGTAGGGTTTGAATGTGGGATTGGTAGACACCAGTTGCAGTGTGCCATTGGTGGCAATGGCGATGTACACCAGTTTGAACACCACGCCATCGTTTCGGGTAACGATAATGCAAGGTGTGCCGGGTTTTATGGTGCTCCAGTCCTCCACAAAAGCGCCAGTAACCCATGCGCCATTGGGAATGGGCAACATCGAATCGCCTTTGAGTTGGAAGCAACGATAGGTTTTTTCTCTCGGAAGAAAAGGCAATTGAAAGCGCGGTAGCTGCCCAATAAAATCGGGGTCGCCATAGCCGTTGGCATAGCCTGCTTGGGCCTTGGTGCCTACAAGCTCGATATTTTCGTTGCCATTTTTATCTACAGTCACCGTTAGCAGCCGCAGCTTTTGGCCTGTGATGTCGATATCCATGCCGCGCTCCACCTCCGAAAGTTGAAATGCCGAAAGTTTGCTAAGGTCGTAGCGCACCAAGGCATCGAGGCTCATTTTGAAATAGTCGGCCATGCGCATCAACTTGGCAAAAGGCGGCTGCACCCCTTTTTCGTACCCAATAAGCGTGGTGCGGCTTAGGTCGATGCTTTTTGCAAGTTCGGTTTGCGAAATGCGGCTGCGTTCGCGCAAAAATTTCAGGTTCGAAGAGAAAAACATGCTTTTTTATTTGGTGGCGAAGATAAAGAATGTCTACATTATGGACTTTAATGTGTCGATATTATAGACTACTACGTTTTGCCCTCCATCATTCATATCGACCTTGATTCCTTTTTCGTTTCGTGCGAGCGGTTGTTGGATAGCAGCCTCATGCATCGGCCTGTGTTGATTGGTGGTACATCCGATCGCGGAGTGGTGGCTTCGTGCAGCTACGAAGCGCGGGCGTTTGGTGTGCATGCGGCTATGCCCATGCGCATGGCGCGGCAGTTGTGTCCGGAGGCCGTGGTTATTCGCGGCAATAGCGGCACCTACAGTAAGTTTTCGCACATGGTTACCGACATTATTCGTGATCAATCTCCTCTATTTGAAAAATCGTCTATCGATGAATTTTATATCGATGTAACGGGCATGGATCGATTTTTTGGGTGCTACAAATGGGGACAAGAACTGCGTGAACGCATCATTCGCGAAACACATTTGCCTATATCTTTTGCGCTATCTACCAGCAAAACTGTAGCTAAAGTGGGCACGGGCGAGGCCAAACCCAACAATCATAGAGAAATTCCGAAGAATACAGAAAAGAGTTTTTTGGCTCCGCTGTCGGTAAAGAAAATTCCGATGGTGGGCGATCAAACCTATCGCATGTTGCGCAGCATGGGCATCGAGCAGGTGCGCACTGTGCAAGAAATGCCAGTAGAACTTATGGAACGCGTGATGGGAAAACCTGGCCTATCGCTATGGCACAAAGCGCAGGGCATCGATAATTCACCCATTGTGCCGTTTCACGAACGAAAATCCATCTCGCTTGAACGCACATTTGAGCGCGACACCACCGATTTGGTGAAACTGAAAAGCATTATCCGCGCCATGGCCGAAAGCTTGGCGTATCAGTTGCGCAACGGGAATAAACTGACGGCTTGTGTATCGGTAAAAATTCGCTATTCCGATTTTCAAACCCATAGCCGACAGCGCAGTATAGCCTACACCAGTTCCGACCACACCTTAATAAGTGCTGTGGAAGAGTTGTTTGACCAACTTTTCGACCGCAGAGTTCTTATTCGTTTGGTAGGTGTGCGCTTTAGCCATTTGGTGGGTGGCGGCCAGCAAATAAACCTTTTTGATGATAGCGAGAAGATGCTAAAACTCTATCAAGCCATGGATTTGATGCGCAATCGTTATGGGCAAGATGCAGTGAAACGCGCTGTGACTATGGGTTCCAAAGGCTTGGGCGGCATGAATCCCTTCAATGGCGAACCGCCCATCATACCCGCGCATCGCAGGTCATAAAAAAACCACCCAACTTCTACGGTTAGAAGCGGGTGGTTTCTATGGATAGGTTCGTTATGCTCAGAAACGCTCGAACTTCGAGAAGAAGAATGCACCTTCAATCTCGGCATTCTCATCGCTATCTGAACCGTGAACTGCATTTTTCGCTTTCGATTCTGCAAACTTGCTACGGATAGTACCAGTAGCAGCCTCAGCTGGATCAGTAGCACCAATCAAAGCGCGGAAATCTGCCACAGCATTGTCTTTTTCTAAAATGGCAGCCACAATAGGACCAGAGCTCATGTATTCTACTAATTCGCCATAAAACGGACGCGCACTGTGGACTGCATAAAATTCGCCAGCCAATTCGGTAGAAAGGCTAGTATATTTCATGGCAATGATGCGGAATCCCGCAGTGTTTATCATTTCCAATATGCCGCCAATGCTATTGCTTTCAACTGCATCGGGCTTAATCATTGTAAAGGTTCTATTCGTAGCCATGGTGTGTTTGAGTGTTTTTTCTATTGAGCCGCGAAAGTAGACAATCTGATTGCTGCTAAAAAGCCGAAATTCAATCAATATGCCACCACGGTTCAAAGGGTTATCTTCGCGCCTTATTCCCGCGCTATTTTGACTACAGAGAACGTTCATAAATTGAAGCAATTGCTAAGCACACCGCGCACCATCGCCATTGTGTCGCACAAGAGTCCAGATGGCGATGCTATTGGCTCGTCATTAGGATTGGGGCATTATCTGCGTGGCAAAGGCCATACCGTAAATGTGGTGATGCCCAACGATTATCCCGATTTTTTAAAGTGGATGGTGGGCACAGAGCAAGTGTTGTTGCACGATAAAAACACTGTTGCAAGCGAAAAGCTTGTTCATGATTGCGATGTGCTCTTTTGCCTCGATTTCAACACACCATCGCGGGCATTTGGGTTGGAAAAAAGCATTCGCGAAACCAAAGCCCTCAAGGTAATGGTAGACCATCATCCGCAGCCCGATGCGTTTTTCGACATCCTAATGTCTGATACATCTTCGGGTTCTACTGCGCAATTGGTGTATCGACTTATTTCCATGATGGGCGATAAGGTGCCAAACAAAGATTGTGGCGAATGCTTGTATGCTGGCATTCTCACCGATTCGGGTAGTTTTCGTTTTCCGAGCACCACAGCCGAAACACATCGTATTGTGGCTGATTTGCTTGACGTTGGCGTGGATAATGCTGGGGTGTACGACCATATTCACAACGCCAGTTCGGAGCATCGTTTACGGCTTTTGGGCTATTGCATTAACGATAAACTTACGGTGCTTCCTCAGTTTGGAACGGGATACATTTCACTTACACTGGCCGAAAAAAACAAGTTTAAATACCAAGCAGGCGATACTGAAGGCACCGTCAATTATCCGCTATCAATAGAAGGCGTTAATTTCTCGGCCATCTTTATTGAAGACACCGACATGGTGAAAATTTCGTTTCGTTCCATTGGCAATTTTGATGTGAATGCCTTTGCGCGCAATCATTTTGATGGCGGTGGGCATCGCAACGCAGCAGGCGGTCGTTCCGATTTGAACCTAGCCGACACCGTTGCCAAGTTTGTAGCCCTATTGCCGCAGTATAGCTCGGATTTATCCAAATGAACAACACACGATTCAGTAGCTTAGGCTGTGCACTTGGAGTAATTATACTTTACCTAAATGCCTGCACGCCAGATGCGCCACAATTGCCCGAACTTAGCCCAGCGGATTATAAAGAGCCGCTGATGGAAGCCAACAAACAACTACTTGTTTCTGAGGCTGATGATATTGCTGCCTATGTTTCGCGCCATCATTTAACATTAACTGCCACGGGTTCTGGTTTGCAATATGTGTTAAACAAAAAAGGCACAGGATTACAGGCAAAGTTTGGCATGCAAGCCCGCATTTTTTACACGCTGAGTTTGTTAGATGGAACCACGTGCTATACTTCTAAAGAACGCGGACCAATGGAATTTCTTATTGGAAAAGGCGGTGTGGAAAGCGGATTGGAAGAAGCCATTCTTCTAATGCGCGAAGGCGATAGGGGTCTATTTATTTTACCTTCGCACCTTGCCCATGGCTTGCTTGGCGATGATGATTGCATTCCTCGAAAGGCCGTTGTGGTTTATGATATAGAACTTTTAACCTTGCTTGCTCCTAATTCTTAACGTTTCATTTTCAATCCTTCAAAACCGAATTCATGAAAAAAACATTGCTTTTTGCCACCGTAGCTTGGGTGGTGCTCTCATCTTCCAAGTGCAACGACAAAACCACTGGCGCTTCTGGCGATGGTGCCGATGGCAAGGCCAAATCGGGCATCGACACCATCACCACATCAACTGGACTCAAATACATTATCTGGAAAAAAGGAACTGGAGCAAAAGCTGAAGCTGGCGACAACGTATCAGTACATTATGCTGGACGATTGCTCACAGGTGCACCATTCGATAATTCGTACGACCGTGGCAAGCCGTTCGATTTTCCTTTGGGTGGTGGCCGCGTTATTAAAGGTTGGGACGAGGGAATTGGCTACATGAATGTGGGCGATTCGGCCACGCTTATCATCCCTGCAAATTTGGGATATGGCACTACAGATAGACCAAGTATTCCTGCCAATTCAACTCTTATTTTTGACGTTCAACTAATGAATGTCAAAAAAGTGGTTAAACCTGTTCCATACGAAGTAAAAGGCCGCGATACTTTATCTACCGCTTCTGGCCTGCGGTATATTCGATTGAACGAAACTCAAGGTGAGCTGGCAGTTGCTAGCAAAACCGTTGCCGTGCATTATTCGGGCTATTTGGAAAACGGAACGGTTTTCGATAGCTCCATTAGCCGTGGCGAACCTATTTCTTTTCCATTGGGGCAAGGACGCGTAATAAAAGGATGGGACGAGGGTATTGCACTGCTAAAAGTAGGCGAAAAAGCGCGATTGCTTATTCCTAGCGCATTGGCTTATGGCGATCGCGGTGCTGGCGGACTTATTCCCCCAGGTGCTAACTTAATCTTCGATGTAGAGTTAGTCTCTGTTAAATAGAAACGACTCTCGGATGAAACAAAAAGGGGGCGCAATTCGCGCCCCTTTTTTGTTGGAATAAGTTGGTGTCTATTTCTTAAAGAAAGAGCTCACCACTTTGTCTTTACTTCCTGGCGTGTAGGTATAGAATCCTTGGCCTGTTTTGGCTCCCAGATTGCCAGCAGCAACCATGTTTACGAGCAGCGGACAAGGTGCATATTTCGGATTTCCCAATCCATCATGCAGCACGCGGCACACACTTAATACCACATCAAGACCAATGAAATCGGCTAAGTGCAATGGCCCCATAGGATGTGCCATGCCGAGTATCATCACGGTGTCTATTTCTTCCACACCTGCCACACCATGATAGAGCGTTTCGATGGCTTCGTTTATCATCGGCATTAAAATACGATTGGCCACAAAACCGGGGTAATCATTGGCTTCTACTGGTATTTTACCCAGCTTGCGCGATAGCTCGAAGATGAGGTCGAGGGTTTCCTGCGAAGTAGAATAGCCGCGAATCACCTCAATCAGTTTCATCACAGGCACAGGATTCATAAAGTGCATTCCAATCACCTTATCGGCTCGCTTGGTAACTGCCGCAATTTGAGTAATGGAAATGGAAGATGTGTTGGTGGCTAGAATGGTGCGCGCTGGGCAAACTTCTTCCAATTGCGCAAAAATCTTCAGTTTCAACGTGATGTTTTCGGTGGCAGCTTCTACTACCAAATCGGCATTCTTAGCGCCAACGGCAATATCTGTGCAGGTGCTGAGATTGGCAAGTGTAGCTTGCTTTTCGGCCTCTGTTGTAGTGCCTTTGGCTATTAATCGGTCAATGTTTTTGGCAATGGTAGCCATTCCTTTGTCCAGAGATGCCTGCGAAATATCTGTCAGCACCACGCTAAATCCACTTTGGGCAAATACGTGCGCAATACCATTGCCCATGGTGCCTGCGCCTATTACGGTTATGTTTTTCATGTCGGTTTTATTTGGCCGCGAAGATAGCTTTCGAGCTGTGCCGCAGTGCAGCGTATTTGGTACATCAACATGCAATTTGTGTAAAGTGAAGCGCAATTAACTTACTTTGGGCGTCCGTAATCGGAACATGCCATGCAAGTTGCTGAATTGGTTCAGTTAGTTACTATGTTGGTTTTTCCAGCTGCCGTTATGGAGTTTGCTAAGCGCAACAAAATGGCGGGGCTCGTTGGTCCAGTTATTCTTTGCTACGCTTTAGGTATTGTGATAGGCAATCTGCCCAACTCGCCTGTAATAACCAATGTGAGCCAGAATGTGGCTGAAATAGCCGTACCTATTGCCATTTGCCTTATGCTCCTGTCCACCAATTTTGTGAGTTGGTTGCGCTATGCCAAAAAAGCGGTGTTCTCCTTTTCGCTTGCGGTGATTTCAGTTGTGATAGGTTCATTTACGGTAACCTATTTTTTTCACGACAACTTTGGCGACCAATTGCAGTTTTGGAAAATGTCTGGGATGCTCATTGGCGTGTACACTGGGGGCACACCCAACCTATCGGCCATTGGCATAGCGCTAGATGCGGGCAACGAAACTTTTGTGATTCTGAACGCCTGCGACATGGTGCTTAGTAGTATCTATTTGCTGCTTTTGCTAACGGTGGCGCAACGGGTGGCGCTCAAATTTCTTCCCTCATTTGTGCCAATTCCAACCAACGACAGGGATGAAACCTTTCACTACCAACGCTACCAGAGAAGACTGCCCAAAAAGGCGGTCGCCCGCTATCTAGCGCTTGCATTTGGTATGGCAGTGGTGTTTTTAGGACTAAGTGTTGGATTTTCTATGCTTGTTGCCAGTAAGATTACTGCACCCAATGTTATTTTGGGGGTTACAACCCTCGGCATTGGAGCTTCGTTTTTTAAGCGAGTGCGCTACATACCTCGCACCTACGAGTTTGGCGAATATTTTTTGCTGGTATTTTGCTTGGGTATTGGTTCTATTTCTAGTGTTAGCGATTTGTTGCAAAGCAGTTGGCTAACCTTCTATTATGTGGCTTGTGTGCTGGTATCGTCCATTAGTCTGCATTTCTTGCTGGCGTGGATTTTTAAAGTAGATGCAGATACTACGCTCATCACTTCTGTGGCTGGAATCTTTGGTCCTGCGTTTATTGGCCCTGTAGCCAGCGTGCTCAAAAACAAAGACATTGTAGTAAGCGGCCTCACCACAGGTTTAGTTGGCTATGCTATTGCCAATTACTTGGGTATAGGAATTGCCCACTTGTTTCATTGGTTGTTTTATTGATTGCTTACATTACATCGTAGCTAGTACGCGTAGCAACAATTGAAAGCATTATCTAAAACTTAGATTGAATTGTTTGTGCTTGGTCATTCATTTTAACCCATTGCACGAACATGAGGAAAATGAAAATAGTTGCGATAGTGTTAAAAACATTGTGATGGTCTATAAACTGGTCATATCCAGAGCGAATTGTCACGAAACACAAAGCAGTGACCCTCGCTATGTTGATAAGGTGAATTCCAATTATTCCCAAAGGAATAAACCATAGTCTACTTTTTATTTTCCCGGGAAAAGAAATCACCAGAAATACGAACATTGCCATTAAATCGATGCCAAGGCAAAAATTTCGAATGTGAATATCGATGGGAGTATCGTAGAGGTCTATGTTTGACCAATTGAACACCTCTGCTTCAAGGCCAAAACCGCGCAAAAGCAATACACCGCCTTCTGTAAGCGTTATCATGGCGTAATGAACAAAGCGACTGTAGTTGGGGCCAATTATGGGTAAAGTCCAACAGCTGTGCACAAACCATGAAAAATACACAGTTACTAAAATAGCCATCGAAAGCAAAAAGCGCAGCAGAATTTTTTGGTTTGGAGCTAACGATTTCCAATTTGGTATTTTCATTCTGTAGTTACGTTAAACCATTAGCAATCGGATATCTTCGGCCACTGATGTAGTAGTTAAATTATGGGCTTTGTCCAATAAAATTACTCGAACTTTTCCTTCGGAAACCGCATCAAGTTTTCGGGCAAGCGATGGTCGAATAATTTTATCGTGCTTTCCGAAAATCAATGTCGTTTTTATGTTGTACCGATGAATTTTGCTTCGAATATCTACCAAATCAGGCGTGATTAGCCGAAATGCCCGCCAAACCTTATAAATCCGTTCGCGATTGGTTCGGGATTCCAATTGCTGGCGAATAAACAATTCAATTTTAGCATCTAGTAAACGGATGTTAGCTAGGAGTTTAGCAGTTGCCAAAACACGACTTGGATTTGTAATTACTCTCCCGTAGAGGTACTTCCCGATTTTTGTATTGGCTGTAAACCGATACAATGGATTTATTTTCAATCCATCTGGAGCGATTAGAATCATTTCTACAATTCGTCCAGGCGCCAATTCCACCAATTTAAGAGCAAGTTTACCTCCCAAACTAAATGCAAGAATGGAGCATTTTTTTTGGTCTGTAACTTTTAAAATATGACCAATCAGTTCCACCAATTCTGACGGTTTTAGTGATTCCTTGCCTAGAACTGTGTCGCCATGATGTGGCAAATCGAAATGAATTGCTCGCACGTTAGGTCGAAAATGATGCATGAAATGCGCCATTACTTCCGCACTTTGTCCGTAACCGTGAAAAGTTACCCAAAGGTCCTCACCTTGGCCAGTTTCCACGTAGCTCCAAGTGGCTTTGCCAACTACCAGTTTTTTTCGTTCGTGTGATGTAGATAAGGTGTTCAAAAAAAGCAGGTATTTCCGCCAAAGGTACTACGTGTAGGATTGTACTTTCGCAGGGTTTAAATGGGAGGATTATCTCAGCCATATTTCTTTAGAATTCAAGCTAAATTAGACCTTATCTATGCCCAAAGATTTCTCCATTAAATCAGTATTAATTATTGGTAGCGGCCCCATTGTTATTGGCCAAGCGTGCGAATTTGATTATGCTGGGTCTCAAGCGGCACGTTCGTTGCGCGAAGAGGGAATTGAGGTGACTCTAATCAATTCCAACCCAGCTACAATTATGACCGATAAGGTAACTGCAGACAATATTTATCTGCTGCCTTTGGAGCCAAAAAGCATCATCAAAATTCTAGAATCGCACAAAATTGATTGTGTATTGCCAACAATGGGTGGGCAAACGGCACTCAATTTAGCTATCAAGTGCAAAGAAATGGGCATTTGGGCAAAGTATGGCGTTCGTATGGTTGGGGTTGATGTTGAAGCTATCGAGATTACTGAAGATCGAGAGAAGTTCCGGAAATTGATGGAGAAAATTGGTGTTGGCATGGCACCTCAGGCAACAGCAAAGTCCTTTTTGGAAGGAAAGGAAGTGGCGCAACGCTTCGGGTTTCCGTTATGTATACGCGCTTCATTTACGTTGGGTGGAGCAGGGGCAAGTATTGTTCATGACCCAGCTGAATTCGACAAACTTCTTAATCGTGGATTGCAACTTTCACCTATTCACGAGGTGATGATTGACAAAGCGCTTTTGGGCTGGAAAGAATTTGAGCTTGAATTGTTACGTGATGCCAATGACAATGTGGTTATCATTTGCTCCATCGAGAATTTCGACCCGATGGGCATTCACACAGGCGATAGTATCACAGTTGCTCCAGCAATGACGTTGAGCGATAAAACGTATCAACGAATGCGCGACATGGCTATTCTGATGATGCGGTCTATTGGAAATTTTGCTGGTGGTTGTAACGTTCAATTCGCAGTGAGTCCAGATGAAAATGAGGATATAATTGCCATAGAGATTAACCCAAGGGTTAGTCGTTCATCTGCATTGGCTTCGAAAGCCACGGGTTATCCAATTGCTAAAATTGCCTCTAAGTTGGCCATTGGCTACCACTTGGACGAATTGGAGAATCAAATCACCAAGACAACTTCAGCCTTTTTTGAGCCAACACTTGACTATGTAATTGTGAAAATTCCACGTTGGAATTTTGATAAGTTTAAAGGAAGCGATCGCAGACTGGGTTTGCAAATGAAGAGTGTGGGTGAGGTAATGGGCATTGGTCGTACTTTTCAGGAAGCGCTTCAAAAGGCTTGTCAATCGCTCGAAATAAAACGCAATGGTTTGGGTGCCGATGGCAAGGAATTACGAGATCAGCAGCAAATTCTGCACAGCCTTGGCAATGCAAGTTGGAACAGACTATTTCATGTCTATGATGCTTTCAAAATGGGCATTGCGCTCAAAACCATACAATCAATTACGAAAATTGATAAGTGGTTTTTAGAGCAAATTCAGGAGCTGATAGCGCTAGAGGAGGAGATTAGTCGGCATAGGTTAGAAACGCTTCCTCGCGAATTGCTTTATGAAGCAAAACAGAAGGGATATGCCGACCGACAGATTGCGCATTTACTGAACTGTTGGGAAAGTGAAGTTTTTAATCGAAGGCAAGATCAGGGAATTCAGCGTGTATATAAACTTGTAGATACTTGCGCAGCTGAATTCCCAGCCCAAACCCCCTATTACTATTCCACATTTGAGGACGAAAACGAAAGTGTAAGATCCGAGAAAAAGAAGATTGTAGTGCTTGGGAGCGGGCCAAATCGAATTGGTCAGGGTATTGAATTCGACTATTCATGTGTACATGGCGTGCTGGCTGCCAAAGAGTGTGGCTATGAAACCATCATGATTAACTGCAATCCCGAAACGGTGAGCACGGATTTCGATACATCCGACAAGCTCTATTTTGAGCCGGTGTTTTGGGAACACATCTACGACATCATTCTACACGAAAAACCAGAAGGTGTTATTGTGCAATTGGGAGGGCAAACAGCTTTGAAGCTTGCCGAAAAGCTGGAGCGCTATGGTATCAAGATTATTGGAACAGATTTCCAAAGCTTGGATTTGGCAGAAGATCGCGGAAGGTTCTCTAATCTTCTCAAAGAGTACAATATTCCGTATCCCAAATTTGGAGTGGCCGAAGATGCGGATACAGCCATAAAACTCTCACGAGAACTTGGATTTCCAATGCTAGTGCGTCCAAGCTATGTGCTTGGAGGTCAAAGTATGAAAATAGTTATTAATGAGCAAGAGCTTGAAGAACACGTAGTTAATCTCCTGAAAGACTTGCCGGGTAACAGAATATTGTTGGACAACTTTCTGGAGAATGCCATAGAAGCCGAAGCAGATGCAATTTGTGATGGTGAAGACGTATACATCATCGGAATTATGGAGCATATTGAGCCTGCGGGTATTCACTCAGGCGATTCGTATGCCGTGTTGCCTCCGTTCGATTTGAGCCAGAATGTGATGAATTTAATAGATCAATACACGCGAACTATTGCGGTAGCACTCAAAACAGTTGGACTAATTAATATCCAATTTGCGGTGAAAGATGAAGTGGTTTACATCATCGAAGCCAACCCACGTGCATCGCGCACTGTGCCGTTCATTGCCAAGGCTTATGATGAACCTTATGTGAACTATGCCACCAAAGTAATGCTACGCGAAAAGAAGGTGAAAGACTTCAACTTTAATCCACGAAAGAAGGGTTACGCCATCAAAATACCAGTGTTTAGCTACGAAAAGTTCCCAGATGTAACTAAAGAACTCGGTCCAGAAATGAAATCAACAGGTGAAGCAATCCGCTTTATTGACGACCTTCACGATGAGTTTTTTCAAGAAGTGTACTCCGAGCGTAACCTCTACCTTAGCCGCTAATACCTCTATCGATGACTGGACTTCTAAAAACTATTCTGTTCTTACTAGTGCTTTACTATGCATGGAAACTGATGTTCAGACTGATGTTCCCCGTGGTGTTGAAAAAAGCAACAGAGAAGGCCCAACGCTCTATGAATGAGCGAATGCAGCAGGCTTTTGAGCAGCAGCAAAACCAAGGTAGGACCCAATTCGAAGGCGATATAACCATTAAAAGAGGTGCGGAAAAAGCACCTTCAGTGGCTAAAAATGATGGCGAATATGTAGAGTATGTGGAAGTTAAAGACAAGTAATTCAAGTTATTATCATCTCAATTCTCACCTTTTACATTACGTTAATTTCCTTCTTGGTCTCGTGATTTCTAATCTTTCA
Organism: Chryseobacterium gleum; assembly: GCA_945903645.1. Taxonomy (GTDB): domain Bacteria; phylum Bacteroidota; class Bacteroidia; order UBA10329; family UBA10329; genus UBA10329. Next base: position 16,978 of record CAMDOM010000013.1, read on the forward strand.
AATTCATCTAAATGAGTTCTAAATTGAAAAGCCTTCTTCCTCACTTTTTGGTGTTGCTGTCGTTCATGGCGCTTTCGCTAATGTACATGCAACCGTTGTTGGAGGGCAAAGAACTGATGCAATCGGATATCATTCAGTTTAAGGGAATGAGTCAAGAAATTGTTGAATTCAGGGAAGAAACAGGAGAGGAACCACTTTGGACAAACTCGATGTTTGGAGGAATGCCAGCCTATCAAATCTCTGTGCTTTATCCCAATAACTGGAGCAAAAAACTGCTTGACATTTGCAATCTAGGTTTGCCTCGTCCAGCCAATTATTTGTTTCTGCTCATGGCAGGAGCTTATTTTCTATTTATTGTTCTTGGAATGGGATGGAGGTATGCGCTGGTTGGGGCATTTGGGGTGGCTTTTGCTTCTTTTTCGGTAATTGTGATTGAAGTGGGGCACAACTCTCAGATACACGCGATTTCATTCATGGCTCCAGTTCTAGGCAGTATTCTTCTGGCCTACAGAGGAGTGTATCTGCTCGGTGCGGCCCTCACTGCGCTGTTTCTTTCTCTTCAGATCGCTACGAATCACCTCCAGATTACCTACTACCTTCTGATGATTGTGCTGCTGCTGGGTCTAGTTAAGCTCATTGAGGCGGTGAAACAGGGACAATTGCCACATTTCGCCAAGGCCACAGGCATTTTGGTCATCGGGGCTTTGGTTGCCATTGGGCCCAATATCTCAGCTCTCTGGACCACCGCAGATTATGGTGCCGAGACCATTCGTGGAAAATCTGAGTTGAGCACTATGCAGGAAAGCAGCGGTCTGGATAAGTTTTACGCTACGCGTTGGAGCTATGGGGTTGCTGAAACCTTCACCATCCTAATTCCAAACTTTATGGGAGGAAGTTCATCCGCCAGCTTAACCGAAGAATCGAGTGTTTATGATGCGCTCACAGAAAACCGCATTCCGAAGCCACAAGCACGCGATATCATTTCAAACATGCCGCTCTATTTTGGCACGCAGCCGTTTACATCTGGCCCTGTGTATCTCGGAGCAATCATTTGTTTGTTAGCCATGCTCGGTTTGCTGCTTTCTAAGGGAATGGACAGATGGTGGTTGCTGGCTGCTTTCGTACTTTCGTTAGTGCTTTCTTGGGGGCACAACTTTGCACCAGTCACCGATTTCTTCTTCGATTATGTGCCAGGCTACAACAAGTTTAGAGCGGTGAGTATGACGCTGGTAATTGCCCAAGTGGTGTTGCCAGTTCTCGCAGTTTTTGGCCTGAAAGCAGTTCTAGAGTTGCAAAACAAAGAACTCCTTAAACGTAACTTGGGCGTAGCATTCGGCATTGTTGGTGGTTTGTGCCTTTTGTTTGCTCTTATCCCCACGTTATTCTCCGATTTTACGTCTACCAACGATGCACAACTTCTAAAGTCGGGCTATCCAGATTGGTTGGTAAATGCACTTGTAGAAGATCGCGAATCTATTTTTCAATCAGATGCGCTGCGTTCTTTAGTGCTGGTTTCATTGGCAAGCGGTTTATTGTTTCTTGCTGGTTTAGGAAAGCTGAAAGCTCCCCTAGTTGCGATGTTGATATCTGGATTGGTGCTCGTGGACCTTTGGCAAGTGGACAAACGCTATTTGCATAATGACGATTTCGTGAGTGCACGACAAGGTAAAGCTGCGTTTGCTCCAAGTCCAGCCAATCAGCAAATTCTTGCCGATACTGACCCCAATTTCCGTGTGTTAAACCTAACTGTGAGCACTTTCAACGATGCTTCTACATCATATCATCACAAAAGTATTGGGGGCTACCACGGAGCCAAACTCAAGCGCTACCAAGAGTTGATAGATTCGTGTATTAGCAGAAATAATATGCAAGTGCTGAATATGCTCAATACCAAGTATGTTATCATGCGTGGTGAGCAAGGACCTCAAGTGCGCCCCAATCCATTGGCTTTGGGTAACGCGTGGTTTGTGGACAAGTTTGTGGTAGTTCAAAATGCCGATGAAGAATTGGCTGCTTTGAATATGCCCGATTTTGAAGCGCGTAAAACTGCAATTATTGATAAACGGTATTCAGCTCAATTGCTTGATTTTCAAGTACAATTGGATTCTAATGCAACTATTGCATTAACGGACTACAAGCCGAACTACCTGAAGTATTCAAGCAAATCTAATGGGGCAAGCTTGGCGATTTTCTCCGAAATTTATTTTGAAAATGGCTGGAACGCCTATGTTGATGGCGAGCTTAAACCGCATTTCCGGGCCAATTATGTGTTGCGTGGAATGACCCTTCCACAGGGTGAACATACCATAGAATTCAAGTTCGAACCAAAAGTATATGCCACTGGAGAACAGTATTCTTTGCTTGGATCCGTATTCTTAATAGTCTTTGTTGGTGGAGGAATATTCTTCGGTTTGCGCGAGAAAAAAGCAGCTTAGCGAAAAGTATATTCGGAATCTAACCATCTCATTCTTGTGATTTTTTCCAATGAAAGATGCCTTTATAATTGATGCCATTCGCACACCGATTGGAAGTTTTGGCGGCAGTTTAGCACCTGTGCGTGCAGATGATTTAGCTGCAATTCCGCTGAAAGCATTGCTGCTTAGGAATCCAAACCTAGACCCATCTGCAATAGAAGATGTTATTTTGGGTAGCGCAAACCAAGCTGGCGAAGACAATCGCAATGTGGCGCGGATGGCGCTGCTTTTAGCTGGATATCCTGTAACGGTTGGAGGTGAAACTGTAAATCGTTTGTGTGCCTCTGGAATGGCGGCTACGGTGCAAGCAGCGCATGCCCTTCAAACGGGCAATGGCGATGTGTATATCAGCGGTGGAACGGAACACATGACGCGTGGACCATGGGTCATTTCTAAAGCCAGCACTCCATTTGGACGCGATGCCGAAATGCACGATACAAGTTTCGGGTGGCGTTTCATCAATCCTATGATGAAGGAATTGTATGGCACAGATGCCATGGGCGTAACAGCTGAAAATCTTGTAGAATTGTATGGAATCGAACGCGAGGCGCAAGATCAATTTTCACTTTGGTCGCAAACCAAAGCCACTGCTGCCCAAGCCAACGGTCGATTGGCAGAGGAAATAACTGCTGTCACGATTCCATCGCGCAAGGGCAATGCTATGGTGTTTGCTCAAGATGAATTCATTAAGTCAAACACAACGCTAGAAGGTTTAGGCAAATTGCGACCAGCTTTCAAGAAAGAAAGTGGTTCGGTAACGGCTGGAAATAGTTCGGGGCTAAATGACGGAGCAGCGGCAATTCTCATGGCTTCAACTCAAGGAATTAAAGACCATAACCTAAAACCGTTGGCACGCTTCGTTTCTTCAGCGGTGGCTGGAGTAGAACCTCGAATTATGGGCATCGGTCCAGTGCATGCATCCAAAAAAGCACTGCAACGCGCAGGATTGACGCTCAACGACATGGATATTATTGAGTTGAATGAAGCATTTGCCGCGCAAGTGCTTTCTTGTACGCGTAAATGGTGTATTCCCGACAACGATTCTCGATTGAACCCGAACGGTGGCGCCATTGCTATTGGTCATCCGCTTGGAATGAGCGGTGCACGCCTTATCCAAACTGCTACTTTAGAATTGCAAAAGCAACAAAAACGATATGCGTTAATTACTTTGTGCATTGGAGTTGGGCAAGGATATGCCACTATAATCGAACGGTGCTAATGTAGTTTGAGTATAGGAGTCGGATAGCTGAAATTACACCATCAAAGTCCTAACCGCATTTAACATTCCCATAACTCATTCGTTACTCAACCATAAAGATTAAGGTAGTTGGCCTTAATACAGTGAGCGTTCTTTTGCCGCAACCAAAACGCAAAACAAAACGCGATGAAAATCACCTACTTAAACATGTTTACAGTTGCCACCTTGATTGGTGCTGCAGCAATGCTTCCTGCTTGTTCAGACAAAGAAGGATGTACTGATTCCTCGGCCGTTAACTTCGATTCAGAAGCTGATACCGACAACGGTTCTTGCTTGTATGATGCCGCTGTAAAATCAGGAACGCTTTCTGCGAATGAAACTTGGACAAACGACCGCATTTGGGTTATCAGTGGCCGTGTGGTTGTTCCAAATGGCATTACACTAACAATTGAAGCCGGAACTATTATTAAAGCAGAAGAAGGACAGGATGCTAACGCTTCTGCACTTATAGTTGCTCGAGGAGGAATGATACTAGCTGCTGGAACTGCCGATGCACCTATCATTTTCACTTCGATACTTGACAATATTGCTTTGGGCGAAAAAGTTGGAACCAATCTTACAAGCATCGACAACGAAAAATGGGGTGGTGTTGTAGTTCTTGGAGCTGCACCAATCAGCGCTGTTGCTGGTGATGTTGAAACCAACATCGAAGGCATACCTGCTGGATCAGGCGAAGGTCTTTTCGGTGGTAGCAATGCAGCCGATAATTCTGGCACACTTAGTTTTGTTTCTATTCGTCATGGTGGTATCTCCATTGGTGAAGGAAACGAATTGAATGGTCTTACGCTTGGAGGAGTTGGTTCAGGTACAACCATCTCAAACATCGAAATTTACTCTACACTGGATGACGGTATCGAATGCTTTGGTGGCACAGTTAATTTGTCAAATGTGTTGGTATTCTTCCAAGGTGATGACGGACTTGATATAGATATGAATTATAGCGGTACCATCGAAAACTTCATTGTTCACCAAGGTGATGGTGTTGGTACAGATAAAGGTTTAGAAGTTGATGGTCCTGAAGGAACAACCAACACAACTGGAAAATTCACTCTTCGCAATGGTTTAGTAATGTGCGAAGGTGTTGATGGCAATGCTGCCGATTTCAAAGACAAAGCTCAAGGAACGGTTGAAAATGTAAGTTTCGATTATTCTTCTAAAGGTGGTTCAGTAGTTAAAGTTCGTGCTAAATATGACGCAGCAGCAGCTTGTGCGCCTTTAACAGACGCTTTTACACGCTTGATGAGCAATAATTTGGAATTCGTTAACATTGATGCCATGGATGTGCCATTAACTGTATACACAGCGGTAACACCAGCTTGCGATGGTTCCGTTCCTGCAGATCAACTTTTGGGTGAAACCAAATACAATGCTGCTGGTGCAGGTTCTACAGTTGCTGCAACGCTATTCTCATGGACAGCAGCTTCTATCAAAGGTGAATTGGAATAATTCACAATCTAATTTTTAGTTTAACAACCGTGCCCTGCATCCATTTTGGTTGCGGGGCATCGTTTTTATAATAACTCCCAACTATTGAGCATGAATTTTAGAAGCATATTTACCATCGTAGTTACATTATTTACCCTTTCGAGCTATGCTCAAGAAAAAGGATTTCTTCGCGGAAATTTAGCCGATGGTCAGTTTAGCGGCCCACTCATTGGCGCTTCCGTTCGAGTTGTAGAATTGGCCGGTGTAGGTGCCACTACAGACTTTGATGGTAACTATTCGGTATCGCTTAATCCCGGCAAATACACCATCGAAATTTCGTACATCTCTTTTGCTACTCAAGTTTTTAAAGATGTGGTAATCACCGCTGGGCAAGTAACTAAAATTGATGCTACGCTGCAAATGGCCACCGCACAATTGGCGATGGTAGAAGTGACCGCCCAAGCTCGAAAAAACTCTGAATCTGCTGTGCTTATGGAACGGAAAAATGCTACCAATGTAACCGATGGCTTGTCCGCTCAAGCATTCCGAAAAGTGGGTGATAGTGATCTTTCGGGAGCAATGAAACGCATCACAGGCGTTACCATTCAAGATGGGAAGTATGTGTATGTGCGTGGTTTGGGCGACAGATACACCGTTACAACGCTAAACGGAATGGTTCTTCCGGGTCTCGACCCAGATGTGAATTCCGTGCAAATGGATATCTTCCCTACTTCAATGCTCGACAATGTAGGCGTATTCAAAACCTTCTCGCCAGAACTCTTTGGCGATTTTACGGGAGGATTGGTAAACATTGTAACAAAGAAATTTCCGGAGGAGAAAACTACCGAATTGGGCATTAGTGTTACCTATAATCCATCCATGCATTTCAACAGCGATTTCATCCTCTACAATGGCGGAAAGCTAGATTGGTTGGGAGTTGATGATGGCTCAAGAGCATTGCCTTTTGATGGAACAAGCAAAGTACCCGATGAAACAAGCAACGACCCCAGGTTGGAGCAAATTACAAGGTCCTTTAATCAAGAGCTTGGTGCAAAATCTAAAACTTCATTGCCAAATGGTTCCTTCTCGTTCAATCATGGCAATCAGTTTAATAAAGAAAATGGCCTTATTATGGGCTACAATGTAGTTCTTAACTATTCGAACGAACACATTTTCTATTCCGATTTTCAATCAAATGACTATTTGAAAAGTGATAATAGATCACAAAACGAATTAGATCCTTGGGTAACCAGAAAAGGTACAGTGGGTAAGAATAATGTGCTTTGGAGTGGTCTTGTGTCGGGCTCATTAAAGAAACGCGGCAATAGCTTTTCACTTACGTTTTTGCATTCGCAAAATGGGGAACGGACTGCCGCGCAACGTGTAAATCAAGACATCAATCAAAACGTATCTACGCTGATTGAAGATGTGCTAACGTTCAGTTCCAAACGGTTGAGCACCCTTATTCTCAATGGCGGACATCGCATTGGCAAGGTGGATTTGACATGGGCTAATGCCACATCCTTTTCAGGTGTATATGATCCCGACTTTCGTGAAACCCGAATATCTGTAACCAATGGAGATACCACTCTAAGTCCTGGCACTGGTGCGGGTATCGACCGTTTTTGGAGAGACCTATCTGAGATTGGCGAATCGTTCAAAGTGGATTTGAACATAGCGCTTCCTAAACAAATTGAACTAAAAATTGGTGTGGCTGGCAATCTAAAATGGCGCGATTTCGAGGTGTTCAACTACAAGAACAGGAGAAACAACTTGAATGATATTGAATCGAACCCCGATTGGTTTCTTCAAGATGACAACTATTGGTCGTCAGACCCTTCTAATCTCAACAACGCGAATGGCACCTACACCATTGGCAATTACCAACCTTCCAACTCCTTCTCCGCGCGCCAACACATCTTTGGACACTACGTTATGGTGCAGCAAGAACTGATGAAAGTGCTGAAACTGATTTATGGTATCCGCTTGGAAAAAGCAGATATGTATTATACAGGCGTTCCACAAAGTTCTTCAGGCACACGCTACAACGATAGCCGCACGTTGAATGAGTGGAACATCATGCCTTCGTTAAACGTGGTATACAATTTCACTCCCAAAATGAATATCCGCTTTGGTATAAATCAAACTGTAGCGCGACCTAACTTTAAAGAAAAGTCGATTGCCGAAATTTATGACCCCATTACCAAGCGCACATTTATAGGCAATATCGACTTGCAACAAACTAAGATTAACAATATCGATTTTCGCTACGAGTGGTACATTTCTCCCAAAGAGATTGCAGCAGTATCAGGGTTCTACAAGCAGTTTACGGGGCATATCGAATTGGTATCGTTCGTTACAGCCCCCGAAAACATTACCCCACGAAATTCGGGTACAGCACATGTGGCAGGTACCGAATTTGAACTTCGCAAAAGCATTGGTTCGTGGGTAGATAAGAAGTCGAACAATCATGGATTTTTCTTCAATGGCAATGCCTCTATCGTGTGGTCGTTTGTCGATTTGAAAACTGTAGCAGTTGACAAACAAGGCACCACAGAGTTTGCTATAAGAGATTCGGTAAGACGCGATGGTGAAGCATTGCAGTACTTCCGCCCCATGGCAGGCCAATCGCCTTATGCTATAAATGCTGGCATTAGCTACGAAATTCAAGAAACCCAAACCAGTATTGCAGTTTCATACAACGTGCAAGGTGCACAGCTTTCTGTTATCGGTTCGGGGCGCACTCCCGATGTGTATACCGTACCATTTCATAGCCTAAATTTTAATGCGTATCACAGTTTTGGTAAAAAGCGCAACTCGCGTCTCACGCTTAGCATCGACAACATTCTTGATGACGACCGCACGCTAATGTACCGTTCCTACGAAGCCACCGACCAAATTTATACCACCTACAAACCCGGAATGGCATTCACGTTGAAGTACAATTTCAAGTTCTAGCATGAGATTTTAGTACTAAATCAAAGCCGCCAACTTTCTCATAGTTGGCGGTTTTGTTCTTTATAGCTTTGCCCCGCATTTCAAAATAGCAGAATGGACAACAACATTATCGAAGCTGGCAGCGTAGCCCTAGAGATAGATTCCAATGGAATAGGTTCAATCACCTTTGCTCATCCATTAAGCAATTCACTTCCAGGTAATCTCTTGCGCAAACTGGCCAGAACTATTGAGGAAGCAGGCGAAAACCCAGAAATAACGGTAATTGTATTGCGTAGCGAGGGTGAGAAAGCATTTTGTGCCGGTGCTTCGTTTGACGAACTGGTGTCTATTGATAATTTAGATCAGGGTAAAGTGTTCTTTTCGGGATTTGCAGCTGTGATTAATGCGATGCGCAAAGCCCCAAAGTTTGTGCTGTGCCGTGTGCAAGGCAAGGCCGTGGGCGGTGGTGTAGGGCTAGCATCTGCTGCCGATTACACCTTAGCAACCACCAAAGCCGATGTGAAACTAAGCGAATTAGCAGTGGGTATTGGCCCATTTGTAGTTGGGCCTGCGGTAGAGCGAAAAATTGGAACTTCGGCATTTACCCAACTTTCTATTGATGCTACAGCATGGAAACCTGCTGATTGGGCGCGCGAAAAAGGACTGTACACCGCGTGTTTCGATTCACTAGAAGAACTGGATGCAGCCCTTGATGCGTTAGCACTTCAGTTGGCGAAAAGCAATCCCGAAGCCATGCGAATGCTAAAGAAAGTGTTTTGGGAAGGAACAGACCATTGGGACCAACTTCTTATTGAACGCGCTGAAATGAGCGGTACTTTGGTCTTATCTGACTTTACGCGCAGCGCCATTTCAAAGTTTAAGAAAGGCGAACGCTAAGATTGCTAAGAACCGCAGTGGTTCTTATATTTCGATTACTATGCCAAAGGACGGCACTACAGTTCCCGTCACGTTTTTCACCTCGCGTAGCAAATAGCGACTTTGGTCATTGGGGTCTTTTACCTTCTCTCCTTGGTCATTTGTTTCCACTACATAAAACGGAGCTTGTTCAGCTTTGAAGTTGTAGGCATTCTGAATATCAAGGTAGATATTGAGTGCCCATTTCTTAAAGAACCATTTCTTGTCCACTCGTAAATCGAGGAAGTGAGCAGGCGAAAGCCTACCTTGGTTGAGTCTTGTAAAATCTTGCTGCGCATTGCGATTTACCTCCCAAACTTTAATAAGCGAAGAATTGCCTACATCGGCTGGTGTGTAAGGGTTTCCTCCGTTGAAACGCCAGCGCAAGCCCAATTCCCAGTTACGCTTGAATTTCTTTCCTCCGGTAAATGAAATCAGATGTTGTGCATCCCAACTGGAGGGAACAAACTCGCCTGAACCGTTCTGAAATTCACTGCGCACCCATGTATAGGCCAAGATTCCGTAGAATCCTTTCCATAACTTTTGCTGCGCTAAGAACTCCACACCGTAGGAGCGGCCTTCGTTGGTGCTCACCACTTCTTCGTTGCCAATCACGCCAAAGTCAGCTCCAAAATTGGCAAGCGACACACCATTGGCCACTAAAAACGGATAGTTTTCCCAATACTTGAAAAAGCCTTCTACAGATAGTTTTAGCGCTGTTGGTGAGATGTATTCTACGCCAGCAACAGCATGGTTTCCGATGATATAGCTAATGCCATTGTCGCGGTTTACGAGCGTACCTGCATTGTTCCGAAATCCCATAGCAGTGTAGGGGGGGAGCTGGGCATAGCGCCCCACGTTGAAATTGAGATTAAATCTGTCGGATAGAGAATAAGAAGCCGAAATGCGTGGGGAGAAAGTCTTGTATGTACTGGCCATTTCAGCTGAATAGCTATTGCCATCAAAGCGCGCTCCTACGCTCAACAAGAGCCGTCCGTTTAGCATGGATCTGCTCAACTGACCAAAACCAGCCCATTTATGAATGTCTATTGCAGAGCTGAAATTGATAGTGATAGTGTCAATGGTTTGCCCATCGGGTAATGTAATTCGATTAAATGTGGAATTGGTGTATCGTGCATATTCATACGCCACGCCATAGTTTAATTTCCATCCTTTTCCGCGCCAGTTGTTTTCTACCCGCAATCTATTTTCAATTTCTTGCGATTGATAGTTGAGCAATAAATTGGCTGCATCTTCCACATTTCCTTTATACTTCTCCGCTTGATTATTCAGCATATTTCGGCTTACAACCACTTCTGTGAAACCGGATTCGCGATAGTTTTTCCAAACTGCACCAATGGTGTAGTTCCATTGTGAGTTCACAGGCAACAACTCCACAATGCGTTTTTGCTCTTCATCCAAATCATCGTCAAGGTTCAAACTAAATTGGTCAATAGCTCCCAATCCAATTACCACCAATTCGTTTTTATCATTGATTTTCCATTTGTATTTCAACTGAAAGTCATCATACGTAGGAAGAAATGGTAAGCCAATCAAACGGAATAAAAACTGAAGGTATGACCTCCGATAGCTGAACATAAAGGAATGTCCCTTTGCAATTGGGCCTTCTATTGTAAGGCCTGCATCGTTTGCGCCAAGGGTAAAATTGCCTCCAATTCTGTCTGTGCGTGGGTCTTTCATCTTAAAGTTGAGCACCGAACTGATGGCATTGCCGCGATTTGAAGGAAATGCTCCCGAAAAGAATTCTACTTCTCGAATGAAATTGACATTGATTAGGCCAACAGGTCCACCAGATGCACCTTGCGTGGCAAAATGGTTGATGTTTGGCACCTCAACACCATCCAAGAAAAAACGATTCTCATTGGGCGCACCACCGCGAATAATCAAGTCATTTCGAAATGCTACCGAACTCTGCACGCCAGGCAGCGACTGCAATGCTTTAGATATATCTCTATTGCCTCCAGGATTGCGCTCTATTTCATTTACTCCAATTGTGCGCAGCGACACAGGGCTCTCTTCCTTCTTCTCGAAGGGATTAGCGCGCACTTCCACAACCTCGAGAGTTTTGCTGTCGGCTTCGAGCGAGAAATCTACTTTGGCGGGCTTGTTATTAAGCACCTGCACCTCAAATTCTACCTTACCCTTGTAGCCAATATATGATACTTCAATATTGTAAAGGCCGGGTTTGATGCCCGCTATTTTGTAATTTCCATCAATATCGGAAGTAGCTCCTGTAGTTGTTCCTTGAACAACAACATTGGCAAATGGCACAGGTTCATTGCTCTTGGCATCAGATATGCGGCCTTCCACCACACCAGTTTGAGCTAGCATGTTTGAAGTGAATGCAATAAAAAATAGGATGGAAAAGCCTAAACGTTTCATGGAGGATTTCTTTAGTAATAAAGACCAAAAAATGGTGAAATTGTTTAACCAAATTTCGATTTCAGAAAACCGATTGAATTCTGAAACTAAGTGCATTTGAATAGCTGCTTCAAATCTGGAGACAAACGAGTAGGGTAGGAGCATCCCTGCACGAAAATTGATGTACGCATTTAACTAGAGTCGCTCTTTATTTTCTGATATCAGAAGTACGATTCACAAATTAGGCTTTAGAAAATGCCAAACGAATCTTCTCTACTAACAAATACATCACAGGAACCAACACCAAGGTGAGGAATGTGGCAAAAGTGAGTCCGAAAATTACCGTCCATGACAATGGTCCCCAAAACGATACGCTATCACCGCCAAAATATATCTGTGGGTCAAGGTCGCTCATCAAGGTATAAAAATTGATGTTCATACCTGTAGCAAGTGGAATCAAACCAAGCACTGTGGTAATTGCTGTGAGCAAAACTGGACGTAAACGCGTGCGCCCTGAATGAACGATAGCACCAATCATTTCATTGGCAGGTAGGTTTTTATCTGTAGCAATTCCAAGCTCTTCTTTTCTGCGGGCTATACTTAAATCAATATAGTCAATAAGCACAATGGCGTTGTTTACCACCACACCGGCCAACGATACAATGCCAATTCCAGTCATGATTACCGATATTTTCATTCCGAAAATGGCAACACCCAGGAATACGCCAATGGTGCTAAATAAAACCGTCATCATAATAATTACTGGTTTTATCACGCTATTGAACTGCGAAACCAAGATGAGCGTAATCAGGAATATGGCTATCAAAAACGCATTTTTCAAGAAAGCTTGGGCCTTGTCTTGTTCCATGGCTTTGCCTGTGTAGCTAACCACATAGCCTTCTGGCACAGTGTAGCTGGCAAACATTTCTTGTATTTGGGCATTGATTTCGGTTTCGTTGTAACCTTCCAATACGTTGCTGTAAATAGTTACCGTGCGGTTTTGGTCTTTGCGTTTTACCGCTCCAAACGAAGAGGAATAGCTAATATCTGCTACTGCCGAAATAGGTATTTGCTTCACACGCCCATCGGTCATGTCCCGAAACGTGATTTTTTGATTGAGCAATGTGCTTACATCATAACGGTAATCATCTTTGAGGCGTAGCATGATAGGAAATTCGTCTTCCCCGTCTTTGAATTTGCTGACTTCCTTGCCAAACAATGCCGTACGAATAGTGCTGCCAATTTGCGCTGTGCTCAAGCCAAAGCGCCTTGCCCGAGTGCGATCCACGTGCACCAATACTTCTGGCTTGCCCAATTCTAGGTCAGTTTTTAAGCCTTCAATACCTGGAATATCTGCCTTCTGTAAACGATTGGTAATATCGTCTGATATTTCAATCAACTTATCATAGTCATCGCCACTAACCTCAATGTTGATAGGTTTACCTACGGGAGGACCGTCTTGGTTTTTCTCCACACTTACAATTACACCTGGATATTTCGTTAGTTTCTGGGCTAGCACCTTCATTACCTCAGAGCTCTTTATACCTTCACGTAATTGAAATTCTTTGAAGGAGATGGTAATTCTGGCTTTGTTTGGTGTTTCACCTGCTGGTGGCCCGGCTACAGGGTCGCTCGCACCTTCGCCAATGTTGGTTACAACTGAATTTACCGCTGCGAGATAAGGTTTTATAATACTGTCAATATCGGTTTCAAGGTCACGAATAGATTTGTTAGTTTTTTCAATGTCTGTACCTATTGGAACTTCTACAAACACATTGATGTATTTAGGCTCGTTGGCAGGGAAAAACTCCACCTCTGGCTTCACTATGCCAAGCAAGACTATAGAGAAAACTAATAAAACGCCTGTTCCAAAAAAGAATAAGGTAGGTTTCCATCCAGACAGAGCAAAATTCAAAAACTTCTCGTAAGCCGAATCTTGCCATGGCAAAAACGATTTCTGAAATTTATTGCTGGCTGGTCGAAAAAAGAATGCATTGATAAGCGTGATAATTGCCACGGTTGCCATCATTGTTCCTAAACTGAAATTGCCAAACACATAGCCCAGAATAGATAGCACTGTTGATACTCCAGCCCAAACCATAACTCGCTTGAGATTGAGCGGAACTTCGCCTTCTGTTTTAATAAACATAGAGGCAAGTACTGGATTTACTACCAACGCTACGAACAAAGAAGAGCCCAATACTGCAATAAGCGTTATGGGTAAGAATTTCATGAATTCGCCCATAATGCTGTCCCAGAACAGAAGCGGTAAAAATGCAGCCAAAGTGGTAGCAGTAGACGAAATAATTGGAATGGCAATTTCGCCTACACCATATTTCGAAGCGTTGTCGGCACTGCGGCCTTGACTATAAAATCGGTAGATATTTTCAATGGTTACAATGCCGTTATCGACCAGCATACCTAGGGCTAGGATCAGTCCGAATAGCACCATCATATTGATGGTAACTCCCAAGAAGCTGAGAATAATAAAACTCATCAGCATACTCATTGGGATGGCGATGCCTACAAACAGTGCATTTCGAACCCCGAGATAGAAGAGTAAGATGAGCACCACAAGAATAATACCCGAGAAAATATTGTTCTCTAAGTTGAGCAGTTGTCCGCGTACCTCATCACTCTGGTCGTTGGTTATGGTAACTTTTAGATCTGAAGGGAAGTGATTTTCTTTCACCTCTGCTAAAATCTTTGAAATGGTTTCGGTAGCAATCAATAGGTTTTCTCCCGATTTCTTTACCACATCGAGTGATACCACTTGCTCGCCATTTAGGCGAGCATAGCTACTACGTTCTTTGTAACTATCGGTTACGGTAGCTACATCTCGAAGGTAAACGATATAGCCCAATTCTGATTTTACTATGGTATTCATCAGTTCGTCCACATCCTCATATTCGCCTGATACGCGTATGTTTCTGCGGGTTCCATCCATTAAGATGTCTCCACCAGATATGTTCATGTTTTCATACCCAATAGCACTTTCAATATCGGTAAATGACACCTTAACCATTTCCATGCGGTGTTGGTCTACCATGATATTTATTTCACGGTCTAATCCACCACGCAAATCCACAGATGAAAGCTGCGGGATAACTTCCAATTTTTCTTGCAGGTATTCGGCATATTCCTTTAGGTCGTCCACGCTGTAATCTCCCGAAAGGTTGATGTTCATTACGGGCATATCAGCAAAGTTGATGTCGGTAACAAATGGCTCAATGTCCAAATCGCTAGGAAGCTCGCCTTTGGCCTTGTCTACCGCGTCTTTCACGTCTTGCAGGGCTTCTTCAACAGGCACATCGGTATTGAATTCTACAATGATGATGGAGTTGTCTTGCACCGAAGTGGAACTCATATCATTGATGCCTTTTATGGGCTTAATTTCTTTCTCTATTACACGCGTAACGAGATTTTCGATGTCCAAAGGAGAGTTACCGGGATAAACTGTGCGCACATAAATTTTGGGCATCACAATCTCAGGATACAGCTCTTTTGGCATTGACTCGTAAGCCATAAAGCCACCAATGGCAATAAGCAACATCATCAAAAGCACACTTATTTTATTGTTAAGTGCCCAGGTACTCAGCCAATAATCTTTGTCAAGCAGACCAGCGTCTGTTTGTGTATTCGTATTTTGAATCTCTGACATGAGAGCAGTTTTTTAAATCAGAATGATAAATTGTTTGTTCGAACGTTGTGACATAAACAGCCTTATTTGCTGGTCTTCACTTCATCGCCAGTGGCCACCTCGTTGTAGCCTTCCACAATTACCTGCATACCAGCAGTTAGCCCTTCGGATATAAGGATGGAACCTTGACTCGATTTATCCAGTTTTACGTAGGTTTTTATGGCTGTTTCTTTCCCATCAGCTTTTTGCACTGTAAATACATAATCGCCTTTGGGGTCTTTGCTCACGCATTTAGCGGGAACAATCAATGCTCCATTGGCCTCAAAGTCTTTGATTTTTAGGGTAGCGATACCATTGGGTTTGAGGAGTCCGTTGCTATTATTTACTAATACCTCTACAGCAAATGCACGATTTGCAGGATTTATCATGCTGCTTACCATGCGAATGGGCGCCTTGGTAGAAAAACCAAACGATGGAAAATCAATATCCACCATGCTATTAGGCTTCACGCTTTGTACATAGTTTTCGGACACATCCGCTTTCACCTTCATCTGGTTCATGTTTACCACAGTGAGTATTGGCATACCCGGTGCGGCCAATTCGCCTTCTTTTTGGTAGAGACGGTCTACAACACCCGAAAACGGTGCTTTTATGGTAGCCATATCCATTTGCGCCACCACGGTAGCACGTTTCTTTTGTGCTTGCTCTAAGTTGCTTTTGGCTTCCAAGTACTGAATTTCCGAGCCTATTTTGCTTTCCCACAAGCGGCTTTGACGGTCATAAACAATTTGCGCCATGGCAATGCCGTTGTCCAATTCTTCCAAACTTTTTTGGATAACGTTAGTGCTCAATGTGGCAAGGGTTTGCCCTGCCGAAACGCGGTCGCCTTCGCGCACTGTGATGCGTTTAATTTGTCCGCCTTGCTCGGGGCTAACATTGGCTACTTCCACCGCTTCGATGGTACCGTTTACTTCAAAGAAATGCTCAAACTTCTCTGGGGTAATGTTTTTAACGGTTACCAACAAACGGCCATCTTTTACATCAGAAAAACTTGAATCTGCAGCCAGAATTGTTGCTTCCAAAAGGCGAATCTCATTCTCCAATTTCGCAAGCTCGGTGCGTTTCTCAGTGAGAAGCGATTTTTTGCCTTCAATAGAATCGTCAGAACCACAGGCGGCAAAAAGGAGTAGTGTTGAAAGGGTAATCAAATAGGGTTTCATTTCGTGGAATTAAGGATGTTGAATTGTGGATTAAATGTTTAAGGAGGTTTTACTGATTAAAAGAGCGGCTTAAGCTCAGTTTGGCGTCCATAGTGGCAAAAAGCTTATTGATGTAGTCGCCTTGAGCTTGTGCCAATTGGTTTTCTGCTTGGGTCAAGTCCATGCTTGTGCTCATGCCTTCGTTATATTTTACAAGGATGGTAGCACGAATGCTTTGAGCCAATTTCAATCCTCGTTCGGCATTGGCAAGTTGTTCCATAGCCGATACATAACTGTCACGTGAGGTTTTGTATTTCAGTTTTAAGCCTTCTTTCACATTAAACAATTGGTCGCGCTTGCGTTGCTCTTCCAATTTAGCTTTTTGAATGGAAGCCAAATTGCCAAGGTTGTCCCAAATTGGAATTTTAAGGCTGATGCCCCAAAGCGAATTGGGAAACCATGTGCCAGCACTGCTAAAGAAGTTAAACTCGTTTCCGAACGCCTGTTGCTTGTATGAATAGTAGGCTGCAAGTGTGGGCATGTATTTAGACTGTTCCAACTGGGTGAGGTACTTGTGCATCTTCACATCTTGACTCACAATGTCGTAGTTGATGTTTTTCTCCACTGAAAATTCTTGGGTAAGCAGCTTCTCTGGGTCAGCGGTTTTCCACATGGTTTCGAGGCCATCGGTTAGTGTCACTTCGGTATCCACATCCATACCTATGGTGTATTTCAATAGGTTTTTTGCAGCCTCTGCTTGACGTGTTGCCATGCTTATTTGGGTACGCATGTTGGTTACCAGAAGGTCTATTTGATCCACATCCATTTGCTCCGCAAAGCCATTTTGAAACAAGGCAGTAGTTTCCGAAAGCGTTTTCTCTAAATTCTTGAGGTTCGAACTAAGGATAGCCACATTTTCTGCTGCTACCAAGGCAGTGTAATAGTTTTGCTCGGCTGCAGCAGCAACGTTGTAATTAATCATATTGCCTTTGCTGGCTTGCAATTTTTGCAATCCTTTTGCACCACGCAATCCTATTATATATGAACCATTGAAGAGCACTTGACTCACTGTTCCGCCCACATCCATAGTGTAAGGCTGGCCAAATTGGACGGGTTGTGCAGGCGTACCAGCAGGCGCACCAAACAGCGTGGCATCAATAAGGCTTGTGGGCAAATCGATGAAATTGTTAAAAGCCACCTCGGCATTCACCTGCGGCAACAATCGCGCTGTGGCCATCCAAATGTCTTTGTCGGCTTGCTTAATGTCGATAACAGCACCTTTGGCCTCGTAGCTGTTTTGGATGGCGTAATCTTTGGCTTGCTGCAAGCTCAACTGCATCGCAGGCTTGTCTTGCGCCCACAGTGCTAAGGGAAAAAATAGAATAGAAAGTTGTACTGCTGCTGTTCGCATGGTATTATTCAAAATGTTGGGTTTCCTTACTACTTAAATCTCTATTTAAAAAATCGCCTGATTCTGCGCGTTCATCGCCTTGAACTTATCCTGCAAGTAAATAATGCCCTTTTCACTTGCAATGCCGCGAATGTGGTATCGTATTGTTTCGGTATAAATCTGAGCGGCATTAAACTGCGCCCTTGGAAACAATGCCTCGTCAAAAATCACATCCATGCGCCCCACGTACAAACCCGAAATAATATCGGCATTCAAATTGACGCGATACAACCCTTGTTCGATACCCACTTGCATGTTGCGGGTCAATACCCCACGAATGGTTTTTAGCTTGTAATCCATAAACAGCTTGTGCGCCTTGGGGTAGTATTTCTCCAAATCAAAGAGAATGCTGGGATGCATTTTGGTGAGGTGCTCGCTTACGTGCTGGGCCATCAAAAACATTTCATCTATGGCATTGGCGGCATCCACATGTATTTGCTCCATCATGGCAATGTCTTTTTCCATGTAGGCGGTCATAGTGAGTTCTACCAGTTCGGCTTTGTCGGCTACGCAGAGGTAAAGTGTCTTTTTGGATATACCCAAATGTCGGGCTATATCGTCCATAGTTAGACTGCGTACACCATACTGCATAAACAAGCCTGTGACTTGCTCCAACAGTTGCTGACATTTCATTTCCATATTGCAAAAGTACTAATCTGGAAACGATGGAAACGTTTTTAATAACAAAAGTTTCCAAAGTTTATAATTCCTTAACATAAAGCAGCGGAAAGGGAATTACTGGCCAAACAGAGGGCCACTAATTATCCCCGTAGTACTGCTTGGTGCCTGTGGCGTCAAACTGAAAGGCTTTGTCGCTTTCGGTTTTGTCGAGTTTATTTGCTGCGGATAGGCTCCATAGCACCAATTCCATGCAAAACAGTTTTTCGGCTTCGGTGCGCTTTCCGCAATGGGTTTCTACCACCTTCACCAGCGGTGTTATGGAGAGTAGATTGGCATTGAATTCAGCGTCTGTGTCTGTATAGTTCAGTTCTACCATGTCGTTGGTGTCAAACCAAGCAATCACATCGGTGTAAGGTGTTTTTACACCCTGCTTCTCCAGCTTTGGTATGCGCGGAAAAAGCTTCTCAAACTCGGTGGTAACAGCCTTGTCAATAAGGTGCTTTGCCACACCAGTTGCGCCTTCTTGCTCGCCTTCATATACCAGTTCAATCTTGCCGGTGATGGAGGGGATTATTGAATTAAAATCCACCAATCGGATTACGGTCTTTTGCTCACCTGTTTCTATGAGGCGAAGATTGGCCGCTGCCATTAGGTTTTCCATTGCGCTGATGGTGAGTCGTGCACTAACTCCGCTTTTGGCGTCTACATATTCGCTGTCGCGTGCTTCAAAAGATACTTGTTCTAGCAGGTCTTTGGCCAATTCGCACATGGATATATTCTCCTTATCGTGTGCAGATATGCGGGCCTCTTGCTGGGTTATTTTCTTAGCCAGCTCAATGCTTTTGGGGTAGTGCGTGAAGATTTGAGATCCAATCCGGTCTTTTAAAGGAGTAACAATGCTGCCTCTATTTGTGTAGTCCTCTGGATTGGCAGTGAAAATGAACTGTATGTCCAAAGGCATACGCAACTGAAAACCACGTATTTGAATATCGCCTTCTTGCAATATATTGAATAGCGAAACTTGGATACGTGCCTGCAAATCGGGCAACTCATTTAATACGAAAATGCAGCGATTGGCCCGTGGAATCATGCCATAATGCAGCACGCGCTCGTCTGAGTAAGGCAATTTGAGCGTTGCGGCTTTTATGGGGTCTATATCGCCTATTAAGTCAGACACATTCACATCGGGTGTAGCCAATTTCTCAAAGAAACGGTCGGAGCGATGTACCCAACTTATAGGGGTAGCATCGCCCATTTCGGTAAGCGTATCTTTTGCGTATTTGGAGATAGGGCGGTAAGGGCTATCGTTTATCTCCGAACCTTTCACAATGGGCATGTACTCGTCCAGGAGGGCAATCATATTACGCGCAATGCGTGTTTTTGCCTGACCGCGCAATCCCAATAGGTTAATGTGATGCCCTGCGAGTATGGCCTTTTTCAATTGCGGAACCACGGTATCATCGTAGCCCCATAGGCCATCAAATGCTGGATTACCCGCCCTTATCCGTGCAATTAGGTTTTCCTTTAGCTCTTGGTTTATGGTACGCTCTTGATATCCAGACTGCTTTAGCGCTCCAAACGTAATTTCTTGTTTCATCTTATATTTTTTTGACTCTGTTTTTCTCGTAATCCTCAAATAGCATGTCGCCCAAACCTTTCAAACCTGTTAGGAAAGCTTTGCCGTTGTTTTGAGCGGTAAACATCTTTATAAACTGCTTCAAATAGGGGTCTGATGCAATCATGAAGGTGGTGATTGGTATTTTCAGTTTCCTCGCTTGCGCTGCCTTGTTTAGGCATTGCGCTACTATCATTTCATCTAATCCGTTGCTATTCATGTAATACTCTCCGTTTGGCAACCGCACGCAGCTGGGTTTTCCATCTGTAATCATGAATATCTGCTTGTTGGTGTTGCGTTTACGCCTCAATATGTCCATCGCCAATTCCAAGCCGGCCACTGTGTTGGTGTGGTATGGCCCTACTTTCAGATAGGGGAGGTCTTTTATCTGAATGGGCCAAGCATCGTTGCCAAATACGATGATGTCAATAGAGTCTTTAGGGTATTTGCGATGTATCATTTCTACCAACGCCATAGCTACTTTTTTGGCAGGCGTTATGCGGTCTTCACCATACAATATCATCGAATGGCTAATGTCAATCATCAGCACGGTGCTCATTTGGGCCTTGTGCTTGGTTTCCTCTACTACAAGGTCGTTTTCGGTCAGCTTTAGGTCGCTTATCCCATGATTGATTTGGGCGTTCTTTAAACTCTCGGTCATATCCACTCGCGAAAAATCGTCCCCATAGCTGTACGGGCGATTTTCGCCATCGCGTTCGTCCCCTTGACCTACTTTTTTGGTTCGATGATTGCCAGCGCCACTTTTTTGGAGTTTGCCAAAAATCTGTTCCAAGGCATATTGGCGCAGTGCCGATTCCAATTTGGGAGTAAGAATATTCCTACCTTTTCCTTTGCCCGAGTTTCCACCTTCTGGGTCTATCTCTTCTTTGATGTAGCCCCGCTTTTTGAGGTCTTCTTCAAAATCGGCAAGGGTATATGCATCGGTGAAAATGTCATATTCGTTGTCCAGTTCCTTCAGCCAAGCAAACGCTTCTTCAATATCGCCAGAAGTATGAGTAAGCAGCTCTTTGAAAGTGCTAAACACCTTGTCGAAAGGGGAGATTTCCTTCGGGTTGTGCTTGCTAAATATGAATCCTTTGCCGAGGTTAAATTGAATTCCGTCCATCCTATCGGCTAAAATACTACCGTAACCAACAAACAGCACAACGGGGGTATTGTTTTGTAGGGGCAACGCATCAAAATGATATTTCTGGACCGAGGATATGGTTTTTCGAGATAAGCAAGGTGGAGTGAGAAATCTTCATTAAATTGATTTTTAATTACATAGATACATAGGCGTAACAAATGAAAAGATAGAGAGATGCCTCGGAATTCACGTAGTAGTGCGCGTAAATGCCGATTTTTCAGGATAATATCTAACACCAACGCTCTTAACTATGTGTCTATGTGGTTGAGAATCAGTTCCCTTTGCTTGAAGGAAGAGATGTAGATCGCTACCAAGTGAAATGGGACAATAAATGGGTTAAATACGGCTTTCATTTAGCTGAACCTCGAAACTTAGAGTTATTTCAGGATGAGCGATTGCTTGCAAGAAGAACAATGGGTGAAAAAATTATCGCAGCATGGTGTAATGAGGATATGATTTCGAATGCCTTGTTGCATGTGGTAAAAATTCCCTCAAATTATTCTGGGAAGTCGGTTTTAAGTATTGTCATATCCAAGTTATTGGCGTATTACTTCAGAAAAATGTCAGGAAGAGATGACAAAGCTTTTCCAGAGATTAAAGTGCACCAACTTCGTTCACTACCAATCATGTTTGACTGTAATCATGATTTTAAGGTAGATTCAATTATGACATCTGTAAAAGATTTTGAAGAATCAGTTTCTAACCTTTTGAATTTACTCCAAACCCAATTCGACATCCCGAAACCGAGCACGAAGTTGCAGCAGTGGCCGAGTTTAGATTTTAAGGGCTTTATGGCAGAGTTGGGCAAGGCCAAGGTGGTGTTGAGCTTAGAGAAACAGGAGGAATGGATGGCTTACTTCACTAAAAAGAAAACAGAAGCCAACGCCCTGCAAAGTGAAATAGATAGAATAGATAAAGAGATTGATAAGATGGTGTATGGGTTGTATGGGCTTACACAAGAAGAAATCGCCATAGTTGAGAACGCATAAAAACCCCGATGATCGCTTCGTGAATACCTTATTCCATTTCATTTTGCCAGTCGCAAATTGATAGTATGGTGCATGGGTTGTAGAGACGTTGCATGCAACGCCTCTACAACCAAATTCCGATAACCTATAGAGACGTTGCATGCAACGTCTCCACCGCATGCAACGTCTCTACCGAAAATCATGATATTTACCCCATGGCCGATCTATTTCGCGACAAATACCGCGTCCCGTCTGCCCGCGCCCCATGGTGGGATTATGGGCGCGATGCTGCCTATTTCATCACCATCTGCACCCAAGACCGTCAACATTTCTTCGGAGAGGTAGAGCAAGGGGAGATGCTTCTCACGGAGATTGGACAGATTGCCCATGATTGTTGGTATACCATACCTGACCATTTTCCATTTGTTCACCTTCATGAATTCGTGGTGATGCCAAATCATGTGCATGGCATTGTCATCATTGATCGGTATGGATCTGGTCTTCCGCCTGCAGAGACGTTGCATGTTGTGGAGACGTTGCATGCAACGTCTCTACCACCACAACCACCCAAAAACGAAAAAATGGCAGCCATATCCCCTAAATCAGGGTCGTTGTCCACCATAATCAGGTCATACAAATCTGCGGTATCAAAACAGGCGCGCGCTATCCATGCCGATTTTGCATGGCAATCGCGTTTTCATGAACACATCATCCGTGATACCCAGAAACTCGAAAAGATCCGTTTTTACATCCTGAACAACCCTTTGTTGTGGGAAAAGGACAAATTCAATCTGAATAATCAGTAATCCTTCAAAACCTGCATTAAAATGCTCAGTCGGATTAAGTCTTCCGAAGGATTACTCGTGTGGAACTAGACGCTGCCTGACTAAGTGTTATCATGCTCGTTGCAGCGTTTCCAAGGGGTATCTTCAAGGGAATAGTGCACGCACAGTTTTCTACATTCGGCAGAGAGATTGCTGCGCTAAGTAGTAACTGGGCAAAACCCGCACAGCCGTTGTTACAATTCTGCACTAACTTCCACAGCCTTCCCATTCCCAATATACATGGTTGGCTTTCCGCCCAAATCTGCAATTCTGCCATTAACGGCTATGCGTTTACCGTCTAAAAATTCAACGGGGTCATACTCAAAATTTATAAGGTCTTCTTTTTTAATGAATATCGTAAAAATTTCATTGGGGTATTGCTTATCCAAATTCAATAGCACATTCCCAGCACGGCTCGCGCGGCCACTTACCACTTTACCCACAACGGTGGAGTTTTTGCTACCTCCCGCGGCACGCGCAGCCATAATGGTGCTAATCTGCCCGCGCTTTAGTTGCTCAATGGGCACAGGCGGCACATCGCCACTTGCTACTTCGCTAAACCAATCGCTCGTAATTTTTTGGTGGGCTATTTCAGCCTTTTCATCGGCTCGCAGTGCCGTAAAAAAAGATAAACCTGTCAGGTGTTCAACGCTGTCAATGTCCACGGCATAAAGTTCTAAAGGCTTTGTGCCCGGTGCATTGGGCAACACAAAACCAATGGCTTTCATCTGCACTCTATCCAGCACAACCTTCCAATAATAGTTCGGGATGCTCACTTTGTTTATGCCTCGTTCTATTCTGGGCAAACCATCAGTGAGTATTGGCCCCGTCACCACATACAACATACTACCGGGATGCTGATAGATATACTCCCGTATTTTATCTTCCAAATCACCCCAAATGCCGCGGTTAAAATCACCTAACTGCGGGCTCATATTGCTATACAAATAGCTTTCGCTTAGGGCCTGCGCACTCCATCGAAAATCTGCACTGGGTGCCAAATGGCCGCGATCATATCCAAAGCCATCATAGGTATAGCTGCTGTCGGGTTGCAGCTGCTTCAAAAAATAATCGGCTTCTACCGCGCTGCCTGTGGTTACCAAACTATCCGCCCTAAAATCGTTGGTACGGCTGACGGCACCTTCTGTAACATCAGGCAAAATAATATGTGCCACCCATCGAGCTTGTTCATGTTTTTCAGCATACGCTAGTGCCATGCTGCTATGCCATAACAACTGATCGCCCGGTTTTACATCTGGCAATCCAATTTGCATCAGGTCATTACCTACTTTTTCCAGTTTCAGTGTTTCACGGTGTCTGTTCAATATACCTTTCTGCGCTTCCAGATGGGCAATGTTCTTTTCCGTTTCTGCAATGTTTTTCGCTATACTTTGAGCAGAAGCAAAGCTTCCTCCCAAGCAAAAAATCCAAATAAAATAAAATGCTACGAATGCTTTTTTCAAGCGTCCAAGTTACTGCCGTAATAGAGCTGATAGTTTTAATTGTTCGTAATCAGTATGTGAAGTTATCCCGCAGGTGTGCGGGTTAAGTGTGCCGCAGAGTCTCTTCAATGGAACATTACACGCTCAGTTTTCCACATTCGGCATAGAGAACGCTGCGCTTAGTAGTAACTGGGCAATAAACAAAACCAAAAATGCTACTAACCTCCGCCCAAGAAACCTACCACTACAATAGGACCAAAGGCCGAGTGGCATTAGCCTTATCTTTGTTTGTTAAAATTTAGGTCATGACAGCAAAACAGCTTATAGCGCTACTGCAACAGTTGCCTCCCGATACTCAAATGGTAGTAAGAGGATATGAAGATGGCTACAACGACATATCGCAATTGAAGCATAGGAAAGTGCAACCCCACGAAGGAAGAGCAGATGACTGGAATGGAAGTTATCAGGATGCTACCAGCACCAAATCGGCAACAATTGCAGTAGAGCTTTTTGGTAAAAACACAGCGGCTAAATCCAACTAATGCCCCCGCTGGCGCAAGTGTTCCTAATGCGCTTGGTGCAGCGACCAAAGGGGGTCTCTTTATCCCGTTCCGTTCCTTTCCGAAGCTTCGGAACTGACATCTGACTAGAATACTTATATTTGATTCCAAACTTTTTAGTTATGACCAGACAAGCAATTATTGAACGCACCGTAAAGGCGATAAATCAGCTACCTGAGGAAAAAGCGGAAGAAATCTCTGATTTTGCCGATTTTGTCATTAAACGTTATGAGGAAAGTGTTTTGATAAAAGGAGTGCAGACCCTTAGCGCACAAAGTCATGCATTTGATTTCTTAAACGAGGAAGAGGACCTGTATTCCTTGTCCGACTTAAAAAAGGTGTATAATGGCTAAAGGTGACGTTGTGTTAGTAACCTTTCCGTTTACAGATTTAACAGGTAGTAAATTACGCCCTGCTGTTGTTTTAACAGAGACATCACTTGATGTAACTGTTTGCTTTATTACAACCCAAATTGGGTGGCAAGAAAGTACTGATGTAGTACTAAATCCATCTATGGTTTCAGGAATTAGAAAGCAATCGCTTATCAGAACAAGTAAAATTGCGACAATAGATCAAACGTTGTGCAAGGGCCTTTTGGGTATTTTGACAGCTATAGAAATTCAAGAGCTTAACCAAAAATTAAAGCAACTGCTCCAGTTGTAAATTATGGGCGACCTTTCGTGCTAAGCTGTGCAAAGCTGGCTAAGAACAGCTCCCTTTCCGTTCCGTTCCGAAGCTTCGGAACTTCGGAAACAAGCGAAGTTGCCCCAGCTGGACTAAGTGTTCCTGATGCGCTCATTGAAGAGTTCCGTAGGGTCTCTTCATTGGAATAGTACACGGACGGTTTGTAACCGTCCACAACCCCTAGCTTAATTAAGTGTACCCGATGCGCTCGTTGCAGCATTCCGAAGGGGTCTCTTTATCCGAACCCGTTCCGTTCCTTTCCGTTCCGAAGCTTCGGAACTTCGGAAACAAGCGAAGTTGCACAACAAACCCTAAGCTTTTGTTACCCTTTTAATCATGCCTAAAATGGAGAAAAGCCTACTTTTGAGATATGAAAAACATCGATGGTAAAAGCTTGGAAAATGCTTTTCGGTTATTTGAATCGGGTGATATAACCACTATAGAAATTGGCACAACCAAAGGGTTGCAGCAACTACATCGCTATCTATTTGATGGCCTGTTTGAGTTTGCAGGCGAGTTGCGGACCAAAAACATATCAAAAGGCGGTTTTCGGTTTGCGACAGCTTTGTATTTGAATGAGATTTTGGCAAAAGTGGAATTGATGCCCGAAAACACATTTGAAGAGATAATTACCAAATATGTAGAAATGAATATTGCCCACCCTTTTATGGAAGGCAATGGCAGAACAATGCGGATATGGCTCGATATGATTTTGAAAGCACGCCTGCAAAAAATGGTAAATTGGCAGTTTGTGAGTAAAGAACTTTACCTACAAGCCATGGAACGCAGCCCCATTAACGATTTGGAATTAAGAACCTTGCTTGTTGCCAATTTAACGGACGAAGTAAACAACCGCGAAATCATTTTTAAGGGCATAGAGCAATCCTATTATTACGAAGGCTACGAAAAAGGAAGCGATGATGAAGAGTAGCCCCAACCGGCTAGTGTTCCCGGGCTTGTTGCAGCGTTCCTTAGAAAGTAGGGTAATCTTTCATAATTAAAAATTCCTAATTCCTAGCTCCCTTGCCAAGGTTAGGTGTGGCAATAGCCTTATCTTTGCTTTATAAATGCATAGGTCATGAGCGAGGAAGACATCCGCTGGAAGCAGCATTTTGCCAATTACGACAGGGCTTTTGAGCGCCTGCACGAATCAATGGAAGAAAAGGAACTAAACGAGCTGGAGCGCAATGGTTTGGTGCAGCGCTTTGAGTCTACACTCGAGCTGGCCTGGAAAACCATGAAAGATTTTTTAGAAGAAAAGGGCTTTGCCTTCAAGCCATCGCCCAAAGACACCTTCCGTCAGGCACAGCAAGCGCAATATATTACCTATGCACAAGCGCTCATTGACGGGCTTGACCTTCGCAACGAACTAGCGCACGATTATGATGGGTAACAAGTTTCTAAAAGCCGAAACACATCTGCGCACCGAAACCTTTCCTGCGCTCAAAAACCTACACCGTTTCTTTGTGCAGCAGCTAAACGAAACTTAAGGCAATCTGTTCAATGACTGATAAAATCCCCTCGCTTTACGGTTTAACAGAGCGCAATATTAAAACCCTGTATGCTGTTTTTAGTAAGTATTCAGATATCAAACAGGTGCATCTGTTCGGCAGTCGCGCCAAAGGCAACTTTAAAATAGGTAGCGATATAGATTTGGCTGTAATGAACAAAGAGTTACAAGCCATAACTATAGCCCACGTGCTTGCAGATTGTGCCGAAAGCGACCTACCGGTGGCAGTTGATATAGTAGATTTTAATACCCTTACCAACCCCGAATTTATAGACCATATACAGCGCGTAGGTGTTTTGTTTTATCCCCCAGCAGATCTAAGTGTTCCCAATGCTAGTTGCCCCCGCCCGCCAAAGTCCGTGCGAAGATGACGCTCTCCATACCCAGTAAGGACGAGTGTTTGCTCTTCTAAAATCGTTTCATTTAGCATCATTTACGCTGTTTTACACTCGTTAATGCGATTGTTGTTAAGGGTATGCGCAGCTTTGCGGAAAATCACGAACCATGACCTACAATCGTTCAATTTCCACTATGCTCTCCATGCTACTCATCTTTGGTTCATGCAGCAGTCAAGAAACCGCCAATGAGCAACCAGCAGCGCCTAACAAAGAAGCTGTGAAGAAGCAAACCCACAGCTACGGAGGCTGGTATTGTCCAGACAATTTCGGTTTTGTTCCTGTGGATATACAAAAGCTTAGTGAAGTTCCTGCCATTGCCAATCGGCTACCAACAGATCAGGAACTGACCGACCACAAATCGCTCATCAAAGTCGATACAGCGCTTTATCCCGATGCACGGGCTTTGAACATGAACCTTCCACGTGTAGCTAGCATTTACTCCGAACACAAGGGCATGAGCGAGCTCATTATCGTCATTCAGGCCATTGTGGTGGAAGAAGATACCGTTGTGGGCTATCGTTTTATGAACGGTGGAAATGGTTCTGCACGGTTGAGCGAGGTTAGTTTTCTATCGGATGATGCGATTGCAAAGATGGGTTCGCAACCCTTCTTTTATTCCAAGGCGGTGCTCCATGCCACACCTGAGAACATCTGGAATGCCCTCATCAAAACCGATTACTTCCTAAAACTTGGGGTGAAATTCGACAGGAAAGTGTTCTTCTCTTCTGCATGGAATCCAAATTCTGAAACGAAATTGACTCTAGACACCAAGTCCGAAAAGGCAACAGGCTATGTTGGAGTGGTGTACGGCAATTTTTACTTGCAAATCGATTACCTTAAAGATGAGGTTCATTATTCAGAGAAGATGCTCCTCGCTGAGAATATGGAAGACCACACCACCGAACTCTACTTTGCAAGCGGTCCTTTCCCAAAGGACTTTGCTAAACAAAAGTTGAAATGGGATAATTGGGTTGAAGCAGTGTCGAAGGCCAGCGATACTCACTGACCCCCGGCTGATGCAGGTGTTCACGCTGGGCTCGTTGCACCGACCAAACCGACCAACAGGAGCTCATTGCGGAACGCAATAACGGAGCTCACTGCAGCATGCACAGCCAAAAAGTTACGCAGTGCCCCGAGCAACGGAAGTGTTGATTGTAAGACAGCATTGTTCGAAAAGCATCTGGGAAATGCTCAGTTTTTATGTACTACCAATTTAGCAACTTGGCGAACGGCCTGTCCGGTTATCTCAACGAAATAGAGCCCACTAGCCAAAGACGGTAGCATAAATGCATTATTCTGAATTGCTGAAATCGGGTAGGAATAGACCATCTTTCCGCTAAGATTGTGTAGCTGTATAGAAGATACCCGAGGATCAACTCGGGATAGCGAAAAAGATTCGGAGACTGGATTTGGGAGAATTTCAATGCGTTCAAACTTCGGATTCTCCGAAATAGAGGTGATACTATTGTTTGCCGAAATAATTCGAAGTTCTGGATCGAAAACCACATCATTCACCTCAAAGGGCAATGGTGTGGTAAAAACTTGTCCACTAAAGGTATGATTGAATGTGATGATGGTATCTTGTGACTGATTTGAAAATCGAATAGGTATCGGAAGTTCAAAGAAGTCTACGCTGCTATGCGATTGGCTTTGATTAACAGTTAAACTTACCACACCATTGGGAGTCTGCTGCCAATCAACGGTATACGAAGGGTAGCCCTCACCTGTAAACCAGTCGTCAAAATACCATGAAAGATTTTGACCACTTGCTGCTTCCATGTTCGCTTTAAGCTCTGGAGTTCGTGCAAATGCGTAGGCATTTCCTGCATCAGTAAGGTAATTGCGCGTGGCAGCAAAAAATGCGCTATCGCCAATTACCCAGCGCATCATGTGCAATACCATGGCTCCCTTGGCATAAGATAGCCTACCACTAAAAATACGCCCAATATCGGACGTGTCACCACATAGCACCGAGCCATCTGGTTGGCTTACCACATTGGCAATGCGCTGCTCTTTGAAAGACATCCAGTATTGCGGCAAAAGAAATTCGTAGCACAAACCTGAGAGATAGGTAGCGAATCCTTCATTGAGCCAAATATCTTCCCAGCTACCACAGGTCACTTTGTCGCCAAACCAATGATGGGCCAGTTCATGCGCCATAAGTTCGTAATTCCAACCTCCCATAAATGTAATGGTTTGATGCTCCATGCCACCGCCCCAACCCATTTGAGCATGACCATATTTCTCCAACTTAAAAGGAT
Source organism: Chryseobacterium gleum (assembly GCA_945903645.1). Classification (GTDB taxonomy): domain Bacteria; phylum Bacteroidota; class Bacteroidia; order UBA10329; family UBA10329; genus UBA10329. The sequence goes on from CAMDOM010000013.1 coordinate 46,688, forward strand.
AATCCCCAAAAAGCGATGCATACAGTTGCATTTGCGCCACCACATCTGGTGTTACGCTTTGAGCGGTGGCAAAATCTTCAGGATAAACGTAATTAACCACTTCCACGGTGTGATTGTCAAAGGGTACAAGGTTGGTATACACTTCGTAGTCCGTTACTGCCATGCAAATGAGATACGTTGCTATTGGATAGCGATGCTTCCAATGAAATACTTTGTTGGAACCTTCATCAGTTTCTGAAACCAGAAGCCCATTGCTTACTGCTTTATAGGCTTGTGGAGTGGTAATAAATACATCCATAGAATCCACTTTATCTTGCAAATTCTGTTTGCAGGGCCACCAGTCTTTTGCACCATAAGGCTCCGAAAGCGTCCAAATTATAGGGGCTCCATTGTGTGTAGACTGCACAAACGAACCTAAACCAGTATTTGGAGGCGTTCCTTCATAGTTTATCAATACCGAATCTAGCTGCATTGCAGCAACCTCAATGGGTAAAGTAATACGAAGTATATCGCCAGCTATTTGACTAAACTGCGCAGGCGAACCATGATAAGTAACGCTGTTTACTATCAAATCCGTACTCAAATCAAACTCCAAGTGACTTAAGTTTTCTGTGGGCTTAAAATGAGAACTAACATTTCCCGTTATATAATTCACATTTGGATTCACCTCCCAATCCATTCGCTGATACACAAGGTCGTAATTGTTTGTTGCCTGGCGTTCGGGCGCCTGCAGCAAGCCCAAATAGGCTTTTTCTTCCAATTCATATAGTCGTGAAAGGTCTGTAGGCTGTGCCAAACACATAGTAGAAACTGGGGAAAATAGGAGCGAAGTGATTATAATTCTGAGCATGACATGAAACAGGTTGTTCAAATGTACATGAAAAATGAAGCATCACGCAGCTAGTAAACCCCCCAGCTGGACTAAGTGTTCCAGCGCTCGTTGAACCAAACGTAGGGAGCTCATTGCGGTATGCAATAACAAAAAGTTCTGGAGTGTCTGCCCAGCGCTAAGTTGTGACTTCGCAATAATCTCACCCCCACCCAGCCAGACTAAGTGTTTCTTTCCTTAGGCCAAAGTTTTCTAAGTTCCAAAAAATACTATCTTACTCGCAACTACTATCTATTTAAACACACAATAAACAATGGGATTTTTTTCAGCATTGCTCGGCAACGCGGGCGCAGTAAGTCAAGACGACCTAAACAAAGAATATGAAACACTACTCTGCGAAGGCGAACAGTTTGAACTTGGATTCAAGCTTATCCGCGACATGTTTCTATTCACCAACAAGCGGCTTATCTTAATAGACAAGCAAAGCATCACCAGTAGTAAGGTTGAGTATATGTCGGTGGCATATAAGAGTATATCTCGGTTTAGTGTAGAAACTGCTGGCACCTTTGACCTTGATGCCGAACTTAAAATCTGGGTATCTAGCGAATTGCAGCCAAGTATTAAGAAGCAGTTTAATAAATCAGTCAATGTCTATGATGTACAACGTGTGTTAGCTCAGCATGTGCTGCAATAGATAATGCTGCAGAAACCTTTGAGCTTGACGAAGGGCAACACCTTGGGTACAGTGAGTGCGCGTGCACCACAACTGGGTAAAATGGCAACAAATTATGCTGCACAGTAATTTTCGTCAGGGATAGGGTGTGGCAAAGCGGCTAATCTTGAACCGCTTTTAACGAAATACCAAGATTTCGGTAATGACTCCAGTTTAATTCCCTGCTACTTTACTGGCAAGCTTGCTCAACTCTAACCCGTCAAAATTGCCCGAGCTCATCATAAGCAGATTGCGCTTACGCCACTTTTCACTCAGCAAGTGTTTGCGCAGTTCTTCGATATCGGTATACACTTCCACATCCTTGCGTCCAAAGGCTTTCTTTACATCCTTTTTATGCAGTTCGGGTAGCTTTTTATGCTTCAAAGTATGCGGATTGAAATATACAATGGCCTCATCTGCCGCATCCATGCTGCCAGCATACTCTTTCATAAAGTCAGCATTGAGCGAACTGAATGTATGCAGTTCCATGCAGGCCGTAAGCTTGCGGTCGGGAAACTGTTCTTTTACTGCGTTTACAGTCGCTTTAAGCTTGGATGGCGAATGTGCAAAGTCTTTGAACACTGAAACTCTACCATTTTCTGCTAGTAATTCGAGGCGGTTATTGGCGCCCTTAAAGCTCTGTATAGCTTCATAAAACTGCTTGTTGCTTAACCCAACGCTAAGGCAAATTAGCCGCGCTCCATTGAGGTTTGTAAGGTTGTGCTTGCCAAATATCTGCAACGGCACTTTGCCTTCATCGGTAAGCAAAAAGGTTTTTCCGTCTTTAGTAATATGCGAAGGCACACTGTAGGGCAATTTTGTTATTTTATTGAGGCATTCATCGGCCACATGGTTCACTTCTTCATCGTCTATGCAATAGATAAGTGTGCCGTTTTTCTCAATCAAATCGACAAACATGCTGAATTGCTCTACATAGTTTTCGAAGGTGTGAAACACGTTTACATGGTCCCACGCTATGCCACTAATAAGGGCAATGTGCGGTTGATAGAGATGAAACTTTGGGCGTCTATCTATTGGGCTTGAGAGGTATTCGTCACCTTCCAACACCACTATTTTGGCTTTGTCGGTAAGGCGTACCATGGTATCGAATCCCGCCAATTGGGCACCCACCATATAGTCGCAATCTACTTTACTGTGGCTAAGGGCATGCAACACCATTGCGGTGATGGTGGTTTTTCCGTGGCTACCGCCTATCACTATTCGCTTTTTCTTTTTGGTTTGCTCATAGATGTATTCGGGGTATGAAAAAATACGCAGATTGAGCTCTTGTGCCCGAAGCAATTCGGGATTGTCGGCACGTGCATGCATACCCAATATCACCGCTTCTATATCTGGCGTAATGCTATCTGCATTCCAACCCATTGTTTCGGGCATTAGCCCAAAAGTAGCCAATCGGGTTTTGGAAGGTTCAAACACTTCATCATCAGAGCCCGAAACCTTGTAGCCCATGTGATGCAGCGCCAAAGCCAAATTGTGCATCGCACTTCCTCCAATTGCAATAAAATGAACTCGCATGCTGCTAATGTTATTTTAATGTTAACCGACTGCAAATTAAAGCAACTCTTGCGGTGTAGGTATGTTAAGTTTTTGTGGTAGAAATAAGAGGAGTATGCCTCTAAACTTGATGTACTTTCGAGTTATACGAATCCGAATAGGCGGTACTAGGTTTTTGAATTTTAACCTAATCCAATCGAATAGCTTTCTAAAGCGTTTAGGAATGATTAGTTACCTGATAATCAATTGTTAAAAACAAAGATGTAAGTCTGGGCTTCCCGTTTTTGAAAAAGGAGTTAGTGCTGGGCAAAGGCCCCGCTGCATATATCCAGAAGATTACTAAGCAAAACAAAAAAGTTAGGACATACAGCCTAAGCCAATAGCCACGCCAGCAGCACTACGCAGCCCTTGGTGGTGCGGTTATATACCCTATTGTAGGCTGCTTTTTTGGGGTTAGTAAGCCAGCCCATGCCGCGTGGGGCTTTTATGCCAAGGTTGTGGCGCACTATGCGTTTTAACGAAGTGCGCGCTGCGATGCGCTTGTTAAGGCTGGGTTTGCGAAATCCGAATTTCATGGGCTGGGAGGCAAGGTGAGTTGCATAAACTGCAAATCCAGCCATCGGTCGAATTTGAAGCCCACTTCTTTCATCAGCCCTACTTCTACAAATCCAAATTTGCGATGAAACGCAATGCTGTGGGCGTTTGTAGCATCTATGCCCGCCATCATGGTGTGCAAACCTTGGGCCTTGGCTTGGGCAATAAGGGCGTGCAACATGGCCGAACCAATGCCCTTGCCTTGGGCCGCATCATTTATATATATAGAATGCTCCACGCAAAAGCGATAGCCTTCTTTGGGGCGAAATATGCCATAGGTGCCATAGCCCATCACGCCACTGTTGACCTTGGCTACCAGCACGGGCATGGTATCGTTTTGCTTGGCGGAAAACCATAGCTCCAGTTGTTCCATTGTCCAAGGCGTGTAGGAATAAATAGCGGTGGAGGTAAGGATGTTGTGGTTTAGTATGGCCAATATGCCCGCAAGGTCGCTGGCTGTGGCTGGGCAGATGGTTGGGTTCATGGGCGAAAGATGTGATTATTTATCCCACCACACACACAAACAACCCCTGTGTTTTATCGCCAAAAAGATGGAATAACGATGCGAAGCGCACCGTGCCCACCACATAGTTGAAACTGGGCGAGCGGTATTCTTCTTCGATGCTTATAATATCTATGGCATCGAGATGGGCGCGGTTGACATAGCGCACATACACCTTTAGCTCGAAGTCGGTATCGAGCTGGGTTTCGGGGCTGTGGCTGCCGTTTTTGAGGGCTTTGCGCAGCTTTTTGTGTTCGTATTTGTAACCGTATGTCAGGGCCGATATGTCCGAAAGCACCGCGCTGCCAGTGGGGTAGGAGCCTGCACCCTTGCCAGCCAAGGTTTGACGGTCGCTGTAGGCGCCTTCCACTTCCACGGCATTGTATTCGTCCATAATGTTGTAGAGGGTGCGGCCGCGTTCCACAAAATGGGGCAACACGTAGGCCCGCACTTTGTCGCCCTGCTTGTGCGCTTTGGCCACTAGCTTGATGCGGCTATCGCGCTGGCGGGCATAGCGAATATCATCAAACGTTACGTTTTGAATGCCCAAGTTGAGGATTTGCTCTGGTTTTAGCACCAAACCAAAGGCATGCACAGTGAGCAACAGCAGCTTGTATTTGCTGTCGTAGCCCGCCACATCTAGCCAAGGATCGGTTTCGGCAAAGCCTTTATCTTTAGCAAGATTAAGCGCTTCGGGGTAGCCGAGGTTGTCGCGCTCCATGCGGGTAAGAATGTAGTTGCTTGAGCCGTTGACTATGCCTTCCACGCTATCCAGCAGTTCGTTGTCGTAGTATTCCTCCAAGTTGCGAATGATCGGGATGCTGCCACCAGCCGAACCTTCGTACAGCAATGCCACGCCATATTTTAAAGATAAGTGATAGAGTTCTTCAAAGTGCTCGGCCAGCATTTTTTTGTTGGCAGTCACCACATTCACCCCTTTGCGAATGGCGGTACTCACTATGCGATAGGCCTCATCTGCATCGTCAATCAATTCCACCACCACGTCAAGGTTGTCGCGCTTTAGAATGTCTTCCTTATCGTAGGTAAACATTTCCATGGGCAGTCTGCGCTGCTTATGGCGGTCTTTTACGCATATTTTGGCAATGGTAGCTTCGAGCACCTGCGAGTGGTTCAGCACATCATAGAGCCCTTGGCCCACACAGCCAAAGCCAAACAGGCCGATTGTTATTTTCTTTTGGTCAGACATTGGAAGAGGAGTAAGGAGTAAGTCACGTAATGGATGTGGATGTCTTGCCGCGTGGTGGCGTGCAGGGTTCCGCTGGCAAATTCGTCCGATAGGTCCGCAATGGTCATCAACTGGTCAGGGTTGATACGCCCGAACGGGATTTTGACGCACACCATCTACACGCCTTGCTACCGCTGGCCATAGACCCCGTGTGCCAACCGCAGACTACGGAATTTCTCCTCGTTCACCGTGCCCTCGCGGAACTGTCGAATTTTCTTATCTAGATTGATGATGTCCTTAGCCACAATGGCCTGTTTTCCTGTTAGGTCGGGATTTTCGAGTTCGGTACGGAAGCTTTGCATTGTAATAAGTTTAAAGCGTTAGTCGTAAGTCAAAATTCAATCAATAAAAAAAGCCTCCCAGTTTCCTGAAAGGCTAGCATCGCACAAGAGTTATGTTACGCTTTAGCCTTTCAGTATAGCATACAACAGGTACAGCACTTTGAGTGACATGCAATTGAAGTAGCAAATGAAATGGTGAAGGCGTTCATGGCTGCAAATATATGCTTTATGTGATTTTCATCGCATTGAATAAAAATTTAATTTGCTACTCCTTATCTTTCCAAAAGGTGATTCCAGCTGCATGAGACTGCACTAATGATGGCCAGGTCGAACTTCTAGGTCAAACGTCAGTTCGCTAATATTATCCTTTTGTTAGCTCAGGTATACTGCCTTGAGCTTGAAATCCCTGTCATGTTTTCTTCTTGTTTCTGATATGTAATTTTAGGTTAAACCGCTTTACTAAAACTTCAATTACTATCTAATCAAGGTTAGCAGGTACAGTTGCAAGTCCACTTTAGTCGGTTTCTTCGGTCATATTTCACTGTCAATGAAACTGTATTTTGGTTTAGGAGAAGCACTGTTCTGTTTTACGCTTTAGGTTTGCAGTGTTCAAACTAACTTCGTTTACACCCATGACTTTTGCCCGTAAAGCCCTGCTTGCGCTTGTACTTATTCCCATCGTTTCGCTTGGTATGTATGCCATGTTTCGCCAAGACCTCACCTTGTCGAAGGCCGAGGTGAAGGCTACCTACAGGCTTCCCAACTCGCATTTCCTTAGCTGGAAAGGGGGCGAATTGCATTACACCGAGAGTGGCGCAGGCATGCCCGTGCTTATGATTCATGGCTTTGGGGGCAGCAACCGCGATTTTGTGGCGCTCGATTCGCTCATCCAGTCCAACTATCGTATCATACGAGTAGACTTGCCTGGGTTTGGGTTGTCGGACTATCCGTTTTCCTATACCTCCGACACCACATTGATGGAAGCCCATACGGCTTATTTCAATTTTTTACTCGATACGCTACACATCGACTCGTGCTATGTGATGGGCAATTCTATGGGTGGACTTATGGCGATGGCGCTAGCGCTGCAACATCCAGATGTAGTGCGCAAATTGGTGTTGTTTAACAGTGCGGGCTATGATATGGAAGAGGTGAAAAAGAGCGCCAATGCCGATTTTTTCACCCTTTGGCCGGTGCGGAAGTTCTCCGAAAGAGGATTGCCCGAGTTTATGACCGCCAAAGGCATAGAGCGGGTGCCTTACGACAAAACTATGGTGACCCCAGAGAAGATAACCCGTGTGAATAGCCTATGGAACCGCGAAGGCAATTTGCGCCACATTGTAGAAATGGCCAATGCTACCGATGTGTTTGACCAAAATAGGATTGCTGAAATTGCTTGTCCAACGATGATTGTGTGGGGCAAACAAGATAAGATTGTGAATGTGAAGTATGCCGAGCGTTTTCATCAGGATATTAAAGGCAGCCAATTGGTGGTTTATGACAAATGCGGTCATGTGCCCATGATGGAGAAGCCCGAGGAAGTGAAACGCGATGTGTTGCAGTTTTTAACGGCCAACTAAAGCTCACCGTTTGAGTTCGAGAAAAGAAACGAAATCTTCTATCTAATTATCTCGCTTAAAGTCTATTGCAATAGCTACCGAGCAGAACCATAAAAGACATCTTATTGCCACAGAAGCACAGATTTTCACAGACAATAGACACAGATTTTATTGCGTTTCGCAATGAGCTCCGTTATTGCGTTCCGCAATGATTCCGAGACTTCGCAACTCGTTGGTCGGTTTGGTCGGTTCAGTGAAATTACTGCGTTCCGCAATGAACTCCCGTTGGTCGGTTCAGTGAAGTTCTGTGTTTCTTTGACTGTCACCCTGTTTTCCGCTCGCGCGAGGTTCTGCCTCGTGCAGAGTATTCCGAACCGTTCACGGTTCAATACTTAGGTCAGCATGACTTTCTAAAATTTTCGCCATGTTTGTCGCACAACCATAACCCACCATCGCATGTCGCTTACTGCCAAAGAACTCATCCAAGCTCTACCATCCCGCTTAAAAGTAGACAAGGCCAAAAAGGGAAACCACACAGCACACGTTCATTTCATATTTACGGGAGATGGCGCCTGCGAACTCACCGCAGTGTTGGCAAATGGCGTATGTACCGTTACGGATGGATTGCAAGGCACACCAGATAGTGTGGTAACCGCCAAAGCAAAGGATTGGGCAGATTTAGAGCTGGGACGAATAAACGCAGCCACCGCCTTTCTTTTTGGCAAGATAAAAGTGTCGAAATCGAGTATGATGATGACGTTTATCGACTTGTTTGAGCGGGCGAAGGAGTAGCGTATAAGGTTGGTTTAGCATGGAACCAAATTTGAGAGAGCTAGAATTGAGCTGTTATCTCGAAAGCGTTACATCTCTGATTGATAACTTCTTCTAAAGTTTCCAAACAGCTATAACGTATTATTGCTTTGAAATTGGATGTAGTTAAAGCACCAATCATATTTACGTATGACGTTCGTCAGTATTTTCATCTTCATCAATGGGAATTTTGCGCCACGTTCCAATGGAAACCCCACACACATTGACCGCCTGCTATCATTGCGGTGAGGACTGCAAGGAAGAGGTTATTCCTTTAAAAGGCAAAGAGTTTTGCTGCGAGGGCTGCAAAACAGTATTCGACCTCCTGGATCAGAATGGCATGTGCGCCTACTACGATATGGAAGGTAGTCCGGGTGCGCAAATGCTTAAGTCAGAAATTGGCAATCGCTTCGTCTTTCTCGACTTAGAAGATATTCGCACGCACCTGGTTGATTTCTCCGATGGGCGGATGACCAAACTCACGCTGTTTGTACCCAATATTCATTGCAGCAGCTGCATTTGGCTGTTGGAACATTTGGACCATTTGCACTCAGGCGTGGTTTCTTCGCAAGTCAATTTCCTCAAGAAATCTGTGACAGTAAATTTCCATCACGATGCGATTTCATTGCGTCAGGTGGTTGAATTACTCACTTCCATAGGATATGAACCCTATCTCTCGCTCAAGGATTTAAGCAAGAAGAGTGAATCGAACTACAACCGCGATTTGATTACGCGATTGGCCGTGGCAGGCTTTGCGTTTGGCAATATCATGTTGCTCAGTCTTCCCGATTATCTCTCGTTTGGCACAGATGTAGAAACCTCGTATCAAACCATATTTAACTGGATAAACTTAGGCTTGGGCACGTTGGTGTTTGCCTATCCCGCGGGGTTATTCCTCAAATCGGCCTACAAAGCCATCACGCACAAAACAGTAAATATTGATGTGCCTTTGGCCTTAGGCATTTTTGCGTTGTATGGGCGAAGTGTGGCAGAAATTGCATCTGGGGCAGGAGTGGGGTACATGGATAGTTTGGCTGGACTCATCTTTTTCTTGTTGATAGGAAGATGGTATCAGGATAGAACCTACAAGGCCTTATCGTTCGACCGCGATTTTAGTGCCTATTTCCCCATGGCGGTAACGCGTGTAAAAAATGGAGTGGAGGAGAGCGTGGCGCTGCAAAACATTAAGAAAGGCGATGAACTCATCATTCTGTCCAATGGCTTGATACCCGCAGATGCCGTGCTAGTTAGCGAACATGCAAGCATTGATTACAGCTTTGTTACCGGAGAATCGGAACCCATTAGCAAGCACAAAAATGATGCACTGTTTGCCGGTGGACGCCAAGTGGGGGGTGCTGTGCATGTGGTGCTCACCAAAGAGGTTTCGCAGAGTTATTTAACAAGTTTGTGGGACCAAGATGTGTTTAAGAAAGAGCGTAAATCGCTGGTATCACTTATGGACAATGTGGCCAGACGGTTCACCATTTCTATCTTGATTATCGCCACAATAGCAGCAGGTGCATGGTTGTTTATAGATGCTTCGCGAGCAGTTGATGTGTTTACTGCGGTGCTCATCATTTCGTGCCCTTGCGCATTGGCGCTCACCATGCCGTTTGCGCTAGGCAATGGCATTCGCATATTGGGGCGCAATGGCCTTTTTCTTAAAGATTCAACCATTATCGAACGGTTGGCTAGTATCACCACTATTATATTCGATAAAACAGGCACATTAACTACCTCCGAACGCCCCGAAGTGCAGTTTTCAGGCGAATTGACCCCAGATGAAGCAGCCATGGTGCATGCCCTTGCGGCCAATAGCTCGCATCCTTTAAGTAGGGCTTTGTCGCAACACCTGAAAGGGCTGAATTATAGCGTCAATCAGTTTGAAGAAGTGGCCAATAAAGGGCTGCAAGCCGTTGTAAAAGGAATTCCATTGCGCATAGGTTCGGCAGAGTGGGTGGGAAGTGCCTTGCCAGTAGCGGAAACCCACGGTTCGTTGGTCTACGTGCAAATTGCAAATCAGGTGAAAGGCTATTTCAGTATTCGCAAGCAATACAGAATTGGATTGGAGGAAATGTTTGCCAAACTGAGCCCCAAGTTTGGATTGCAAGTGCTTTCTGGAGATAATGACCGCGAGCGCAACTTCTTGGCAAAAACCTACGGTGTAAGCGACTTGTTTTTTGCCCAATCGCCCTTCGATAAGCTGCATCATGTGAAACACCAACAAGACCAAGGGAAACAAGTATTGATGGTAGGTGATGGACTCAACGATGCTGGTGCACTAAAACAAGCAGATATTGGATTTTCTGTGGTAGAAGATGTGCATGGTTTTTCTCCTTCGTGTGATGGAATTCTCGAAGCCGATGCGCTTGCTGCCTTGCCAAGACTCATGCAATTTTCTAAAGCGTGTATTCGTATAGTGAAATGGAGTTTTGTGGTGTCGTTTCTTTATAATTTCGTAGGTGTTTCGATGGCAGTTCAAGGACTCATTTCTCCACTGTTTGCGGCTATTCTCATGCCTTTAAGCAGTATTACGATAATCGCTTTTAGCACCCTTGGCACTGGGTGGATGGCCCACCGCAACGGCTTCAAATAATTGCAACAGGTTGTACATATTGCGAAATAAATTACGCGAAACACCTATTGCATTGAAAAAATGCCTAATTATGAGTCGAAGTTTTGCTCATGAAGAAACCATTACTAGCCATTTGTATAGTGTTTTGTATGACGAGTGTGGGCATAGCTCAGGATTTTACCTTGCAGCCCGTTCGCACATTCTACGGACACGAATATGGCGTGAAAAAGGCAGTGTTTGCCCCTAACGGGAAAACCTTTGCTAGCGGTGGTACGCGTGGTGAGCTGATGGTTTGGAATGTCGAAACCGGAGAGGTCAAGCAGCGCATGGAAGGGCACTACAGCTCCATTACCGATTTGCGCTACACCAAAGATGGAAAGTTCATTATCACCGCAGCCAACGATGGACACGTAAAGGTTTGGGATGCTGCTACGGGTAAAATGGTGCGTAAATTCAATACGGCCGAGAATGTAGCTTCCGTAAAAAACACGCATTTCGCATTGCTTTCAGAAGATGGGCAAGTGGTTTATTTTGGTGGAGACGACCGCAGACTGCAAATTGGTTTGGTGGGTAGCGATGAGCCTTGCAGAACGCTCTACACCGACAAAAAAGACCCCATTCGCTGTGCTGCCTTAAGTCCAAACGGAAGGGAAATCATATTTGCAGCAGGGCAATACCTGATTGTATTTGATTTGGCTACCAACAAATTGGCTCGCGAATACAATACGGGAACTTGCGATATCAACGCATTGCAGTTTTCTGAAGATGGCAAGATATTGCTTTCGTGGTGCGCCAATGCTAGGGTAGACATACGCAATGCACAAACGTTTTTGCTCAAAACCAGTTTTAGGGCAGGCACTGGTGGACGTAAATTCAGCAACATCTCACTCTCAGATGATCAGAAATATGTGATTACAGGCGACCACGCTTCTCGGTTCAATATGTGGGACCTATCCGCCAAGCGATTAGTGATGGACGAAGGTGCGGATCAAGGCACTATCCAAGATTTTGATGTGGAAACAAGTCTTAACTATGTGCTTTCAGCTAGCTTAGATAAAACCATCAAGCTGTGGAAGATAACGGAGAAAATCATAGAAGAAGAACCTAAGAAAAAAGCCAAAGATTCTCCAGTCGTTGAGCCTGCGCCACAGGTGGTTATCTTAACGCAGGACGAAACGCAGGATGATTTAACACCGATGGAAACCCGCGAACCTGAGGCGCCAACTCAGGTAGTTAAAGTTGCACCAGTTCCAGTTCCTGCGGTTGTAGCAAGTGTTCCCGCAGAAACTCCGAAGGAAGTGCAGGAGCAGAAAGTGGAGGCATCTGCATCACCAACCCCAACCGCCAGTGCAAAAGGCGATAGCATAAGCGTAATTCCAGACAGGCTTAATGGCCGAAGCATTCGCCCTCTAAGAAGTGATCACCGGTTGAATTTACTTTCGCACAATCTAACGTTTCAAATATGGGATGCGCAAATTATTGATGGCGATATTATCTCTATCTACATCAACGATCAAATTATCGTGAAAGAGTACAGCATCATCAACGAACATCTTACCGTGAAATTCAACGCCAAGGATTTCAAGAAAGCCTACCTCTATTTGCATGCGCACAACGTGGGAAGTATTCCTCCAAACACTGCCACTATGATGATTTCGGATGGTGTGCAAGAAATTCAAGTAGAACTTCGGTCGGACCTTACGGGTTCTGCCGCAGTGGAGTTGAATTTTGTGGATTAAGAATTGAATCACACCTAGTTAATGGAGCTCAACAAAGATTTTTGGAATTCACGCTATGCTACAAATGATACCGGTTGGGATTTAGGCGCGCCTAGTCCGCCACTAAAAGCATTTATCGACTCGCTCACCAACAAATCAATGCGCATTCTAATTCCAGGATGCGGCAATGCCTATGAAGCCCAATATTTCCATAGTTTGGGCTTTACCAATGTGTTTGTAATTGATTTGGCGCCCTTAGCATTGGAAGCCTTTGCCAATCGTCAACCCAATTTTTTGAAGAGTCATCTTATCTGCGGAGACTTCTTTGAGCATTCAGCGGAATATGACCTCATTTTGGAGCAAACCTTCTTTTGCGCCATTGACCCAAGTCTTAGGTCGAAATATGCTGCCCACATGCACCGTTTGCTGAAACCGAATGGAAAGCTGGTGGGATTGCTCTTTGGTGTGCCCATGAATGCAGATAAACCTCCTTATGGCGGAAATGCTGAAGAATATCGCACCTATTTCGAGCCATTGTTCAGAATTGACCGCCTAGAATCCTGCGCCACATCTATCGCTCCAAGGCTTGGAAACGAGTTGTGGATGGAATTGACCAAGTTGTGATTATGTCGCTACAATAGCTTAACACAATCTTTGTTCAGTCTATCGTAACGCACTGAAATTCAGTACTTAAATTTCTTACATATTTCACTGCTAATCAGCATTTCACTGCGCAATCGCAAATACATTCGCAGCGGTTTCTTGTGACTCGTTTCAAGGATATTCATCTACCTAAAAACACTAGCTACCCCCAATGATTCACCCAGATACAGAAGTACGCTTCATTAGTAATGAGATTGGATATGGCGTGGTGGCCACAAAGTTGATTCCCAAGGGAACAATTACATGGGTATTGGACAAGCTTGATCGTGAGTTTACGCCTGAAGAGGTGAAAAAATTAGATCCTATATATCAAGACATTCTGTATACCTACACGTTTCGAAATAATGTAGGAAACTTTGTGCTGTGCTGGGATCACGGACGTTTTGTGAACCATAGCTTTAAGTCTAATTGTATGTCCACAGCCTATGATATTGAAATCGCCATTCGCGATATTCATCCCGGAGAGCAATTAACAGACGATTACGGTTACCTTAACGTTACAGAGCCTTTTGAAGCATTGGATGAGGGCACCGAACGGAAAGTGGTTTATCCAGACGATATCAAGAATTTTGCAGCCGTTTGGGATAAGCAATTGGCAGAAAACTTCAAGTATATCTTGGAGGTAAACCAAAAAATGAAATACCTGCTAACTCCCGAAATGTGGAATAAAATTGAGGCCGTTGCCAAAGGTCAATTACCTTTAGATTCTATTATTTCGTGCCATTACGAGGATGTAAAACAACAAGCAAATGTTTAGTAAAAAGGCAATAGCCGCCTATGTTTTCGGAGCATTTTTGCTATTAGGTGGAGTTAATCACTTTTTGAAACCAGAGTTTTACGCTCCGTTTGTTCCAAGCCAGATTTCACTGGAGTTTGCCAATTGGAGTTCGGGTATTTTGGAGTTGATTTTAGGTCTCGGATTATTTTTTTCTAGGGTCAGAATTATTGCTGCATGGGGTGTTTTTTGTTTAATGTTAGCTTTTCTCCCACTTCATATTTGGGATGTGTTTCGGTACGACCCAGCAATTGGTAGCGCCACCGCAGCCTATATACGACTGCCTTTTCAGTTCTTTTTCATCTTATGGACGTGGTGGTTGGCGCAACCCGAAACCAAAAAATAGCCGTTCAAATTAGGGCGTTAGACCTGTAATTATTGGGTGAATTTTTGCGGGAAAGTGTCAACGTTGATGATGTAAATTCGCCACCCGATGCGCGCACTTCTCCTCAAAGAGATAAACAGCTTTCTAAATTCATTGATTGGATACATCGTTATTGGTGTATTCCTACTGTTTGTGGGCTTATTTATGTGGGTTTTGCCCACCGATGCCAATGTGTTGGAGAATGGTTATGCCGATTTGAGCACATTGTTTACCGTTGCTCCATGGGTGTTTCTTTTTCTTATTCCAGCTATCACCATGCGCAGTTTTGCGGATGAGAAAAGCACGGGCACCATTGAATTGCTGCACACACGGCCCATCAGCGATTTGCAGATTATTCTAGCCAAGTATTTCGCAGGGGTTTTTCTTGTGGTTTTCTCGCTTTTGCCCACCTTAATCTACTATTTCTCTTTACATCAATTGGGAAATCCTACGGGAAACATTGATACGGGAAGCATGTGGGGCTCCTACATCGGTCTGTTGCTACTGGGTGCTGGGTTCACGTCTATTGGCATTTTTAGCTCGGCCATAACCAGCAATCAAATCATCAGTTTCATATTGGCCATTTTTTTGTGTTGGGCGCTGTGGATTGGCATTGAGTCTATCGCATCCTTTCAGTTCTTGGGCTCATGGGATTTCTTGCTCCTCAAAATCGGCATCAACAGCCATTACAGCAGTCTTAGTAGGGGAGTGGTAGACACCCGCGATGTGCTCTATTTCCTTAGCCTGATTGTCATTTTCATCATGATGACGCGCACCATACTCGAAAGCAGAAAATGGTAAAAGGAGCGCGTTTTCGAGATATTCTTCAACTGTTAATCATCCTTGGCATTGTGGCAGTGCTCAATGTGTTGGGTGGCTACTTTTTTGCACGCTTCGACCTTACTACAGAGAAACGCTACACGCTTACGTCCACGTCCAAAGACCTCTTAAAAGGCTTGGATGATGTGGTGTATGTGAAAGTGTATTTGGATGGCGAGCTTCCCGCAGGTTTCCGCAGATTGCGCGACCGCACGCGCGAAACCTTGGATGAATTTCGTGCTTACAGTGGCAATCGTATCGAGTATCAGTTCATCAATCCTACCGACCAACCCAACGAGCAAAGCCGCAACGACCTCTATCGCCAATTGGCCAAAGAAGGCATCGCGCCAACTAACATTCAGATTAAGGAAAACGATGGGGTAGAGCAGAAGCTCATTTTTCCTGGGGCTTTGCTCACCTACAAAGGCCGTCAGGTGTCTTTACAGCTGCTGAAAAGCCAAATGGGCGCAGCGCCAGAGCAAATGCTCAACAGCTCGGTGGAGGATTTGGAATATGAGATTACCAATGCCATTCGCAAAGCAAGTTCCATTCGAGAAGAAAGTATCGCTTTTATTGAAGGGCATAATGAATTGACAGCTAGAAAGGTAGCTGACATATCAAAGTCGCTTGCCGAATACTATCGTGTGGATAGAGTGGAAATAAAAGGCCGCCTAAATAGCCTTGTGGACCGCGAGGAAAAGAATGGCGCAACAGAGGTAAGTCCGAAATACAAGGCCATCATCATTGCCAAGCCCGATTCCACGTTTAGCGACCAAGACAAGTTTATTATTGACCAATATGTGATGCATGGAGGCCGCGTGCTGTGGCTTATAGAGCCGTTGCTGTGCAATATGGATAGCCTACAATATGCGCCATCCACGTTGGCCTTGCCTATTACGGTCAATTTGGAGGATATGCTTTTCGCCTATGGCGTTCGTGTAAATACCGATTTGCTTCAAGATGCCCGCTGCGCCAGCATTCCTGGTCCATCGGGCTATGTGGGTCAGCAATTGCAGTGGGCGTTGCAACCGTGGGTATATTTTCCGTTGGTTATTCCCACAAGCGACCATCCTGTAGTGAAAAACCTCAACGGAATTAAGTTCGAATTTGCCTCAAGTATCGACACGATTGCCGTGCGTAACATTCGCAAAACGATACTCTTGAGCACATCCGAGCGGTCGAGGTCGTTGCGCACTCCCGTTCGCGTTAGCCTCGAAACCATGCTGCAAGAACCCAAACCACAGCAGTTCAACCAGCGCCACATTCCTGTTGCAGTGCTTTTGGAAGGGAAGTTTGAAAGCGTTTTCCGCAATCGCCTTCCGCCAACAATTCGGGATAGCAAGGAAATAGCGTTTCTCGAAAAAGGCGTAGAAAGCAAAATGATTGTGGTGTCGGATGGAGATGTTATCCGCAACCATGTGAACCCTGATGGCACGTATATGCCCTGCGGTTTCGACCGTTTTTCGCAGCAGATGTATGGCAATAGCAAGTTTTTGCTCAATGCTGTAAACTACTTGTGTGACGATGTAGGCATGACCGCCATTCGCTCGCGGGCGTTGGAAATTCGATTGCTCGACCGTAAACGCATTGATGCCGAACGGGCAGCATGGCAAGCAGTAAACATGGTAGTTCCTATTGGTTTGGTCTTACTTTTTGGTGTGATAAACGCGTATTTCCGCAAGCGTAGGTACGCCAATTAAGCTGCCTTTAACGAGTTTTTAACCCTCAATTTGCAATGAAGAAGAACATCATTGGTTTAGTAATTCTTGCAATTCTGGGTGCCTTTGCTTATTACGTTATTCAGCAGCGCGGGCAAGGCACCATGAAACCTGCCCTCCACAATTTTGCCGTGGAAGACACCACCAGCGTTACCAAAATCTTCTTGGCCGATAAATACGGTCGCAAAGTGCTTTTGGAGCGTAAAAGTGCGATTGAATGGCAAGTGAATGGCCAATTCAAAGCCCGAAAAGACCTTGTGGACGTGCTAATGCGCACCATTGCTCGGGTAGAAATGAAAGCACCCGTGGCCCAATCTGCCCACAACACCATTGTGAGACTGATGGCTGGGAAATCGGTGAAAGTGGAAATTTATGCTGGTGACGACCGCGTGAAAACCTATTTCGTGGGCGATGCCACCAACGATAATATGGGCACTTACATGTTGCTGGAAGGCAGCAGCGATCCGTTTATTTGCCACATGCCTGGCTTTGTGGGCTATCTCACTCCGCGCTATGTTGCCGATGCGCTGGTGTGGCGCGATACGGAAGTTTTCGCCAACAGGCTTCCGCAAATAGCCGAACTCGACATCGACTATCACGAATATCCCGAAAAGTCGTTTCGAATCAAGCGCAGCAAGAAAGGCGTGTTTGAATTGATGAGCTTGCTGCCTGCACCAAAGTCGGTTGGGGTATTCGATACGGTAGAAGTGATGCGTTACCTTTTGGGCTACGACAATATCCGCTTCGAAACCGTGCAAGCCTATGACGCCCATCGGGTGGATAGCATCGTGAATTCGCGTTGGTATTACAAAATAAAGCTAACGGAGCCCAATGGTAAAGTGCGCACCGTAACTACCTACCGCATTCCTTCCGATCCCGATGAAGTTGATTTCAACGGCCAACCAATGGATTGGGATCCCGACCAAATGCATGCCGTGATAAATGGCAATACCAAAGAGATTGTATTGGCACAATTCCACTCGTTTGATAGGCTCACCGTGGATTATACCCGCTTTGTAGGCGCTCCCAAGAAATGATTTCGAAGAGTATTCCTTACTTTTCAACATGCCTACCCGAGTGCTTAGCGTTCGGTTATATTTGCGTGCCGCAATAAAAAGTAGTTTCAACCAAATAGAATCACATTCATTAGCTTCGTTTAGCTGAATTAGCATAAGAAAACTCCCATGAAATTCATTGTTTCCAGTCAATTGCTCGTTAAGAATCTTCAAGCCGTTAGCGGTGTAATCAATTCGAGCAACACTCTTCCAATTCTTGATAATTTCCTTTTCACCATTGGAGAAAACACATTAACGGTTTCTGCTTCCGATTTGGAAACTACTATGACTACAACACTTCAAATCACTTCGAAAGACAGTGGTTTGGTAGCCATTCCTTCGCGCATTTTGCTCGATTTGCTGAAGAGTTTTCCCGACACACCAATAACATTCAGCGTAAACAAAGAAACGTTGGCAGTGCGCTTGCATTCCGAATATGGCGAATATAACGTGGCTGGATTAAATGGCGAGGAATTCCCCAATCCTCCAGCGTTGGCAAATGCGTCTTCGGTGGTAGTACCTTCCGATTTGTTGGCCCGTGCCATTTCAAAAACCGTATTTGCCACCGGAAATGACGAGTTGCGCCCTGTGATGTCAGGTGTGTATTTCGAATTGAAAGAAGATGGATTGAGCTTTGTAGCCACCGATGCCCACAAGTTGGTGAAATACACCCGTTCGGATGTAACTGCCCAAAATGGTGCAAGCTTCATTATGCCCAAAAAGCCGTTGAATCTGCTTAAAAATGTACTTGCATCCGAAGAAAGCGATATAACCGTAACCTACAATGATACCAATGCACGGTTCACTTTTGGTGAGGTAACCCTCATTTGCCGCTTGATAGATGGTCGCTATCCTAACTATGAAGCAGTAATTCCGAAGCAGAACCCAAATGCGCTTACCATCAACAGATTGGCGTTTTTGAATTCAGTGAAACGCGTATCGTATTTCTCCAATAAAACAACCCACCAAGTGCGGTTGAAAATTGCAGGAAGCGAATTGCGTGTATCTGCCGAAGACCCAGATTTCGCCAACAATGCAGACGAGCGTTTAACATGTTCGTATCGCGGTGAGGATATGGCCATTGGCTTCAACTCACGCTTTTTGGTAGAGATGTTGGCCAACTTAGAAACCGACCAAGTGGTGTTGGAAATGTCCGAATCCAATCGTGCGGGCATTCTTCTTCCATCCGAATCTGCTATAGAAGGCGAGCAGGTGCTTATGCTGGTGATGCCTGTGATGCTGAACGATTAAGGCGTGCAACCGTTAATGCGCAACGCTTTTTTCTTGCTTTTGGTAATCGGGACGCTTGCCGCGTGCAACGATTCTAACCTAACGGATGCCGAGCAAAAGCAAATTGCCACTATTGATAGCTTAGAGGCCATCTTGTTTAAAGACAATGGAACCCTCAACAACAGAGATGCGGCCTACACGCTTGTAAAAGCCTACGCGGGCTACTACCAAGCCCACAAAACCGATACTGCAGCCATCAATATGCTGTTTAAAGCAGGCGAAGTGAGTATGGGCCTAGGCGAAGGGCGTATAGCAGTGAAGTATTTTGGCATAGTGGCCGAGGAACATGCCGATTTTAAGAAAGCACCCGAAGCCCTATTCCTGCAAGCCTTTTGCGAAGAAACGCTCAATGCAGATGTGCAACAAGCCAAGTTTTTCTACGAAGAATTTGTGAATAAACACCCCACGCATGCCTTAGCTAAGGATGCCCAATTCTCCATTTCCAACCTCGGCAAAACCGATGAGGAATTGATTAAAATGTTTGAGGAAAACGCGAAGAAGGCTTCTTAGTAGCTTTTTCTGCGGTGATGTAGCTGATGGTAGACGCCCATCAGATTATGGAGATTCCCTGAGCTTAGAATAGAGCTTGTTGGTTGAACCTCCAATTATCCCGAGGATTTCCGTTTATCCGGGATGAACATACTATTTGGCTAACG
>CAMDOM010000014.1 GCA_945903645.1 Chryseobacterium gleum
AGGCATGAAAACAGCAATGTTTTCTATTCTGAGCCCGGGAAAGCATATCCCCGCCCATCGGGGCCCTTATAAGGGTGTACTGCGCTATCATCTTGGAGTACAGATTCCTGAGAAAGATGGAAGATGTGCGATTCGGGTCGAGAATCAAATTGCTAAATGGGTTGAGGGGAAAAGCTTAATCCTTGATGACATTTTGTGGCACGAAGCATGGAACGATACGGGTGAATATCGTGTCGTATTATTTATTGACTTCAAGAGAAACCTTCCATTTCCAATTTCCGCAATTAACACAGCTCTATTCGCTATTCTTCGGAGGACTTCGTTCATAGCAAACGTGTTACGAAAATTGAACGTAAAACCTTGATAGACAAGTGTCATTAAAACTAATCACAAGAATCCGTTAGCTTCTTTGTTGTTGGAAGCGGTCTGTGCCGTTCGAGTCTTGCCACCAGTGACGAATCCATGTTGTGAATGCCAAAAAGTATAAATTTCTCTTTAGCTTAAGACAGGTTAAAAGGGGATGTTTAGAGGTTGTTCAGTTGTGAACAGTATTTGCGAGACGCCTGCAAATGGATGCACGTCCAATTGCATTTGCTTCTATCTTGCCAGAAATGCTGCCAAGGTGGAGGCAATATACTCTATTTGGGCTTCCGTTAAATGATGGTGAATCGGCAGCCTCAGAAGTCGTTCACTCTCAATAGTGGTGTGTGAGTCACAATCCATTCTCCATCCTGCTGCTTTCGCCCTTGGCGAGTTGTGCAGTGGGGAGTAATGGAAAGCACATGCTATTCCCGCACCATGCAAGCGACCGATAAGGTTCGCTCGATTCTTGTTGCATTTGATATAGAATATATGGCCGTTGTGAGGTTTATTGGCGATGGATGTTGGGAGCATTTCTTCTGGAACACCGCTAATAAGTAATTTATTATATAGTAATTGCCACAACCGCCTACGCTGTTCGAGAATGTATTCGCTCTTGAGCAAAAGCGGGTGAAGTATGGCGGCACTGAATTCGCTCATCTCGAACTTAGATCCTGAAGCAATCCACTCATACCTGTTGGTCTGCTTGCGTTCAAAAGCTTCTCGATTAGTCCCGTTGTTGAAGGCCACGAGCACCTTAGGCCAGTGATATTCTTTGCACAACAGCAACCCACCTTCGCCACAGCTGATATTTTTAAGCGAATCGAAACTGATACAGGAGAAATCGCCCATGGACCCCATTGGTCTCCCTTTATCGCTACAACCAATACCTTGCGCGCTATCCTCTATGAGTAACAGCCCGTGGTCGTCACAAATTCTTCTGATTGTGTCCGTTGCACACGCCACCCCAGCATAATGAACAATGACCACCGCCCGGGTCGCAGGAGTTATGCTTTTGACAACACTCTCAGGGTCAATATTCATTGTACTGGGAATAATGTCTACAAAGACAGGGGATGCACCAGTATTGGCGAATGCATTGGCCACTCCAACAAAGCCGAACGAGGGCATAATGACTTCGTCTCTTTTACCAAAACCCATACTCAGGGCAATGAGTTCCATTGCACTGGTGCATGACGAAGTGAGCAGCGCTTTATAATTTGGAAACCGTTCTTCGAAAAATCTGACACATTCCTTTTTAAAGGTTTGATGAGCTAACCGAGTAGGATTGTCGACTAGATTCATTACATTCTCCGCACTCTCAGTGCAGGTATAAGGGATGTTAAAAGGTATTGACATAATCCCGACCTGATTGGGCAAAATAATATTCTGTTGAGATGTTTCGGCAAGCTTACTCTCTTTCTGCTTGGAATTTAACATTGCTAGATATTATGAATCAAAAGCAAAAGTAATTCCATGTCAGTCTGGATTGGCATTTTGGATAAATGTATTTAAACGGAAAACACCCAATGAAGCCATACATGAAATACAAACCGTTGCTGACTAGTGCAAACGCACTGTTTCCATTATGGTTATCTGCTAAAGAAGAATTCACATTTGCAATTCAGTGTATCAGCGAATCATTCACACACCAAAAACAAGTCAAAGTCTATTACTTAGAATTCAGCAAGTCTTCCCGATTCCCAATCAATTGGCGCGTTACTAGACAACTACAAATTTTGCATTTGCACTTGTCTCATATGTGTGGACCTTAAATAGGAATAGTGATTTTCAATACAAGAATCAAAGGAGAAATTATCGACTGGTAAAAATTGAAGATTTTTTTCGTAAACAGATTTCATATACGCACTTGTAATTTTTAATCGTTCGTCTTCTCCCAAATACAGAGCATTTTGATGTGATAGCCATTGAAAAAATTGTTCTGGTTCAGTAGCATCACAGAAACACAGCGTGCTTAAGTATGCAGTGTAGCTTGGAACCAAGGAATAATTAAAGAGATCATACATTATATAAGTATTTCCAGAGTAATTTTTTGTCCAGAAAGAGAAATTGTGATCCATTATGTGAAAAGAGCCCGTAGTAAGAACAATAACTCGATTTGAAAACGAACTTTCCAATTGTTTCATTGCTTGTTCCGCACAAACAACTTGTAACTCATCAATTTTATTTTTTCGAGAGTAATTGCTTATAATGCTACTCAAACCAAATACAACTAGGATGAGCGACCAAGCTACATTCCATTTGAAAGAAGCAAATGAAGGATTTTTAGTACTACATGCTTTGACGAAATAAATAACTACTACAACACCTAAGACGAATATTATTGGAAAAAAATGTCTTTCACTAAGTAGCGTTTTGTAAGATAAATAAAGAAGAGGGAGAAAACTTAAACCCAAGTAGAAGAGCAGTTTTAATCCGGATTGTATAGCAGCTTTTTTTATGATTAAGAACCAAATTGAAGCGAGCAAAAGGACGGAAATCCCGCTGTAAAAAATTAAATAATTCTTTATAGCCACAAAGGCTCTATGCAGTTTTTCGATAGAAAATTGTGAATCCCGTATAAGAGTCCTCATATAATCGGCACTAACAACTTTTGGATCAATCCAAATACCGTAAGTAGCCATTAGATATTTTACAGAATCAGTTTCAGTTTGGCATACAGAAAGGTTGATAATGTTGCCCGACATAAATTCATATTCAATTTCCGGCTCAATCTTAACAATGAAACTAGTTGTTTTAGACCAGTAAATGAAAACAGCCAAAAAAAACAATCCTGTACAAATGATTGGCGGCCCAAGACGTTGTATAGAATATTTAATCGGAAATGAAAACAGCAGTGATGCAAGACCTACAACCCAAAGAATACCTATTGCTGATTCGCCCCTGTGTAATAATCCAGTGATAAAAATGAGGTTTATTAGGAATATTTTTTTAACACTAATTTTTGGAACGAGTAAGAGATACAGTGCAGACCCACCGCACATAATTAATGAAGCTCTCGTGTGCGAAATGGAAATAAGGCTATCTAGATAGAGCAACCCAAAATAAAGGTTTGATATCCACAAGATTGATTTTGATGCAATTTGGTTTAGAGAGATATTAATGACTCTTAAACATAAATAAAAACCAACTATGGACATTACGTATGTACCTAAGCCGAGCCAATTGACCTGTGGTATTACGTTATGGAGTGCTTTATAAATTGTATTGAATCCTGTGTAACCAAGGAAATACCAGTCTATCAACGAAAAATCGCTGAATTGTCCGGCTGCCATAGCGGTTGCGAAGGATCCATAATCATCTTGTGTAAAAGGTAAGAAAAGACAAGAAAATGCTAAACATGAAAGCACGGTTAAAACTTCTACCAATCTATTTCGCAGTACGGCAACCACAAAATTCATAGATATCCGAAACGCGTTGGTGTTTTTCTCATTTTTAGGGATTTTAAAGAAACTTTAACCTGCGCTGAATTGGCAGATAAAGCCTCCAAAACAAGCTGAAAATTCCACACATTAACCCATGCACGCCCTCTGGCATCCATCGTACAATTGCGAATCTATCATATAATACATTAAAGGTTGAAGTACCCAAATTGTTGGAGCATATCTCCATAGTCCGATGCTTAAACATCTCTGGAATAATATCCACGATTACAATATACCGTCTATGTTCCGACCTGTTCCATGCTGCATGGCGATTCACTATTGTGAACGTGAGTAAACCACCTTCTTGCCAACCATGAGTTTCATCACCTACCTTAATAGCGCAAGTAGGGGCAGGAACGGGAATTATGAGTCCTATGTGTGCCCGAACAATCCCATTGGTATTACCACAGTGGGGAAGTATGTCGGTATGAGGAGGCAGAATGCTAATGGTCGCAAACACAGCATTAGGGATTTGATTCACTACATCCGCAATAACTGGGAATCTCTCTAAATTTTTATGGAACATCCATAAGTAGTTTATGAGGTAGGTTAAACTCCATTGTTTCTCCGTGTTTGTAGGAGGTGCATGAGAATCCATCTCTTTAACGATACCCATTTGCTTTTCATATTGCAGAATTTCATCCCTCATACGCTCCCAATTATCTACCAACGGTTGAAGTTCAGGAAATATTGATGGGGAGTAGAAGTAATCTAAACTTCCGAGATATTCCTCTTTTGGAGGTCTTAGGTAAACAATCTTTTCACCTTCGGGCCAAATGTATTTTTCGCTTGCCATGAAAACGTTATTTCAGCTTTAGTTAGTTAACAAAAGTAGGTTTTGAATCACTGCAGAATTTCACGTAACTGGCAATTTAAAATTTAACTAAATTAGTAATCTGTTGGGTTTGCTAAAAGTAGTTTCGTTATAAATTGTGGGAATCCCAAGAAGGTTTAAGCCTACTTAAGCTGAAAGTACGAATTACATTCTTTATGAAATTTTTATACAGAATTTGCTCTAGCCTTGATTCATGTTTATTCTTTATCAGATTTCGGAGAGTTACAAGCAACCGCCAAGGCCTGAAAAGGTAATTGCTTCCATAAAAGGAAATGAGTAGTATAAAAACGTACAATTTGATACTTAAGCCGCTAATGTTTTTTGAATACACCTTACTCGGCCATAAATCATAAGAGTCTATAATTTCCATCAGGCAGTCATCGTTATACAAATCCAGTTCTCCGTTTTGTGAGAGCTGATCATAAAGCACACTTCCTGGATATGGAGTAAATACAGCAATTGCTACATCATTCGCACCATTCCAACTACATTTTACTAGAAATAAAAGAGTGTACACTATGTCAATATGTCGATCATCTGGAAAGCCAATAATCATGTTGAGATGTACGTTTAATCCAGCCGCATTTGAACTGGATATAGATTTTAACATGCTTGGTATTTTCACCTTTTTTCTAACCTCTTGGAGCACTTTTTTCGATCCAGACTCTGGTGCATAAGTGATGTTTTTACAACCAGCCTCAAATAGATGTTTGGCAACTTCAAAATCAATGGCCTCTGACCGAGTGCCCGAAGGAAGCTGAAAGCTTATTTTTAGCTCTCTTCGAACAATTTCCTGGCACATTTCAATGGTCCAATCTCTGTAAATTATTGCCGTGAGATCGTAGAGGTCAAAGTTAACAGCTCCAAATTCAGAGTATAAATATTCGAGCTCGTCTACAAAATCTTTAGCCGTTCTTATTTGGTATTTTCTTCCCCACATCTGCGGACTTGAACAAAAAGTGCAGTCGTAAGGGCAACCCCTTGAAGCCATTACTGGTAGCGTATTACCCCGAAATACCCCATGAGACATTCGATTATCAAAATATAGATTTACTGGAAAAAATTCCCAAGCAGGCCAGGTAATCCCATTTAACTCAGCAATTCGTGCCCTCTTTTTGTTTTGTACAATCTGGCCATCCTTTCGAAATACAATTCCAGCTATATTGTCAGTAGCTTCATTTCTTTCAATGGCGTTAATTAACGATATTATGGTCTCTTCGCCCTCCCCTAACACTATATAATCTAACCCCGAAGCTTGAGTCATGCTAAATACTGGGGCAGCTGTAACGTGTTCTCCTCCAGCCACAAGTACAGCATTAGGAAAAGCTAATCGGACAGTTTGGATAACCTCTCTATCATACATCCAATTGTTTGTGAACATGCATGAGAAGCATATTACTTGAGTGTCCACTTTAACTTTTGCTGTAACACTATTCTTATTTAGCCCGAAAACGAAAACATTTTCTTTGAAAAACTCAGTATTGTTAATGCCTTCAGCCGTTGCATCCACCACTTGCAACTCATGTTGTTCTCTTTTTAGAGCGCCAGCTATATAAGCCAAACCGAGGGGAGCGGTTGGCATTAATGCAAACGATGCTCCTTTATGGAGTATTGGCGGTTTAATTAAGCAAATCTTCATGCTTTCAACATTTGCTTATTTTAACACGATTATGTGTTTCTAAAAAGGACAATTCAAAAAAGTGAAAAATCTACTGGCTTAGTCAATCCAAAAAGTGTTTTTATTACTGCTAAGCAAAATCTAATTACACTTATTTCAATAAATTTAACTTCCTCCATACCTAGTATATTTTTTCTATCACCGTATTAGGCCTTTTCCTAACCGTTTCGTGTATTCGAACTAGATATTCGATAAGAATTGCCCCTATTATGGATAGCGAGCTAATTGCATAAAACAATAAAACGATTAGCCAAGTATTAAATGATAGGGGCTTCTCTAAGTGAATCCTTAATGCACAGGTTATGGTTAAAAAAGCGATTATTAAGCTCAACGAGGCAAGTAAATAAACAATTTTTCGTGGAAGGTCAGTAAAAGAAAAAATGGTATCAAAAAACAATCGAACCTTTTTAGAAAAATACCATTGAGACACCCCATGTTCACGCTTTTTTCTTTCGTAAGGAATGGCTTTGTACGGAAAGCCAAGCCAAGTAATGAGATAAACAATGTTTGTGTTTTTTTCCGAAATCTGGACTATTTCTCTTCTTATTTGCTCATCAAATAAAACTAAGTCAAATCCTCCGGGAGGAATATTTGAAATAGCGAAATGCTTCACGAAAAGATGGTAGAGAGAAGAAAACAGACTTCCATCTTCGCGTTGATTTCGATACGCAATAACTAGTTTTTCGCCTCCAAGCCAGCATTGAAACATTTCGTCTATTAATTCGGGGGGATCTTGCAAATCGGCATGCAAATGCACATGACAGTCTGCATCTGCGTGTTCCATGCCAATGAGCAAAGCATTATATGACCCAAAATTTCTGGTGAGATTGATTACTTTGATGTCAATTGCATGTTTTTGTTGAAAGACCAATAAACTATCTAAAGTTCGATCCATAGATCCATCATTCACAAATACAAATTTGACAGATGCTAAATGGTGAAGGCGTTCACGTAATTGCAATAACCTCTCGCACAAAGCAGGAATGCTACCTTCATTTTGAAAGCAAGGAATTATAATCGCTAATCGAATCATGAACGGACTAAGAATTCAGTTTTATTAAAGGAAGTGTCTTGATCTTGGAATAAGTGTGAGGAAAAACAAAGCAATATGGAGTTAGCTGACATTCTAACACACAACCAATTCTCTTGCGGAATATATAGCCCTTTGTTTGGATTATCCAGTTCGAATTTGGAGATATTGCCTTTTCCATCTATTAGGTCAACTTCCATCATTCCTTTAATAGCTACAATCATTTGTTGCGCATTGAGGTGGGCGTGTTGACCATGTTCTGAGGCAACTTTCTCAGAATGAATCCAGTAGGTTCGTTTTACCGAAAAAGGAATGTGCTTATCAATTTCGGCAACAACAATTTGTGAATTCACATCTTTCGAGGGAAATTCTGAAAATTGTATGATTCGTGGAATATTCATTCTGTGAAAACGAAAGTAACGACCAAAAGCGACCAGGACTCGTGGGTTTTAGCACTGCATTGAGAAGATACTAATAATCATTAACCGCAAACTTACACTGTCTGCGAGTTAATTCGATTCCAAATTTCTGCCTTCAACATTAATAATTGACAGTTTCAATCGGCTTGTTTTCAATCGCTAGCCATTGACTTTAGCCAACTTAGAAGACCTTTTTTTTGTGGATTGATAGGGACATTACTTGCTAATGTGCTTTTGGAATGGTTCATTTTAAACCCTGCGCCTTCCTTCATTTCTAGAAGTTTGTTCTCCAGTAATTCCCGCCTTAGGATTGGCGAAACAAAAGGAATATGTCCAATGGGCTGTCCCTGCTTTGGTCGTTGCATAATGGCCTCGGCAAAATTCTCAAAACGGATGAGGAAATCATCATTCTGCTCGCGCAGCTCAAGTTCCTCACTGTCGGGCTCCTTGTAGTGGAAATACATCTGTGCACCTGCCGACTTAACACCAGCCGTGATGGCCTTACGCACTTTGCCACTCATGTTGGGCGGACTGTAATGGATTACACTTTGGTTCAGGATGACTGCCGTGCCCGCCTTCACCTCCATAGGCACAAGCTCTTGCTTCACCAGATCCTCATTGCCTGAAAAGAAGAATGGTACAGTTGGAGCCCTTACCACATTGTGGCGGTCGAAGTGGCTGCCGGGCAAAATCATCAGCGGGCCGTTTTCCATTGTCACATCACAGAGTGGCACCCAACAATTGAGTGCTACGTGTTGCGACTCATCAACAATCGTCCAGTCCTGATGTGGAGCCAAAGCGCTGTTCTCGCCTGGTAACTTGTAGAGAAATGCTCCACCAAACGGCACATAATCTTGGAAAAGCTCAGCATATCTGCGACAGAACACCTCCACTATGCCATCGCTTGCCCGCTTCTTGTAGTTAAAGTCGTTGCTGTAGCTGCCGCTAAAAAAGCCACTGCCTTGTAATTCAGGATGCAGCTCATCGAAGAACACATCCAACTTTGCAACTTCATTTTCGGTGAGAAATGGAAGCACAATGAAGCCCTGTTTTTCGAACAGCGCCTGATGCTCATCTAACAAGAATACGCGTTTAGCCATCAGGAAACAAGTTTTTTTAATCGTTCAAAAAATCCGCGCTTTACTTTGGGGAGTTCCTGATGCTCTACGGTCACCGTTTCTTGTTTCGGTGCTGCGGCCTCAATTTGTTTTCGTGCATCCGTTCGCCCAAATTCTTTGTCGAAAAAATCAGTGCTCAATCCCGGAAAATCATAGTCCACCAATCCAAGTGAATTGCCTACAGTTGGGCGATTGTGGATATTGCTTCCAAACTGCTCGAAATCGGTCATGAACGTATTGCTCTGCTCGAAAAGTTCCACCTTTCCAGGGTGCTCATCCGAATAGAAACAGGTGCGGAACTCCGCATCCTTGTGGGTAAAATAGGTGTTGGTAACGATGCGAATACTATCTGAATAGTTGGGTGGAGAGAAATGGATGATGCTTTGATCAAAGAACACCGCTTGTCCCGATTTCACCATCACGGGATGCAAATAATCCACCATGTGATTCATAATCCCGCAGAACATTTCGCGGACTGTGCTACCTCGATAAGTAGGATGAATGCGGTGACTTTTCGGCAGCACGAACAGGCCACCATTCTCAACAGTCAGATCAATCAGCGGTACCCAAATGTTGATTCCTGTGAAGCGGCTTTCGTCCACTAACGTCATATCCTGATGCACGCACATGCCGCTCTCTGGCCCTGGACTTTTCACAATGAAACTTCCGTTCATCACTTGCACATCCATGCAGTAGACACTGATGGATCGCTCACACACCCGCTGAATCTCGCAGTCAGCCGTTTGACGATAATTCTTGTCGGAAGAAAATGTACTGGGAAAAAAACCTTTCTCGTCCTGTGGGTGTAAGCGGTGGTAGAGTGCCGTCAGTTCCGCAATCTCCTCAGCAGTGTAGAATGGCAAAATGATGAAGCCGTCCCGCTCGAACTGCTCTTGATGTGCTTCCTCTCGGAACACACGTTTCATTTTTTCAGGGAATTGGAACATGGCTTATTTGTTAAATTGCGAATTAGCTGATGAAATGCTTCAAGCACAATTACGCTCCCACCAACCTTTTCTTCACTTCCGTCACAATATTTTTTGGACTGTATTTCTCGAAAAAACCACGATCGTCTACCCATTCATTTTCCAAATGAGTAGCGGTTTCTGTAACTAACGCAGTTTCTAGAATCACTTTTTTCTCTTCTTGCGGAGGGCCACTTATGTTGCCAAAAATGGCTGCCAATTTCTCGCACATTGGCACATTGTAGGCGTTTCCTGCGTCTTTGATGATTGCCACCAGCTCTTCACTCGTGTAGTCGGTGTAGGAATATGGCACTTCTACAGGTTCTCCATGGCCTTCAATCAGCTCACCACGGTCATACATCTGCGATAAGGTAGCGTTTTCGTATTTGAGGAAGAAATCGGAATCTACATTATAGCGTAGCATAGTTTTAAACTGCCCATCGGGTTTCATGTAGTAATGCACCAGTTGCGCATCCTTCTGTGTTATTCCCACGCCAACTGCCAAGCGCACGAAGTCTGTGGTATTGGGCGGAGAAGCATGAAACGTACGGTTATCGAACATCAGAACCTCGCCTGCTTTCACGTCTAGCGTGTGGAGATATGGGAAGATACTGAACATGTGATTGCTCAGCGGCACGGGTGCCTGCGGGCTGGGCGATGGTCGCTTGTTCTGCATGAAGCGATGGCTTCCTCGAATCACGCCCATGCCCCCATTTTCCAAATTGGTGTCCACCAAAGCAATCCAACACGTGATGCTACAAAAACCATCCTCTTCGCAATCCACAAAACTCCAATCCTGATGCGCTGGCACTGCGCCTTTCGGGTTTGGTTCCTTCACCACAAAACTGCTTACGAATGGCTTGAAATCGGTCAAATGTTCCTCCAATCGCGGCAGTGCCACTCCCCAAATTTTTTCACGAGCCATCCGACACATCTCCTTGTCGGTTTGGTCCATACTCACATGAAACCCAAATCCTTTCTCGTCTTTCAGATTTAGCGATTCGTAGTAGCATTTCAAGTCAGCAACTTCCCTTTCATTGAGTAATGGAAATACCGAATAACCTTCTTTCTCAAAAAAAGATTGCTTTTCGGCATTCTTGAATAGGGGAATCATCTTGTAGCTCATTTTTGCTTTCTGTGTTAGATAGTTGCGCTTAGAGCGTTGATAGTCGCCCGAAGTTACAGGCTTTGAAAGGTAATCGAACGTTTCGGTCTGTGTACCAATTGCAGGCCGCTGCCCTATCTGCGTATTGTATTCCTGAAAAAAGTTGTCTGGCACAGCATAGCGCTCCACCTTTCCTTCTTCGTTTTTATGGTAGAAAAGAAGATTCGCTTCTTCCTCAATGAGGCCGTAAGTCACTGCGATGCGGGGTTCTGTGCCCGTGTTGGACGGAGAGGCATGCAATAGCGCCTGATTAAAGATGATGGCTTCGCCCGTTTTCAAAGGAACGGTACGGAGGTCTGGCCGCATTTCGGTATGAAGGTTTCCGAATGGATCGGGCAAGGTGGGAGAACGCAGCGCATCGCTAAAACGGTGACTGCCTGCAATCACTTGCATGGCCCCGTTGCGTTCGTTTGTGTCTTGCAATGCACACCAGATGGTGACCGAGCAGAACCGCGTTTCATCCACCACCGTCCAATCCTGATGAATAGGCATTTCACCTTGCAGCCCAGGCGATTTGCTGAGAAAGCAACTGCCCAGTTTCTTTATGGGATGAAACAGCGAGCCGACCTTAGGTCCGAAAACCCTCTCCACACGCGCATTGACATGTTCTTTCTCCGACCTGTCCGTACTGAAACTACTGCTGTGGAAGCCTGCCGGAACCGTGGGGTGTGTTTCATGAAAGAACGCCAGCAACGAAGCCACCTCATCTGCATTGAGCAATGGGACTTTCACATAGCCATCAAGGGCGAATCGCTGAGCTAGTATTGGGTCTTGGAAGAGCATTTTTTCAAGCAAAAACCTTCTTCAATCGTGACAATATACCGCCTTCAGAAGCAAGTGTTTCGGGCAATTCATCAAATCTTGGCCCTTTAAGCCGTTTAATGAACTCCATTTCGTCAATGAAGCGCGTGGTATGCGGCATAGAATGCAGCTTCTTCGCGCCTTCAGGTTTCTTCCAAGGGTTGAACTGCATGTAAAAATCCACATCCACTTCAAGCACATCCACCATTCCGGGTTTGTTGGCCGAGTCCATGTGATAGTGGAGGCTCGGTATTTCCGAAGGGATACAAATCAGTTGGATGGCTAAGCGCAACCCCTCAGTGCGGTTGATGGCCGAGTAGTGAACAATGCTATCGTCAAGAATCACGCAGTCGCCCGCCTTCGTTTCCAACTGCACAAGGTGGTTACTGATAATCTCCTGCTTGATGTTGTCCAACTCCCATGGAATCATCGGTCCGCGCACCTCTCCAAACCGTTTGTGGCTTCCAGGAACCACCTGCAACGTGCCGTTCTCAATGGTTGAATCAACCAGCGGGCACCAGATACTGACCGTGAAACATTTGCGCTCATCCGCAAAGGCCCAATTTTCATGAAGTGGCACCTCACCGTTGTCGCTCATCTTCCGGATGTAGTTGGCAATGATGGGGCGATAATCTGCCAGCAGGGCGTCCATCCGCGCTTTGAATCTGGCTGTGATGATGTCAAACACTTGCTGCTTGTACTGCGGATTTTTGTCGATAAACGTAAAATCGTAGGTAATGAGTGGCGAATCCTCTAGGCCTGTCTCATCAGCGGTAATTTGTCCTCCGCTATTGGGCAGTGAGTCAAAAAAAAGTTGTTTCAATTCAACAACCTCGGCTGGAGTGATAAACGGAACGCGCACATAGCCATCGCGCACAAATTGTGCATTCAGCGCATCATCATTCAGAACTTTTCTCATGGTCAAATATCTGTCCGCTAAAGGTAAGCGTTAACCAAACCGAATTTGAAATGATAAAGGTCAGTTGAACCTACAGGTAATCAATCATTTCTCCTTCGCGCTCCTTAAAAAAGTAAATGCCTGAAAGTGTTGTTGCCAAAGCAAGAAAAGTGGTCCAAGCAATGGCTATAAGATTGAAAGCCTCATTGAAAAGCGCCCAGCGATAGATGTTAAGCACACCAGTCATAGGGTTTAGATTGGCAAGCCAGAGAAATTCAGTTGGAATTAGCGTTACGGGAAAAAATACGGGAGTTAGCCAAATTCCCATTCCAATAAGACTTGGTAGAATGTGGTTTAAATCCCAAAAGCGAATGCTGGTCACATTCATCCAAAGGATAATACCAGCAGCCAAAAGCACATTGAGAAGTACCGCAATAGGTAAAAAAACAACTTGCACGGGTGGCAAAACACCCATTATTAGCATCAATAAAACCAACAATCCAAAGGTTACCAACCATTCCGTTAGTGCATTGGCAATTGCAAGGATTGGAAGTATCAACAATGGGAAACTCATTTTCCGGATAAGACCCGAATTGGATTTCACCGCTCCCATTCCGTTGTTTACAATAGAAGAGAACAAATTCCACGACAAATGGCCCGAAAGCGCGAACAACAAGTAAGGATAATTGCCCGTTTTGATATTCATGAGATACGAAAACAGGATAGAAAATACCGACACAATAACCAAGGGCTTGACCACAGCCCACAACAGACCGAGCCGGGTTTGCACATATTGCTGTTTGATGTCTCTTAGAAACAAGGCATGCAACACATGGCGATGCTGCCACACTTGCCTCAGATATTCTAAATAGGACAGCGCATCGGCCGTGATAATCTTAGTTGGGCGCTCTGTGGAGGTGGTTGACATGGTTGCTGCGCACAAATATAACGGGATGGGCAAGGCCACACAATGATTTAAGAATCTACTTCCTCAACTTATCTTCAATGTTGTATGTTTGGGCAAGGAACAAAACCAACGCCATACCTTATGCTTCCCATCATTGTAACAGGTGCCGCTGGTTTCATTGGCTTTCATATATGCAAAGAATTGTTGAATCGTGGGTATCACGTGGTGGCCTTAGATAATTTGAATGCATATTATGACGTTCAATTGAAGCACGATCGCTTAAAGCTGTTAATGGGAAATGCAGGGTTCACATTTCACGAAGTGGACATTTTTAACCGCGAACGGTTGGTGTCTTTATTCAAGGAAAGTAAGGCAGACCGAGTCATACATCTCGCTGCTCAGGCAGGAGTGCGTTATTCCATTAGCGACCCACACAGTTACGCAGATAGTAATTTGACGGGTTTCTTGAACATTTTGGAGGTCTGCCGTCAAAATGGAATTGGCCATTTGGTGTTTGCGTCATCCAGTTCGGTGTATGGTGCGAATGCTAAAACACCATTTTCTGTGTCTGATGCTGTTGATAAGCCGGTTAGCTTGTATGCAGCTACAAAACGCGCCAACGAACTAATGGCATACACTTACAGTCATTTGTACGGATTACCTGTAACTGGATTACGGTTTTTTACAGTGTATGGGCCTTGGGGTCGTCCAGATATGGCCTATTTTAAGTTTACCAAAGCCATTTTGGAAGGTCGTCCGATTGATGTGTACAACAACGGAAACATGCTCCGCGATTTTACTTATGTAAACGATATTGTAGATGGAGTAATACGGGTATTGAAGTTTGTTCCGAAAGGTGAGGACGCGGATGCTACACCCTACAAATTGTACAACATTGGAAACAACAGTCCTGTTCGCTTAGGCGATTTCATAAGCACTTTGGAAAAAGCAATTGGCAAAAAAGCAATCATCAATTACCTTCCCATGCAAGCGGGAGATGTGCCAGCTACCTATGCCGATATTTCGGATTTGATGCGCGATACAGGATTTCGACCTAGTACCTCTATTGCACAAGGATTGCCAAAATTTGTGGCGTGGTATCAAGCCTATTCCAATTCATCGAAAGGATGAAACCCAAAACGCCCCGCACATCAGTTTCCCGATAGCGAGGCGTTCTTACCATGAATTGATGTTGGAACTGGCAGGCTCCAACTATTCGTTGGGTTTGTAATTAAGCGGTTGCTTTTGCAGCAGCAGGCTTAGCAGCAGCTTTTGCAGATACTTTACCGATTTTGCTTTCCAAGTCAGCAACTTTTTGCTTCAACTCAGCAAGAATTTCTTCTTCGGATTTCTTAACGATACCGATTTTCTCTTTAATCTCTTGGTATTTAGCTTCGAATTCTTCTTTGCGAGCTTCTGTTTTTTCGAACAGGTCGTCAACGAGTTTCTTGCCTTCTACATCAGAGATGCGGCCTTTCTCTACAAGTTCTTTAACACCTGCTTCGAATTTGCTTGATACTTCTGCAGCCAAATCAACACCAGCATACAGGAACTTTTTGAATGAATCTTCCATTTTTTTTGTTTTTAAAAGGTTAAGTTTATTTGTTTTTGGATATTTCCAATTAGGCAACAATCATGCAGGTTTTCGTGCCACACCACTTTAGAAGTAGTATGAAACTTCGGGAAACGTAGGCCAGTACTGGGAAAGAAAAAAAGGTAAGAAATTTTGGCACGCACTTGTGCCAAAACTAACGCTCACTGACAGCACTGACAGGCATATTCATTTGGTTGGGTTTGACAGACGTGCTGTCAGGCGTGTCAGTACTTTGAGGGCGAAGCGGTTACATTTGCTCGGCAGCCTTCTATGAAAACAAATCGCGTACTACAGGCCAACTGGTCGCTTATTCTGCTTTTTGGGAGCTATACCTGCTATTCGCTTTGGGCATTGTGCTTTGGAGAGCGAATTCCCATGCGGGGCGGTTTGGGTTGGGATGGAGAGATTTACTACTTCACTTCGCAGGATTTTTTCCAGTATTTGAAAGGGCGAGGATTCGATGGATATTACATCCAACGAATTGTGCCATCATTAATAGTGAAGGGAATGCACTACGTAATGGGAACCGAACATGCCTATTGGCGAACAGGAACCTATTTCGGTTTGCTCAATTTGGCGAGTATGCTAAGTGGCACAGGGTAGCGTTTAAAGCTGTTTCTCAAAAATGGAAATGGATAGCGGCATTAGTCGCTCTAATCAGCTTTGGCACACTAAAGCATCCCTATTACTATCACATTCTTACCGATTCGTTTGCATTTCTGTTGGGTGCTTTTATGCTTTGGGCGCATGTTTAAGAGAAACGGGGGTTTGTTCTGCTTGCAGCAGTGCTAGGTGCGTTTACCTTTCCATCGTTTCTCCTAATGGCATTGCCACTAATTGTTTTTCGCAAGCAGTCAATAGCGCACCATCCCAAACATGCTTTAGACAAAGGGATGGTATTTGCGGCATTACTTGTGCTGACTGCGTTGGCTCTTTTAGGTCCTGTGTTTAATGGAACTATGCTTTTTGGAGCCGTGCAGCCATCGAAAATAATGGTTTTGTTGGCAATCCCATTCCTATTGGGGATGTGTTCGTACTTTGGACAAACATTGGGATAATCAGCAGATTGAAGCATTCATTCTTCAGTATAAGCGCGGTGGGTTTGGTTACTTGGACTCTAGTATTCCTATTTATTGCTCTTGTTAAATATTGGGCAAAGCCTTCACCTTTTGGATTGTGGCACTTAGCTACTAGCACTGTTGCCAGCGCGCTTGTGCATCCAAGTGTTTCAATTGTAGCACATGTCACCTATTTCGGGCCAGTGTTTTTGTTGCTTATGATTTACTGGAAAAAGCTGAAGCAAACATTGCTCGAAATGCCGCTGCCCTTGTTTTGGACCACATTCTTTTCGCTCACCTTAATGATGGGTTCGGAGAGCAGAGCGCTAATTGCTGGCCTTCCGTTCATTATTTGCTTAACGGTTATGGCTTTGAGGCAACTTCAATTGAACGGATGGCAACTAGTTTCCTTTCTGCTGGTGGCAATTGTGTTTTCCCAAGTTTGGCTTCCCATTAATAATGGAGAAATGACGCGCGAGTTTCTCCAATTTCCAATGCAGCGCTATTTTTACACTTCGGCCGGTGGATGTCGAATACGAGTTATATCCTAAATCTTATTCTCGTGTTGACGACTGGTGCAACAGTTTGGGCAATTTTCCGAAAATCAGCCGTTAATTAAAGAGGAAGACTACTCCAATTTCTTGGCATTGGGTTCATATCGTACAAAGAAATTGAACCAAATGGCGCGAGATAATCTGAGAATGATGGGAAAAAACAACACAATAGTTAAAGCGTTCAACCCCAAATACCATAAGGTTTCGAAATGCCACAAAACATGCATGGCAACAAAAACAGCCACACTCATAGCTATTGTTAGCGCATAGCTCACATACATGGCACCATAGAAAAAGCCTGGTTCTAGCAGATATTTTTGACCACAATGTGAGCAATTGTCAGGCATTTCAGACAGCTGATTGGGGTTGTAAGGATTGGGATTGACGAACAAATCACCTTGATGACAACGCGGGCATTTTAAGCGAAGTATGCTGTATAATTTCTGTCCTTTTTTCATGTTGGCACAAAGGAACGAACCATAGTGAAAGAGTTGAGTGATTGGGGTTACAATTCCCTTTAAGTTTTGCGAATTTCGCGGCATGGTATCATTGAATCAAATTTCGGTGCAATTCAACGGGGAATTCCTGTTTAACGGCATCTCGTTTTTAGTTAATCCTCGCGATAGGATTGGCTTAGTAGGCAAGAACGGTGCGGGTAAATCCACCATGCTGAAAATTATTGCAGGCAAACAAAATCCTGAATCGGGCAATGTGACTCGGCCACAGGGCGTCACCATTGGCTATTTGTCGCAAGATATAAAACCCGCCAAGGGTAAAACTGTATTTGACGAATGCTATTCGGCACTAGCAGAGTTGAAGCATTTGGAAGAGCGCGTTGATTTTTATGGCAACGAATTGGCCACGCGCACCGACTATGAAAGCGATGCTTACATGGAGGTGATTGAAAAGTTTAACGACTGCAACGAGCGGTTTTCGCTTTTGGGTGGTCACACAGCCGATGCCGAAGTGGAAAAAGTACTTATGGGTCTTGGATTTTTGCGCACCGACTTGGGCCGACCAATCGAAGAGTTTAGTGGAGGCTGGCAAATGCGCGTTGAATTGGCAAAAATTCTTGTGCAACGCCCAGACGTGTTGCTTTTGGACGAACCGACAAACCACTTGGACATTCTTTCCATCGAATGGTTGGAGACTTTTTTGAAGGAACACAAAGGCTCGGTAATTCTGGTATCACACGATAGGGCATTTCTAGACAACATTACCAATAGAACCATCGAAATTACCCTTGGCCGCATAAACGATTATAAGGTGCCGTACTCGCGCTATGTGGAGCAACGGGCCGAGAGACGTGCCTTGCAGATGGCATCTTTCGAAAACCAACAAAAGATGATAGCCGACACCGAGCGGTTTATTGAGCGATTTAGAGCAAAAGCCTCAAAAGCAACGCAGGTGCAAAGTCGCATTAAGCAGTTGGACAAAGTGGATAGATTGGAAGTAGAGGAGGAGGATAATGCTTCGCTACGGTTCAGATTTCCCCCTGCACCTCGTGCTGGAAAAGTGGTGGTGAATGCCGTAGGAATTTCCAAAAGCTATGGCGAGAAAAAGATTTTGGACCGCATTGACCTTATGCTTGACAGGGGCGATAAGGTGGCTTTCTTGGGTAAGAATGGAGAGGGAAAAACCACATTTGCCAAAATAATTGTAGGGCAAAACAGCTATGATTCTGGAAAGCTGGAGCAAGTACACAACGTGTCGTTGGGATATTATGCCCAGGATCAAGCCGAAACATTAGACCCTGAGCGCACTGTTTTCGAAACGCTGGATGATGTGGCAGCTGGAGAGGTGCGCAAGCGCGTGCGCGATATTCTTGGGTCGTTTCTTTTTAGTGGAGAAAGCGTAGATAAGAAAGTGAAGGTGCTTTCGGGTGGCGAGCGTGCTCGCTTGGCTATGGCTAAACTATTGCTCGAACCGCGCAACCTTTTGGTGTTGGACGAACCGACTAATCACTTGGATATGCGCTCAAAGGACATTCTTAAACAAGCGCTGATGAAATATGATGGCGCGATGATAATTGTGTCGCACGACAGGGATTTTTTGAAAGGACTTACGGATAAGGTGTATGAGTTTAAGGACAAGCAGATTAAAGAACACATTGGCGATGTGTATGAGTTTTTGCGCAAGGCCAACATCCAATCGCTCGACCAGCTGAGTGTGGTGAAAAAACCCGAACCAGTAGTCCAAGCAGCTCCAAAAAAGGAGGAGGTGAACCAACACGAGCGTAAGGAACTAGAGAAAAAACAGAAGAACCTCACCCGAACGTCCGAACGATTGGAAGGAGAAATAGCAGTGGTGGAAAAGCAAATTGCCGACCTGGACGAGGTGATGCTCGACCCCATTCTTTCGCGCGAGGCGATGAAGGAAGGCGATATTTTTGAACGCTACAAAATCAAGCAAGCCGAGTTGGAAGAAAAAATGAAGACTTGGGAAGCCACTCAAGCCGAATTGGAAGCCCTTGGCCTTTAGGGTTAACATAGCTGCAAAGCGCGGGGATTTACCGTGTCATATTGATGGTTGAAATAACCCACCAGCCTAGCTACTCCCGTGTGCAACTGCTGCTGCGGATGGCGGTTGGTCCAGTTTATATCATGATGCCCCATGGATTGGTGTTGTTGCCGTTGGCATTGATTAGCATTGTGCTTATGCCCGTGGCATGGGGTTCTATCTTAATTTTAGGCACATACCCTAAGGCGCTCTTCGATTTCGAATCGAACCTATTGCGCTGGCAAATGCGGGTCAATGCGCGTTTATTGAACCTTGTCGATGGTTATCCTGCTTTTGGGCTGTATGCAATGGACCCTTTAGTACAGGTTGAAATTCCTTATCCCGCCAAGCTAGGGCGCATGCATCTGGTGGTGAAATTGCTGCTTGGTTGGGCCTATTGCGGCATTCCTCATGCAGTGGTTTTGTTTATTAGAACGCTGCTGGGCTTTATGCTCATGGTGCTAGCGTTTGTTACGGTGCTATTGGCGGGCAGTTACCCCAAAGCATGGCATAGCTATGGCGCAGATTCTATGCAGCATTTGCTTCGGGTGAGGCTGTATATGGGAGGAATGACGGATGATTATCCTAGTTTCTTGAAGAAGAATAGAATGTAAGTAGGCGTTCATCTTAAGCACATAAATTTCAGCACATCTTTCTTCGTTTTCCCGTAGGTTTGAACTTCAATTGAAGCTTCAACTATGAAATCCACTTTTACCGCCCTTTTTTTCTCCATAATAATGCTGCCAGTGATGGCTGCTGATGGCGATACCACTCGTGTGCGTGCCCACGATAGTCGAGACATTACCTGGTATAGCGCCTATGACGATTGGGGTGTTTTTCCGCCATCGGGAACGGAATACAGAAAAGTGCTGATGCATTTTACCATTGGGTGTGCTAGCACAGGTTGCAGCGATTGGGATTATACCATTCAACTCGACCTACGCCATCGCACGGGAATGACGGACAGCACCTTGCAGCAAGCGCCAAATTTTACGGTAGATGGGGCTCAAGTTGCAACCGTTAGTTACACTGCAGAACCTACATACACCACAGTGTGGAACGGCACCGACACCGATACCCTTTGGTCCGATACCCTCCAAATTGTTGTTTTTAGCGATGCCGAAAATCCATTTGCGCCAACTGATACTCTATTCGTGTATCCTGCCAATGTGACTTATGATGTGTTTGACAGTGAAGGAAATGTAATATCCACTGGAACATTCGTACAAGAAGGGGAACTAACCCTTGCTTTAACAGATATCTATACGGTATTTGAGGTGATTGACGACTACGAACTGGGGCGCTCCATTACTCCATACGGTGGATATATGGAGGCTGGACAAAGTGGATTTAACAACAACTGGACCCATGTTTACACCTACGATGTAACTGAATATCAGCATATGTTGCACGATTCCGTGGAGTTTCGCGCATTTTATGGCGGATGGAGTAGCGGTTTTGCTGTAACCCTCGATTTCGAATTAATTGAAGGAACACCTCCCATGGATGTGCTTAAGGTGAGCAGAATTTACGACAGCGGTCCAAATGGATTCAGCTATCCCAACCTGTCCACATTTGAGGCCAATAGCGTTCCTGCTAAAAACATCGCATTGATGGAAGAAACCGTTGGTGCCATTGGAAGAATGTTCGTTACTGGGCATCAGCAAGCTGGCGAATTTACTCCTGGAGTAGATTACACTTTGCGTGTAAACGGCACCAACACAGGTCAGCAAGAGATTTGGAAAGACGATTGCGGTATGAATGCCATATATCCACAAGCGGGCACGTGGCCTGTTGACCGTGCCAATTGGTGCCCCGGTGAAGCGGTGCGCATTTTCAATCATAATGTTTCGCAATACATCAATCCAGGAGAAGTGAATACGGTGAATGTCGATTTTTCCTCCTTCAATGCGAGCCAAGGCGCTTCCTACATCATGGAGCTGCAAGTGATAGAACATGCAGCGCCCAATTTTGAAGTGGATGCCGAGATAATAGACATCATCACTCCTTCAATAAAGGACGTTCACAAGCGTAGTAACCCTATGTGTGGCAGTGCGCGAATCGTAATTCGCAATACTGGAAGTACCGCGCTCACCTCGCTTACCATTACCTACGGATTGGTGGGCGGAACCTCCCAAACCTATGAATGGACAGGCAATCTTGGTTTCTTGAAAAGCCAAGAAGTGGAATTGCCTGTTTTACAAACGTGGAGTGGGGGATTCAGGGAATTTTACGCTACCGTTTCCAATCCGAATGGTGGCCAAGATGAATATGCTGCCAACGACACCTACACCAGCACCTTCGAAGCTCCAGATGTAGTTACCGACACAGAGGCCATTATCCTTTGGGTGCAGAGCAATAACTACGGCAACCGTATTAAGTATTACGTGTATGACGATGCTGGAAATGAGGTGTATTCCAGAACTAGCCTCGCTTCAAATACTCTATATAAGGACACTGTTTATTTGGCCAATGGATGCTACCGTTTTCACCTCACTACGTTGGATGAATATGGATTGCAATGGTCGTTCTACCCAGAGCAGGGAAGTGGCTATGCGCGTATTCGCAAAGTTGGTTCCACGGCCATATTTAAGAATTTCAACTCAAATTTTGGTTCCGAAATATCGTATTGGTTCACCATGGGCGCACCGTTGGGAATTGTAGAAACTGCGGTGGATTCCCAATTTGAAGTGTATCCTAATCCATCGCAAGCAGGAGGACGGATGCACGTAGATTTAACCTTGAATCAAAAGGAGAACGTGACCTTACAAGTGATGGATATGGCAGGCAGAATGGTGTGGAGCAAAAATTTCACGGATGTTGAGGCCATCAACCAAGAAATTTCGCTCAATGGCCTTGGTGCGGGAATGTATGTGATGCACGCATTGACCAACCAAGGAAGGATGAGCAAGAGAATTGTGGTGCAGTAAACCGCCTATGCATTCCATTGCAGTAAATTCGCACCTATGTTGCTAGCCACATTTTTTTCGGTTTGGGGGTTGCCATTGTTTTCATTGGCTGCGCTTGCTGTGTCCTACGGCTTGCTCACTTCCAGATTGAATCGCCTGAGGCTAAAAGACCAATTGGAACTTGAAAAAATGGAGGCCGAGCGGCTTAAACACTTGGATAAAGTGCGC
The DNA here is from genome assembly GCA_945903645.1 of Chryseobacterium gleum. GTDB lineage: Bacteria > Bacteroidota > Bacteroidia > UBA10329 > UBA10329 > UBA10329. The sequence continues at coordinate 22,465 of CAMDOM010000014.1, forward strand.
TCCGATTTCTTTTCGAATGTGACCCACGAATTTCGAACACCGCTTACACTGATTTTGGGCCATTTGGAACAAGTGATTCCCAAAGTGGAAGACGAACGGACTAGGCGCGAATTGCGCATTGTGCAACGTAATGCCAAGCAGTTGGGCAAGCTCATCAACCAACTTTTGGATATTGCCAAAATAGAGGCAGACCGCATGGACATTAACTTCAAGCATGGCAACATTGTGGTGTTCTTGAAAGACGTGGTCAGTTCATTTAAGTCGATGTCTGACGCCAAAAAAGTGGCGTTAGTGTTTGTTGCAGAGGAAGACATCATCGACATGAGTTTCGACCCTGATAAGGTGGAACTTATATTCTACAACCTGTTATCAAATGCCTTCAATTTCACAGAGAATGGCGAGGTGAGTTTGCGCATTAGCCGCACAATGCGCAACGGAATGCCCCATGTGAAACTCGCGGTGCAAGACACAGGCATTGGCATAGTAGAGGAGCAAATCCCATTGGTTTTCGATCGGTTCTATCAGTCCGAAAGCGGCAGATGGCGCAAGAATAAAGGCACAGGCATTGGCCTATCTTTGGTAAAAGAACTGGTAGAACTGCACCATGGCCACATCGAGTTGAAAAGTATTTCGGGCGTGGGCACCGAGATTACCATTATACTGCCCTTGGTTCAAAACATAGTGGCTGAATCAAATGGTTCGCGCATTGCTTCTCTAGATCAGGTCGATCCAGAATTGGAAATGGATACCGCTACTGCAGAGAGCCCAAATACGTTATCGGAACATGAGTTGGATGCCCAAAACATTATTCTGGTTGTGGAAGACAATGATGACATCCGTAAGTTTGTGGCGCTTACCTTAGGCATCGACTACCGGGTTTTTGAAGCCAACAATGGAACATCTGGGCTCGAAATGGCCAAAGAATTGGTGCCCGACCTTATAGTAAGCGACATTATGATGCCGGGTATGGATGGATATCAGCTCACCAAAGCCCTAAAAAAGCATGAACAGACCAGCCATATCCCCGTAATTCTGCTAACGGCAAAAGCTGGCGAGGATAGCAAAATTGAAGGACTGCTAACAGGGGCTGATGCCTACATAGCCAAGCCATTTAGCGGCAAGGAGCTCCATGCCCAGATTAAAAATTTGATAACCGTTAGGCAGCAATTGAAGCAGAAATACTCGCGCCAAATGCTGATGCGCCCCAACGAAGTGATTGAACCTTCGATGGAAGAAAAATTCCTGTTGCGGGTGCGTGGAATTGTAGAAAAACACATGGGCAACGAGCATTTCAGCATTGAAGAGCTGGCGCAAGAAGTGGGGTTAAGCAGAGCCCAAGTGCATCGCAAGCTCATTGCCCTCACGGGGCATTCGGCCAGCAGATACGTGCGCAATTTCCGATTAGAATACGCCATGGATTTGCTAAAGAAAAATGTGGGCACCGTTTCCGAAATAGCCTATCGCGTTGGGTTTAGCAGCCCAGCATACTTCACCAAGTGTTTCACCGAAGATTTTGGCATGGCACCCAGTCAAGTGAAAAAAGAACATTAACCCAATTTCGATTCTTTCCATCTCCGTCATTTATGAGTTTCAGTAAAGCAATTAACGCAAGTGCAGAGGCCAGTATATTATCAAAGCGCGCACTTTTCTTACTCATTTCAGTTTTCTCAATCCTATTGCTCATCACCATTCCGTGGTTGGTGGTGGTAATTGCCCTCACCATGCTGTGGTATGGCATTATTGGATGGAGCTATAAAACCGCCCCTGCCGTTTGGTTGGGCAATAGATTGAGTGCAGGAGCGCTGTGGTTAGGCAAGCGCATCTTGCGCGATGAGCGCGACAGCCCCTACTTGTTTTCGTATTTCGGCATTGGCATTATTGCTCCGGTGCTGTTCTTTGGGTCGTATTATGTGCAAGTCACGTATTTGGATGCGAATGTGAGCTGGGGCTGGAAAAACTGGCTGGCCGCACTTGCCTATAACCTGCTGAACTACGGGCCTTATTTCGCCTTCTTCTCACAGGTGGCCACGATGATTCATAAGGAAGGGCATTCGGCTAAGGGCATTTTCAAAGGGCCGTTTACCATCTTCAATAATTTGCATGGCAATTTCCTTGCATTCTTTTATGGGCATGTGCCACAGGGCTATCCCATGGGCCACATGCGCATTCACCACAAACACGACAACGCGCCTGAAGATGTGACCTCCACTGTGTATTACGACCGTTCGCACGCCTCGCGGTTCCTCATTTATTTGTTTGAGTTCTCTCTATTTTGGAGCGGCATATCGGTGGCGGCCTACCATTTCCGTAAGGGAAAGATGAAGGAGTTTGGCAAGATGGCGCTGGGCATGGTGGCGTTTTATGGGGTGATAGCTGCAGTGATGTGCATCAACTTCTGGTTCGGAGTGGCGTATTTGGTCATTCCGCATCTGTCGTGCATCTTTTTGTTGGCGGCCATCAACTACACGTGGCACGCTTGGACCGACACCACAGAACCCAAGAATATCTACAAGAACAGCATCACCCTTTTGGAAGGACAATACAACGTTTATAACGAAGATTTTCATGTGGAGCACCATAAGCGCCCGCAAACGCATTGGCGCGAATATCCCATCAACTATGCAAAGCACATTGAGGAATACAAGTCCAACCGCGCGGTTATTTTTAAGGACACGCAGGCGTTTGAAGTGTTCTTCCTCATCCTGTTCAGCGACTATGAGAAGATGGCCGATAAGTTTGTGGACCTCAATGGCGATATGACCCGCGAGGATATCATCGCCCTACTGAAACATCGCTTGCAGCCCGTTTATTGAATACGTATCTGATAATTCTGACCAAGCAATTTCCCTTTCCTATCTCCGAAGTATGGATTCTATAACGATAGACATATTGGACAGCCGGGCCATGCAGTTTCTATAAGGGCTGCAGGAACTGAAGCTTATCAGAGTGAATGATGAACCATCGGCCAAAGTGAAGGCATATCTCAAAAAGATGCGCAAACAGGCTGATGAGGTCCCAAGCGCAGAGGAGATTGCTGCTTTGGTGGAGGAAGTGCGCGTAGAGCGTCATGCGAAAAAGTAAGACCGTTCGGGTTGTAGTTGACACCAATCTCTGGGTCAGTTTTCTCATCTCGGGACTAGCCCCACAACTAGACGAACTGCTTTTTGATGGAAGAGTTAAAGTGCTTTTCGGCAAACGCCATTTTATAAAAAGGTAGAGGCGCGATGCATCGCGTCTCTACTCAAAAACGAAGCGTGAGTTGCACCCCAACACCTGCGCCCGAATGTAAATTTGCCCTCGAAAAACGCTGAGTTCCTATCAGCACAGGATTCAGTTGGGCACTTCCTGGAGCCATATCTTCGGCACGTCTGCGGTATTTGAGTTGAGCAGACCACAATCCACCTCCTATGGCTAGAAATGGTATACCCGATGCAGCAGCAACAATGCCACCCCATAAGTACAAACCTCTTTGCTCGCTATCCAAATTTTTATCTGCATTTACACCCATCAGAACTCCTCCACCAGCCACAAGCACACTTCCTGCTGATAACAAACCGACAGATGCGTTCTTTTTGCTTGTGGCTATATCCCTATTTTGCTTATAGGTATGTCCCCATTCATAGCGGTCTTTGGTTGCTGGTGCTGAGGTAATTGATGTAGGTTGCTGGGCTGGTGCAGCACTCGTTGCCAATTTCGGCTCGCGGGTCATTTTGGTTATTTCATCGTATTCAAAAACGAATAGACTTCCATCAGCGGTTTGAATTTTGACGGCCGTTCCGGGTACTTGCTCTATAATAATGCCCTTGATGATGCTACCATTTTTGAGATACACCAAATCAATAAGGTCAGACTGTGCCAAAGAAATAAATGGAGTGGCAATAAAAAGTAGTACAACGATTAGAAGGTAGAAGGAATGATTCATTGGGTTTAGGGGGTTTTAATTTGATTTATTTGGTTATAATTTTTAGGCCTCGGCTATTATGACTAAAGAATCTAGAGCCGCGTTCGAAAATTCGTGAGTATCGTGGCTCCTCATGAACCGCTGATACGGTGTCTCTTTCAACATTTAGGCAGCCTAAGTAGCGACATATAGTGGACAAAAAACAAAATGAGCGGGAGAAGAAGAAATAATTTCTCTCTAAAGTAGAATACTACACCACCCATCTTGGTTCCACAAACTTTTGTTCCTTTGCAGCGCGCCAATGAACACCTTGCATCATCCTCATCATGCCCATATCCCGAAGACATTCGGATAGCGGTCGATGCCCAGATGCCAGCAGCACCTTGGTTTGAGAGCCCTACCGAACTCCGGTGGGGTTTTTTTGTTTAATCCATTACCATGAACAACGAACGACTTAGAATAGCAATACAGAAGAGCGGTCGCCTTAGCGAAAAGAGCCTACAACTGTTAGAAAACTGCGGCATCCGCGTCAACAGCGGAGGCAAACTGAAGGCCGAGGCGGCAAACTTCCCTTTGGAAGTGCTCTTTTTGCGCGATGACGACATTGCCCAATATGTGGAGGAAGCTGTAGCCGACATTGGCATTTTGGGCGGCAACACGGTTATCGAGAAAAACAAAAACGTGGTGCATGTCCGCGATTTGGGCTTTGCCAAATGCAGATTGTCCTTGGCCGTGGGCCGCGAGGTAAATTACACCGACACCAATTGGTTCCACGGGAAAAAAGTGGCAACCAGCTACCCCAACATCCTTGGCGACTATTTGAAGGGCAAGGGCGTCAGCGCCACAATAGAGGTAATCAGCGGCAGCGTGGAAATCGCTCCGGGCATCGGGCTGGCCGAGGGCATCTGCGACATCGTCAGCACTGGCAGCACCTTGCTTGCCAACGGATTGAAAGAGGTGGAAACCGTCCTCACCAGCCAGGCCGTGATGATTGCAAGCCCCAAGCTCAGCGCGGTAAAGCAGGAACTGTTGGACAGCCTGCTGTTCCGCATCAAGGCGGTGCAGGCCGCAGCGCAGCACAAGTACATCCTGCTCAATGCGCCCAACGCCAACCTCGAAGCCATAGTTGGCCTGCTGCCCGGCATGAAAAGCCCTACAATTTTGCCCTTGGCCGAAGAAGGGTGGAGCAGTTTGCATAGCGTGGTGAAAGAAGACGAGTTTTGGGAGGTGATTGATAAGTTGAAAAACCTTGGTGCGCAGGGCATTTTGGTCTGTCCGATAGAGAAGATGATCGCATGATGCACCAGTTCGACCACCCCGAAAGGGCAAAATGGGACACCCTGTGCCAGCGGCCCGCTATGGAAAGCGAGAAAATGCTCTCGGCCGTGCAATCGGTAATGGACAACGTGCGCCTGCGTGGCGACCGCGCCCTAATTGACCTCACCGCGCGGTTCGATGGTGTGCAGCTGGAATCGTTGCTTTATCCTGTTCCAGAAAATTGCGCCATTGATAAAGAACTGACCGATGCCATCACCCTTGCATGGGGCAACATTCACCGTTTTCATAGCGCCCAAGCCGAAATTTCGACCCCAATAGAAACGACCCCGGGTGTGGTGTGCTGGCGCAAAAGCCTCCCCATCGAACGGGTAGGGTTGTATGTACCAGGAGGAAGCGCACCGCTGTTTTCTACCTTATTGATGTTGGGAATCCCCGCCAGCATTGCTGGTTGCAAGCAGATTGTGGTGTGCACCCCGCCCACCAAAAGCGGAGGTGTCGACCCTACCATTCTTTATGTGGCGACCCTGCTTGGCTTGAAACACATCTACACCATTGGTGGGGCGCAGGCCATAGCTGCCATGACCTTCGGCACCGAGACCATCCCCAAGGTGGACAAGATTTTCGGACCCGGAAACCAATACGTCACCCTTGCCAAGCAATTGGCCCAGCAGCTGGGCGTGGCGATAGACATGCCTGCCGGACCCAGCGAGGTATTGGTCATTACCGATGCCACGTGCAACCCCGCCTTCGTGGCAGCAGACCTACTGAGCCAGGCCGAGCACGGGGCCGACAGTCAGGTGATTCTTTTGAGTGATAACGAAAACGTTTTGGAGGAAGTGAAAGCGCAATTGGCGGTTCAACTGCCTGCACTTCCTCGAAAAGCCACCGCTGTCAAGGCATTGGAAAACAGTCGGTCCATTTTATTGCGCGATATCACCGAGGCGATGGATTTCTCCAACCACTACGCCCCCGAACATTTGATTTTAGCCACCGATAGAGCCGATGAACTGGGAGCTTTGGTAACGCAAGCCGGCAGTGTTTTCATCGGCCACTACAGTTGCGAAAGCGCGGGCGACTATGCCAGCGGCACCAACCACACCTTGCCCACCAACGGCTATGCGCGTGCCTACAGCGGGGTGTCGTTGGACAGCTTTGTGAAGAAGGTCACCTTCCAGAAACTGAGTGCCGATGGCTTGCGCAACATAGGCCCCGCCATCGAACGCATGGCCGCAGCCGAACAATTGGATGCGCACCGCAACGCGGTCACCATCCGCCTCAAATCTCTCAGCAATGATTGACATCCAAGCCCTGATACGCCCCAATGTGCGGGGCCTGAAACCCTACAGCAGTGCTCGCGATGAGTTCAAGGGCAATGCTTCGGTGTGGCTCGATGCCAACGAAAACCCAGTGAACAACGGCCTAAACCGCTATCCCGACCCGTTGCAGCTCGAACTCAAAAAGCGGATCGAAACACTGAAAGGCGTTTCGGCTGCAAACATCTTCCTCGGCAATGGCAGTGACGAGGCCATCGACTTGCTGTTCCGCGCCTTCTGCCAGCCTGACATCGACAAGGTAATCATCTGCCCACCTACCTACGGCATGTATCAGGTGAGCGCGGGCATCAATGGCGTGGACGCGCTTTCGGTGCCATTGAATCAGGACTTCCAGCTTGACATGCCACAACTGTTCCCCCTGTTGGCACAGCCCGCTGTCAAGATGGTGTTCGTCTGCTCGCCCAACAACCCCACGGGCAACAGCATCCGTACCTCGGATGTAATCCTGCTGGCCGAGAGCTTTCATGGGCTGGTGGTGGTGGACGAGGCCTACATCGACTTCTCGGAGCAGCGCAGTTTTTCGCAGGAGATAAAGCACCATCCCAACATTGTGGTGCTGCAAACCTTCAGCAAGGCGAGGGGAATGGCGGGCATCCGCTTGGGGATGGCATTTGCGCATGCAGAGGTCATCGAAGTGATGAACCGCATCAAGCCGCCCTACAACGTGAACGTGCTGACGCAACGCGTGGCACTTAAAAAGTTACAGGACACCGAGCGGTTCAAACAGCAGGTAGAAATGGTGCTGTCGGAGCGCGAAATGCTGCGCGAAGAACTCGCGCTGTTGCCCATCGTTACCCACATTTTCCCTTCCGATGCCAACTTCCTGTTGGTGCGGTTCATTGAAAGCAGGCGGGTCTACGAACATCTCGCGGCCAAGGGCGTTGTGGTGCGCGACCGGGCTTCCGTAGCCGAAGGATGCCTGCGCATCACCGTTGGCACTCCGAAAGAGAACCAAAAGCTGTTGAAACATTTGAAGACATTTAAACCATGAAAAAACTCCTTTTCATCGACCGCGATGGCACCATCATTCTGGAGCCGGAAGACCAGCAGATTGACAGCTTCGAGAAGCTCGCCTTCTATCCTGGCGCTATCAGCACCCTTGCCCGCATCGCCAAAGAGCTGGACTACACCCTCGTGATGGTGACCAATCAGGACGGCCTTGGCACGTCATCTTTCCCAGAGGACACCTTCTGGCCTGCCCACAACCTGATGATGGGCATTTTGGAAAGTGAGGGCATCCGCTTCAGCGAAGTTCTCATCGACAAGAGCCTACCTGCCGACAATGCCCCTACGCGCAAGCCCGGAACGGCCCTACTCACCCACTACATCAAGGGAGATTATGACCTGAAAAACTCCTACGTCATTGGCGACCGCCTCACCGATGTGCAGTTGGCGAAGAACCTCGGGTCGCAGGCCATTTTCATCGGAAAGGAAAAGGCAGACTGCGCCCTCACAACCACGTCTTGGGCTGAGATATTCGCTTTCCTCAAAGGACAACCGCGAACGGCCATCTCGCACCGCAAGACCAACGAGACCGATATCCGTGTCGAATTGAATTTGGACGGTGGCGGCAAGGCTGACATCTCTACAGGCCTCGGTTTCTTCGACCACATGTTGGAACAACTGGCACGTCATGGCAAAATGGGGCTCAGTGTCCGCGTGTCGGGCGACCTACATATTGACGAACACCACACCATAGAAGATGTGGGACTGGCCCTTGGCGAAGCGTTCGACCGCGCCTTGGGGTCACGAAAAGGCATTCAGCGCTATGGATTCTTATTGCCGATGGACGACTGTCTAGCCCAAGTGGCAATCGACTTCGGAGGCCGTCCTTGGTCGGTCTGGGAAGCGGAATTCAAACGCGAGAAGATCGGTGAGATGCCCACCGAGATGTTCTCCCATTTCTTCAAATCATTTTCTGACAAGGCCCGTTGCAACCTCAACATCAAGGCCGAAGGACAGAACGAACACCACAAGATTGAGGCGATTTTCAAGGCTTGGGCCAAGGCCATCGCCATGGCAGTGTCACCCACCGATGATGGCAACATGCCCAGCACCAAAGGCCTGCTATGATTGCTGTGGTGAAATACAATGCCGGCAACACGCGCTCGGTACTTAACGCCCTGCATCGGCTCGGTGTGGAGGCCGTGGTGACGGACGATGCCGAGCAGTTGCGGCAGGCCGACAAGGTCATCTTTCCCGGTGTGGGCGAGGCGGCCACTGCCATGCAGCATCTGCGCGAGCATGGCCTCGACAGCGTGCTGCGCCAATTGCAGCAACCGTTCCTCGGCATCTGCCTTGGGTTGCAGCTCATGTGCGAGCATTCGGAAGAAGGGGATGTGCCTTGTCTGGGCATCTTCGAACATCGCGTCAAACGGTTCCCTGCCTTGGGCACGGTGCCTCACATGGGTTGGAACGACCATTTTTCTGCCGATGGCACGCTTTTCAAGGGCATCGAACCGTCTACCGACTTCTATTTCGTGCACAGCTATTACGCGGAGATAGGTCTGCACACCTCTGCCGTCTGCGATTATTTGCTGCCGTTCAGTGCGGCCTTGCAGAAGGATAACTTCCATGCGGTGCAGTTTCATCCCGAGAAATCGGCCGAGGCAGGCCAATTGCTCATCAAGAACTTTCTCGACCTGTGAGAATCATCCTCGCCATAGACATCATTGATGGCAAATGCGTACGCCTTTCGCAGGGCGACTATGCGCAGAAGACCGTCTACAACGAGAACCCGCTCGAAGTGGCGAAGCAGTTCGAGGATGCAGGATTGCGCCATCTCCATCTGGTGGACCTTGACGGGGCGAAGGTACGGAAGGTGATCAATTGGAAAGTGCTGGAGTCCATTGTAACCAACACAGGGCTAAAGGTGGACTTCGGTGGTGGCCTAAGAACGACCGAGGATGTGCGCAAGGTGTTGGATTGTGGCGCTGCGCAGATCACCGCAGGCAGCATTGCCGTGGGCGACCGCGACACCGTGCTGCAATGGCTGACCGAGTTCGGTGCCGAGCGCATCATTCTGGGAGCAGATGCCAAGGATGGACGCATTGCCACCCACGGCTGGCTCGATGATTCAGGTCTGGATGTGCTAAGTTTCATTGACGACTATCATCGTGCGGGCATTCGCTACGTGGTCTGCACCGACATTGCCAAGGACGGCATGTTACAAGGGCCTTCCACCGAGCTGTATCAACGCATTCTTGCTGCGAACAAGGATGTGAGCCTCATTGCAAGCGGTGGCGTCTCGTCCATCCAAGACCTCCGAGAATTGAAGGCGGTAGGCTTGGAGGCGGCCATAGTCGGCAAGGCCATTTATGAAGGACGCATCACCCTGAAAGAACTTTCGGAACTATGCTGAAAAAGCGCATCATCCCCTGCCTTGACATCAAGGATGGCCGCACGGTGAAGGGCGTCAATTTCGTGGACATCCGCGATGCAGGCGACCCTGTGGAACTTGCCAAAGCCTACGTGCAGCAGGGCGCGGACGAGCTGGTGTTCCTCGACATCACCGCAACGGTGGAGAAACGGAAGACCTTTGTGGAACTCGTTGTCCGCATTGCCGCAGAGATAAACATCCCGTTCACAGTAGGTGGAGGCATCAGCACAGTGGATGATGTGCGGATACTGCTTTCTGCGGGAGCAGACAAGATCAGTGTCAACTCATCGGCAGTAAAACGACCAGAGCTGATCTCCGAGCTTGCCCAGCAGTTCGGCAACCAGTGTATTGTGGTTGCCATAGATACAGGTAGGATAGATGGGCAATGGCGTGTGTTCACCCATGGTGGCCGCACCCCGACAGCCCTCGACACCTTCGCATGGGCAGCAGAGGCGCAGCGCAGAGGCGCAGGCGAATTCTTGGTCACATCCATGGAGCATGACGGCACCAAGGCGGGCTTTGCCATTGATCTGCTTGCCGCAATGGGAGAACAGGTCAGTATTCCCATCATCGCTTCGGGAGGTGCAGGAAGTGCGGCCCACTTTGTAGAAGTGTTCGAACGCACCACTGCAACTGGCGCACTTGCCGCCAGCATCTTCCATTTCGGGGAGGTCGCCATCCCCGACCTGAAGGCACATTTAAGAGAACATCATATCACCGTACGATGAACATAGACTTCGACAAAGGGGACGGCCTTGTGCCCGCCATCATTCAACATCACTTGACCAAAGCTGTCTTGATGCTCGGCTATATGAACAGCGAGGCACTGGAGCAGACCAAGACCTCAGGCAAGGTGACGTTCTTTTCGCGTAGCAAACAACGGCTGTGGGTCAAAGGCGAGACCTCCGGCAATTTCCTGTTGGTGAAAAGCGTTGCGGTGGATTGCGATAACGACACGTTGCTGGTGATGGCCGAACCTATCGGGCCTGTTTGCCACACCGGAACGGACACTTGCTTCGGGAACGCAGGAACAGATGGATTCCTGTATAAACTCCAGCACATTATTCAAGAACGGAAGGCGAATCCCTCGGACAAGTCCTACACCTCTTCCCTGTTCGCATCTGGCATCAACAAGATTGCGCAGAAGGTGGGCGAAGAGGCCATCGAACTAGTGATTGAGGCCAAGGACGACAACAAGGAGCTGTTCCTTGGCGAAGCGGCCGACTTGATGTTCCACTACTTGGTTTTGCTCACGGAAAAAGACTATTCACTAGCGGATATAGAAGGGGTGCTGAAGCAAAGGCATAAGTGATTTCGGCTTTTAAGATTGCAGGAAATCAACGCATGAAAGTCAACTGGGTTTAGTGCTATTAGCTGTAAAGTAGGCGCTCTCAGGTGTTCCATTTTAACCCGTTAACGCTTGCCTAAATAATTACCTTTGGCCTAAATAATGGTAACCGACATGCCCACTTCAACCCTTCCGCCAGTTGCCCAATTGTCGTATTTGGCGGAACATCTTATTGGTTCGGAGATTATCCGAATTGCGAGTCAGATAAACGAACGCATTGCCGCAGGCGAGAAAATTTCCAATCTCACCATTGGCGATTTCGACCCCAAAGTATTCCCACTTCCAGAAGCATATTTGAATGAAATCATTCAGGCATATCGCGATGGACACACAAATTATCCACCTGCTAATGGTGTAGAATCGTTACGTGTGGAGGTGAGTAAATATGTAAAACGCACCCAAGGATTAGACTATAGCAAAGAGGAAGTACTTATTTCTGGTGGCGCTCGTCCGCTTATTTATGCAGCATTTCGTGCCATTGTAGATGCGGGTGATAAGGTGGTTTATCCCATTCCAAGTTGGAACAATAACCACTACACATTTCTTACATCGGCTGTGCATGTGGCAGTAGACACCACTGCCGAAAACCGTTTTTTACCTACTGCAGATGATTTGCGTGACCATTTAAGTGACGCCACTTTGGTAGCAGTGTGCTCGCCACTCAATCCTACTGGCACATCGTTTACACCAGAAAACCTCGCTGAAATTTGCGACCTCATTTTGGCCGAAAATGCTCGCAGAGTTGGGCAAAAGCCATTGTATTTGCTCTACGACCAAATTTACAGTGCCCTCACGTTGGGAGGAAGTAAGCACACCGACCCAGTGTCGCTTCGTCCCGAAATGCGCCCATTCACCGTTTATGTTGATGGTGTTTCTAAAGCATTTGCAGCTACTGGAGTTCGCGTGGGTTGGACTTTTGGTCCCGACCGCGTTATTCAAAAAATGCGCGCTATTCTTAGTCACGTAGGTGCTTGGGCTCCAAAACCAGAGCAAATTGCAACAGCCAAATTGATGCAAAATGAGGCAGAGGTTGACCGTATCATCGCCCATCATCGCGCTATGGTTACCGAGCGTGTAGAGGCGCTTCGCCAGGGGTTTGTAGCCCTAAAAGCAGAAGGTTACCCTGTAGATGCTATCCCTGCCGAAGGGGCAATGTATCTCACCGTAAAAATTGATTTGCAAGGTAGCACCCTTCCTAACGGAACCACATTAGGTGATGCCGAAGATGTAACGCTTTTCCTTATTCGCGAAGCAAAACTGGGGCTCGTACCGTTTTATGCCTTTGGTGCGTCACGTCAGAATGCATGGTTTAGAATATCGGTAGGAACGCTAAAAATGGCCGATATACCCGCCATTTTCGAAAACTTACGCGCAGCTTTAGCTTTTACCCGCTAATGCCAACTCCTCAAAATTGCTATGTGGTCATAATGGCTGGAGGTGTGGGTTCGCGCTTTTGGCCTATGAGCCGCACCGATTATCCAAAACAGTTTCTTGATATTTTGGGCATTGGCCGTACCCTATTGCAGCAAACCTACGACCGATCGTTGGCCATTTGCCCCAACGAAAATATATTGGTCGTAACCAACGAAGCCTATTGCGAATTGGTGTTGCAGCAATTGCCCGAGCTAACTGAAAGCCAAGTATTGCTAGAACCTGCGCGAAGAAACACCGCTCCATGCGTACTCTATGCAGCCTTTCGCATCAAAGCAATAAACCCCAATGGGGTAATTGTGGTGGCTCCATCCGACCATTTAATACAAAAGGAAGAAACCTACACAAGGCTTGTTTCCAAAGCGTTGAAAGTAGCCAGCAAGGAAAATGCGCTTATTACCCTTGGCATAACGCCTACGCGGCCCGACACTGGTTATGGGTATATTCAGTTTAAAGAGGAAACCTCAACTACCGACAAATCGGTGCATAAGGTGAAAACATTTACCGAAAAGCCCGATTTGGAAATGGCGGAGCAATTCATTGCCAGCGGAGAATTTTTGTGGAATGCGGGCATTTTTGTGTGGTCGGCCCAAAGTATTTTAGATGCATTTGCCAACCTGCTTCCCGATGAATACCAGCTGTTTCATGACGGAAGCGATGCCTTTGCTACCGATAAAGAAGAAGCGTTTATTAAACGGACCTATGCCCTTTGCAGCAATATCTCTATCGATTATGGCATAATGGAGAAGGCCGAAAATGTATATACCCTTGCTGCCGATATAGGTTGGAGTGATTTGGGTACGTGGGGTTCGCTCTATGCCTTTGCCGATAAGAACGAGCAAGGCAACGTGATTCAAGGCCGAAATGTCATTGCCTACGATACCAACAATTGCATTGTAAATGTGCCCAAAGACAAGCTTGTGGTGCTGCAAGGCATGGACGATATGATTGTGGTAGAAAGCAACGGCATTTTGCTGGTGTGCAAGCGCACTGAAGAGCAGCAAATAAAGCGCATTGTAAACGATGTGAAGGCTACCAAAGGCGATCGGTTCGTCTAAGAGTTCCGCTTATCTTTGCCGCCCGATTACGAATGGCCTCGTAGTACAATGGATAGTATATGGGTTTCCGGTACCTAGGATGCAAGTTCGATTCTTGCCGAGGCCACATAAAAAACCACCTCAATAGGGTGGTTTTTTGGTTTTTAGCACCCAGGCTAAATACTTCTTAGCTCAACATATTTAGCTTTACAAATAAACCGAAACCGTAAGCCAAACCATTGTTAGCAGGGTTAGCAGCACAACCAGCGGCATCACGAAGCGCATCCATCGGTCAAATCCAACTTCTACCATGGCCAGCGAGGCTAGGATTAGCCCAGTAGGGTTGATGAAGGAAAAAAGCCCCATCCCATATTGATAGGCATTCACTACAAATTCGCGACCCACGCCCACGCCATCGGCCAGCGGAGCCATAATAGGCATAGTGAGTACCGCCATGCCAGACGAAGAGGGAATAAAGAAACTTAGCCCAGCATAGATGAACATCATGGCGTTTACAAACACGCCTTTGTTCATGCCTTCGGTCAATCCGCTGGCGTGATAGAGCAGCGTGTCGCTTATCAGGCCATTGTCCATAAGCACCGTTACACCCCTCGCAAAACCAATAATAAGCGCCACGCTAAGCAAATCGTTTGCGCCTTTCACGAATTCGGAAATGAACTTTTTTTCTCCAAGTTGGGCCACTATGCCAATGAGGATGGACGAGATGAAGAATACGGTAGTCATTTCCAAAAACCACCATTCCAATTTGGAAACGCCCGCAATCATTACCACAAAGCTGGATATGAATAGGAGCAAGATGAGGCGTATGCGAGCAGTGAACACAATTTGGCTTTTGGCACCTGAATGCAAAAACAGGGCTTCGATGGCGCTTTTCTTATCGAATATCAATGATTTGGAGGGGTCTTTCTTTACGCGGTTTGCATATCGGATAATGTACCACAAGCAGAGTACCACGCCCAACCCCAGCATCATCATACGACCATAGATGCCCGTTGTCCAATTGATGCCAGCCGAATCGGAACCAATAATGACCGAAAACGGATTGACCGTAGAAACCATAGAACCGATACTCGAACCGATGTAGATGGCCGCCAAAGCCACCATGGCATCATAGCCCGCCACCAAGAAAATGGGCACCAGAATAGGGTAGAAGGCAATGGTTTCTTCGGCCAAGCCAAACGTGGTGCCTCCCAAGGCTATAAGCACCGTTATGATGACAATAAGAATGGACTCGCGCCCGTTTAGCTTGGCAGCAAGCCAGCTCATGCCAGCATCAAACGCTCCAGTATAATTTACCACACCAATAAACCCACCAATGATGATGACAAACAGAATAACATCAATGGCTTCCATAATGCCTTTCAATGGCGATTGAATGAGGGCTTGGATGCCCTGCGGCTGCGATGGCAATTGATAGTAAGTGTTGGGTATGCCAATGGGTTTGTAGATGTCGCCATCCGTAAATTTTTCAATAGGAATTTTGATGTTGAGTTCGTCCAGCGATTGCTGGGTGGCGGCATAGGTGGTGTCGGCATGTTGGCCTGAGCGCACAAAAAGCTGTTTGTCTTTATCATAGGCCAACCTATCGTATTGCCCTGCGGGAACTACCCACGTCATAAGGGCAACCAATGCGGCAATAATGAGAAGAACGGTGTGCGCAGCAGGAAAAGCGAGTTTCGACATGCGTTAAAGGTGCTGAAAATTTGGAACGATTGGCGTTGGTTGTTAATATCTCTCCCAAATTATGCTGTGCTTATGTACTATTCAAAATGAAACCCATGCCCAAGCGAGCCTGTCCAATTCAGGTGCTAGGGTGTTTCACACGTGCCGAGTATTCGGTAATGTATTCGGTTCCACTTACTAAAATCAAATTGCCTGTCCACCCAAATATTCCTGCTCCTAGTGCGATTCCCATAGCTCACCACGGATTTTTCAAATCCTGAGGGCAATACACATGGTTTTCAGTTTGAAAATTGCTGGCTTTGGGCGCTTTTAGCCGCAAGCCATCTTTGCCCGAAATGCGCGAAAGCAATGCTATCGGAAACAACAGAAAGTGGTAAATGATAAAGAGTAGAATGGCGCCATTCACTGCGCCCATTTTGCCCCCAATCCACAGCCAACCCTTCTCTATGAGGCATGCAACACGTGGGCTAATAGCAGATAAAACCACCACTACAGTGGCAATAATCAGAAATACAAACCCTTTAAACAGCAAATGCAGCAGGCAAAAGCCCACTGCCAGCACCAGAATGTTTCGATAGGTTTGCTGCACGATTAAAATAGGGTGTACACAAATGGCGCAACGGCTGTGCCACCGCCCAACACCAGCAAAATGCCCAAGAGCAGCAAGGTGATAATGATGGGCGTAAGCCACCATTTTTTGCGTTCGTTCAAAAAGTGCCAGAGGTCAGTAAGGAATTCCATATCGAATCAGAATCAAGTTTGTCGCTTAGCGTTTTGGCGAAAATACGATTTCCCGAAGCATTCCAATGCCCATCCAGCGCATAGTATTCCTGCGAAGAGAACGCAGTAGGCAGCGTTATGCCATGCACGTTTGCTCGCGATGTGGCCGATAGAAATGGAATATCCGCGTTGCGCTTGTCGCAGCCATCGGCCGCATAGCCCAATGCTGTGAGTTGCTGCACACAACTCGCGCATCCATAAGGTCTATTGGGCAAACTCACCGCAATAAGCCCGCATTGGTTGGTTTCGCACAGTTGGCGTAGTTCTATGAAGTAATCGCCTAAGCGCACTGTCGCAACTTGTAGCAAAGGAATGCTGGTATCTACAGCCGCGCAGTATTCATCAGGATAGTGCAGGGCATCAAAGAGCAACGATGGGTTCAACTGTCCCGCTTCAAATGCTGCGCGAATGGAGGCGTCTAATGCAGCATAACGCTTGGTTTCTGGCGGCAGCATTGCCTTGCGTATCGCATCCGATTCTGCTAGCCATCGTTCACCAATTTCTACCACAGGCGGCCAGCTCTTCGTGAAATTTGGAAAGAGCCGTTGCACATAGTTTTTCCAATCAAAGCCGGTGGTGTTTTCTTGGTGTATTGGGGGCAATTGTGCGCCACGTTCTCCACGTTCATGCGCAATAATGCGCATCAATTGGTGGAGGTCGTTGCCCTGCAAAATGCCTACAATAACCAAGTCGGGCTGCAATAGGGAAATTACTTTACGTGCCGTTTGCACATAATCGCCAGGGTGCGTGCCTCCTTGTCCGAGGTTTATAAATTCAATATCGGGATAGCGATTTTGCAGCAATTGAATCCACGTTTCGTGCAGCGCTACTCCCCAACCAAAGGTGAAGGAATCGCCCAAAACCACTACGCGCTTTTTCGTTTTCGTGATGGCAGTATGTTCTCCCCGAAATCCCAAATTGTTGATGCGAACCGTTACATCAAATTCATTGCTTTGATGGTGGGCACTGCTGTATGCGGGAAACAATAGGTTGGCGGTTTCGGGCATTCCGAATGCGCCATAGATGCGGTCGGCAGCCAAGGCCAATGCAATAGTAAAAACCACCGCGGCAAGGGCCAACCCTTTATTCACCTGTCTTGCCTTTGTGAACGATAAACGACCCGATGGCCAACACATCCATTTCGGTATTCAAAAAGCACCGTACAGCATCACTCGGACTGCACACAATAGGTTCGTCTTTCACATTAAAGCTGGTGTTTATCACCATGCCATGCCCTGTCTTTGCTTTCATTTTGTGCAGAAGCAAATGCACTTTTGGGTTAGCCAATTGATTGACGGTTTGCACCCTACACGAATTGTCTACATGGGTCACGGCTGGAAATTCGGACCGAACAAATTCCAGTTTTTCTTTCCAAGTTAATGATGCGTAGCCAGTTGGCAGCGCCTTGCGCCATTCGGGTTTTAGGGCATGCACCTGCAACATGTAGGGCGATGGCTGGGTGATGTCGAAGTAGTGCGCCACATCTTCCTCTAAAAGCATGGGTGCAAACGGCCGAAAACTTTCGCGGTATTTGATGCTCAAATTCACTTTGCGCTGCATTTCAGGGCTACGGGCATCGGCCAATATGCTGCGCGCTCCCAATGCACGTGGGCCAAATTCCATACGGCCCTGAAACCACCCAATAACGTTCCCTTCCATAATTAGTTCGGCCACTGCCTCGCAAAACGCATCCTCATTCTCCAAAGAGGAAAACGAAAGTTCAGCAGCTTGCAGCGCTTCTGTTATTTCAGCATTAGAAAACAATGGGCCAAGCAATGCGCCTTGCATGGCATCGGGCTGCGATACTGTTCTTTCGTTATTGAAAGAAATATGATGCGCGGCTAAGGCAGCACCCAGCGCCCCACCAGCATCGCCTGCTGCGGGCTGCACAAACACATGGTCAAACAATCCCGATTCCACCAATTTTCCATTGGCCACACAGTTTAGCGCTACTCCACCAGCAAGGCAAATGTTGCGACTGCCCGTTAACTTTTGAGCCGTGGCAGCCATTTTCAGCACAATATCTTCGGTAACCTGCTGTATGGCAAGCGCCAAATCGCAATGGTGGCTTTCTAGCTCATCTTCGGGTTGGCGCTTGGCAAAACTAAAAAGGGCTTCCCACTTCTTGTTTTGGGTCATGGTCAGTCCCGTGGCATAGTTGAAATAATCCTGATTTAGCCACAACGAACCATCGTCATAAATAGTCACCAATGTTTGAGCAATTGCCTCACGGAAATCGGCCACGCGCTGCGAAGTAGCATCTCCGTAGGGTGCAAGGCCCATCAATTTGTATTCACCACCATTCACCTCAAAACCGAGGTAATAGGTAAAGGCGGAGTACAGCAATCCCACCGAATGCGGAAAGCTCAAACTCATCTTCATTCCCAGCGATTTCCCCTTGCCATGAAAGATGGTGGCGGTGCTCCATTCGCCTACACCGTCAATGGTCAAAACGGCAGCTTCCTCAAATGGAGAAGGATAAAATGCCGAAGCAGCATGGCTTAAATGATGGCTTGGAAACAGCAGTGGAAGTTTTTTTCCTTCTCCGCGTTCAACGGTTTTCAGGCCTTCACGTATTTCGCGTTTGTGAAACAATTTTTCGCGAAGCCAAATGGGAATCGCCTTGTGAAAGGATAAAAAACCCTTTGGCGCAAAGGCGTAGTAGGTTTCAAGCAAACGCTCAAATTTGAGCAGGGGCTTGTCGTAAAACACAACTGCATCAACATCTGCTAGTGCAATACCAGCTTCATCCAAGCAAAAACGAATGGCATGCATTGGAAATGCCGCATCGTGTTTTTTGCGTGTAAAACGCTCTTCTTGGGCTGCGGCTATCACCTTACCGTCAATGGTTAGCGTGGCTGCCGAGTCATGGTAGAAAGCAGAGATACCGAGCAGAATCATTTAGCGCCTTGTGGTTGGGGTCAAAACTACATGAAAGGCTTCGGCTTTTTGGAGGTTTTGAGGCAATAGTTCACTCCTTCATTTCGCATTTGTGCCTTCAAATAGCCACATGGGTTTTTGTTAGTTTCGCAGCTCTTCGCGCTAGGTATTCAAAGCAATTCATATCATGTGGCAAACCGTTGCCCGTGTCATTCTTAGAAATCGTGCTCTAATCCTCCTATTAATCGGGGGGATTACGGTGTTTATGGCCTACCAAGCCTCTAAGGTAGAGGTGCGCTACGATTTTGCATCGCTGCTCCCATCAGACGACCCCGATTTGATGGCCTACAATGCCTTTAAACAGCAGTTTGGCGAGGATGGCGCCATGTTGGTGGTTGGCATAAAGCAGCCGAATTTTTTCACCCTAGATATTTTTAATGCCTGGTATGATATGGGCTTGGAGCTGAAGCAGCTCAACGGCATCGAACAGGTAATCTCTGTGGCGCGCTGTGTGAATGTGGTGCGCAATGATAGCCTCCAGCAGTTTGATTTCCTTCAAGTTGCACAATCGCGCCCAACTACCCAACTTGAAGTGGACAGCATTCGCAATGTGTTGCACGGCCTGCCATTCTATAAAGATGTGTTGTGGAACGAGGACGAAATGGCTTTTGTGATGGCCATTACCATGAGTCCGGAGTTTTTAGACAGCAAGAAGCGCATCACATTATCGGAAGAAGTAAAACGCATTGGTTTGGCCTATGCGCCAGCGCTTGAGGCGGATATTCACTTTTCTGGCTTGCCCTACATCCGCAGTGTAATTGCCCAAGTGGTGCAAGCCGAATTGCGCATGTTTATCCTTTTGGTGGGTGCAATGGCGGCATTCATTATGTTGCTGTTTTTTCGTTCGTTCAAAGTGGTTGTGGTCAGCATGGTAGTAGTGACTACTACTGTGGTGTGGTGCTTCGGAATTGTGCAATTGCTCGGGTTTAAGCTGAGCATTCTTACTGGTTTGGTGCCTCCCGTGCTCATTGTAATTGGCATTGCCAACTGCATTTTCCTTTTGAATAAATACCATCAAGAATTTCAGGCACATGGCAATAAAATAAAAGCATTGCAGCGCATGGTGGCAAAAGTGGGCAATGCCACATTGCTTACTAATGCAACCACAGCGGCAGGTTTTGCCACGTTTGCCATTCTCAAAAGTCAGGTAATGCGCGAGTTTGGCATTGTGGCGGCCATCAGCATTATGGGTGTTTTCGTAGTGGGATTGGTGCTTATTCCTATTGTGTTTAGCTACTTAGATAAGCCCAAAACACGCCACCTCAAGCACTTAAATCGCGCCTCGAGCAAAGTGATGATTGGCTACATTGTGAATATTGTGCTAAGCCATCGCAAAACGGTGTACGCAATCGCTGGAATACTGGTATTTGTTGGAGTAATTGGTATTTCAAAAATTAGAACCACGGGAAATTTGGTGGACGATTTGCCCGAAAATGACCCTGTTTTAACAGATCTCCGTTTTTTCGAAACGCATTTTGACGGTGTGATGCCCTTCGAAATACGGGTTGATGCCAAAAAGCCCGACAAAGCCATGTCGGCTGCCACATTGCGCAGAATGGACCAATTGCAGGATAAATTGGCGACTTACCCCGAATTTGGTAGGGCCATGAGCATGGTTGAAGTGGTTAAGTTTATGAAACAGTCCTACTATGGAGGCTTGGCGGATAAGTATTCACTGCCTTCCAATAGCGAACGAAGTTTCATTTTATCCTACGGACAAGGCCAACGACAAGACGCGGATGTATTGCGAACATATTTGGATAGCGCACGTCAGGTAACGCGATTAAGCGTGCAAATGAAAGATGTGGGCACCGAAGAAATGGCGCGATTGCTCTCCGAAATTCGACCCAAGGTGGATAGCATTTTCAACCCAGCGCAATATGATGTGTTGCTTACGGGCACATCAGTGGTATTTTTGAAAGGAACGGAGTACTTGGTCAACAATCTTTTTTCGAGCCTTGGGTTTGCCATTCTTCTCATTGCATTGATGATGGCGCGCATGTTTCGCTCGTGGCGAATGGTGCTTGTGTCGCTTATACCCAACATTCTTCCCTTAATTGTTACAGCAGCATTGATGGGATATTTTGGTATTGCCATTAAGCCATCCACTATTTTGGTGTTCAGTATCGCCTTTGGTATTTCTGTTGATGATACGATTCACTTTCTGGCCAAATACCGCCAAGAACTTGATCAAACCGGCTGGAAAATACAGCAGTCTGTGGTGCTCGCTTTGCGCGAAGTGGGCATCAGTATGATTTACAGCAGTGTGGTTTTGTTTTTTGGGTTCTCCATTTTTATTGGAAGCACCTTTGGAGGAACGCAAGCTCTAGGACTCTTGGTCAGCATTACACTGTTAGTGGCAATGTTCTCTAATTTGCTCATCTTGCCTGCACTATTAATTACCTTCGAGCGCTCTCTCACTACAAAAGACTTTAAGGATGCAGCGTTAGAGGAGAACAGTGAAAGAGAATAAGTAGGGTAATTGGATAAAATAATAAAAACATGAAAGGAATAATACTAGCAGGAGGTTCGGGAACACGGCTTCATCCGCTCACTTTGGCGGTCAGCAAGCAGTTGATGCCGGTGTACGACAAACCGATGATTTACTACCCACTTAGCATTTTGCTTTTGGCGGGCATTCGCGAAATCCTCATCATATCTACGCCACACGATTTGCCGCATTTCGAACGTTTGTTGGGCTCAGGCGCACAAATTGGATGCAAATTCACCTATGCTGAACAGGCGGTTCCAAATGGTTTGGCTCAGGCATTTGTGATTGGCGAGAAATTCATTGGCTCGGACAAAGTAGCGCTGGTATTAGGAGACAATATCTTTTACGGACACGGCATGGAAAAGCTGTTGAAGGAAAACAGCGACCCGCGAGGTGGAGTGGTATTCGCCTATCATGTTTCGGATCCCGAACGCTATGGTGTGGTTGAGTTTGATGATGATTTCAACGCGCTGTCTATTGAGGAAAAGCCCACAGTTCCCAAATCAAATTATGCTGTGCCTGGGCTTTATTTCTACGACAATTCGGTGGTGGAAGTAGCCAAAAAGTTGAAACCCAGCGCTCGTGGCGAGTATGAAATAACTGATGTAAACAAATTTTATCTCGAGGAAGGAAAATTGAAGGTAGGCATGTTGGGCAGAGGTACTGCTTGGTTGGATACGGGCACATTTGCTTCATTGATGCAAGCAGGTCAGTTTGTGCAGGTAATAGAAGAGCGCCAAGGATTAAAAATTGGCTGCATCGAAGAAATTGCATTCCGCAGCGGATTTATTGACAAGGAACAGCTTCGCGCTGTGGCCGAACCGCTCAAAAAAAGCGGATATGGAGAATATCTATTGCGGTTGATTAAATAGATTACTGTTGCACATCAAGCACTTTTATATCTCAAATTATTCCTCTTCAAAATAACCGATGAACATTGAATTGAATATCAAACGCAAAATTTTAGTAACAGGTGGTGCTGGCTTTATTGGCAGTGCCGTGGCCGAAAAGTTGGCCGAAAATCCTGAGAATTACGTGGTAATTGTGGACAATTTTCTCACAGGTTTGCCAGTAAAAATTCCGCAAAACGATTTGGGAAATCTGCGTTTCATCAAATGTGATGTCAACAATTTTCAGGACATCAGTAGTGTTTTCTATGCCTATACTTTCGATTATGTATTTCACTATGCCGCTGTGGTTGGGGTGAAACGCACATTGAATCACCCGGTAATGGTGCTTCACGACTTGCATGGCCTCGAAAACGTGCTCAACTTGAGTAAAAACACGGGAGTTCGAAGGGTTTACTTTAGTAGTTCGTCTGAGGTGTATGGTGAACCTGTAGAGTTTCCTCAAAACGAGGAAACAACACCGCTCAACTCGAGACTTCCATATGCAATTGTTAAAAATGTAGGTGAGGCATACCTGCGTTCCTTTCAACGTGAATTTGGGCTTGAGTTCACTATTTTCCGCTTTTTCAATACCTATGGACCCAAGCAAAGCAAGGAGTTTGTTATTTCGCGATTCTTGTATTTGGCGCTTCTAAACCATGACATCACCATTTATGGTGATGGTCTTCAAACAAGAACATTCTGCTTCATAGACGATAATGTGGACGCTTGCCTTAGCGCGTTTTACAATGATTTGTTTATAAACGATGTGGTTAACATTGGTGGAGATGTAGAAATAACCATCCTTGAATTGGCCCAAACGGTGATAGAAGCCACAGGGTCGAAATCGAAATTGGTGCACTTGCCAGCATTGGAAGAAGGCGATATGACCCGCAGATTGCCCGATATTTCAAAGATGAGAGACCTACTCAAACGCAATCCAAAAACATTACTTGACGGGTTGAAAATTGTGATTGAAAAGGGGCAATTCATTTCATTGCTTTAAACGAGTTGCCCAAAATTCTACGCTGTTTTTATGCATGACATGCAATCCCTTCGCGATAGGATAGAACAGGAATTTACTGCGTGGCAAATTCCTGTATCGCCCATCGAGCTTTATGCCCCCATTCGCTACACAATGGCCATGGGTGGCAAGCGGATGCGCCCGCTGTTGGTGCTTTTGGGCTGCAAACTTTTTAAGGACGATGTAAAGGATGCTATTGGTCCAGCCATTGCAGTAGAGGTGTTTCACAATTTCACCTTGCTGCACGATGATATTATGGATAATGCTCCCATTAGACGCGGCAAACCTGCTGTGCACAGCAAATGGACTAGCAATATCGCCATTCTATCAGGCGATGCCATGTTTGTTTTGGCTTATAAAGCACTTGCAAAAACCAACGTAGAGCTGCTCCCTAAGTTGATGGATGCCTTTAGTACCACGGCTTTACAGGTTTGCGAAGGCCAGCAATTGGATATGAATTTCGAGCATCGCTCGGATGTTTCGATTGAAGAATACGAGGAAATGATTCGCCTAAAGACTGCGGTGTTGCTTGCGGCAAGTCTTAAAATTGGCGCTATTGCAGGCCACGCAACGGATGAACAAGCACAGGCACTCTACAATTTTGGACTAAATGCGGGAATAGCTTTCCAACTGCAAGATGACATCTTGGATGTGTTTGGCGACAGCCACAAAGTTGGCAAACAGCAAGGCGGGGATATTCTTTCCAACAAGAAAACATACCTCTTGCTGAAGGCACTCGAACTGGCCGATGGTCGCCAAAAAGAGCAGTTGAACCAATGGATTGGCGCCATTGAGTTTAATGCCGAAGCTAAAGTGGAAGCGGTAAAAAGCATCTACGAGCAACTCAGCATTCGTAAGCTAGCCCAACAGCGCATGGAATTTTTTCATCTTCAAGCCAAAACTTACCTGAATGACGTGAATGCTAATCACAAATGGAAAACTGCGCTAGAACAGTTTACTGATAGCTTAATGCATCGCGAACATTAAACCCATGCAAGGCACTTTGCTTTCGGCACTTTTTCCAACAGAAAAGAAAATGGAACTTCCCGTTAGTCCAGTGCATTTGGCCGTTTTTTCGAAGCGCTTAGACTTGTTGCAGCAAGTGGTGGCGCAACTCACCAAAGATTTTCAGTTAAGTGGGTTTGATATTCAATTTTCAGGAGATGAAACCAATGCATATCAAGAACTTACCCGCCAAATAGAACCGCTTATTGCCAATATGTTGGAATTTCAGAACGAACGGTTTTGGACGCTGCTTTACAGTATCGATATCAACGAAAAGCAAGTACGCGAAGCCCTTTTTGGCGAAAATCCTAATAGTGTGCAGCTGCTTACCGACCTAATATTAAAGCGCGAATTGCAAAAAGTGGTGATTCGAAATCACTACGCTGGGAGGTTGTAAATCATCTTTGAACACAAATTTGTTGTGCACACATAAAAGTGCTAATCAAAGTATGAGTAGGTTTTCATAATCCTATCTTTGCCTAAATCTTCTTGGGCCACGTCAGTCCTATCGTATGGATAATTACTCCTTCCTTTCTAACATGGATGTTTCGGCTGCCGAGCATCTTTATCAGCAATTTCTTCAAGACTCAAATTCTGTAAGTGCCGACTGGCAGCAGTTTTTCGCAGGGTTCGAATTTGCCCGAACTAGCTATGACCTTGACAATGTGCATGGTATTCCGGCCAATTTTCAGAAGGAGTTTGACGTTATCAACCTGATTAATGCATACCGCAAGGTGGGGCACCTATTTACCAAGACGAACCCTGTTCGTGAACGCAGGCAGTACTTACCCACGCTGGACATAGAAAATTTCAACCTCACCAAGGCCGACCTAAGCACGGTGTTCCATGCGGGCAGTCTCATCGGCATTGGCCCAGCATCGCTCGAGCAAATTGTTTCCCACCTCACGGATACTTACTGCCACAGCATTGGAGTGGAGTACATGTACATCCGCAGGCCCGATGTGATTGAGTGGTTCCAAAAGAAACTCGAGTCCAAGCGCAATCAGCCCGATTTTTCCATTGATGAGAAGAAGAACATTCTCAGAAAACTAAATCAGGCGGTAGTGTTCGAGCAATTTCTAGATAAAAAATTCCCTGGTCAGAAACGTTTTTCCGTAGAAGGTGCAGAGGCGCTAATTCCTGCATTAGACGTGGCCGTGGAGGTCGGTTCCGATCTAGGTATCGAGGAGTTTGTGATGGGCATGGCCCACCGTGGTCGCCTCAATGTGCTGGCCAACATTTTCAATAAGACCTACAAGGACATCTTCACCGAATTTGCTGGCAAGGACTATGAGGATCAGGATTTGGAAGGCGATGTGAAATACCATATGGGTTTCACCAGTTTTGCCAAATGCGACAACGGCAAGGAAGTGAAAATGAACCTTTGCCCCAACCCATCGCACCTCGAAACGGTTGACCCAGTGGCCGAGGGCATTGCTCGTGCCAAGATAGACCGCAAGTTCAATGGCGATAATTCCAAGCTCTGCACTGTGCTGATTCATGGCGATGCGGCCATTGCGGGTCAGGGGGTGGTGTATGAAGTGATCCAGATGGCCAAGTTGGACGGTTATGGCACAGGCGGCACCGTTCACATTGTGGTCAACAATCAGGTTGGTTTCACCACCAACTACACCGATGCCCGCAGCAGTATTTACTGCACAGATGTGGCGAAGACCACGCTTTCGCCCGTGTTCCATGTGAATGGTGATGATGTGGAAGCAGTGGCCTATACCATGAAAATGGCCATGGAATTCCGTCAGACGTTCAAAGGCGATGTGTTTGTCGATTTATTATGCTACCGAAAATACGGTCACAACGAAGGCGATGAGCCTAAGTTCACACAGCCCATTTTGTACAATATAATAGCTAAACATCCCAACCCGTTGGAGATTTATCGCAAGGAGTTGATGAGCCAAGGCGTTGTGGAGAACAAGTTGGTGGAGGAAATGGAAGAGCAGTTTAAGAAAGCACTGCAAGCTCGCCTAGATGAGTCGAAACAGGTGGAGAAAGCCAAGATTACTCAGTTTTTGGAAGATTCGTGGCAAGGTTTCCGCTTTGCCAAACCAGAAGATTTTGATCAGAGCATCGAGACTGGTGTGAGCGAAAAGGCCCTCAAAGACATGGCCGACAAGCTTACAACCATTCCGGACGGATGGAAGTTCTTCCGCAAAATGGAGAAGATTCTTCAGGATAGGCGCGACATGGTGTTCAAGTCCGACCAACTGGACTGGGGAATGGCCGAGCATTTGGCCTACGCTTCCCTGCTGTTGGAAGGCCATCCTATCCGCCTAAGCGGGCAGGACTGCGAACGCGGCACCTTCAGCCACCGCCATTCGGTGCTCAAAGTGGAAGATAGCGAGAAGGAATACGTTCCGCTCAACGACTTGAAAGAAGGACAGGTGCAGTTCAACGTTTTCAACTCCCTGTTGTCGGAATATGCGGTGATGGGCTTTGACTATGGCTATGCGTTCAGCAGTCCGAACACCCTGACCATGTGGGAAGCGCAGTTTGGAGATTTCGTGAACGGTGCACAGATTATCATCGACCAGTTCCTATGCTCGGCAGAAGAGAAATGGAAGGGTATGAACGGCCTCGTGTTGCTTTTGCCACACGGATATGAAGGTCAAGGCGCAGAGCATAGCAGTGGACGCATGGAGCGTTTCCTCAACCTGTATGCGAGCTACAACATGCAAATTGTGAACTGCACCACGCCCGCAAACTTCTTCCACCTCATGCGTAGACAGATGAAGCGTGACTTTCGCAAGCCGCTCATCGTCTTCACCCCAAAGAGCCTATTGCGCCATCCAAAATGCGTCAGTTCGTTGAAAGATTTGGCCAAAGGCCGTTTCCAAGAGGTGATTGATGATGCATCGGTCAATGCCAAAAACGTAGAAAAAGTGGTGCTGTGTCAAGGCAAGATTTACTACGAACTTCTAGAAGAAAAGGAGCGCATCGGTGATACTAGCGTAGCCTTGTTGCGCCTTGAGCAGATAGAACCACTGCCACGCAAGCAGCTCAAAGCCCTAATCGACAAATACAGCAGCGTGAAGCGTTGGACATGGGTGCAAGAAGAGCCTGAGAATATGGGCGCTTGGAGCCACCTGCTGCGCGTTTGGCGCGATGTGCAGTTGGATGTTATCTGCCGGCCACCGAGCGGCACCCCTGCCACAGGTTCGGGCGTGCGTCACAGAGCAGTGCAGGCGAAATTGATTGCTAAGGTGTTTGAAAAAACAAGTGAAACTGTTGGTTAGTAGTTATTCAGATAAAGTTCCCTACTCATTAAATAAAAGATGTTCGAAGTAAAAGTCCCAAGCCCAGGAGAGTCCATTACCGAAGTAGAAATCGCCTCATGGCTCGTTGCCGATGGCGACTATGTGCAACAAGATGCCGAACTCTGCGAAATAGACTCTGACAAGGCTACGCTAACCGTGAATGCCGATAAGGCTGGTGTTGTTCATCTGAAAGCCAAAGAAGGCGATGCTGTGACTGTTGGGTCGGTTATCTGCACTATAGACACAAGTGCCGCAGCTCCAGCAGGAACATCTGCTCCAAAGAGTGAGGCTCCAAAAATGGATGTTGCTCCAGCGAAGGCTTCTACCCCAGCACCCGTTGCCGAAGCTCCAAAAAAGCAGGATGCAGGATATGCTGCTGGAACTCCATCCCCAGCCGCTAAGAAGCTGATGGCAGAAGGTGGCCTTGCTGCCAATCAAATAAAAGCATCAGGCAAGGACGGCCGCGTAACCAAAGGCGATGTTCTTGCTGCCATGTCTTCTGGTTTTGCCATGGGCGATGCTCGAAATAGTTGGGCTGGTGGTCGCGAAAAACATGCAGAGAAAATGAGCATGTTGAGGCGCAAAATAGCTGAGCGTCTAGTGTCTGTGAAGAACGACACTGCCATGCTCACCACCTTCAACGAAGTGAACATGAAGCCAATCATGGACCTGCGCACCAAATACAAGCAGAAGTTTGCCGACAAGCACGGCATAAACATCGGTTTTATGAGCTTCTTTACCAAAGCTGTGACCGAAGCGTTATATCACTATCCTGCCGTGAACGCCATGATTGATGGACAGGACATCGTTTTCCACGATTATTGCGACATAGGCGTGGCGGTAAGCGGCCCAAAAGGTCTGATGGTACCCGTGTTGCGCAATGCCGAACAGATGAGCTTGGCACAGATTGAGGCTGGCATCAAAGAACTCGCATTGAAAGTGCGTGACGGTAAGATTTCTGTTGAGGACATGGCTGGAGGCACATTCACCATCACCAATGGAGGTGTGTTTGGTTCCATGATGAGCACTCCTATAATCAATCCGCCTCAAAGCGCCATCCTCGGGATGCACAACATTGTGGAGCGTGCTGTAGTGGAAAACGGCCAGATAGTGGCCCGCCCAATGATGTATCTTGCTTTGAGCTACGACCACCGCATTATTGATGGGAAAGAGTCGGTTAGTTTCCTTGTGAAAGTGAAAGAGATGTTGGAGAACCCATCCACCATGCTTTTTGGAGGAAAAACTACCGAAGAAGTTTTATTGGGCCTGTAAACGTATCGCTGTCAATTCTCATTATGTCACCCTGAGTAGCCCATTTTCGGGGCGTATCGAAGGGTCTTCATCACCTCAAATCTTCATCACCTCATTACCTAAAACAATGTCCTACGAAAACATCTTAACATCCCTCAACAATGGCATTCTTACTATCACTATCAACCGTCCCGACAAGCTCAATGCGTTGAGCCAAGGCGTGCTTAGCGACTTGCGCGCTGCGGTGAAAGAGGTATATACCAACGAGACCATCAAGGCTGCGATCATCACGGGTTCTGGCGAAAAGGCGTTCGTAGCTGGGGCGGATATATCTGAGTTTCAGGGATTGAATGCAGAGAATGGACGAAAACTAGCCGCCAATGGACAGGAAATTTTCAACGCGATTGAGCATAGTCCAAAGCCATTTGTAGCTGCTGTGAATGGTTTTGCATTGGGTGGAGGTTGCGAATTGGCTATGGCATGTCATGTGCGCGTGGCATCTGAAAATGCACGTTTTGGACAGCCCGAAGTGAATCTAGGGCTTATTCCTGGTTATGGCGGCACGCAACGACTTATTCAGCTTATTGGCAAGGGAAAAGCGTTTGAACTGCTGATGACGGCCGACATGGTGAAGGCTGATGAGGCGTTACGCCTTGGACTAGTTACCCATGTCGTTCCATCAGATACACTGATGGCGAAGGCTGAGGAAATTCTAGTTAAAATCATGGACAAGGCTCCTGTTGCCATTGCCAAGGTGATTGCCTGTGTGAATGCCTTTTATACCGATGGTATTGATGGCCTACAGTTTGAAGTGGACCGCTTTGGCGATTGCTGTGAAACCGAGGATTTTACTGAAGGAGCCAGTGCGTTTTTGCAAAAGCGCAAAGCCAATTTCAAAGGAAAGTAAGCCCATCTGTTGGACTAATTGTGGAGGAGATTCTAGTTGGAAAAATAGACCCACAAATTCAGGAGGATAAGGATAACGGCCAATACAATCATGATGCCATTCCTAACCCTTTCCCGATGCCGATGTTTGTGAAACTGATCCAATTCTCCTGTTTTCTCTTGCGCTAAATTAGCCAATTAGAATATCGTTTGTGTAATGCTTTTATGGGATGCATTACTTAGGTTAAAAGTACTAATTTGCTATGAGCGTTACAATTTTTTGAACCCAAATCCATGTGATTTCATCGAGCGAATCGTCTCTTTGAGCGAATTTTGAAGATTAGGAAGCGCTTTTGCGCTGTCGTGCATCACGATTATACTGCCATTGCGAATGGAGTTGAGTACATTTTTAGTGCATTGCTCTCCAGTTATAGTGGTATCGAAATCTCCCGAAATCACATCCCAAAAAACGATAGTTGTTTGTGGCGAAAGTGCACCGTATTGACCCAAACCAAGCTTTCCATAGGGAGGACGAAACAGTCGCTGACCCAATAGCGGAATGGCCATTTTGAAATTTAGGAGATACGTTTTCTTTGAGGTGTTCCAGCCATTGAGATGTGCGTAACCATGGTTGCCAATGGCATGACCTTCTGCCACAATGCGGTCCATAAGCTCGGGATGTACTTCTGCATTTTTTCCAAGCAAGAAGAATGTGGCCGAAACCCCTTCTTCGCGCAATGTATCAAGCACAAAGGAAGTGGCTGCTGGGTTCGGACCATCATCAAAGGTGAGATAGACCGACTTTTCGCGAGTGTCCATCCGAAACAACGCCTTTGGAAAAAGCCAACGATAGAAGTAGGGAGGACGAATGAAATACACGGAATGCTATTTTGGGATTTTAACTCCTAAAATGCAAAGCTCCATTTCTTAGAATTGAATCTTAACCAAAGACTCAATTCTTACTCATGGGAGAATCCAAGTACTTGCTCTCTAAATCTGCGAAGCGGGATTCAAGTTGCTCTAGCACATCGTCTTGCTTATACATTTTGGCAAGAATAAGGAGCTTTTGCATCACTGACATGGCAATTTCCGCTTCGTTACCCAAGCGTTTCACCTCATTGCGATCCAAACGTGCGTAGTAGTCAATCTCTTGTCCATACACATCGGCAAGTTTGAGCGCCACGGCATTGCCTTTTTCAAATTGGTCGAGTTTGTAATAAGCTTCTGCAATGCCCGTGGCAGAGAAGTTAAGCAAAATGCTTTCGTGAGGCATGGCTTCCATGCAGCGGTCCAATGTTTTTAGTGCTTCCGCTTTCTTTCCTTCAGCAATAAGCGCGTTGGCAAGGCGAGCATACATGCTGCGGTAGTTAAGGCTCATGCGCTCGGTTTCGGTGCCTTGATATACCTCTGACTTATCCATATTCCCCCACTTGAATTTATTCACCATGTTGTCGTACATCGCTACGGTGTTCACTTCACCCGTTTGTCCATCGCGGCTCGTAGTTTCTATAGGCACAAGGCGATAGGCCAAGCCTTCTACATGGAAATAGCGCTCCAAACCAAGGTAGTTATCGCCACCCACAGTCACAGCAAAATAGATGGGACGTTTCCAGTTGTTTTGCGCCAACAGGTCGAGTACCATAAGGTGATTTCTAGTGATGGCATTGCCTTTAATGGTCCACGTCATTTCTTTCACAATGCGGTCGGCTTGATCCGGGCGAACTGTGCCTGTAGCTATTACCTGAGCACTGTCTATAGTTAGTTTCATATTTCCTGTGGGCAGATAATTGTAGTCACCCACTCGGGTTTGCAACTTGAACTGTTTATCTTCTCTCGCCACAAAATCCATCAAGTCTTTTAACTCCACATTGCCTGTAATTCCGCGATCATATATTGGAATTTGCAAGCGGTTTTCGCCACGCAATTGCTCTTCGTTGAAGGTGAATGGAAGCGGGTCCGCATCGTACGCTTTTTTGCGCAGCTGATCGATGTACCATGTCGTGTTGAACAGACTTAAGTTAACCACCCTAACGTCCGTACGCACACCCTCCACCTCTTGGGCATACCACAATGGGAAGGTATCGTTATCGCCATTGGTAAATAGAATGGCATTGGGAGCGCAGGTTTCGAGGTAATTCACTGCGATATCGCGAGCAGCATAGCGGTTGCTTCGGTCGTGGTCGTTCCAACCATCTTTCGCCATTAAATAGGGTCCGCTAAGGCAAAGCACCGTTCCAAGTGAGGCAGCTACTACTCTGGGAATGTTTTTGCGTTGCAGAAAATCATAAATGGCAAGCACCGAAAAGCCTATCCAAAAGGCAAAGGCGTAGAACGAACCCGTGTAGGCATAGTCACGTTCGCGCGGCTGATAGGGATACTGATTGAGGTAAAGCACAATGGCCAATCCTGTCATAAAGAACATGAGAAACACCAACCAAGTGCTTTGCTTATCTCGATAATACTGGAAAAACAACCCAATAAGACCCAAGAAAAGTGGAATCATATAGAACCGATTGTAGGCTTTATTGTGGGTCATAGCCACTGGAAGATTGTCTTGCGGACCCAAGCGCCACTCGTCAAATAGCGCAATGCCGCTCACCCAGTTACCGCGGTTTATTTCGCGGTGGCCTTGCACATCATTTTGCCTCCCTGCAAAGTTCCACATGAAATAGCGCATGTACATGTGACCAATTTGGTACTTGAACAAGAAGGCCATATTTTGCCCAAAGGTTGGCTTCACATCTCCACCCTTTGCTCCAGTAATGCTTTTGTATTCTTCGATGTGATGCGGCTGATTGCTATACATGCGAGGCAAAAACCCGCTCATTTTTGGGTCGTAAATCGGAATTTGTTTACGACCTGATACTTTATACGAATCAGCCGCTTGGTAGTATTGCTCGTCTCCCTCTTCTCGGTCTATATATTCTGCATTGAAATAATGCCCGAAGAACAACGGACGATCACCATACTGCTCGCGGTTGAGGTACGACTGCAATGCAAATACGTTATTCGGAGCGCTTTCATTCATTGGCGGAGCAGCTATAGACCGCACAACCGTTACCGTGTAGGCCGAATAGCCAATCAAAATCATAATTACACTTAGAATGGCTGTGTTTGCCAACGCCAAGTTTTTTTTGTGGGTGTAGCGCAAGCCAGCAACAAAACCAGCTACCAATAATAGGCCAGCAGCAGTAACTCCGCTATTGAAAGGCATTCCGAACCCATTTACAAACATCAATTCGGCATTGCTAGCCAAAGTAACCACACCGGGAATGATTCCATATTGCACCACACCAAGAATAACCACACCCACAATGCCTGCAATTATAAACCCAGCTCTAGTGGGCGTGTAGCGTTTGAAATAGTACACAAACGTGATGGCCGGAATGGCCAACAAGTTGAGCAAATGGACGCCAATGCTCATTCCAAAAAGAAGACCAAGTAGCACAAGATAGCGGTCGCCATGCGGTTCATCGGCCACGCTTTCCCATTTCAGAATAACCCAAAATACCATGGCGGTGAACATGGACGAAAGGGCATACACCTCGCCCTCCACAGCCGAAAACCAAAACGAATCGCTGAATGTGTAGGCCAATGCGCCTACCAAACCACTGCCCATTACGGCCAATATCTTGCCCAAATCAGCATTGGGATCGTCTTGACCAATCACCAATTTCTTTCCAAAATGGGTAATGCTCCAAAACAAAAACAAGATGGTGAACGCGCTGGCAAGGGCACTCATAATGTTAATCCACTTGGCCACTTGGGTCACATCATCGCCAGCGAAAAGCGCGAAAAACCTAGCAAGAAGTTGAAACATAGGCGCTCCAGGTTCGTGGCCAACCATCATTTTATACGATGCCGATATGTATTCGCCACAATCCCACCAGCTAGCTGTGGGCTCTGTAGTAGAGATGTAAACAAACGAAGCGATGGCAAACACAAGCCATCCCGTTACATTATTGATTATTGCATACTTCTTCATTCGCGGTTTTTCCTTTAAGCGGACGAAATTAGACAAATTCAGCCCGAAGGCTAATCTCCAATTTCAGGGTTCTGATTCTTTAACAAAATGGGGAAAATGCTAATGGGGAATAAGTGAATATGCCAATGAGCGAATGAGGTAATAAGTGGATGTCCAAATGGTTTTTTGAATCACACGACATTCCGGCTGCCTATTGCTCTTGGCTTTATTTAACACAATGCCATAGCCAAGAACGCTATTGCTGTTGGGGTTCGTTCTATTTTCGTCCCCTGCAATGATTGAACTAAACGGCATACGAAAAACCTACACCATTGGCGCCAATCGCATGGATGTGCTCAAAGGCATTGACCTCCGAATACAGGAAGGCGAATTGGTATCCATCATGGGCTCTAGCGGCACGGGCAAATCTACCTTGCTAAACATTTTGGGCATTTTGGATGGTTACGATTCGGGCACCTATAGCTTGGATGGCACCTTGATAAAAGACTTGAGCGAAACCCGAGCTGCGCAGTATCGCAATAAGTTTTTGGGTTTTGTATTTCAAAGTTTCAACCTTATCAATTTCAAAACAGCGGTAGAAAACGTGGCCTTGCCCTTGTATTACCAAGGCGTGAGCCGCAGCAAGCGAAACAAAATTGCCATGGAATACTTGGAGCGCGTGGGGCTAAAAGAATGGGCCGAACATCGCCCTAGCGAAATGTCGGGCGGACAAAAGCAACGCGTAGCCATTGCACGAGCCTTGGTAACGCAACCAAAAGTGATATTGGCTGATGAGCCCACAGGAGCATTGGATACCACCACGTCCAACGAGGTAATGCAAATGCTAAAAGAGGTGAACTCCCAAGGCATGACGGTGGTTATCGTAACCCACGAGCACGACATAGCCGCCCAAACTCAGCGCATTATTCGCATGAAAGATGGACTCATAGAGAATGACGAATTACGAATCAGGAATTACGAGTTAGGGCAATAACCTGGAAACTCATTCGTAATTCAACATTAATAATTGACACAAGGTGTTTGATTTAGATAAATGGCAAGAGATATTTGAAACCATTGGCAAGAACAAGCTTCGTACGTTCTTGACAGGGTTCAGTGTGTTTTGGGGCATCTTCATGCTCATCATTTTGTTGGGGTCGGGCAATGGGCTGCGCAATGGATTTGAGGAAGATTTTAAAAGCGATGCCATCAACAGCATTTGGGTGTATCAAGGAGTTACCACATTGCCCTATAAAGGAATGCTGCCTGGCAGACCAATCGCCTTTTCGGATAGCGACTATGATGTATTGAAGCAAAGCGGCATTGCCAAAATGGAACATCTTTCTTCCCGCTTGTCGCACGAGCCAAAGAACATGGTGTATGGTCAAAAAAAGGGCAACTACGGAGTGGTTTCTGGCCATCCAGGGCAGCAACATGCCGAAAACATTACCATCGTTTCTGGCCGTTTTTTGAACGATAGCGATGTTAGCGACCGGAGAAAAGTAATCACCTTGGGCGAACCCATTCGTAAAGAGCTATTTCCAAACAACGACCATTTGGGCAAACAACTGTTGGTGGGAGGCATTGCATTTCAGATTATTGGAAGTTTTGCAGATAAGGGTGGCGATGGCGACAATCGCAGGGCGTATATTCCTATTTCGGTGGGTCAGGCGGTATTTGACCGTCCAAGAAACGTGCATGCTATGTCGCTAACCATTGGCGATGCTACTCCCGAAGAAAGTTTAGTGATAGAACAAAAGCTGCGCAATAGATTGGCGGCTTTTCATCAGTTTTCGCCAGAGGATAAGCGGGCGGTATGGATAAACAATAGCACCGACCAGTTTATGCAAATTGTAAATGTGCTCAACGCCATTAGCCTGTTTGTGTGGATTATAGGCCTAGGTACCATCATAGCGGGTATTGTGGGTGTGGGCAACATTATGATGATAGTAGTGAAAGAACGCACCCGCGAAATCGGAATTCGCAAGGCATTGGGCGCCACTCCATTTTCGGTGGTATCGCTCATCATTATGGAGGCCATTTTCATTACCAGTATTGCAGGATATTTAGGGTTGGTGGCAGGTGTGTTTACGCTCGAAGCGGTGAGCGGTGTGATAGAGCAACAAGGCATTTTTCAAAACCCACAAGTGGATATGAACATCGCCATTATTGCTACCTTGGTGTTAATTGTGGCTGGCACATTGGCTGGTTTGTTTCCTGCCATTCGTGCAGCATCTATAAGTCCAATAGAAGCATTGCGAGAAGAATGAACCTATTTGACCTCGATAGATGGCGCGAAGTGGCCGCCACGCTTGGTGCCAATAAGTTGCGCACAGGGCTAACGGCCTTTGGCGTAATGTGGGGCATTTTTATGTTGGTGGTAATGCTAGGGGCTGGTTCTGGGCTCAAAAATGGGGTAAACAGCGAGTTTCAAGGATTTGCAACTAATTCGCTTTATGTCTGGACCCAACGCACCACCATGCCTTATAAAGGCTTGCCAGCCAATCGCGGTTTTGATTTGACGAACGAGGACACGAAAGCCATACGCGAGCGCATACCCGAGGCACTAGTTGTGGCACCGCGCAACGAAGTGGGAGGTTATCGTGGTTCGTCCAATGTAGTTAGAGGTATGCGCACAGGCGCTTACGGCATCAAAGGCGATTATCCTGAAATACGCGAAATACAGCCCTTAACGATTGAACAAGGGCGGTACATAAACGCAATGGATGTAGCCGAAAAGCGCAAAGTCGCGGTGATTGGCCCCAAGGTAATCAACGACTTGTATACCAAAGGAGAGGAAGTAATTGGCAGTTCTATCCGTATCAACGGAGTATATTTTACGGTTGTGGGTACCATGACCACCAAGAAATCGGGCAGGGAAGCAGAGGATGATGCCCAAAGTATTGTTATTCCGCTCACCTCTTTTCAGCAAGCATTCAATTACGGCAATTGGGTAAGTTATTATGGCTTTGCTCCAATAGAAGGAGTAACTACATTGCAGTTGGAACAGAAAATTGTGAAACTGCTCAAAGAGCGCCACCACATTCATCCCGAGGATGAGTTTGCCTTGGGTGTAGAGAACAATGAAGAAAACTTTGCGGAGTACGCCAACGTGTTTTCTGGCATTGATTTCCTGATTTGGTTTGTGGGCACGCTTACTTTGATTGCAGGCGTAATTGGTATTAGCAATATCATGTTGGTTATTGTGAAAGAGCGCACCAAGGAAATAGGCATTCGCAGGGCCATTGGCGCTCGACCTGCCAGCATTGTGGGTCAAATAGTGTTGGAGGCAATGGTGCTTACCTCCTTTGCAGGCTATCTAGGCATAGTGCTGGGCGTGTGGGCGGTGGAGTTGGCAGGACCGCTTATAGAGGATGACTCCTTTAAAAATCCAGAGGTAAAATTCGAAACCATTCTTATTGCGTTGGGCATTCTTATCGTTTCAGGATGCTTGGCTGGGCTTATACCAGCGTATCGGGCATTGGAGGTGAAGCCTGTTGAAGCATTACGAACGGAGAATTAGATGTCCATTATTTATCAGTCATCCTTATCCGCCAATTAAAAACCCATCCCCCATGAAATCAGTTGTAAGAATTGTAATCATTACCGTCATACTTGGCGCTTTTGGCTATACCCTGTGGCATTTGTATGCCAAGTCGGTAGAGGTGCCAGTGACATTTGAAACCGCCAAGGCATTTCGAACCAACATCATAAAGAAAACCGTGGCAACAGGCACTATCATACCTCGCAAGGAAGTGGTGATAAAGCCGCGTGTGTCAGGTATTATCGACAAGGTTTATGTGGTAGAAGGCCAACGCGTGCGCACAGGCGACCCTATTGCCAAAGTGAAAATTGTGCCCGATATGGTAAGCCTTAATAATGCTCAAGGCCGTGTGCAATCGGCCACTTTAGCCGTGAATGATGCCCAGCAAAACTTCGATCGCCAAAAGAAGCTATTGGATGAAGGGGTGGTGGCGCAGGCAGAATTTCAACCTGCAAACACAGCGCTTCTCAACGCCAAGCAAGAATTAACCGCTGCGCAAAATAATCTTCAATTGATTGAAGAAGGCGCGTTGAAGGGACAAGGCACCGCATCAAACACCATTATTCGCAGCACAGCGAGCGGCATGGTGCTCGAAGTACCGATTAAGGAAGGAAGCTCGGTAATTGAAAGCAACACCTTTAATGAAGGAACCACCATTGCTACGATTGCCGACATGGGTGAGATGATTTTTGAGGGAAAGTTGGACGAAAGCGAAGTAGGAAAAATAAAAGAAGGCATGGATTTGCTGATTACTATTGGCGCATTGGAAGGCCACACGTTCACGGCCAGACTCGAACATATTTCGCCAAAAGGAGTAGCCGAAAACGGAGCGATTCAATTCAAAATAAAGGCGCAAGTAAAGCTTAAAGAAGGCGTTATGATTCGCTCGGGTTATAGCGCCAATGCCGACATTGTGCTTAATCGAAAAGACAGCGTGTTGGCGCTATCCGAAGGGTTACTCATCTTTGGCGACCATCCTGATTCGGTATTCGTGGAGGTAGAAACTTCGCCTCAGGTATTTTCCAAACGTTTGGTGAAAACCGGGCTTTCGGATGGCATCAATATCGAAGTGCTTTCTGGTGTAGACACCACAGATAGAATCAAGAAACCTTTGTAGGATTTCTGGTTTCAACAACTGTAACTGTAAAAGTTTATAGTGTGGTGACCTTTTGAATAGCGAGCATATCCGCCAAAACGATAGCCGCGATGGCCTCTGCCACCGCGGGAACACGCAGCGCAATACACGCATCGTGACGGCCACGAACTTCGAGCGAATCCATTGCTCCAGTGCGCATATTTATGGTTTGCTGCGCGATACCTATGCTTGATGGCGGTTTCACCGCAAGGCGAAACACGAGTTCATTTCCGTTAGTAATGCCACCGTTAACACCGCCAGCGTGATTGGTGGCCGTGGTGCCTTCCACATCTAAAATTGAGTCGTTGTGCGCACTTCCGCGCATAGCGGCTGCTGCGAATCCCGACCCAAATTCGATGCCTTTAATGGCTGGAATGGCAAATGCTAAGTGCGCAATGCTCGATTCGATGGAGTTGAAAAACGGTTCGCCCAACCCAGCAGGTATGCCCGTAGCGCGGCATTCCACAATACCGCCAATAGAATCGCCTGCTGCCAAAGCCGCATCAATTGCGGTTGTGAAGTTTGTGGATCCACCAGCTTCTATCAACTGGGCATTAATGTTCATTTCACTGCAAACCTTTTTGGCAACTACACCAGCTGCCACAAGGCAAAGCGTGAGTCGGCCGGAGAAATGCCCACCGCCACGCGGGTCGGCAAATCCTTGAAACTTGACACGCGCTGTAAAATCGGCATGTCCGGGACGAGGCGTGTCTTTCAGCGCTTCATAATCTTTCGATTGCAGGTTTGCATTGCGAAACAGGATGGTGATTGGGGCACCAGTGCTGAAGCCATTATACACGCCACTAAAAAACTCAGGCAGGTCGTCCTCCATGCGAGGCGTTGTGCCTTTGGCGCCACTTTTTCTGCGGGCGAGGTCAGGAAGGAGGTCAGATTCAGAGAGCGGAATGCCCGGTGGACAACCGTCAATCGTTACGCCAACGCCAGCTCCATGCGATTCGCCAAAGACATGTATTCTGAAAATAGTACCGAAGCTGTTCATTGCCTCAAAGATGCGATATCACAAAAGAAATTTGGATAGGATTTGTTTACCGCTTTCGACTCGGTTATAGAAATGGGGTCATCCGCTACGCAGCCCAATACAGCCGCCATCATGGCAATGCGATGGTCGTTGAATGAGGAAAGCGAAGCGGCACGAACGACACCTCCTGTAATGTGCATGGTGTGGTTTTCAATGGTTACGCCAATGCCTAAACTTCGCAACGTTGCGCTGATGGTAGTTGCGCGGTCGCTCTCTTTGTGATGCAGTCGTTCTGTGCCTTTTATTGTCGATGTTCCTTTGCAACAAGCAGCAAGTGCGGCCAATGGCGGGAACAAATCGGGGCAATGGGTGGCATCAAAATGAAATGCGTGAAGGGTAGAACGTGAGCAGGAAACCTCATCATGTTCCCATTCAACTTTTGCGCCAGCCAATTGGAGTGCATCCAAAATGGCACGATCGGCTTGGGCAGAATTTGGGTTTAACCCAGAAACAGAAACCCGCCCTGCAATTGCACCGCCAACCAAAAGAAAGGATGCCGCACTCCAATCACCTTCTACTATGTATTCGGGGGCTTTTGGACGTTGATTTCCTTCTATTTCGAATCGTTGGAAATTGGTATGATTGATGGAAATTCCATAATGGCTGAGAATATCCAAAGTCATTTGGATGTAGGGAATACTCCTCAAATGATGGACATAAATAATGCTCTTACCTTCCAACATGGGCAGTGCAATGAGCAGGCCCGTCAACAATTGAGAGCTTTCCGAAGCATCAATTGTAATCTCGTCCGAATGCATCGTGCCCGAAAGTTTCAAGGGCAATTTTCCACTAGTTAAATGCGCAGATTTTCCGAGTTGAATCAACGCATGTTGTACCATGTGGAAGGGACGTTCTAAAAGAGAACCTTTTCCAGTTACAGTTATTTTATTTTCATATGTCGCGGCAATAGCACTGAACATTCGTGCACTCAGCCCCGATTCTCCGCACGAAAGGATAATCTCATTTTTGGTGATTTCGCCCTTTGAAATGGCAATCGTTCCATCAGAAATGGAAACCGAAGCGCCCAATTGACTTACTATGGTTAGAGCGGCATCTACATCTGCACTTGGCGTGTATCCATGAATGCGGCATTCGTCTTCGCACAACGAAGCTATTGCAATGGCGCGTTGCAAATAGCTTTTGGATGCTGGAGCCACCACTCGGCCGAGCAGTAATGCTGGCGAAATGACCTCAGTCATGCAACGGAATCATTTTGATAGTAGCAGAACCGATAGTGGTTAGCAGAATAAAGGCCACTTGGTCGCCCGCCTTCTTTTTATCCGCCCGAACCAATTGATTAAGTGCGGCCATGTCTAAGTGCTTTATATCAGTAGGCAAGCCAGATGCGGCAAGTAGGGCGAGAATGCGTTGCTCGGTTTCGGCATTCAAAAGTTGGAAATCCACGGCCATTCGGTTGGCCAGCACCATTCCTAAACTAATAGCTTGCCCGTGCGGAATACCGTAATGCTTTTCAATGGCATGGCCGTAGGTATGACCGAAATTGAGAATTCTACGCTCGCCTTTTTCCAATGGATCGGCATCTACTACAGCGCATTTTATTGCCACAGATTCTTGGATGAGATGCCCAAGTGTTTCCGGTTTGCGGGCAAGAATAGAACTGAGATTGGTTTCCAACCACTGGAAATAATCAGCGTTGCGAATGCAGGCGTGTTTTATTACTTCGGCCAATCCGTTGGTAAATTCTTCGTTGGGCAAAGTGCCGATGAACGCTGCATCTACAAGTATGAATTTAGGCTGATTGAATACTCCAATCATGTTCTTGAACGAGCCGCTATTCACCCCATTTTTTCCACCAATGGATGCATCTACCTGTGCCAAAAGCGTGGTGGGAGCTAAGGCAAACGGAATACCCCGCATAAACACCGAAGCCACAAAACCTGTGATGTCGCAGATAACTCCGCCCCCAACTCCTAGCAGAAAACTACTGCGGTCAACACCGAGGCTCACCAACTGGTGCACCACATCCTCGACAACAGCAAGTGATTTCTGGTCTTCACCAGCGGGCAATACGAGAATCGGATAGGCTTCCATCAGATGCCCATATAACCGTTTCACATTCTCATCTGTGATGATGATGGTGCGCTCGGGCACAAACTCACCAATATTGAGGAATGACCCACCAATGTGGATTGGAATGTCTTTATCGGTGTAGGTGATAGTGAACAATGCGGTGCGGGATGGACGACAAAGTTACCGTAAGTAAGGCTCAAAGGTCGAGTACAGCCTTGAGGTTCTCTGTAAATTGCTTGGCCTGAGCTGGAGTGAGTTTTCCGATGTGTTTGATGAATCTGCGGTTGTCAATTGCCCGCACCTGATCGACAAGGATGTCACAGGGCTTGTCGAGTTGCCCTTCGGGGATGTGTACACGCAACCTCTTCATTCCAGCGATTATGTTGGAAGTGATGGCGCAAATGATGGTAGAGTCGTGGGTCGCATTGATGGCATCAGTCTGAATAATGACTACTGGCCTAATCTTTCCGGGTTCACTTCCCTTTCCGGGATTGAGGTCGGCAAGCCAAATATCAAAGCGCTTTCTCATAGTCATCGAGCAGTTCTTCGTATTCAGCCAATACCTCCATGGAATTTGCAGAGACTATTCTTGATTCTTTTTGAAGCTCCGCTTTCAAGGCCCGTTTTCTGTTGAGATCATTGAAAAACTTTAATGCATCATTGATATAGCGGTTACGGGCCACCTTAAGTTCTTCGGTCATCTTCTCAGTTTCGGAAAAGATGTCGTCATCCAGTTTTAGCGATAAGGTCTTCATGGTTTGAAGTATTTGCCACAAAGGTATATACGATGAGTATATGCTAAATCGATAAGCTTTGTCAAAATTTAGAAGTTTGACAAAGCTGTAATCACCCCAATCGCTCTAGCAGCTTAAAATATCTCAAGAACTCCATAGTCCTCATTATCCATGAACAGGGCTATTTCCTCTCTTTTAGCCAAAAGGACAGCCGCAAAATTCTTGGTGCTCTGATTCCCCATTCGAAGAAGAATCACCTTCGGTGGATAGCCACGAACGGCAAATGGGAATCCGTTTAATTTTGCGTATACAGGTATAGGCGTTCAAAATGAATGTCTGTTCGCATTTGAGGGAAAGCGTTATTTTTGATAAAAATTACAGTCATGGCTACTCCAAACTACACCGTTGAATTGAAAAGCAAAAGCCCTGTGGTGGTTTTGCCGCTAAAACAATACGAATCGATGTTAGAGCATATTGAGGATTTGGAAGACCAAGCAGCAGTTATTCTCCGAAAGGAAGAGGAGAACGTGGCGTGGGAGGTTGTCGAGAAAAAGTTGAATAAGCGGCTGAATGCTAAATGAAATATGCGCTCTTTCTAAGAAAAAGTGCTGAAAAAGAACTGCTTGCCCAAGGCTCAGGCCATTAAAGTACGTGATGCTATTGTAGCACTCACAGAAAACCCTCGACCTTCTGGTTGCAAAAAGCTTCAAGGGTCTTATTCAGACTTTCGAATCCGTATTGGCGACTATCGGGTGGTCTATTCGGTCAGCGATAAGGTGTTGACCGTTTGGGTGATCAAAATCGCTCATCGTAAGGATGTGTA
This sequence comes from Chryseobacterium gleum, assembly GCA_945903645.1. Classification (GTDB taxonomy): domain Bacteria; phylum Bacteroidota; class Bacteroidia; order UBA10329; family UBA10329; genus UBA10329. The sequence continues at coordinate 65,682 of CAMDOM010000014.1, forward strand.
TCGGTAAAAATCAGGATGGTGTATATTGGTCTGGCATTGGGAAGCTGCTGATAGCAAAGACCAAATACAAGTGTTCGCTACCCCAACCTCTCCAGCACCTTCCTCAC
>CAMDOM010000015.1 GCA_945903645.1 Chryseobacterium gleum
ATCTCGCATTATGCTTCCTCCAAACGCATACTTGGCGTGTGCCTTGGCCATCAAGCCATTGGAGAAGCATTTGGTGCCAAACTAAAAAACTTGAATAAAGTGCTGCATGGTGTCGCAGTTCCTGTGCAACTTGTGATTGCCGATGAACCGTTATTTAGAGAGCTACCGAACGAGTTTCCTACGGGCAGATATCACTCTTGGGTTATAGATAAAGCCACGGTTCCCGCGTGTTTAGAAGTTACCGCTACTGACGCCCATGGAGAAGTAATGGGCATACGCCACAAGCAATTTGATGTGGCTGGAGTACAGTTCCATCCCGAGAGTTTACTCACTCCAGATGGATTGAAAATTGTTCGGAATTGGGTATTGGGTTGAACCTTACATTTGGACTATGAGCAAACTATTCGAATCCTTCATTCCAACTGATGATGCGGTGTGGAAAAAACTAACTGAAGAAGAACTAAAAGGAGCAGATATTAATGCCCTTCCCTTGTGGAAAGAAAGCGATGGTTTCTCTGCACATCCCGCATATTTCCGGTCGGAAACTGAGAAATTACCCATGTTTGGGCAAACGATTCGGCCATTGCGGTTCAACCAAGAAAACAACGATTGGCTTACGTGTTGCGATGTATTGGTGAAGGATGCTGCTCAAGCTAACGAAGAAATCCTGCACAAACTTGACTTAGGAGCCTCGGCTCTAACCATTGATTTGAATGGAAAAGACTTTGCTCGCGATGAGATAGACATTCTGTTTCAAGGTGTTGTGGTCAGCGCTATTTCCATTTCGTTTTATCATGCGTTCAATGCGTTGCGTTTTCAGGCCGATTATTTCGATTGGGCGCAGAAACATGGTATGAGCCCAGCTTCGCTCAAAGGCGGATTATGGTTTGATGATTTGAATGGCGATTTGGCTTTGGCCTTGGTGCGCGATAAACGCTATCATTCCTTCGGTGCCATTGGGCTTGACGGTGGTCAATTCTACGCCAAAGGGGCAAATATCCCGCAGCAGTTGGGTGCAACATTGGCTTGGGGCAACGAAATTTTGAATGGATTGCGCCTTCAAGGACTTTCGTTTGAAGATGCGTCCAACAACATTGGATTTAGTTTGGCTGTTGGCTCATCCTTTTTGCCAGAAATAGCCAAATTTCGATTAATGCGGTTTTTATGGGCAAGAGTAATGCAGCAGCATGGCGCATCGGATAAACGTTGGAAAACTTGGGTGCATGCGCAAACAGGTTTGAATCATCAAAGTTCGTTGGATACGCCCGTGAACTTGCTTCGTGCAAATGCCCAAGCCATGAGCGCTGTTTTGGGTGGAGTAGATAGTTTAACCGTGCATCCATTTAGAAAAGACGAACCCGAATTGGCCGAACGAATAGCCCTCAATACCCAACACATCATGCGTCAAGAAGCTGTTTTGATGCGGGTAATTGACCCAGCAGCTGGAAGCTACTATGTGGAGCACCTCACCGATATTATTGGACGCAAGGCATGGGAATTCTTCAAATTGATTGAAGAAAAAGGAGGGTACTCCACGTGTAAAGCAATGGGGTATCTCAAGGAGGAATTTTCGAAAACAGATACGGCTTACGCAGCAGAGGTTGAGAAATTGGAGCGCGTTCTGATAGGCGTGAACAAATATCCTTCTCCGTTTGAAGCGTCAAACGATAAAGCGTAAGAGTCGATTTTTAGCATTAAGGATGTAAGCTTGGTGTGTAAAGCTCACTTTTCCGAATAATGATAACCAATGAAACCCGATTTTAAAGGCACCGAATTTTTTCTGAAATCTCCAGAAATGGAGGCGATAACGGATGGACAAACCTTCAAAACTCCGGAGGGAATTGTAGTCGCATCTGATAATTATGCAGTAGAGCTGGAAGGATTGCAACAGCTTGATTTTTCGTCAGGCTTCCCGCCTTTTCTGCGCGGACCTTATGGTTCAATGTATGTCAGTCGACCTTGGACCATTCGCCAATATGCTGGATTTAGCACTGCGGAAGAGAGCAATGCTTTTTACAGGAAAAATCTGGCCGCAGGGCAGAAAGGACTTTCCGTAGCATTCGATTTAGCCACCCATCGCGGCTACGATAGCGACCACGAAAAAGTGGTAGGCGATGTAGGAAAAGCTGGCGTTGCTATAGATACAGTGGAAGATATGAAGCTGCTCTTTGATGGCATTCCTCTGCATCAAATGAGTGTGAGCATGACCATGAATGGGGCGGTTTTGCCCATTATGGCTTTTTATATTGTGGCCGCAGAGGAGCAAGGCGTGCAGCCTGAGCAGCTTGAAGGCACCATTCAGAACGACATTCTTAAAGAGTTTATGGTGCGCAACACCTACATCTATCCGCCTGCGCCAAGCATGCGCATAGTGGGTGATATTTTTAGGTATACCGCTAAGCGCATGCCCAAATACAATAGCATCAGCGTGTCGGGCTACCACATGCACGAAGCTGGCGCCACAGCCGATATTGAATTGGCCTACACCTTGGCCGATGGCCTCGAATACATTCGCACAGGCCTAAAAGGTGGATTGGATATTGACGATTTTGCCCCGCGCATTTCGTTTTTCTGGGGTATCGGAATGAATTTCTTTATGGAAATTGCCAAAATGCGTGCTGGTCGGATGTTGTGGGCCAAGTTGGTGCAGCAATTCAATCCGAAACAAGCAAAGAGCATGGCGCTGCGCACGCATTGCCAAACTTCGGGGTGGAGCCTTACCGAGCAAGATCCCTACAATAATGTGATTCGAACAAATATGGAAGCGATGGCTGCTGTATTTGGAGGCACGCAATCGCTCCACACCAATTCGCTTGACGAAGCCATTGCGCTACCTACGGATTACACCGCACGAATAGCGCGCAATACCCAGCTGTTTATTCAACACGAAACCGATATCTGCAAGGCTATTGATGCCTGGGGCGGCTCTGTTTATCTGGAGAAATTGACCAATGAACTTTGCGAAAAAGCGTGGAAGTTGATTGAGGAGGTGGAGGCGCTTGGAGGCATGTCGAAGGCCATTGAAACAGGACTTCCGAAAATGAGAATAGAAGAAGTTGCCGCCCGAAAACAAGCCCGCATTGATAATGGCGAGGAGGTAATTGTTGGCGTAAACCGCTATCAATTGGAGAAGGAATCGATATTGGAAATTCGTGAGGTTGACAATAATGCCGTGCGCGAAGGCCAGCTAAAACGATTGGCTGAGGTGAAAGCCAAACGCAATTCCACTGAAGTTGCAGTGGCTTTGGAAGCCATTACCATGTGCGCCAAAACTGGCGAAGGCAATCTTTTAGAATTGGCCATTGATGCAGCCCGGAAACGCGCCACGTTGGGTGAAATTTCGGATGCTATGGAAAAAGAATTTGGTCGTTATAAGGCCGTAATTCGCTCTATTTCGGGTGTATATTCGGGCGAGGTGAAGAAAAACGAAGATTTTGTAGCGGCTCAAGAAGCTGCCGACCATTTTGCAGCGCAAGAAGGAAGGCGTCCACGCATTTTGGTGGCTAAAATGGGCCAAGATGGGCACGATCGTGGCGCTAAGGTGATTGCTACTTCCTTTGCCGATATTGGCTTCGATGTAGATATTGGCCCTTTGTTTCAAACACCCAAAGAAGTTGCCAAGCAAGCGGTAGAAAACGATGTGCATATTGTAGGTGTAAGCTCCTTAGCGGGAGGACATAAAACCCTTGTGCCTGCCGTTATTCAAGAGCTAAAAGCTTATGGTCGTGAGGATATTATGGTGGTGGCTGGTGGAGTAATTCCCCAACAAGACTATGCGTTTTTGGTTGCCAATGGTGTCGCTTTTGTGTTTGGCCCAGGAACGGTGATTGCCAAAGCTGCACAGGAGATTTTGCAGAAGTTGCAAAACGGCCGCTGAGCATAATGCCCGTTTCCATAGTTCGCATTTGGGGGTTCGTTCTAGGAACTTTTATTTCCCTAGCATCCTGCGCCCAGTCTGAGTCGCGCTATTACGAGTGTGAAGTGCCAAACCACGAACCGTGGTCGCGGCTGCTTCAAAAGCACGTTTCCACAGCAGGGTTTGTTTCCTATTCTGGTTTTTGGGCAGATAGCCTGGAACTGAATGCCTACCTGGGTTCGCTGTCCAAATGCTTGCCTTCTACCACATGGTCGCGCGAAGATCGCTTGGCCTATTGGATAAACGCCTACAATGCATTCACCATCAAGCTCATTATCGACCATTATCCTGTGAAAAGCATCAAGGACATCGGTTCTAAACTGGCCGTTCCGTTTGTTAATTCTGTTTGGGACGCCAAGTTTTTTAGCATTGGTGGGGTGCAAATGAGCCTCAATCAAATAGAACATTCCATTTTGCGGAAACAATTTGACGAGCCACGCATTCATTTCGCCATTGTTTGCGCATCCATTTCGTGCCCCAGTTTGTTGAATACCGCCTATACCGCTGCCGATTTGGAAAATCAATTGCACCAGCAAACGCTAGCATTTATTCAAGATTCGACCAAAAATCGCATTTCAGTAAATCACTTGGAATTATCGTCCATTTTCAAATGGTTCAAAAGCGATTTTACCAAACATGGCAATTTAAAGCAGTTCGTGGCCAAGTATGCCAATGCGCCAATCGCACCAAATGCGAAACTGGATTTTTTAGAGTACAATTGGGAATTGAACGGAAAATGAACATGCACCATTTCAAGCACATCCTCTTTTTTATATTTGCTGGGCTGGCGGCCTGCGCGCAGAACACCGATTTGGACAAGGAGGTGAAGAAGCTTTACAAAAACACAGTTCCTGTTGCGCGCAATGCACAGGTTTCTGCTAATGTAATAGTGCTGGATACGCGCGAAAAAGCAGAATTTGAAGTGAGCCATTTGCCCCGTGCGCGTTGGGTAGGCTATGACGATTTCGATTTGAAGCGTGTCGCAAACATCTCTAAAAAGGACACCATAATTGTGTATTGCAGCATTGGTTATCGCAGCGAGCGGGTAGGAGAGCAGCTCAAAAAGGTAGGCTACACCAACGTTTACAACCTCTATGGCGGTATTTTTAATTGGAAGAATAGCAAGGGCATTGTTCTCAATTCTAAGAACGACACCACCGAAAAAGTGCATTGCTTCAACAAGTCGTGGAGCCGTTTTTTAATAAATGGTCAAAAGGTATATTAACTTCCACAAGCACTATTAATCCAAATGATTACAGAACATATTTCCACCATTTTGTATGTTTCGGGAGCTATTACAGCTTTGGGTTCGATACAATTTTTCGCCCCGACATTTTATAGTAAAACCATCCTCAACGTTCAATTAAAAGACGACCTAACACGCTTTTATTTTGTCCATTGGGGCGTTTTGGTGCTGTGCATGGCCATTTTAATGCTGCTTGCTGCAAGTAATGAAGTCTTACAACACCCAGTTTTGACCGTGGTGCTCCTCGAAAAACTTGTATTGGTAGCTATGATTCTGCGCGACATCAAAAAACCGTTCACCCAAAAAATGAAAGCAGTGGCTTTGTTTGACGGTTGCTGTGTGTTGCTTTTTGGCGCGGCCCTAGCGGGATGGTGAGCCTAGGATAGTGGGTTCATTTCCACGCTCACCGTATAATCTTGTTCTCTGCGGTTGTAAAAAAACTTGAGCAACACATCTTGCTCCGATTTCTCATAAAAATATGAAACGTTCTCCGCGGGGTTATCCTCGCGCTTGTCCATCCAACGCACGGTGTAGGAGTTGTTTTCTGCGCCTTGGTGATGGTCGCGCAAGTACTCCACCATTTTTTCGAGCACACTTATAGAGCTTGTAGCCCGTGTTTGATGCAGTAGAAAAATAGCCCCATTGCGCGCGTTTCGGGTGTATAAATCCAGCTTTACGGAATTGTCTACATCATCAATATCCACATGGTAATCGAAATGCACCGTGCTTCTGTTGCGGTCGAACACAATGGTGCTGATGATGCCTTCCAATTCAAATCTCCTGTCCTTTTTGCGCATGGTTGTAATAGTGATGGGCAAAGGTAGCCGTTTCAACTGCTTCCTTGTTTTTCAGTAGGCGCAATTCATAGTTTTGCCAACCACATTAAACTATTGATATGAAGTACATTTTTGGTTTTATTTTGGTCATTTCTGGCTTAATAAGTTGTTCAAGTGAAAAGCAAATGGAAGCCACAGGCTATGCCCAAGGAACTACCTACAAAATCATTTATTACAACGATGGCATCGATTTGCAGTATCAAATAGATAGCATTCTTGTAGATTTCGATCGCGTGCTTAGCACCTATCAGCCCAATTCCTACATCAGCCAATGGAATGCAAACAATGTCTCGTCAGCTCAACCTGCATGGTTTAGCGAAGTAGTTGACCTTTCGCAATCCATAGCCGCCAATACCCAAGGTGCATTCGACATTACCGTAAAACCGCTCATGTCTTTTTGGTTCGAACAAAAATGGGATGCCACGGCTGTGGATACCCTTGCCCTTGACAGCATTTTGCAGTTTGTGGGCTATAACCATATTGCCGATAGCCAAGGCATTTTCGTAAAAGACAATCCAATGGTGCAACTGGACGTGAACGGCATAGCTCAAGGGTTTTCTGTAGATGTTATTGCCCGTTATTTAGACGGTTTGGCCATTGCCAACTATCTTGTAGAAATTGGGGGCGAGGTGCGCGCCAAAGGCCAAAAACAAGACGGTACGCCTTGGATAGTGGGAATAGACGCACCAAACGAAGACGAAAACATGGAACGGAAACTCGCGTTGAGTTTGCAGCTCAACAACCAGGCTATGGCCACTTCGGGCAACTACCGCAAGTTTGTAGTAATCAACGGGCAAAAACTTGGGCACACGCTCAACCCCGTTACGGGATATCCTGCCACTACAGATTTGCTTAGCGCAACCGTTATTGCCCCAGATGCTGGCACTGCCGATGCTTATGCCACAGCATTTATGGGCCTAGGCGTGGTCCGTAGCAAGCAACTCATTGCTGAAACAGAACTCGAAGGCATCCTAATTTATTCTGTTCAGGGAAAAATGGAAACGTGGGTGTCCGAAGGATTGATGAAGCAGTTAGCCAGCCGTCCAAAGCAATGAAGCGTTCTCACGTCTTTCTGCTGCTTGCAATTATTGCAGTTAATATCGGTTTCAAGCTTCAATACATTACCTACAGCAGTTTCGATTTGGATGAAGCTGTTCATATTTGGTATGCCCAGCTGCCGCTGCCCGAAGTGATTGCCCAAGCCAGTAACGACCCCAATCCACCGCTGTTCAATATTCTTATTTCAGGGTGGATAAAACTTTTTGGCGTCACCGAATTTGCTGCCCGTTGCTTTAGCCTATTGTTTTCGGCATTGGCTGCGGGTGCGCTTTTCATTTTTTTAAAGCGAAACATGAGCTTGCGTATCGCGCTCATTGCCGTCACGCTGTTCACTGTTTCGGCCATTCAGGTGCGGTTTGCCCATAATGCTCGGCCTTATACCATGCTCATGTTTTTTGTAATATGCTCTTATGGCATGATGCTAGAAGCCACGCGAAGGCCAAGTTTTCTGAGGGTGATGGGCTATTTTCTTGCTACTACATTAATGTTGTATTCGCATCCCACTTCGATATTTAATCTACCTGCCCAAGCGTTGTTTTTGTTGCCCCGTCTGCGTTCTGAATTCAAAACTGTTGCAGCAATTGGAGTTGCTCAAATCTTAGCTGTAGCAGGCTATATGCTATGGCATTTGAACATTCCGTATTTCAAAAGTGCGCCAAGCACATGGTTACAACCTCCTACATGGGCCGAAGCGTTGCACAGTATTCGCTACTTGAATGGTGGTGGAGCAGACTTCATGTTTTACATTCAAGTGGGATTAATTGCAGCTGTAGTCGGCTTTTTGTGGCGCTTCAAGTCAAAAGAGAATTTTCAATCGTTGCTTTTGGCATTCAGTTGGACGTGTATTCCTTTTCTTGCCAGTTTCGCCTATTCTCAAGTTGCGGAGCCTATTTTTCAAGGCAAGTATGTTATTTCTTCCCAATTGGGAATGGTCGTTCTCATGGGCGTATGCATTGATACGATAACGTGGAATTCGCTTCGATGGACTGTTTTCGCATCTTTTGTCACATTTATGTGCATTCAGATAAATTGGAAAGCTACCTCTGGTGAAGATTGGCGTGGAGCATCAAAATATGTGGTCGACAACGATAGCCCAACTACAGCCACATTCATTAGTCCGTGGTTCGAATTCCGGTCTTTTGCCTACTACTTCGACAGCCAAGCGTATCTAGATCCGCACATTACGCAAAAGATTTTGGTAGCCAAACGCGTATTCACCGCTTGGCACGACATTATTCCCGTGGGGTCGAACAGGCCATTATTCAAGCGACTTCATTTCGTGCACTCTCAGCCCGAAGCCGAAAATCAGCAGCCTCGTTTGGACAGTTTGATGAAAAATGCCTCGCTGGTGGCGCAACTAAAATTGGAAGGCATCACCATCTATACCTTCGAATTGCGCGTGCCGCCTCCCACCATGTATCTCGATTTTGAAAGCGGAACATCTCCCACAATTATCCTCGATTCCGCCAAAGCGTTCTCTGGAAAAGGAGCAGAGCAATTGGATAAAGACCACGAATACTCCTCAGCTTTGGTTTTTCCGTTGGAGGAAGCATTTGTAAAAGATACCGATGTGAATGTGTCTGCCCAAGTGCGATGCGATTCAGGACTGCAAGAAGTGTTTCTTGTGGCAAGCGTTATTCGAAATGGCGAGTATCTGGCTAATATCCAAATGCCAGTGAATTCAAGTGTTATGGCTTCATCCAAATGGCAAGAATTGACATTGGAATTTCGCTACGATAAGGCCAAATTTGCTGGTACCGACCTCAAAGTGTTTGTTTGGAATCCTTCCAAAAAAACCGTTTGGGTAGATGAATTGAAGATAGCGGCTAAACCTTAAACGAGAGTTGGATGGTGGCAGTGCGTGGCTGCTCCATTTTAAGTGGACGAAGCGAAAATTCGTTGTTCAGGAAGTTGTTTACAATGAAAGCCGCTTTCAGCCATTCTGCTATCTGAAAACTTATGCGGGCATCCATCACGTATTCTCCCATCCGCGATTTGTCTGGATTCAGTTCCCATGCACCAGTGCCATTGGGCAATTCTGTCTGAAAATCTCCTCTGTCTGCGATGATCCCTGTGTTCAATCCACCTGGGCCTTTAATAGCATCCAAGTCGTAAATCACTTTATCAATGTTCTCCATAAAACTGTAGTATCTAAAACTGTAGCCTATAGCCCATTTCCTAAAAGTAAGCTCCATATCCATTTTGCCCAAATGGCGGAAGCGATATTTAAGAATATTGGTTGTGGAGTCGATAGAAGTATTGCGATGAGTAAACGATTGCTCGGTAATTAGCGTATCGCCATCGCCAATGAGTACGCGTCTGTTAACATAAAACACCTCATCAGGATTTAAGCTTTCGGGAAGTGTATAAGTGTAGCCAAGCAACAAGGTCATGCCAAATGATTTGGTAAACTGTCCGCCACCCATAATTGAGGCTTCCACGCCACGTACCCGATTATCGCCAGTGTTAAGAAACTTGAAACCAGGCAACGAAGTGTTTGTGCCATAATTCCCCATCACGATATTCACACTATTGTAGAATTCTTGCCAAAAACCAACCAAATCCAAGTAACCATAGAACTTACCAATTTTGAAGCCTTGCTTAATACCAGCCTCCAAATTCCAACTGGTTTCTGGCTTCAATTCTGGGTTTGGATAAACGCCAAGTCCACCGCTGTTGGTCAATATATATTTCTCGCCAATGGTTGGGAAACGATATCCTTGTCCAAACGATGCTCGCACATAAGATGCTTTAGCAACTTTGAATGACATACCAGTGCGCACTACAGGGCGAATCACAAATTCTAAATCATTGATTTGGAAATACTCACCTCTAACGCCAAGGGAGAAGTTGATGGCACTCCAAAATTTCTTATCAAACTGCATGTAGAGCGAAACGTTTTTCGCATTGTTTTTTCCGTCAGGATTGCCTCCTACATATATTTCAGAACTTCCAGTGGTGTAGCTTGCCGCCAAGCCAGCAATCACATTCAAATCTTTCATTCTACTAAAGGTGCGCTGCAATTGGTAGTCACCAAAATACACCGTGCTTTGGCTCGATTGATTGTTCGAGTTATCTTGGTTGGTATACAAGATTCGCGTCTTAAGCGAATGCTGCACTCCTCTAGAGGTGACGTAAGTGATAAACGGGTCAACGTAAAATGTAAAAATTTCGGTTAGGGTCATAGTGCCAGGGTAGGCCGAATAGCGCCCATTTTGGTTCGATTCGTTGGCGTTCCACACCAAAGAGAAATTCTTGCTGCTACGCATGAAATTGCCATTTAACCCGTATGCCAAGCCCGATATTTTTTTACTTCTTCTCCGCAAATTGAAATTAATGCGTCCACGCACTTCGCGCACTTCACTGTTGGCAATGTCTGCAATGGTATCGCCCAATCCATCAATAGAACCGTTGGGTTGTGGCCCTGTAAAACCGTAATCGTAATGGAAGTTACCGCCAATTACCACATCCAATTGCTTGATTTTTCGAGAGTGAAAAAAATTCAGTCCTGAAAAGTTGGCTACTCCATTCCACCATTTTTTTCCATTTGCATCTGAGCCATCTAACCCAAAGAAATTGGCGAATCGCGTTCCTGCCGAAGCGGTAGAATCCAGAATAGCGCTATGAAAACCGGTATAAAGGACAACTTTCGTAAGTGGTTTGTCTTTTGGATAAGCTGTGCGCACATTTATGGCTCCGCTCAATGCTGACGAGCCATAGAGCACCGAACTGGCACCTTTCACCACTTCAATTTGCTCAATGTTTTCCATCGGTATAAAACTCCATTCCACTTTGCCAATATCTCCGCTCATCACGGGCAAATCGTCAATTAAGATGGCAACGCGACTACCAACACCGAAGCTGTAACCACTGCCGCTTCTTATTTGCGGTTCTTCGTCCATTATGGTTAGCCCAGGCGTTTGCTCCAACACTTGAGTAATGTTGGTCGCAGCTTTTGCCGTGATTACTTCAGGCCGAAGCACATCCATCGAAACAGTAAGTTCCTCCAAGCGCTGTTCAAATTTTCCTGACGAAACAACCACCACTCCCAATTCCTCCACGTAGTTCTGCAATGCGAAATTCCATTGACTTTCTCGGCCTTCAAATATTTGAACGGTTACTGTGTCAGCCTTCATTCCAGTAAACGAGCACACCACTTTGTGTGTACCAGCGGGCAATGGAAACTTATAGTTACCGTTGATGTCTGCTGCCGCCCCTGTGCTTTTGTCAGACAGCATTACCACGCTGGCTCCAATAAGGGTTTCTTGGGTTTGCTTGTCCGAGACATTTCCAAACAAAACACCTTCTTGCGCAATGGCGGTGCGAATGGAGAAAAGCATACAGCAGAATATAACGATATATTTGGTCATTGCGATGGGCTATTGGTGAAAAAGCAAAAAGGGAATCCGCCTAAACGAAACTCCCTTTTTTAATGATTCCTTTTGATTTATAAGCTGCGAAGCAGTTTTCCACATGTGATTACTTGCCCGCGCGCGTCCTTCAATTGGTAGAGATACAAACCTGTTGGTAAGTGGCTCACATTTATCTGAGTTTGCATTTGAGCGATGCTTTCACGCAAAACAATTCTGCCTGTAGCATCTATCATTTCTAGATTCCCATCTTTTCCGCTTGTATTACGGATATTTAAAATTTCGTTTACCGGATTAGGGTATACTTCCCATTTCGTTGCTTCATTTTGTTCATCAATTCCTGTGGCAAAAATAAACTCAACATCATCCACAATAAAAATAGAGCCTACAACTGCATTTCCAGATGAACCATCGCCCCAGCTAGAATTGAATAAAGTGCTCAATGTGTCTGACGGACCTGTTGGTGCAGGAATTGCAAATGAAGCGCGTGTCCATTCTGTTGCAGCCTCAAATATTTTTCCTTTCACATATGAAACAGTGTCCTGCCCATCAAACAAAATAACTTGAGTGTATGCAGTATCTAAAGCTGCTGGAGCGTATTTGTACCAAAAAGCAATACTATCTGGAACCACTGTTGATGCAATTCCACCTTCATTCCCTCCGCCATTCAACACGCAAAGTACTGTGGATGTAGTAAGCAAACCATTGATTTTCACTGCTCCAATAAAGGCATTCCGCGTTTTTAACTCAGCAGCAGATGTTCCGCTGTGTGCATCGGCAGTTTGAGCTACAGAGTAGGTACCTAATAGGGACGAACATTGATTTGCAGAGTTCCAATCGTTAGGTTCGCCATAGGTACTTCCAAGGCTACCGCTGAATGTTGACCAATCCTCAAAACCTGGATTTGGAAGTGGATTTTGAGCGTGAATTAATGAGGTCGAAAAAAGACCAATAGCGAGAATTAGTGATGTAGCTTTCATAAGTTAAAGATGGGTTTGAGCGATCAAATCTAGACATGTCAATTCATCGGCTAATTGATATTTATCCACAAGCACTTAGCAGAAAGCCATACATTGCGCACCACATGAAACCGTTGTATGAGCTACAAAACTTAAAAGTTGTTCACATTTTAAAGGAAATTCATGGTTTTAGTTGAGGTGAATTTGTCCGTCAGTTTTACCTTCAGTCACTGGCCAAGAACATCGTTACTTTGCAGTCTAAATCCTGAATAAGCAAAGTGCAACTTCCATCCAAACGGAAAATTATAAACGATCCAGTGCATGGTTTTTTAACCGTGCCTTTTTCGTTGGTTTTCGACATTATGGAGCATCCTCATTTTCAAAGATTGAGGCGCATCAAGCAATTGGGGTTAACACATTTAGTATATCCCGGAGCGATACATACCCGCTTTATTCATAGTTTGGGAGCAGTGCATTTAATGGGATTGGCAATTGAAGAATTGCGCGGCAAAGGATATTCAATTACAAACGATGAAGCAGAGGGCGCAACCCTCGCCATCTTGCTTCACGATATAGGTCATGGGCCATTTTCGCATGCGCTGGAGCACAGCATAGCTTCTGGGGCTGGGCATGAATTGCTGTCATCATTATTTATGAATCGCTTTAACCAGCAGTTCAACGGGCAGCTTGATATGGCCATCTCTATCTTTCAGGATAGCTATGAAAAGAGGTTTCTGCATCAGCTTGTCAGCAGTCAACTGGATGTGGATAGGTTAGATTACCTTAAACGGGATAGTTTTTTTACCGGAGTTTCGGAAGGAGTTGTGGGGTCCGACCGCATACTTAAAATGCTTCATGTGGTAAACGATTCGTTGGTCGTTGAGAGTAAAGGCATTTATTCCGTTGAGAAATTTATTGTGGCACGCAGAATTATGTATTGGCAGGTGTATTTGCACAAAACAGTTCTTTCGGCAGAATATCTTCTTATACGAACTTTGCTCCGCGCCAAGCAGTTGGCCGAAAGAGGACAAGAATTATTTGCCACCCCAGCTTTGCGCACATTCCTTTATCGCAATGTGACGCCATCTGATATTGAAACTGAGCCCGATTTGCTCGACCAGTTTTCTGAATTGGATGATTTTGATGTGCTTACTTCCATCAAAGTATGGAAACATCATAGCGACAAAGTGCTAGCGCGATTGGCTCAGATGCTCGTAAATCGTGATTTGCTAAAAATCAAGGTGCTTGATATTCCTGTAAGCGAAGATAAATTGGTAGAATTAAGAACGCGCCTTGCTACCGAATGGAGTATTTCTTTTGAAGATACTGGTTATTTCGTTTTTACTGATTCTATCCGCAATAGCGCCTACACTACAGGGCACGATCGTATCAATATTTTGTTCAAAGACGGCACGGTAAAGGACATCACTGAAGCCTCGGATGCAGGAAATATTTATATGCTTTCAAAACCCGTGGAAAAACATTTTCTTTGCTTCCCAGCAAGCCTAAATTCATTCCTCTAAAAAAGACGTGCCAATAGCTTAACTTTTACTTAACAGGCATTCTTAATCTATAATTTTGGCGAATGGTCTTATCGGCTGGTGCAATTGCTGCACTTCTTGATGGTGTTGTAGTAGGTGATGCGGCTGTGGAGGTGTCTGCAGTGAGTTCCATTGATAATGGGACAATTGGGTCGTTGACCTTTTTAGCTAATCCGAAATATACCGAGCACATTTATACAACTCAGGCCTCGGTTGCAATTGTGGCGCTAGACTTTGTGCCAACGGCAAAAGTGAAATGCACGCTAATTCAAGTTCAGGATCCGTATTCCAGTTTTGCATTGCTGTTGGAGCAATACAATAGGATGAAACAGCCGCAGCCAGGCATTCATCCTACGGCCTTCATAGATGCCTCGGCTTCTGTTGGTGCAAATGTTTGTATAGGAGCAAATGCAGTGATTGACCAAAATGCGCGCGTTGGTGCAGGCAGTCGCATTTATCCGCAAGCCTATGTGGGAAGAAACGCACAAATTGGAAGCCACTCCATTTTGCACGTTGGTGCCCGCGTTTTAGATGATTGTGTGGTAGGAAATAACTGTGTAATTCATGCTGGAGTTGTGATTGGAAGCGATGGTTTTGGATTTGCCCCATCAGATTTGGCTTACAGTAAGGTGCCTCAAATTGGAAATGTGGTAATAGAAGATGATGTGGAAATTGGAGCCAATTCCACCATTGATCGGGCTACAATGGGCAGCACCATAATTCGAAAAGGGGTGAAGTTGGATAACCTTGTTCAGGTGGCGCACAATGTGGAAATTGGCCAGCACACGGTGATTGCCGCACAAACTGGCATTGCTGGTTCAACCAAAATTGGTGAGCGATGCATGATTGGTGGTCAAGTAGGTATAATCGGACATATTTCTATTGGAGATAATGTGAAAATTGCAGCGCAAAGTGGTATTGGCTCCAATATTAAGGCAAATGCGCTTATCCAAGGTTCGCCAGCATTTGATGCAGGCAACTACAGACGAGCTTATGTGTCTTTTCGTGGCTTACCAAAAATGGCTCAAGAACTAAGTGCGCTAAAAATGATAGTAGAAAAGTTGAAAAACACAGCGCATGAAAGCTAAGCAGCGCACTATTGCTCAATCGGTTACACTGCAAGGTTTTGGATTACATACAGGAGCGGATGTGCGCATTACGATTGGCCCATCAGAAAATGGAGCAATCACCTTTGTTCGCACCGATTTAGATGGCAGTCCAGAAATAAAAGCGCAAGTTCAATATGTGGTAGACACATCTCGTGGAACAACAATTGGGCAAAATGGAGCTACGGTTAGCACCATCGAGCATGTGATGGCAGCACTTTATGCACTTGGAATTGACAATGCCGAAATTGCGATTGATGGACCCGAATGCCCCATCTTAGATGGTAGTTCTAAACCTATTTTAGAAGCAATTGCGGCCGTTGGAACACGAGAATTGGAAGCCGATAAAGAAGTGCTTCAATTCACTGAGAATTTCGAATTTACGGATGAGAAGAGTGGCGCTTCCTATTTGGTTGTTCCTGCCGAAAGTACATCATACACGGTAATGATTGATTACCGCAGTCGTGTGCTTGCTCCGCAACATGCCATGCTGAAAGAGCTGGCTTCTTTCCAAAGTGAAATAGCCCCAAGCCGTACATTTTGTTTCTTGCATGAACTCGAATATCTGCTCGATAAGAATTTGATTAAGGGTGGAAATTTAGACAATGCGGTCGTTTTTGTAGAAGAAGTGTTGGATGAATCTCATCAAAAACGTTTGGCCACGTTGTTTAATCAAACCGATGTTGCGGTAACCCAAGCTGGAGTTTTAAACAACACCAATCTGCGTTTTATAAACGAACCAGCGCGCCACAAACTCTTGGATATGATAGGAGATTTGGCATTGCTTGGAGCCGAAATTAAAGGTCACATAATAGCAACAAAGCCAGGTCATGGTGGTAATGCAGCCTTTGGAAAAGTACTTTCGACACTTCTCAAAGAATCTCGTAAACCACAAGCACCGCGAATTGACTTAAACTCGGAGCCACTGTTTGATATCAATGGCATTATGCGAAAGTTGCCGCATCGCCCACCATTCTTGTTTATTGACAAGATTTTTGAGTTGTCTGAAACGCACGTGGTTGGGGTGAAAAATGTAACCATGAACGAAGATTTCTTTCAAGGCCATTTTCCCGGAGCACCAGTAATGCCAGGAGTACTTCAAATAGAAGCCATGGCGCAAGTGGGCGGCATTTTAGTGTTGAGTACCGTCTCCGACCCAGAGAATTATCTCACATATTTTTTGAAAATGGACAACGTTAAGTTCCGAAAAATGGTGGGACCTGGCGATACTATCATCTTCCGCCTTGACCTACTTTCACCCATAAGACGCGGGCTTTGCCACATGCAAGGCTATGCTTATGTGAAAAATGAATTGGTAATGGAGGCCGAAATGATGGCACAGATTTCTAAACGTCCAAACGCATAGCTTCGCGGAAGTAAAATTGCTAATCGCGAAATGAACAAAGCAACCGTATGAACCAACCCCTCTCTTACGTACATCCCCAAGCTGAGATAGCTGATAATGTGGTTATCGAGCCATTTGTTACCATTCATAAAAATGTGAAAATTGGCGAGGGCACTTGGATTGGTTCAAATGTTACAATTATGGAAGGTGCGCGCATCGGGCGTAATTGCCGCATATTTCCTGGAGCAGTTATTTCTGCCATTCCCCAAGATTTAAAATTTGGTGGTGAGGAAACAACTGTAGAAATAGGCGACAACGTTATTATTCGGGAGTGTGTTACTATAAATCGCGGCACCAAGGCCAGTGGTAAAACTGTGGTTGGAAGTAATTCGCTCATAATGGCCTATGTGCATGTAGCGCACGATTGCGAAATTGGTAGTCACGTTATACTTGCGAACGCTTGTACATTGGCTGGGCATATTCAAATTGGCGATTTTGCTATAGTAGGCGGCATGTCAGCAATTCATCAATTTGTGCGTATTGGAGCACATGCCATTCTTTCTGGCGGTGCTTTGGTGGGAAAAGATGTGCCACCTTACAGCAAGGCTGCGCGGTATCCCCTAAGTTACTCGGGCGTTAATAGCGTTGGAATGAAGCGCAGAGGATATAGCGTAGAGAAAGTGCGTGAGATTCAGGAAATTTACCGCGTCATCTTTCTAAAACACTACAACACCACGCAAGCCCTTTCCTACTTGGAAGCGGAGTTTCCAGTTACCGATGAGCGCGATGAAATTCTTGCCTTTATTCGCGATTCAAAGCGGGGTATTATGAAAGGCTATCAGTTTTTGAACGGCAATGGCAGTGGCAAAGGAAGCCATATCGATGAATAGCATTGAATTGCAAGATGCGGGCAAGCGTTTTAATCGCTCGTGGGTGTTTCGCCATCTTTCCCATAGCTTTCAGCAGGATAATCACACTGTTATTTTGGGTCCAAACGGGTCTGGGAAGTCAACATTATTGCAAGCCATTTTAGGTAGTCAGTCGCTATCTGATGGAAGTGTAACTTATAAAGTTAATGGAGTTGAAATAAAGCAAGAAGATGCCTTGGGGCTATTTTCATTAGCAACGCCCTACCTTGAACTGATTGAGGAATACACACTTCGTGAAATGATATCGTTTCACGGTAAATTGGTGCCGTTTCGCAGTGGATTGAGCATTCCTGAGATAATTGCACTGCTTTATTTGGATGATTCAGCCAATCGTCCTATCAAGCAGTATTCTTCTGGAATGAAGCAGCGGGTAAAACTTGGTTTGGCATTGCTTTCCGACACACCATTTGTATTGCTAGACGAACCCTGCGCCAATTTGGACAGTAATGCCATGAATTGGTACGACAACTTGGTGGAATCACACAAATCTGGCCGCGTGATAATTGTGTGTTCCAATGCTCAGGAGCAAGAGTATCCGTTTTGCTCAAAGCAGTTGGTGATTTCCGATTATTCAAAGTAAGAGCAACAGCTTTTGGTTGTCTTTTTAAGCGTCCTTTTGTTTAGCGATACACTAGACGATTCCCTACTTTCGCTTCCCCAAAAAAAATAGGCCATGAAGAAGATATTGGTAGCAAATAGAGGCGAAATTGCATTACGCATTATGCGCTCTGCCAGAGAAATGGGGATTTCTACCGTAGCGATATACTCCGAGGCCGATCGCCATGCGCTTCACGTGAGGTATGCAGATGAAGCGGTGTGCATAGGTCCAGCACCATCAAGTCAGAGTTATCTTGTTGGTGAGAAAATAATTGCGGTTTGCAAGCAGTTGGGTGTTGATGGTATTCATCCTGGCTATGGATTTCTTTCAGAAAATGCGGCTTTTGCAACAGCGGTAGAACATGCGGGTATAACTTTTATTGGTCCATCCGCTCATGCCATGCGCATTATGGGCGATAAGTTGTCTGCAAAAGCCGCAGTGCGAACCTACAACATACCAATGGTGCCAGGCACAGAAGGTGAAGTAACTGATGTTCAAGAAGCTATTGCCGTAGCGCGGCAAATCGGTTTTCCAATTCTTATAAAAGCATCTGCTGGTGGTGGAGGCAAGGGAATGCGGATAGTGGAATTTGAGGCTGAATTGGAAGAACAAATGAATTTAGCCATAAGTGAGGCCAAATCGGCTTTTGGAAATGGAGCAGTTTTTATAGAGCGCTACGTGGGTTCACCAAAGCATATCGAAATTCAAGTACTAGCAGATACGCACGGCAATATTGTTCACCTTTTTGAGCGTGAATGTTCCGTGCAACGCAGGCATCAAAAGGTGGTAGAAGAAGCTCCAAGTGCTGTGCTAACTCCTGAAATTCGTCATCGAATGGGTGAATGCGCCAAAGATGTGGCCAGAGCTTGCGACTATGTTGGGGTTGGCACAGTAGAGTTTTTGGTGGATTCTGACCTCAATTTCTATTTTCTTGAAATGAACACCCGCTTGCAGGTGGAGCATCCTGTAACCGAAATGATAACAGGAGTCGATTTGGTTAAAATGCAGATTCGTGTGGCAATGGGTGAACATCTTCCCTTCAAACAGGAAGATTTGCAAATTCGTGGTCATGCCATTGAATCTCGGGTATATGCCGAGGACCCTACAAACAGTTTCCTTCCTGACATTGGTAAATTAGTGCGTTATCAGCGTCCGCAAGGGCCAGGAGTTCGTGTTGATGATGGATTTGAAGAAGGAATGGAAATTCCAATCTATTATGACCCCATGATTGCGAAGTTGGCCGTGCATGCGGATACGCGATTAGAAGCGTGCGACCGCATGACTCGCGCCATTGATGAATACCGCATTTCTGGAGTACAAACCACGTTGTCGTTCTGCCGTTTTGTGATGAACCATGAGGCATTTCGTTCGGGAAAATTTGATACGCATTTTGTACAGAAGTATTTCAAACCAGAGTATTTGAACAAAGAAGATGAACTAGAAATGGAATTGGCATCCATTCTCACTGCGGGTGGAGATTCTGTAGAATTGAAAGAAAAAAGGTCCTCTCACGTTCAAGAAGTAAATGAAATATCTGCTTGGAAATTAAATCGTTCACGCATTTGATGCCGGTAATCGAAATAGAATCTATCGCCATTCTTCCTGCTAAATGAAGAAATTTTATAAAAACTTAGTTTCGATTGGCGAGGTAATTGTCTAGCCGCAAGCCATGATTAGACAATTGATTTTCCTTTTCGTGATGCTGGTAGCCAGCAGTTCCTGGGGGCAAAATAGTGGTATCACTAAGGGAGGTAAACCCGTTACTTCCGTTCAGACCAAAGCCGATTCGTTGCCGCTTCGCGTGGTTGAATCCTATGCGTTCATTAATGGAAAATTATATGAAGCCATTATTGTTAATGGCGATACAATTCCAATAATTGTGCTACCACAGGCGAGTGCTGTTGCTAAGCGAACATTTCCCACAAAACGAGAGGAACGCAAATACAACAAACTGGTAGCAGCCGTTAAGAAGGTTTTGCCTTACGCAAAATTGGCTGGCAAGCGTATGCGAGAATTGGAAGAAGAGCTGAAACCTCTGAATCCAAAACAACGCAAGAAAAGGTTGAAAGAACTTGAAAAAGAGATCAAACGTGATTACGAGGGTGAATTGACCAAGTTAACTTTTACCCAAGGACGCATACTAATCAAGTTATTGGATAGAGAAACTGGTCAAGTTTCCTATGATATTGTTAAAGAATTTAGAGGAAGCTTCACAGCTTGGTTTTTCCAAGGCTTGGCCAAAATGTTCAAATACGACCTGAAAGCAGAATATGATGCTGAGAATGACGACAAGCTTATCGAAAGCATTGTAGTTAAAATTGAGAATGGAGAACTTTAGGTATACTCTGTTTTCGAAGATAATAGAAATGGGGTAATTTTCTTGCGTCCTTTATCGGAAATAACTTAATTTCCCGATGTTTATAAATGGCCCAATTGCATGTCTAAAAGCGATGCTCTACACCAGCTTGTTCATTCACTTGAACTTAATGAGAAGCGGTATTTTAAACTTCACGCTTCATTTCAAAAGAAGAATAGCAACTTGGCGCAACTCTTTGATTATCTCTGTGGAGTAGAAGATTATGACGAGGAGCGCATTCACAAAGAATTTAAAGGGGAAAAATTCCTAGACCAATTAGCCGTTACCAAAAACCACTTGTATGAGATTATTCTAAAATCCATGCGCTCCTATCACCTAAAGCGCTCCATAGATTTTAGACTTCAGGGTTTGATGCAAGATGTACATTTTTTGTACGAAAAGGGATTGGCTTCTCAATCTGAAACTATACTGAGAAGGCTGCGAAAAGCGGCTATGAAGCACGACAGTTTCACCATTTTACTTAAAGTTTTGGAATGGGAAACTAAACTAATTGCCGAAGGTTTTTTTGTAGGAAAAGATGAGGCCGATTTAGATGTCTTAGCCGATGAGTATTATGAAGTGCTTGGGTTACTTCAAAACGAGCGAGAGTACATCGACCTACAATTTAAAGTATTCAACAATTACTACAAGATTGGAATTGAACGTGCCAATCAGGAGTATAAAACCAACAATCAAATAATCAATCAGTTTGCCATGCGCGACCCAGAGCGTGCGCTTACTTTTCGCTCGAAATGCTGCTTTCTAAACATACATGCGCAACACAATAAAATAAACGGTCGATGGGACGAAGCGTATCGCTATCGTAAAGAATTGCTCGATTTGGTTTCCGAGCGTTTCGGTGCGTCATTTGAACCTGAGGCGGTAAAACGCTATTTTGTAGCTATCAACAATATTGTGCCTATTTGCATGAAATTGGGCAAGTTTAATGAGGTGGCTGCGTTGCTCGATGAACTTGACACTATAGAAGAGCGCTCGCTTGCTACCCATTATTCCATCGAATTGGGGCAGCGCATTCGTATGCAAGGATTGATTGGAAGACTTGCTTTGTATACAAGGCTTGGAATGAAAGAAGAAGGCTTGAAGCTGAAAGGTTATGTTGTAGCCAATATGCCGTATATAGAGGGATATCCGCGCAGATATGTGGTGCTTCACCTATACTTCAATTTGGCATATTTTCTTTTCACCATTAAGGAATATTCAAGTGCAATTCAATACATCAATTTGATTTTGAATGATAATGATGTGCGCTCTATCGAAGACTTGCATGCATCTACGCGACTGCTCACTATGATGTTGCAACTAGAGCTTGGTCGTAATGAGGTGTTGGAGTATTTAGCGCGTTCCACCAAACGTTACCTGATAAAACTGGAAGGACTCTATCCGTTTGAATCCATCATGGTTGCGTTTATGAGACGATTCTCAAATACCCGTCAGCGATTTGATCCTATTCCTTCGTTTCAAGCACTTCGAAATGAATTGGTTGGAGTGGGCTACGAACCAGGTGATCGCAATGCACTGTCTACGCTCGACTTGATTGCATGGGTAGATTCTAAATTGCAGTCCAAGCCGTTATCAGAAATTCTAAAGGAGAAGAATGAACGTCAACGAACAGATTAGCATTGCGCAGTTGGAGGCCTTGCTTCATGGCAATTTTCAACTCGATATTTCCCAAATTGATGCACAACGAATTGATAAAGCCGTACAATTTTTACACGGTAAAGTTGCTGATAATCAGGTTATATATGGCGTAAACACTGGATTTGGATCCTTGCATAGTGCGCGCATTAAAGAGGAGGATTTAAATGCATTGCAAGTAAATCTTATTCGGTCGCACGCCTGTGGCACAGGACATCGTGTGAGCAAAGATGTGATTCGATTAATGCTTTGCCTGAAAGCAAAAAACATGCTCTATGGCAACAGTGGCGTGCAACGCAGCACAGTAGAACGCTTGTTAGCTCATTTAAAAGCAGATATTTTACCTGTCATATATTCGCAAGGTTCACTTGGAGCAAGTGGCGATTTGGCTCCGTTGGCGCATCTTTCATTGCCTTTGTTGGGCGAGGGAGAGGTTTATTACAAAGACGAAATTCGTGAGGCAAGCCATGTGTTGCAAGAGCTTGGATGGAAGCCTTTGCAACTTGGAATGAAGGAAGGGCTAGCCCTTTTAAATGGCACTCAGTTCATGTCTGCCCATGGCGTTTATGCGCTTTTTCATGCGCAACGCCTCACTTTTTTTGCTGATTTAATTGGTGCCATTTCGTTAGATGCAATTGGAGGCCGCATTGACCCGTTTGATGCTTTGGTGCAACAAGTGCGACCGCATCCAGGCCAGATTTCTTGTGCTTCTCGTGTTCGTTCTATTCTAGAAGGTAGTGAGTTACTCGCTAGGAAAAAGGAACATGTGCAAGATCCGTATTCATTTCGATGTATGCCTCAGGTGCACGGTGCAACTGCTGATGTAGTAGCGTATGCTATTGAAGTTGTGGAGCGCGAGATTAATTCAGTCTCCGATAATCCACTCATTTTTCCAGATGAAGACCGCATCATCTCGGCAGGTAATTTCCATGGTCAACCATTGGCGCTCACCTTCGATTTTCTTGCCATTGGGCTTGCAGAATTGGCTAATATTTCTGAACGGAGAACATTTCAGTTGGTTTCTGGTCGAAATGGATTGCCCGATTACTTAGTCAACAGTCCTGGATTAAATTCAGGTTTTATGATTCCTCAATATACAGCAGCAAGCATTGTAAGTCAGAACAAACAACTGTGCACGCCTGCCTCGGTAGATTCCATAGTTAGTTCCAATGGCCAAGAAGACCATGTGAGTATGGGCGCGAATGCAGCTACTAAACTGTTGGAAGTTGTAGAGAACGTGTATCAAGTACTAGCAATTGAACTATTTACCGCGGCTCAAGCGCTCGATTTTCGCAGACCTCTAAAAAGTTCTCCAATTGTTGAGGAATGGATGACACGATACAGAGCCATTGTCCCTTTTTTGGAGGCGGATGTTCAAATGCAACCGCATATGTTGGCGTCCAAAGCATTTCTGAAAACTGCAGAAATCCCAAGTTTCGACTCGAAATCTAACGTGATTTAAAGTAAGTTATTAGGCCAAAATCTGTTAGCAACAGTGCTCCTTTGTTGAAAAGATGTGGGCACAGGCTTTGGCGTTAAGGTTATTTTTGCGGAAGTAATAGTAGCAATTCAAACATGAGCAAGATAATAGCAATAGCAAATCAAAAAGGTGGGGTAGGGAAGACCACTACTGCCATCAATCTTGCGGCTAGTCTAGCAGTATTGGAGTACAAAGTGCTTCTTGTGGATGCCGATCCTCAAGCAAATTCTACTTCTGGAGTTGGCTTCGATCCTCGAAATGTGAAGACTAGCATTTACGAATGCATCATTGGCGAAGCTGAACCCAAAGACATAATTCTAAGTACCGACACTCCGAATCTTTTCATTCTTCCTGCTCATATTGACCTTGTGGGAGCTGAGATTGAAATGATTAATCTTCCCAATAGGGAAATGATGGTGAAGTTGGCCTTAAATAAGGTGAAGAACGATTATGATTTTATCATTTTAGATTGTTCACCATCGCTGGGACTCATCACTGTAAATAGTTTAACTGCCGCTGATAGTGTCCTTATTCCTATTCAGTGCGAGTATTTTGCCTTGGAGGGGTTAGGTAAACTTTTGAATACCATCAAAATTGTTCAAGCTCGATTAAATCCAGATTTGGAGATAGAGGGACTTCTGCTCACCATGTATGATGCGCGATTGCGTTTAGCAAATCAAGTGGTAGAAGAGGTTAAAACCCATTTTCAGCAAATGGTTTTTGATACTATAATTGCTCGTAACACAAAGTTGGGCGAAGCACCAAGTTTTGGTCAGTCCATAATTATGCATGATGCTTCCTCTAAAGGCGCGAACAATTACCTTAATCTTGCTCGCGAAATTTTGCAAAAGAATGGGCTCACTCGTCTAAAAGACAGCGATAAGATTCTGAGCTAATGTCAAAGAAAAATGCCTTAGGTCGCGGGTTGGGCGCATTGCTGCAAAGCGCAGAAACCGATGTTACTTCTCGAGGAGGGGAAGGTGCTTTGGTTGGTTCGATTAGCTCTATTCCAATAGCGCAAATTGAGGCTAATCCATTTCAACCGCGAACCCATTTTGATCAGGAAAAATTGGATGAGTTAGCGGCTTCAATAAAGCAGTTGGGCATAATTCAACCAATAACGGTTAGAAAATTGGGGTACGATAATTATCAACTGATTTCCGGAGAGCGCAGGTTTCGTGCTTCTCAATTGGCTGGTTTAACTGAAGTTCCTGCTTTTGTGCGCATTGCCAACGATCAAGCAATGCTAGAAATGGCGTTGGTGGAAAATATTCAGCGGCACGAACTTGATGCTATTGAAGTGGCTTTGAGTTATCAGCGTTTAATTGAGGAATGCAGCCTAACTCAAGAAGCGCTAAGCGAACGTGTAGGAAAGCAACGGTCAACCATTGCGAACTATTTACGCTTGTTAAAACTACCTCCTGAAATCCAGAAAGGCATTGCCAATGGCGATGTATCTATGGGACATGCACGAGCTTTGATTGGCATAAGCAGCCCTATGGAACAACTTCAGCTGTTTAAGCAGATAATTCAGGAGCAGCTTTCTGTTCGAGAAACAGAGAATCGTTCGCAAACGGCAAAAAAGTCTGTTTTATTGGATAAAAAAGTGAAGGAATTGCCTTTCACCTATCAGCGTATTGCTGCGCATCTAAAAGAGCAATTGAATGCCACCGTTGCGCTAAAGGCGAATAGTCAAGGCAAAGGCAGTTTAATCATCAACTTTGCTGACGAATCTGATTTGAAACGGGTGCTTTCTATTTTGGACCTTCTTCCATAGGTCAAGGTTGGTTTACTTTGCACTTTGATTTCGTTACCTCCAAATTGAATTCTCGGAACATTTTGCGACTTGGACTGTCAGTCCTTATCAGCTTTAGCACATCTGTGCTTATAGCGCAAAGCATCGATTCTTTAATAGCTAAGGCAGATACCATTTCAATTGTATCGGCCAAAAAGCCTCATTCCCCCAAGAAAGCGTCTATAATGAGCATTGCTTTGCCTGGTTTAGGCCAAGTGTATAATGGAAAATGGTGGAAGGTTCCAATCATTTATGCTGGATTTGGAGGTCTTACCTACATGGCTGTTTCCAATCATATTGGTATGGAGCGCTATCGACAAGCCTATCTCAATCGTGTTGATGATGATCCTGCTACCATCGATGAGTTTGCAGGAAAATATTCGGATGCCAATTTAAAGGAGTTGAAAACCACCTATCAACGCAATAGAGACCTTTCATTTATCTTGATGGGAATCCTTTACATTCTGAATGTTGTGGATGCAAGCGTTGATGGGCATCTCAAAGATTTTGATGTTAGTGACGATTTATCACTTCAAATTCGTCCGCTAATGCAACAGGCTGCACCAAATCAAATTCCTGCGCCTTCTATTGGACTTACGCTTACGTTACGCTAGCGAAAAATCACATTTCGCAAAACCTATTGCGTTCTTTTACGGCAATTTCAAGTCCCAAATTCGCAGCTTGGATAATGTCTTTACAGCCATCCTCTTTTTTGCCAGTAATAACTTTTTCTATTCCGCGATTCATATATGAGTCTGCATCTTCGGGATTTAGCTCAATTGCCTTAGAAAAATCGCGAATTGCATCTTGATGTTGATCTCGCTTCGAATACGCAATTCCTCTATTGTAAAATGCATCTGAATTCGCTGGATTAACCACTATGGCCTGAGTGTAATCGGCAATGGCGAATTCAAAGTTTTCCATTAATCTATGTGTGATTCCGCGATTAACGTAGCCATCTGAGTTGATTTTGTCGAATCGAATGGCAGCATCAAAATCTTCCATTGCTAAATCATACTTTTCCATTTTTCTGTACGAAATGCCTCTATTAATAAACGCATCCACGTTAGCGCGCTCTTTTTCAATAACCTTAGAGTAATCTGCAACTGCTTGTTCATGTTTTCCGAGGTTGGCATTCGCAATGCCTCTAGCGTAGTACCCCTCTACATTATTGGGCAGCAGATTAATCGCTGCTGTTAGGTTGTCTAATGCAGCCTGAGGATTTCCAACATTGTTGTAAAGGGTGCCTCTACGCAAGTATGCATCTGCATAGCTTGAATTTTGCGCAGTCGCTTTTCCAAAGTCGGCTATTGCTTCGTTTATCATGCCTTTAGCTGCCTTTGCTAGCCCTCTCCAATAATACGCATCGGCATTAGTAGGGTCAAGGTCAAGGCATTTGTCAAAGTCCAAAATAGCTCCATCCATCTCGCCTTTTTGTGCTTTAGCTATAGCACTATTATAGAATTTTATTTGGTCTTGACCAATACTGGTCAAAGCAAACAACAGAAATGGCAGAATACAAAGTATGTGTTTCATGGTTTTTCTTTTCACTACAAAAGTCTTTATTTTAATTCATGCATTGGTTTTTGAGTTCAAATCCGAACTCCCATTACAATAATATCATCTACTTGTTCCAGTTTACCCATCCAGTCTTCTAATTTCAATGCCAACAGTTCACTCTGAATTTTCATGGGTTTATCTTGTAGTTCATTTAGTATATCTCTAAATCCATTCAACTTCAATTTTTTGCCATTTGGCCCACCAAATTGATCCGCAAATCCATCTGAAAATAGATAAACCACATCGCCTTTTTGTACTGAAATTTTGGTGTTAGTAAACGCTTTACTTTCCTCTCCCACGAACATACCCACCGCAAATCTATCACCTTTATAAATGGTCAGTTGTCCATCTCTACATAGGTACATGGGATTGTAGGCACCTGCATATTGCAAAGTCATTTCCTTCATGTTAAGTGAGCAGATAGAAATGTCCATTCCATCTTTTACTGATGACTCCTCGTAGGTCTGATGTAATGTATTAGCAATTCCTTCGTTTAAGATGTTCAAAATTTCAGAAGGTTTAGTTAGTCCCATTTGCTTCACGGCTTGGTTAAGCAAGTTATTGGCTACTATGGACATAAATCCTCCAGGAACGCCATGTCCAGTGCAATCTACCGCAGCAAATATGAAGGTGTCGCCAACATTTTCAGCAAAGAAAAAATCTCCAGTCACAAGATCTTTTGACTTAAAGAAAACGAAAAAATCATTTTGGATTGATTGATTTTTGTTCCATTCTGGAAAAATAGCGCTCTGAATGCGTTGTGCGTATTTTATACTGTCAGTAATGTCTTTAGCATATCGAGAAATTTCATCTCTACTTTCCTCAATATGTTCCTTTTGCTGCTGAATTTCTAACGTACGTTCAGAAATAAGTGCCTCCAATGCTGTTTTGTCCGAAACCAATTTGAAGGTTCTGTAGCGAACAAAACCTGCCACACTTCCCAAAAGCAGCACAATACAAATAATGAAGAAGGGCAATGTTCTGTAAATTGGTTTTGCAATTATGAATGAGAATGAAACGGGTTCTTTGCTCCATTCACCACCATTTTTTGACGCAATTACGTTAAGTGTATATTCTCCATCCTCAAGTCGAGGGAATTGAATTTGACTATTTGAAAACTCTTCAGACCAAACTTTCGAAAAACCGAGTAATTGATATTTGTATCGGATACTTCCTGGATTTCGCAAGGAAATTCCTGATAAGTCAAATGAAATATTGTATTGATTGAAGGGTAACTCCATTCCCTCAACCATTTCTACCGATGATTCGAAAATTCGCATTGCACTTATGCTCAGTTTTGGAGCAACCTTGCTGGCTTTATCAACTTTAGGATTATACTTTATCACACCATGCGTAGAAGTAATCCATAGATTTCCATCTATATCCTTAAAAAGGGACGTAATCATGGTGTTTGATACAGGCGAAATGTCTTGCTGGCCAATGATGCGTGTTACTTTTAATTCTGGTGTGATTTGAGAAACTGATTTTTGATGGCTGACCCAAACGTTACCATCATCGTCCAAAACCATTTGATAGCAATAACTAGATGAAAGTCCTTGTTCTTCTGCTATTTGAATTGCTTCACCTTTATCTAAAACCCAAATTCCAGACCCAAGTGTTGCAAACCACATCCGCCCTATATTGTCCTTCGCAATATAATTAATATCTCCGATGTACTGTGAATTACGGTCCTCAACAAAGGATATTTTTCCGTCCTTAAAATAGCAAATTTGATTTCCTTTAATGGCAATCCATATATTTCCCGATTTGTCTGTGAGGGCGTATTTCACATTGTTGTGCGGAAGCCCGTCTAATGTATTTAGCTGGTCTAACACTATGCCAGAACTGTCAAGGAAATAGAGCCCATCCTTGGTGCAAATCAATTGCGTGTCTCCATTTCTAACTATACTATTTATAGAGTTCGAAAGATTGCCATCTGGCAATAGTATGTGCTTGAAATCAGAAGATTCAGGAGTTTTTACATATAAGCCATCGGATATTGTACCCACCCATATATTACCAGAGGTACCTTCCGAAATATCCGTTACTGTTTGTCCACCTATATGATAATATTTGAAAGAGTTGTCACTGCTATTCGGTTTGGTTTGAAAAATCCCTTTGTCAATTCCTAACCAAACATTTGCTTGGGAGTCCTTAAAAATGCTAGTAATACTTTGGGTTTTTAGCCAATCTTCATCAAAAGGTTGTTCGAGCACGTTGTCTATCACTTGAACCAAGCCACCACCAAAAGTGGCTACCCATACTGTTCCTTCTTCATCTTCAAAAATCCCACTGATTGGATTTGAGTCAAGGGTTGGATCGGAAAACTTATGGAGAGAGTAGGCTGCGCTGTCTTTGTTTAGGAACGTTATTCTGGATAAACCATTGGTTGCCTTACCAATCCAAATTCTTCCTAATCTATCCTCAAATATGGATTGCACATTGATTATAGTTTCTCCATCCGTTAAATTAAATTGCTCTGCATAGGCACTCGCATAATTAGGGTGGAAAAGTTTAAATACTCCATTATCTTCAGTTCCAATCCAAAGGATATTTGATGTTTTAGAATAATGAAACGCATTTATGCGAGAATTAGGGATTTGCGAAACTAAATCCAATGCAACACTCTTGTTCCCCTTAGCAAATGTGGCTTTATAAAGTCCTTCGTTTGTGCCAATCATGAAAATGCCTTCTGACAAAGGACTTATCGCATTTATCAACATTTCTTGGGCAGGAAGCTGAACCATTCCTGTGTCTTTATCGTTTATACAATATACTTTTCCGGAACGCGAAAACGCCCAAAGCACATTTTTGGAATCTGTATAAATAAACTGAATTGCTTCGTTAATCTCCGTTGAGATTGTGGTGATAGTATTCCCTTTTTTCTTGTGAATCTTGCCATCAAACTGTCCCATCCAAAGAATGCCGTGGCCACAATGCACACTTGTAATGTACTCCAATGGCGTACTGTCAATAGTAAGAGGTACAAATTTGTAGCCATCAAAAAAATCGGCTCCCTGTTTGCTGGTCACTAGCAGTTTGCCCTCGGGACATTGCACCAAATCTTGTGCGAAATTGCTCGATAGTCCCTGAAATTCCTGAAAATGGCGCAATTGGTAATCCTTTTGCCCCAACGCCAAAAAATTGACACCTGCTGTTAGGAGGATGACACCAATACTTTTAAGAAAGGCATTACGTTCCAATGGGCGCATTATTTTTGAAATACCTTATCGCCTTTATGGCGTTCGCCTTCGCGCAAGCGCTCTATCAGATTGATATCGTATTTGAATTTTTGAACGCCTCCTATTGGAATGGAGTAGAACGGCATAAAATCACCGTATTGATTTTTGACCGAGAAACCAACATTATTGTTTCGCTTCGATTTTTCTTTTGTCTTGGCAAATTGAATATCCAATGAGCTATTTCGCTCGGTTACTCCTATGAGATGTTTACTGGTAGCTAAATCGCTCTCATTGCTCATTTTAGCCCATTCCCCCTTTTTTTCGAAAGATACGATTCGAATAATTCCGTCATCATCCCAATCGAAATTGTGTTGTTCGATTGAAACAACATCATTAGTCACGTAAGGATAGAGGTGGCAAATTGCGGTAGGCTCTGATGGCATCCTAAAGGTCCACTCGTAGCTAAATGCATTGGCGCCTTCAATGGCGATATTTGAAGTAGAGCTTCGGCTAAAATAATAGCGGTACAGATTACCATCGTTACCCTCTATTCCATCTGCTACAATCTTAAATAGATAGGCATTGAATTCCTTGATAAATTCACCTTGTTTGGGGTCGAATGGGCCAAAAGTATACCAAGCATTATCGCTTTTTTCTGTTCCATCAAACGTGCGAGAGTCAAGCAATACACCACTTTTGTAGTTTCCTAATGGGGCGGTCTGTCGGGCATCTTTGTTCGAATAGGTCTCTTTTCCACCATAGATACTAAACTTGGTTTTTGTATCGAGTAGCCCAATTAGCTCATCATTTTCACCTCCAACATTAGGGTCAAATACACGTATATAAATGGGAGTCTTTATTGAGGCTGGAATGGAGAGAAAGAATGTTTGTGAGAAGTCGTCATCTCCAAATTCTTTTCCAGCTGCTTTTCCAAATGTTACTAAAAAGGAAATATTGCTGTCAGTAGGCGGAACAGGTTGTGCAAACATTGGAATGGCCAATGGGAGCATAAATACGGTCGAAAGTATGTGGCGTATCAGCTGGGGGTATTTCATTCAGAAAGTTAATCTCTCAGATAAGGACCTACGTGCTATACGTAGGTTTGGGTTAGGAGTTGCGTCTTTCGGCTATTGTTTCTGAAATTATTGTGGCAATAAACCAAAGAGTTCAGATTGGGTAACTTGCGACCCGTTAGCAACAGCTGTGCCAAAATGAATTTACTAAAACCAATTCTGGGAGTTTTTGGCACAATTGGAATTGTTCTGGTGCTCAATTTTAGAATAGGACAAATCCCTCCGTTAGGTAAATTCCTCAATCCATTTCATGGAGTTTGGCAAAATGCGTTAGAAGATTCTTTGGTTAGTTCTATTCCACAAGTTGTTTTGAAGAATGAAGCGAAAGTGATTTTTGATGAACGCCATGTTCCTCACATTTTTGCACAAAACGACTACGACCTTTATTTCCTGCAAGGATATTTAACCGCTCGGGACCGCCTATGGCAAATGGAGCTACAAACCCATGCTGCTGCAGGAAGATTGTCTGAAATTATTGGAGATAAAACAATTGCTTTCGATTTGGAGCAAAGGCGCATTGGAATGGTTTGGGCAGCCGAGAAAGCATTGGCAGAAGTTTGGAAAGACAGTGCAAGCAAGGCAACTATTGAAGCCTACACAGCAGGTGTGAATGCGTATATAGCATCATTAGATGAGAAGCAGTTGCCATTTGAATACAAGCTGCTCAACTACAAACCAGAGCCTTGGACACCCCTAAAATGTTCACTTCTGATTAAGCATATGGCCAAAATGTTGACAGGGTCAGAGCGAGATAAAGCCAATACAGAAGCACTCAAACTATTGGGGCCAGAATTGTTTGGTCTTCTTTTTCCAGAGCAAAATAGGTTGGAAGACCCTATTGTTCCCAATTTCAAATTGGATTCCATTAATATTGACCAATCTCAGGCCTACCTCAATGGTGGTTCGTGGCCTACTATAAATCCGCAACCAAGCTACGTTGGGAGTAACAATTGGGCAGTTTCGGGCACGCGAACAGCATCTGGGTCGGCCATTTTGTGTAACGACCCGCATCTTCAGCTTGGAGTGCCTTCAATATGGTACGAAGTTCAATTGAACGGCCCTGGCATCAATTGCTATGGAGTTTCGCTACCAGGTGCTCCAGGAATTGTAATTGGATTTAATGAGCAAATTGCCTGGGGTGTAACCAATGCCGGTCGAGATGTAAAAGATTATTTCTCCATTGCATTCAAGGATAAATCGCAGACGCAGTATCGTTATGGCAATCAATGGAAGAATGTTTCTAATCGAATTGAAGAGGTGAAAGTTCGAAATGGAAAATCTATTCTCGACACGGTGAAATACACCCATTATGGCCCAATTGCTTACCAGAATGACAGCACCAGCAGCTATTTGGCCCTGAGATGGACTGCACATGAAGCAAGCAACGAACTTCGAACCTTTCATGGATTGAATCGAGCTAAGGGATATGATGATTTTGAAAAGGCAATCGGGTATTTTTCCTGTCCTGGACAAAATTTTGTGTATGCCGATGTAGAAAACAACATCGCAATTTGGCAGCAAGGCGCATTTATGGATAAGCCCAATCAGCACGGAAAATTCATTTTGGATGGGGCCAATCCCGAAAACGACATAACTACTTACATACCTCGACAGCAAAATCCGCACATGATAAATCCCGAGCGTGGATTTGTTAGTTCGGCTAACCAAGCACCTACCGATACCACCTATCCGTATTACTATACAGGGGTGTATGAGGAATTTAGAAACCGAACCATCAACGATTATTTGCGCAAGGATTCGTTGGTCACGGTGAAATCTATGATGGTATTGCAAAATAGCAATTTCAACTTTTTAGCCAAAGAAGCCTTGCCGCTAATGATGGCAATGTTGGATTCTAACGATTTTCAAAACAAGGAGGTCGAAATGATGGCCTATCATGCGCTTCGAAATTGGGATTACAACAATGACCGAGGCATTATCTCACCTACAATCTTCGAAATTTGGTGGGATGAATTGAATAACGTGCTTTGGGATGAATTCAATGACAAGAAGTGGGGTCAAGCCAAGTATTATCAGTATTCGTGGGAAGAATTTGATGTTACTGGAAAGGCTTATATCAACTTGAAGGATCAGCGCTTTGTGTATCCCATGCCGATGGTTACGATAAATTTGCTTCGGAATAATCCGAATTCTGATGTTTTCGACCATTATTTCACACCCAAGAAAAAAGAAACGGCACGTGATATAATTTACGATTCATTCTATTGGATGACCATGAAGCTTTCAGACATCATCACATACAAATTCGATAAGCCCCATTGGGGGCACTATCAAGGCACGCGAATAGAACACTTGATGCGATTGGAGGCATTGAGTTCGCCAAAATTGTTTGTGGGCGGAAGCAAATACGCTCCAAATGCCACAACTGCCACCCATGGCCCTTCGTGGCGAATGGTGGTTCAAATGGATGCCGATGGTCCGAAGGGCTATGGGGTGTTTCCCGGTGGGCAAAGCGGGAACCCTGGCAGCAAGTATTACATGTATTCCCTGATGCACTGGATAAAAGGCGAATATCATACGCTTCATTTGTTGAAAACAAAGGATTTAACCTCTGGAAAATGGAATATAGTCACCTTCCCCAAAGCCACTGGATTAGCATTCTCGCAGCAATGAATATCCTGCATCGCATCTTAATTATTGGCACAATTGCTACTTTTGGGCAGCTGTTTTTGCCGTGGTGGTGGATTATTGCGATTGTAGCTTTCGGGGTAGAATTGGTTTTCGGAAAAGGCGACAAACTGGGATTTTTCTCCGGATTTTATGGCATTGCTATTCCGTGGATGGTATTCGCTTTTTACATCGATTATCATAACGGGTCGGTGCTTTCGCATCGGGTACTGGATTTGTTCAAGTTGCCACGATTTGGTTTTGTACTCGTTTTAGTAACGGGATTGCTGGGCGGCATTGTTGGAGGGATTTCCTCCTTGGCGGGTAGTTGGGTTAACGCATATTTCAAACATGATAGGTAAAGGCAAAACAGTTTCTCTAGCCCTTGGTAGTGGTGGAGCTCGTGGCTTTGCGCATATTGGAGTAATTGAAGTTCTTCAACGCGAAGGGTTCAATATTCGTAGTGTATCAGGTTCGTCCATGGGTGCTTTGGTAGGTGGTATTCATTGCGCCAATCGAATGAACGATTTCCGCGATTGGGCGCTTACACTTAATAAGCTCGAAACCTTTCGTCTCATGGATTTTACCTTTTCGGGGCAAGGAGTAGTGAAAGGCCAAAAGGTGATGGAAACGCTTAAGGGGCTTTTGGGCGAAATACGTATCGAGGATTTTGAAAAGATGTATACAGCTGTAGCCATTGATCTAAAATCAAAAGAAGAGGTATGGCTACAAAGTGGCGATTTATATGAGGTAATTCGCGCATCATCGGCTATACCGACTTTTGTGACGCCTTACAAGCTTAACGGACGAATTTTGGTAGATGGCGGAGTGCTCAATCCGTTACCAATTGAGCCTTTGTTGCCGAACAAACATGATTTGCTCATTGCTGTGAATATCAATGCCGAAGACCCCTTAACTAAAGACATTGATAAATCGAATATCCCGCAAGAAAATGAGGAGCCAGATGCCTATATGTCGCGCATGTCAAACTACATGCGGGGTTGGTTAAATATGAAAAAATCCACATCCGAAGTACAAGAAAGTACCCTTGGCTACATGGGAATTATTAGCAAAACTTTCGATTTTATGCAAGACAGAATGTGTCTGCAAAGCATTCAAATCCATAAGCCCGATATAGTAGTTAAAGTACCGCGAAGTGTGGGTGCAACGCTCGAATTTTATCGCGCCAAAGAGATTATTGAAGAGGGACGTCAAGCGGCCGAAACTGCTATTGGTAATTGGGAACACGAGCGAAAGCTCATTGAAAAGTCAAAGATAGTATGAGCAGTACACTCGTCATTATTATAGTTACAGCTGTTGTTTCTATAAGTGCAATGCAAAATCACAACCTATTTGCTAAGCTGCAATTCAATGCCTATTTGGTGAAACACAGCAAGGAATGGTACCGCGCATTTACCCATGCGTTAGTGCATGGCGGATGGTTGCATCTTATCATAAACATGTGGGTGCTTTGGAATTTTGGCACAGGCACCGAGGCATTTTTTGAAGCCTATCGGGGTAACATGGGGCAGGTAATGTTTTTGGCCTTGTATGTAGGTGGTGTATTGTTTGCCACCCTGCCATCTTACAGGCAACATCAAGATAATTTTAGCTACAATGCAGTGGGAGCGAGCGGTGCCGTAAGTGCCGTGCTGTTTTCTTCTATTTACTTTATGCCTACCATGGGCATCTATGTCATGTTTATTCCTGTGGCTATTCCTGCGTTTATTATTGGACCACTTTATTTGGCCTACGAGTGGTATCAGCATAAAAACAGCACCGACAACGTGGCCCATGATGCCCATTTTTGGGGCGCTGCCTTTGGCTTTGTGTTCACAGCCATGCTAATTCCGCAGCAGTTCCCCATGTTTATCAAAGAAATTTCTCTTACCATTGGCGTCTAGCGATGCTGTTTATGATGAAAAACAATAGGTTCCGATGACCAAAGCTATATTTTTAGACCGCGATGGTGTGCTCAATCGCGAATTGGGGCGTTACGTTACCTCTACAGATGATTTTGAGGTGCTGCCCACAGTTCCAGCCGCCCTTCTTTTGGCGGCCAAGTCTGGCTATTTGCTCATCATTATTTCCAATCAAGGTGGTGTGGCAAAAGGGCTTTACACGATGGAGCAAGTGATGGAAATGCATGCGAAGCTTGAATTTGAAGCCAATAAAATGGGAGTGCATATTGCCGAAGGCTACTATTGCCCGCACCATCCCGATGTGGAGTCTTGTTTGTGTCGCAAACCACATTCACTAATGGTGCAGCAAGCCATAGACCGATTTGATATAGACCCTAAACTGTCGTTTATGATTGGCGATAAGCAGCGCGACATGGAAGCCGCAGAAGGAGCCGGAGTAAAAGGTGTGTTGATGCCCACCAATACCAATTTGTTAGACGTGGTGAAACGCATTTTATGAGTTCATTTCTAGCGTTTAACGGAGAAATCATATCCGAAGCAGCATTTTCAGTTTCTCCTCAAAGTCGTGCAGTTCGCTATGGCGATGGGTTTTTCGAAACTTTGCGCACCAGCAATGGACATCCCTTGTTTTTGGATGCGCATTGGCAGCGTTTGCAGCGCACCGCCAAGTTTTTGCATATCGAAATACCCAAGGGGCTTACCAAAGATAAATTCGTAAAGCTTATTGCCGATGTATGTGCGGCCAATGCTACGCCTCATTCGCGCATGCGCATTCAGTTTTATCGAGCAGGTGACGGCACGTATTTACCCCAAACTAACGAATGCGATTGGGTTATGCACTGCAGCCCGTTGGCCACTTCAGTCTATAAACTCAATCCAAAAGGGCTCACTGTGGGCTTATACCCCACGTGCCCTGTGCCTGTTTCGCCCATCGGCAATCACAAAACTGCCAATGCCCTGCCCTATGTATTGGCAAGCATCTATGCCAAAGACAAGACATGGGACGATGCTTTGCTGCTCAATACTCAAGGGTTTATTACCGAGGCCACATCCTCCAATCTGTTTTTGGTGAAGGGAAATGAAGTGCTAACGCCCGACTTGGCAAAGGGTGGATTGCCTGGTGTGATGCGCGCTCGGTTTATAGAATTGGCGCAGAAAAACGGGTTTGAGGTAAAAACCGTTTCCATAACCACTAAGGAAATGCTGTGGGCAGACGAGTGTCTGTTTACCAATGCTATTTCGGGCTTGCAATGGGTATTGGCCTTTGGGCAAAAACGCTATTTCCATCGCCATGCCGATGTGTTTATTAAACAGCTAAATCAGTTGGCAGTTCTCAGTTAGCCCGTGTATTTCTTTTTTGATTCTCGTGGATTTTGGAAAAATAATTTCACGCAAAGTCGCTAAGACGCAGAGCGAAATGAAAAGAGTGGAATTCGAAAATACGTTCAAATAGATGTCCCTAAAACTTTTGCGTCTTCTCGCCTTTGCGTGAAAAACGAGAAGCACAGTTTAGAAAACCGTGCAATGCAACCTTCTTAGTTTAGCCTTGGGTCTTCGGGCAAGTTAACCATGTAAGAATAAGGCGCACCCATACGCTGCATAATCGTTTGCCACAACGTTTCGCGAGGGGTCTCAAACACCAATTCGGCACTGCCAGGCGCTACAATCCAACTTTTTTTCTCCATCTCTTCTTCCAATTGGCCTTCGCTCCAGCCGGCATAACCCACAAACATGCGCAAATCGTTGGGGCCTATTTCGCCCGAGGCAATCATGGTTTTTATCTTGTCGAAGTTGCCACCCCAGTAGATACCATCTGCCACTTCTAGCGAGTTTGGAATGGCTTGGCCCTTGCGGTGTAAATAGTGCAGTGTTTGGTTTTCAACCGGCCCACCTAGTCCCAATTTAGCTTCAAAGCGTGGAGCATTGGCCACAGCATCGTTCAAAAACATAGGAATGGGCTTGTTGATAATCAATCCGAACGACCCTTCGCTATTATGCTCGGCCAGATAGATAACCGCCCGTCTAAAATAAGGGTCGTTCATCAACGGTTCCGAAAGCAAAATTCTTCCAGCTTTTACCGGTAGGCGTTGCTCCGGAATGCGCATGATGTCTACTACGTCCATGGCGAGATAAACGGGGGTTTTACTGTTAGGTTGTTTTGGGCAAGCGTACTAATTTGATAGATAACGAAATTTTATGCCAATTGTTAATCTATGGCATAAAAAAATCCCTTTCCTGAAATACAGAAAAGGGATTTGGTTGCAATGGATAGGGCTTAATTACTTGGCCGCAGGTTTCTTTTTTGCTGCAGGCTTCTTAGCAGCTGGAGCTTTGGCTTCGGCCTTTGCAGCGGCTGGCTTGGCAGCTTTGACTGCTGCCTCGGGCTTAGCTACTGGTGCGGCAGATGCGCTGCTGTGTTTTTTTCTACGGGTTCCATACGAACCATTGGCAATTTTGCCCTTACGCGATTTGATGTCTCCTTTTCCCATGAGTAGTATTTTTTAGAAATGGTTGTTGCACAAACGTAACGATTTCATTCCGAGCGGCAATTTCTATACTTTGCGCTTGCAATACATTCTCGATGGAAACCAACATTATTACTCAAGTATTACTGCCCCTTGCCTTGTTCATTATTATGATGGGCATGGGCTTGTCGCTGGTTATGGACGATTTTAGGCGGGTGTTTCGCTATCCCAAGGCAGTGGCGGTAGGGCTTGGCATCAAGCTAGTGGTGATGCCGCTAGTCACTTTTGCTTTGCTCGCCTTGTTTCCGTTGGAGCCGCAACTGGCCGTAGGGTTCATTTTGCTGGCCGCTTGCCCCGGTGGCGCGACTACTAATTTGATAACCAACCTAGCCAAAGGCGATGTGGCCCTTTCCATCACCCTTACGGCTATAGCAAGTGTAATCACAGTATTTACCATTCCCATCCTTGTCAATTTGGGCTTGCAGCACTACATCGGCCAAACCATGGAAATCCATCTTCCCTTTGGCAAAACTGTGGCGCAGATACTGGCCATCACCGTAGTTCCCGTTATACTAGGGATGCTGCTCAACAATCGAATGCCTGCGCTGGCGCACAAGGCAGAGCAGCCTGTCAAGATGATTTCGGCTATATTTCTCGTGCTCATTATAGCTGCTGCGCTTATAAAGGAACGCGCCAATGCAGTTGAGTTTTTTCAGAAAGCTGGGCCCATTGCGCTTGTGCTCAACCTAGCTGGCATGGGGATTGGCTATTGGGGCACGCGCCTGTTTACGGCCAACAAGCAACAGGCCATTACCGTAGGCATAGAGGTGGGCGTGGTAAACGGCACATTGGGCATTGCCATAGCTTCGGGCATTATGGGCAATTCGGTAATGTCGCTGCCCTCGGCCATCTACAGCATCCTGATGTTTCCATCTGTGATGGTGCTGGTGATTTATGGCATACGCGAGAGCAAGAAATCCTAATCCCTATGCAGCGTAGCCGCCACGGCATAGTGGTCGCTCCAGGGCCATTGCAGCACTTCGTGTTGCGAGGAGTGAAACGCAGGGCCATACAAGATATTGTCTATCCTGAAAAAGGGAAATTTGGCATAGGTAAACCCAAACCCAGTGCCGCTTTCGTGAAATGCGTCTGTCAGACCGCTCGAAATCTGCTGGTAGCTATGCGAGGCATACGTATCGTTAAAATCGCCACAAAGAATAACGGGATACTGGCAGGTAGCAATGTGGGCAGCCACAATGTTTACCTGCTCGGCACGGGCCACAAAGGCTGTTTTTAACCGCGAAAATATGGTGAGCCAATAGTGCAGGCTGTCCACCTTGCCATGCTCGATAAGGTGGTTGAGGGCGCCCCATTCTTTGCTGCCTATGCGGGCGCTTTGCAGGTGGAGGTTGTAGATGCGCACCGTGTCGGATTGCAGCAGCACATCGGTAAAAATGCAGAGATTGCCCGAAGTGTTGTCAAACGCAATGCGTCCGTGGTCTAAGATGGGGTAGGCAGAAAACGTGGCCAATCCCCATGCAAAATCGCCTTCTGGATGGTCAGCATAGTTTTCTACATGCTTATATCCAGTAGATGGAAACGTGACCTTGATGGGTGTTTTTCGTTTGGGGTTTTTGCTTTTGGTATAATATTCTTGCAGGCAAAGAATGTCAGGTTGGGCAGTGCTAATGTTTTGCAACATTTGGGTGCGGGCATCCTCTTGCCCCGACCAATTGTAGAAATCGAAGAGCCGCACATTGTAGCTCATCACGTTGATGGCTTCGGTGTCTTGCGGTTTTTTTTCGGAGGGAAACTGGTAGTAGTCGGCCAGTAAATCGAACCGCAGGGCAATGAGTATAATGTGGGCCAGCAGAAGTTTCCAGTCGCCTTTTATGCCCCAAAACAGCGCAAACAGAATGATAATAAGCAGCAAAATAGGGTAGGCCAATCCGGCAAAAGCGAGAGGCCAAAACGTGGCAGGGCTCACAATGCCCGCCAAATAGGCAGCCAGCACACCCCCAGCGGCCACCGCATTGAGCGTAAGCATCACTACCCGTAGCACACTTCTGGTTCCGGAGCGGCTCATAGGTCTTTGCTGGCTTTAAAGAGAATTTCTTTTTCCTTAGCTGATAGACTTTCGTAGCCCGATTGTTTGATTTTGTCGAGAATTGAATCTACAGTTTGCTGCCGTGCTGCTTTGTTTTCGTTGTATTCGTAATCGTTGCGAGGTTTGCTATGTACCACTTTGATGGTGAGCTTGCGCTTGGGCATGTGGGCCACTAGCCAATGCCATGGGTGCAGAAAATCAATGGTTATTGAATGTCCTTTTTTCAATTGCTGTGCGAATATGAACCCAAAAGCGGCACCGCCCAAGTGTCCAAAATGACCTCCTGCATTGCCGTCAGGAATAAAGATTATATCCAGTGTAACGGAAATTAACGCAATATATTTGAGTCGAACGGGGCCAATAAGCATCAAATGCACCACATAATTGGGTGCAGTGGTGGCTGCAGCTACTACAATAGCAAGCACCCCAGCCGAAGCACCAACGGCATAGGCGGTAGCTGCCATGGGTCTATAAATAGGTGTAAGATTGTAGGCCAACATGAAGAGCAATGCGCCACAAATCGAACCAAGCACATAAGTGCTAAGTAGTTTTTTGCCATCCAAAAATTGCAGAAATATGGTGCCGCCAAAATAGAACCACACCATATTGAAGAGTACGTGGAGAAAATCGCGATGCACAAACATATGGGTAACTACCGACCATGGACGATAAAGCAGTGCTTCTGGCGATGCTGGAAAAGCCAATTGGCGCACCGATTCATGATATAGGGCATCACTTCCCGAAAGGTAAACAATAACGCGAAACATCATCATGGCTAGAAAAATTCCGCCATTGATGTAAATCAGTTGCATCAGGATGTTGCCTGTGCGAAACTGAAATCGGATGTCATCCAAAAGCGCCATTTAACTGAATCGCGTAGGGTGTTTGCGCCAATAATGGATAAGGAAAAAGC
Organism: Chryseobacterium gleum; assembly: GCA_945903645.1. Taxonomy (GTDB): domain Bacteria; phylum Bacteroidota; class Bacteroidia; order UBA10329; family UBA10329; genus UBA10329. The sequence goes on from CAMDOM010000015.1 coordinate 41,043, forward strand.
CGAAAACCATTCCGCCTAAATGAGCAAAATGCGCTACGTTGTCACCAGATGAATTTCTAAAACCGGAGAACAATTCAAACAAGCCATACAGCACCACAAAGTATTTTGCCTTAATGGGAATGGCGAAATAGAGATAGATAACCGAGTTCGGAAAGGTCATGCCAAATGCGAGAAGCAATCCAAACACCGCCCCAGACGCACCGACCATAGGTGTGTTGATGAGTTGGTTGTAGTGCGCCATTCCTTCGTCCATATAATTGCGACTGGATGAAAGAAGTTCAAGGCCCTCAGCATGAATAATAGCCAATTGTTCGGCACTAAGATGCGAAGCTGCCATATAAATCTGGGTTTCGTTTACCGCCATTTGCATCAAGCCTGCGCCCAAACCGGTAATCATGTAATAGGTCAAGAATCGTTTGCCGCCCCAGTAGCTTTCCATAGTGGCGCCAAACATCCATAGGGCAAACATGTTGAACAGGATGTGGGTCATGCTGCCATGCATAAACATGTGCGAAACAATTTGAAATGGATTGAAAAATTCCGATTCCAAAGTGTGAAGCCCCAGCCAGCGTACCAAATCGAGGTTGAAAGCCGAAGCAAAAGCGATGGTGCCAAGAAAGAAAAGCCCATTGATAATGAGTAAATTCTTTACTACTGGAGGAATAAGGTCGAACCCTCTGGGTGTGTTTATTTGCATGATAGAATTAGAACGTGGCCAAAATCAAGTTGAGGTCGCGAAATGGAAGATCGAAGGTTTTGGCGAGATATTCGTTAGTCACCGCACCATTGTAGGTATAAATTCCATTGCGGAAACCTTCGTCAAACCGCATCATGTTATTGATGCCACCCGAATTAGCCATTTGCAGCATCATGGGTGAAAATATGTTGCTCAACGCCATAGAAGCCGTTTGCGCCACGCGCGATGCAATGTTTGGAACGCAATAATGCACTACACCATATTTTATAAAAGTGGGATGAGCGTGATCAGTCACTTCCGAAGTTTCGATGCAACCACCTTGGTCAATACACACATCAATAATCACGGAACCGAATTTCATTTCGCTCACCATATCATCACTCACCAAGATTGGAGCGCGTCCTTTTTTAGAGCGAATCGCTCCTATTACCACATCTGCAGTGCGCAGTGCATTTGCAAGCACATCGGGATGCACGGTTGAGGTATAAATGCGCGAACCGATGTTGTTTTGTAAGCGGCTAAGGCGTTGCAGCGAATTGTCGAACACCTTTACCGAACTACCCAAGCCCAAGGCTGCGCGAGTGGCATATTCGCCCACTGTTCCAGCTCCAAGAATCACGACTTCGGTAGGCGGCACACCCAGCACACCACCCATCATCAGCCCTTTTCCTTTGTTCACATTCGAAAGATATTCGGCTGCGATAAGGATAACGGTGTTACCGGCAATTTCGCTCATGCTGCGCACAAATGGGTAGCCTCCATCGCGATCGCGAATAAAATCTACGGCTATGGCGGTTACTTTTTTCTTCAGTAATTGCTTCAAATAATTTTCGGGTTGCACCGAAAGTTGCAACGCAGAAATGAGGCATTGCCCCGGTTTCATCCAGTTAATCTCCTCCAACGTGGGTGGGTCTACCTTGATGATTATTTCGGCTTTATACACATCTTCACTCGAATAGACGATGCGGGCACCAGCTTCGCTAAAATCTTTGTCTTCGTAATGCGCACCCTTGCCAGCATTGGTTTCTACCACAACTTCGTGCCCGTTGTGTACTAAGCGAGCCACGGCTTCGGGCACCAACGCCACTCTGTTTTCTTGAAGTGTGCATTCGGCAGGCAAGCCAATAAACAACTGCTGATTGGTTTTTGAAACTTCAAGCATTTCCTCTTTGGGCATTAGGCCTGATGAGGCGGTAAGCGTAAAACGTCCTGGATCTGTTCGTTTCATGGGTGATGCGTTACAGTTATGATGCGTGATGCGTTGTGCAGTTCAAAGGCCACAGTCACGTTGGTTTGGGGTAAAATAGAAGGTGCCATTTCGGGCCATTCTACAAGGCAAAGATACCCACTGTAGAAGTACTCCTCATAGCCAAGGTCGAAAAGCTCCTCTTCTCGCTCGATGCGGTACAAGTCGAAATGATACACAAGTCCCGTGGTAGCTTGATATTCGTTTACAAGCGAAAACGTGGGGCTGCTCATTTCATCATTCACCCCCAATTTGTAGCACATTGCCTTAATCAATGTCGTCTTTCCAGCGCCCATGGGGCCATTAAATAGAAAGATTTTTGCTGTAGCCGCCAATTGAGCGAGATGCAACGCCACGGCCTCAAGTTCATCAATTGTTGAAATTGTGTAGGTGGTGTTGACAGCCATTGGGGAAGGGTTGCGAAGATAAGGTTTGAATGCCAAGAAAGGCCGATTACTGTTTGCGTTTAGAGGTGATTCCTTTTGCGAAATGTGACTAATCTTGAAGGCTTAAATACATTCCATGCCATTAGAGATTTCGAGCCTTAAAAATCCACGCATCAAGCAGCTCATCGCGCTAGAAAAACCGCGAGAAAGGAGGCAATTGGGGCTTTTTGTGGTAGAAGGAATGCGCGAGGTTTCGTTGGCACAACAAGCGGGTTATACGTTTAATTCACTTTTTATTTGCCCATCACTTTATTTTGAAGATGAGGTTTACCCCATTCAAAAGGATGATGTGGAGGTGATTCATCTTTCGGAAGAAGTGTTTTCTAAAGTAGCCTATCGCGAAGGCACGGGCGGAATAGTAGCTGTCATGTTTCAGCGCGAACATGGATTGGCTCAGTTGCCCAAGGTGGAGAATCCCATCTATTTGGTGCTAGAGCAAGTAGAGAAACCGGGCAATATTGGCGCCATGCTGCGCACTGCCGATGCTGCGGGCATCAGTGGAGTTATTGTGTGTAATCCAGCTACAGATTTCTACAATGCCAATGTTATTCGGTCGAGTGTGGGGTGCGTTTTCACTGTTCCAATAGCGAGTGGCACTAGCGAGGAGGTTTTGGAATGGTGTCGCCAACAAGGAATCCAAACCTTCGCAGCCGCGCTAACACCAAGTGCGGTTCCATATCACACCCAAAATTTCTCGAAGCCCACGGCAATAGTTCTTGGATCAGAGTCGGATGGACTTTCAGAAATATGGATTCGGCATTCTGACCAACAAATCATCATTCCTATGCACGGCCGTATCGATTCTATGAATGTGTCTAATGCCGCGGCAGTTTTGGTTTTTGAGGCACTTCGCCAACGCGATAAATAGTTATTTAGATAGAAAATCTGGATTAAATCCCACCAAATACAACTGCTCGGATGCACGCGTAATAGCGGTATACAGCCAACGAATGTATTCTGTGCCCATCATTTCGGGGGTGAGGTAGCCTTGATCTACAAACACTGCCGGCCATTGACCACCTTGCGCCTTGTGGCAGGTGACGGCATAGCCAAATTTTACCTGTAATGCGTGCAAATAGGGGTCTTCTCCAACAGCCTTGGCCTGTTCGGATGGCGTTTGCAAATAATCGTGCTCTTGACTCACCGAGAGATACAATTTCTCTGAATCCTCGGCCGATAGCGATGGTGATTCCACATTCAAGGTGGTCAGCATAAGTTTCACATCGATGGGCGCATCATCAGGATAGTCTAACATGCGTACGGTGGCATCCGCAAATCGGAAACCGTGTTTTTCTTCAATGTTTCCAATTCGTTGCACTTCTACCAAATCGCCATTGGCAATAAAGCCAGCAGACGATTTTTTCGGAAGCCAGAAGTAGTTGTTGCGCACCACCATCAGAAAATCGCCCGCATCTATTTCTTCTTCCATCATGCGAATGCGCTGACGAATTTGCTGATTGAATTGATTGGCGCGTTTATTCGACCGCGTCACCACCATCACGTTTTCTTCTCCATAAATGCTGTAAGCATCGTTGAGCGCATCTTCTAAATCTTCGATGCTGACACAAGTAATATCGTCAAAACTGGTTTTTAGTCTGAAATCTGAAGAATCGGAAAACAATAAATCTCGGAGTGCGGTAGCATTTTCCAAAATACCAGAATCGGCTTCTTGGCGCACCACTTCGCGAAGTTCGTGTTGCATTTCGGGCTCAAATCCTCCTTTGGTTTTGAGAAAAGCAGCCTCCAATGCAGGGCTTTTGTCCATGCCCACAGGAGGAAGCTGGGCATTGTCGCCTATCAAAATCAATTTGCAATCAGTACCCGAATCCAGAAATTGCATTAAGTCGGCAAATAAATCGCGGCTTTGTATGCGTCCTGTACTTTCGGTTCTCGTTGCAATCATAGATGCTTCGTCCACAATGATTACTGCTTTTTTGCCTGTATTGAGGCGCAGCACGAATTTCACGTTGCCAAATTCGTCTGTCATTAACTGATAGATGAACTTATGAATGGTAAACGCCCGCTGCCGCGAATAGCCAGCCAACACCTTTGCCGCACGACCAGTAGGAGCCAACAGCGCGTATTTCCTGCGCATCGTTTTCAAAGTAGATACCACGCTGGTAACCATGCTGGTTTTTCCCGTACCTGCATAACCACGCAATAGGAACACTTTGCCTTTGTCTTCATCTGTAAGAAACTCCGAAAGCTTGTACAAAAAACCTTCTTGCCCTTTGGTGGGCGCGAAAGGAAGATGTTGCACAAGTGAATGGTAGGCTTCTTTGGAGGTCAAGTTTATTGCAAGATAATAGAGTCTCAAACCTACGTGAGTTTAGGCTCACGTTCATTCGATAAAAAAATTTTCATAAAAAAAGAAGACCGTAACCGCAGGCGCAGCCAAGCTCACGGTCATCCAATGAAAAATATTTTCATAAAAAAAGAAGACCGTAAATAGGTTACGGTCTGCTATAGTTGGTTTGCTGGCGTAACTAAAACAACCACGCCATGAGAACACGATTAAATGCTCCAAAGCAACTTCTTCTTGAAGTGCAAAAGGACGGTTTCCGTTGTCAAATTTTCCGAGTGCTTTCTCCTTCCGGACAAGAGCTATTTGTAGAAGAATCAGATCTTCAAGATTGCTCACGGTCTATTAGTGACGATTTGGGACATCCATTGTATTTCAGCATGAAAGATGCGTGGATGGCAGTGGTGGGTTTTACCAGTCCTGAAGGATTGCTGCGCAAGCAAGTTTGGCATCAAAGCAGTGCCGAATGGATTGGTTTGTCGCCACAATTTATTCATGCCGATTTGCGTCCGTTGGTGCAGCGATGGTTGTCGCAAGTAACGCGCGATGCAGCACTAAACCGTTCGGTATCAGAAAGCATTGGTCAGTGGTTGCACGCCCTTTCTATGGACGAATCATTGATGACCACAGGATTGTTTAACGAGTTTAATACCTATCGCCATGCTTCTTAATCGCTCCATTACACAACTTCCGCATTTTCGCACTACCATTTCTTTGGCGCAGCCCAACACTATTGAAGGCCGACTTGGCAGCCTAGATAGAGGAGAATTGCCCTATATCTATCATCATTTGCGCAAAGGCTGCATTCTTCAGGTGCAACGATTGTTTGGAACCGACCAGCGCCATTTGCTTTTCAACGTCAGCTATGGTGGGTTTCATTTGGGTGTGTTAAGTCGTAATTTGGCAGATTGCATTCTTAAAATGGAAGCGGAGAACAAACCCTTTCGACTTACTATAGCCTGCATCGAACGCGAAAAGTATTTACCACCAACTGCTGTTTATGTAGCGTTGGAGTGGGGGAGTGCTGAGTGAGAAAAGGCGAGTTCTCCGATTAGAGAACGTTCCATTTTCCCTGAACGCGCAAGGTTTGCTCAATCACGTCACGCACGCAACCTTCACCGCCTTTGTAGGGCGAAATGTAGATGCAGTGGTCCAGCACATCGCGGCTAGCATCCGCTGGGCAAGTGGGCACACCAACGCGGGTTAGCACAGGTAAATCTGGGAAATCATCTCCCATATAAAGCACGTGCTCGGCATCTAAGGTGTAGGCAGCAAGTAAGTCTTCTAAAGAATCCGCTTTATCGTGGGCCCGCAGATACACATCCGTCACACCAAACAAACGGAAACGCTGCCGAATGCTTTCGCTGTGTCCACCTGTAATTATGGCCACGATGAGTCCACTTTTCACCGCTTCCTGAATGGCGTGACCATCGCGCGTATTCATAAATCGACCACTTTCACCATTATCCATAAGCAGAATGGCGCCATCGGTGAACACGCCATCCATATCAAACACAAGGGCTTTTACGGTGAGCAATCGCTGCTTGAAGTTTAAACCTTGCATGAAGTGGAATTGGTTTGGGGTAAGGAAAATTTCAATTGGTTTTGGAAATACTTTCGCTCATTGCCTTATAAATAGGAACAAGTTCGGGCGACATTTGGGCGAGCATGTCCATGTGATTTTGCATCACTTGCGCATCGCCCCGTTTGGCTGGTCCAGTTTGCACATCGGCAGGACGGTTTGTGGCAATGCCTACCACGGTTTGCTGTATAAGCGGTTTTAGAATGTCTAATGGCATGTTTGCTTTACCCAGAATTTCATCTGCCATGGCAAAACAATGATTGCTAAAGTTGCAGGCAAACACAGCGGCCATGTGCACCACTTTGCGCTGCGCAGAATTTACGAGTTGCACATTTGAAGAAATGGAACTTGCCAATTCGAGGAGCATACCTTCGTTCCATTTCGAATTTCCTTCAATACAAAAGGGAACGTTATGCATATCCACCGTGCTGTCGCGATGCAATGTTTGCAGCGGGTAAAACACACCCAAACGGTCCGAGCAATCTCCCAAGGCTTCCATAGGAACAGCTCCCGAAGTGTGCGCCACAATTTTCCCTGGACACAAGATTTGTTTTGCCACTGTAGAAATAGCATCGTCTTTCACGGCAATGATTACTATGTCCGTTTCATCTGGAATGGCACTGAAATCGGACGAATACTGACAACCAAATTCAAAGGCAAGACGTTGCGCTTTTTGCTCGGTTCGGTCAATAATCATGAGCAATTTATTCTCCGATTGCTTCAATGCGAGCGCCAAATGATAGGCTACATTTCCAGCACCAATCAGAACGATAGTATGTTTTTCGCGTGGCATTAGGCCAGTGCAATGTCTAGTGCATTGCACATGCCTTTGATTATGAATTCTAGGTCTTCATCCGAATGTACCGCACTGATAAACCCAACTTCATAGCCACTTGGACCAATATAAATACCTTCTTCAAGAAGGGCGTGATAAAACGTGCGGAAGATGTGCATGGACTCAGGGTCAATTTCGGCAGAAGAGCGAATGCTAGGGCGATTGCTAAATGCCAGCCAGAAAATGGAACCTATGGAAAACATGCGCACTTTATGGCCTTGCGATTCGCAATGCGAAAGTACTTCGGCCACCACATGACGGGTTTTTTTCTCCAAATTTTGATAGAATCCACTTTCCAAGCACATGCCCAGTTGCGCAGCACCAGCAGCCATAGCTACTGGATTTCCGGAAAGCGTACCAGCTTGATACACTGCTCCCAAGGGTGATACGCACCGCATGATTTCTTCGCTTGCACCGTAGGCGCCAACGGGCATTCCGCCACCAATTATTTTTCCAAAAGTGATGATGTCTGGGCGAATGCCATACAACCCCGCTGCGCCTTCAAACCCAACGCGAAAACCGCTAATAACCTCATCAAAAATGAGCAAGGCCCCGTTATTGGAACATTCTTCGCGCAGCAGGCGGAGAAACTCACCGTTTTGCAACAGTAATCCGTTGTTGGCCGGTATTGGTTCAATTATGATTGCGGCAATTTGGTCTTTAAACTGCTCGAATGCCGATTGCACTGCGATGGCGTCATTCAGCGGAAGTACAATGGTTTCGTTTACAAAACTAGCAGGCACACCAGCTGACGAAGAATTTCCGAAAGTCACCAATCCGCTGCCAGCTTTCACCAGCATAGAATCGACATGACCATGAAAACAGCCTTCAAATTTGATAACCTTATCTCTTCCTGTAAAACCGCGCGCCACGCGAATGGCACTCATAACAGCCTCGGTGCCCGAACTCACAAACCGAAGGCGCTCAATAAAACTGTGGTTGTCGAGAATGAGTTTGGCAAGTGTATTTTCTTGAATGGTAGGTGCACCAAAGGAAGTACCGTTGTCGACCGTTTCGTGGATGGCTTTGGTCACCTCTGGATGGGCATGACCAAGAATAAGCGGTCCCCACGAAGCGCATAAATCCACGTACTCGTTGCCATCGGCATCCCACACATGGCTGCCTTTGCCTTTTACAATAAAACGTGGTGTGCCACCAACCGAGCCAAACGCCCGCACTGGTGAGTTTACTCCTCCAGGAAAATAGGTTTTTGCATCCTCAAAAAGAGAAGCCGAAATGGTAGTTTTCATCATGTGATTTGAGTCGGCAAAGATAGCTAGTGTTGTAGCCAAGCTTCAATTATGCACACGACAAAAAGAGAATTACAGAGCTTGGGCAGGCTTTTTCTCGCGCTCACCTACAATAATTCCAATTAGCAGGCCAGCCACCAATGCCCTAACGATATTAAACGCGAACTCCAACACGGCCCAAAGTGGAGAATTTATTTGGAAATCGCCATAGTAGCCCGTCACAGTTAGTCCAGTAAGTATGCCCATAAGGAAGCCAAATTTCAAGCCTTTCACTACTGGATTTCCTCCTTTGTAGAGCATGTAATAGACATAAACAAACACCAAGGCGCGCATGAAATGCGTGATTACGAAATACATCACTGGCATTTCAAGGCGTTCGATGCCAAACACCCATTCGTTGTATAAATCTTTAAAAACCACTTCATGCCACACTGCACCACCAACGGTGAAGATGATCCAAGTGACCACGAGTGCTATTGCGTAACGAGCTAAATTCATGCGGGCCGCAAGTTTACACAAACTGTGGGAAGTGCGAACTGCGATTTTGTCAATAAGTGTTAACGGGAAATAGAAGCAAATTTTAGATAAATAGGAAGGTATGAATTAATCCCTCCTTTTATTGTTGACTATCCTCAGTGTCTTAAATGATTGTTTTGTTAGCTAATCATAGATGGTATTGTAGCGAATCAAAAGACTTTTCAATCGATGTTTCGTCTGAATTAATCCTGAGGCACTCTTCACCAAACGAATTTGTTACACGCAGCTAATCAGTGTTGTTTCAAAAATGAGCATAGTACTTCTAAGCTCATTTTCGATACAGAATCGAAGTGGTAAGCCACTAAAACACCAACCTTGGTTTGGGTACTGTGCTTTGCGAAGCCCAATCCTTGTTGATAAGTTGAAAATAGCCTGCAATACCAATCATAGCAGCATTGTCAGTACAATAAGCAAATGGTGGAATATGAGCAGTACAGCCATTTTTTTCGGCCAAAAGAGCAAATTCGAGGCGAAGTTTAGAATTTGCAGATACTCCGCCTGCTAGGGCAATGCTTTTCACTTTCGTTTCTGAAATGGCGCGCTGCATCACAGTGAGCAAATAAGCAACCACATGGCGCTGATAGGAAGCACAAATGTCGGCCAAGTTTTCGGCTACAAAATTTGGATTGGCACGCATCTCTTTCTGAACTAGATAAAGGAATGAGGTTTTAACTCCACTAAAGCTGTAATCGAATCCCTCCACTTTTGGGGTGGCAAAGGCAAATCGTTGGTCATTGCCCTGTTGGGCGAGATGGTCTATCATTGGTCCACCGGGATAGCCCAAGCCCAGAACTTTTGCCGCTTTGTCGAAGGCTTCACCAGCAGCATCGTCAATCGTTTTACCCAACACCACCATTCGGTTTGGCGCATTTACCTGTACTATTTGGGTATGACCACCGCTCACTGTTAGGCACAAAAATGGAAATTGTGGTGGAGCACTTTCCGATAGAATATAATGAGCTAAAATATGGGCCTGCATATGGTTAACAGCCAGAAGCGGAATGCGCAAGCCCAAAGCCATAGTTTTGGCAAACGATGCACCTACTAAAAGGCTACCCATTAGGCCAGGACCCACCGTGAAAGCAATGGCCGAAAGTGCACTTTTATGAATACCTGCCTCAGCCAGGGCTTGATGTACCACAGGTACTATGTTTTGTTGGTGTGCCCGCGAAGCCAATTCGGGCACCACGCCTCCATAGGCCGAATGCACCGCTTGCCCTGCCACAATATTGGAGAGCACTTCGGTGCCACGAAGCACCGCTGCCGAGGTGTCATCGCAACTCGACTCTATGGCCAGAAGCAATGGAATGTATGGTGGGGCATCGTTATTGCCTAATTTTGCTGACACGGGCTATGCGGCTATGAGAATTTTCAAAAGTATCAAAAAGGCCATGGCGTGGTTCACTGGAAGTGTGCTGCTTTTTGGGCTGTTACTTTTGTTAGGATACTTAGCCATTCGCAGTCCTTATGTGCAAACCCGCATCACTCAATTCGTGGCATCTAAGCTATCAACCGAGCTCAAAACCAAGGTTACCGTAGGTGGAGTAGACATTGGCTTTTTCGACCGTGTGATACTCGAAGAGTTTTATCTCGAAGATTTGAAAGGCGATACTTTGGGCTACATCGAGAAGCTTCACCTTACTGTGAATGGATTTGACTTGGATAAACGCCAGGTTTTGGTCAAAGAAATACAGCTTGATTCGGTCAATTTTCATCTGCGCAAATACAAAGGCGAACAAGGACAAAACATTCAGTTTCTCATCGATTATTTCAAAACTGAGAAAGACACTACCCAAAAACCAGTGTGGGATTTGCGGCTCGAAACATTGCAATTGGTGGGTGCTACTTTTAAGATGGATGATGATAACAAACCCGCCAAACCCAAGGGCATGGACTATCGCCACTTGAATGTTTCCAATATTGATGTATTGATTAAAAATATCCGCATGGACCAAGACACCCTTTTTGGTAGGGTAGATAGGTTAGCGGTAAAGGCTAGCAACGGATTTGTCATAAATCACCTAGCAGGAGATGTAAAATTGAGCCCTTTAGAGCTGAAAGTGGATGCATTGCGTATTAAAACACCACAATCGGAATTGGCGCTAAACCTGCATTTTCGGTATTCGAAATGGGGAGACTGGCTTAATTTTATAGATAAGGTTGAGATGAACCTCGACCTAGACAATTCGGAAGTTAGTGTGCAAGACGTGGCCTATTTTGCCCCAGCCCTATCAGGAATTGACAAAACCATTCGTATTTCTGGTCAGATAACTGGGCCAGTGGCTTCCATCAACGGGCGTGCACTTAATATTTGGTATGGCCGAAGCACCAATCTGCAAGGAGATGTAGATATGGATGGGCTGCCCAACATTGCCGAAACATTCATGTATCTCAATCTGAAACGCTTGGTGACCAATTACACTGATTTGGCAACCATACCCATTCCGCCTTTCGACACCAAACGAAATCTTTCCATTCCACCCAATGTGGCAACCCTAGGCACTGTAGATTTTAAGGGAAATTTCACGGGTTTTATCTCCGATTTTGTGGCCTATGGCAAACTCAACACATCCATAGGTCAACTGCGTACTGACCTTGCCCTAAAGCAAGACGAGCAAACCAAACAGTTTTCCTATAAAGGAAAATTGGCAAGTACCGATTTTCAAGTGGGTACATTTATGGGTACAGATAAGGTAGGACGCGTGTCGCTAAATGCCAGCATTGACGGAAAAGGGTTAACCGCCAACGATATCAATGCCAAGTTGCAAGGTAGTGTGATTTCGGCCGAATTGCTTGAATACGCCTACAAGAATATCGAAGTGAATGGAAGTTTTATAAAGAACATTTTCGAAGGAAGATTCAATATAAATGAGGAAAACATAGCCTTGGATTTTGGCGGAATGGTGGATTTGAGTGGTACATTACCCAAGTTTAATTTCCATTCCGAGATAGCCCACGCCAATCTTTTCAAACTCAATTTTTTGAAGAATAGAGAAGATGCAATCGTTAGCGGGTTTATGGATGTTGATTTTATAGGCAGTAATATCGACAACCTATTGGGTGCGATTGTATTGAGCAAGGTGAAGTATCAGCAAAAAGGCGATGAACAATTTGCGTTTAATGATTTCGAATTGAAAGCACATCAGAATGGGGCAAAAAAAACCATTCGCCTCCGTTCGGATATTATGGATGCAGAGTTTGTTGGAAAATTTGCCTTTCGCAACATTCCCAAAGCGATTAATAACATTATAGCTAAGCATTTGCCTAGCTATGCATCTGATTTCAAAGTACTTAACGATAATGAAGGGTTGGAGTTTGACTTTAATGCACAGATAAAAAATACAGCAATCATATCCTACTTCGTGGCGCCCAAGTTGGACATTAGTAATAAGTCGCATTTCGAAGGAAGTTATTCTTCCTCACGCAACGAAATAAGCCTGACTGGGGCAATGCCACGATTGGCTTTTGGCACAATGGTTTTTAATGACGTGCAGGTAAATGCCAAAAACCCAGGCAAGGAATTCGAGCTTTCTGTTTTGGTTGATGACCTGCGTTTTACGGATAGTTTGTTTATAGCCAACCTTGAGGTACGCACTTTCACGTTTAGCGATAGTTTGGGGCTGCGTATTCTTTGGAACAACAATTCGAAGCTAGAGAACAGTGCTGATATTCAAGGTGTGGCCTCATTTCCACGTAATTCCAATGTAAGCTTTAAGCTCAAAGAATCGCAGATTACCGTAGCCGATTTGGATTGGAATGTAGTACCTAACAATCACCTTACCATTGATAGTAGCACGTTTAATTTCCAAAATATCGCATTCACAAATGGCAGCCAATCCATTGGGATAGACGGTATTGTTTCTAAAAATCCAAAGGAAAAACTGAATGTGAAATTGGGCACATTCGACCTGGCAAACTTCAATTTAATCACCAAAAAATCAGGTATTACCTTGGCAGGTATCATTAGTGGCGATGCCCAAATTTCAAATATTTATGGGCAAGTTTTGGTAACAAACCAGTTGCTGGTAAACGAATTGAAGTTGAACAATGTGCTTATTGGTTCGGGTAAATTGGACAATGTGTGGGAACCCGAAACGCGTACCGTAAATGTGGCAGCTCTTTTAGAACGCACGGATGGTACTGGTTTGCGGGTTTCAGGTAAATTTATGCCAGGCGCAGAGCGTAAGCAAAATTTCGATCTTTCAATAGCGATGGATAGGTTGCCCCTTTCGGTGGCCAGTGTGTATATCGACAAGGTATTGAGCGAAGTGGAAGGCATGGCCAAAGCTGATTTATCGCTGACAGGAACAACCAAAGAACCAGTATTGGAGGGTTATGTGGATTTGAATGATGCCAGCATGTTGTTCAATTATCTCAACACCACTTTCCGCATTTCCGACCGTGTGTTGGTGAAGAAGGATGGATTCTACTTTCAAAACCTAAAAGTGCTGGACGAGCGCGGAAAAGAAGGACAAATAAATGGTTGGGTGAAGCATACCAATTTCAAGCAATTTCGATTTGATGCCACGCTAAATGCCAATAATTTCTTTGCAATGAATACCACTTCGGCACTCAATCCGTTGTATTATGGTAAAGCTTATGGCACAGGTGTGGTGCGGTTTTCAGGTGTTCCCAAGCAAATGCATTTGGAACTTTCGATGCGAACGGACAAAGGTTCCAAGTTTTTTATTCCATTGTTTGGTACTAAGAGCGTGAAAGAGTCCAATTTCGTAACCTTCGTCAAAGCGGCTGGTACAAAGGAAGAGAAGGATTTACTGGCAGATTTTCAAGTTACGTTTGCCAATCTCACTATGGATTTAGACATACAAGTGACGCCAGATGCAGAGGTGCAATTGATATTAGACCCTAAAGTGGGAGATATTATTAAAGGTAGTGGACAGGGCGATATCCGAATGTCCCTAGATCGTACTGGTGATTTTAGAATGTTTGGCGAATTCATCATCACCAAAGGAGAATATCTGTTTACGCTACAAAATATAATTAACAAGAAATTCTCGGTAAAGTCGGGTGGGTCAATAAATTGGAGTGGAAGTCCATATCAGGCATTGGTAAACTTGGAAGCAGTGTATGGCTTGCGCACTTCCTTGGCCGATTTGATGGGCGATACCACCTACACGAAGCGTGTGCAGGTAGAGTGCGTGCTCAAAATGACTGAGAACCTCCTGAATCCCAACATCACTTTCGATATCAATTTGCCCAATGCCGATGCCACAGCCAAAACGGATGTTATCAACCGTATAGGCGTGGGCAACGATCAAGAGATGAATCGTCAGGTGTTTGCCTTGCTAGTGCTGAATAAATTTCTCCCTACAGAAGATCAAAATATTGCAAATGAAACTGGTGGATTTTTCTCGGCTAACTCTGCAGAATTGCTGAGCAATCAGTTGAGTAGTTGGCTTTCCAAGATTAGCAACGATTTTGATGTGGGGTTAAATTATCGACCAGGAAGCAGTTCTGTGGCAAGTGACGAGGTGGAGGTGGCGCTAAGCACACAGCTCTTCAATAATCGCATCATTATAGATGGCAACTTAGGTGTGGCGAACAATAGAAGTCCAGCAGGCGGTCAAGGCCAATCGAGCAGCAATATTGTGGGCGATGTGAACATTGAATACAAGATTACTAACGATGGAAAATTCCGAGTTCGCGCCTTTAACCGAAGCAATGATGTGAGTGCTAACGCGTTAGTAACCAATAACGCACCTTTTACGCAAGGCGTTGGTATTAGCTATCGCAAGGAGTTCAACAACTTTGG
>CAMDOM010000016.1 GCA_945903645.1 Chryseobacterium gleum
AAATGCGCCACGGTCAAGTTTGGAGATTATTTGGGCGAACAGCGTTAGATTTGCCATGGGAGAAGCGCGGTTTTGTTGTGCAACTCAAAGTTAACTTTGAGATACAGACTATCGCTTCTCCCTTTCTTATTCGTTTAGGACGGGATTGACTCTTAACTATTTATTTTATAGTTTCGGCATTAAATTGTTTTTCCCAAATACCAAACTACCTCCCAAGTAATGGATTGGTGGCATGGTTTCCTTTCAATGGGAACGCAAACGATGAAAGTGGAGTAGGGAATAATGGCATAGTGAATGGCTCTACACTGACAACAGATAGATTAGGCAATCCCGATGCATCTTATTTGTTTGATGGTATTGATGACCATATTTATGTTGGAGTCTTAAATGGCATACTATCCACTTCTAGTCACTCGGTGGCCTTTTGGGTTAAAAAAGAGGCAGATGGCTGCAATAATGAAATGGTATTTGCAACTTCCGAAAACTTGCCTAATGATAACTTTAATCTTCATTATGGCTTTAAGGATTGTGCGAAAGGCTGCGAAACTGCTATGTGCATGGGCATGGACTTTTATGCAAACAGCCTTGTCACAAGTGTAGCATTAGATGTCGAATGGGTTCACTGGGTATTAGTTTATGATTCAAATTCATTAGAAAGAAAAATCTATCAAGGATGCACGGAAATTGGTCAGAACTTTGCGACTGCTGCTTATGAAGGCGACTTAGATGTCCTTATCGGAAGTGCTAAATTTGCTGGACAACCGATGTCCGCTTTTTTCAACGGTAAAATTGATGACATAGCAATTTGGAATAGGGTCTTAACCCCTCAAGAGGCTGTAAGTGTTTGTAATTCAGGCATGACAGTTGGCTTAAATTCGTTAGTAGATAGTGCTTTAGAAATTTATCCAAACCCATCAAACGGATTTGTTTCTATTACCAACCAAGACCTAAAAAATATTTCGTTGAATGTGTATGATGCACTTGGTAAGTTGGTTTACTCAACCTCAATAAATGATGGTAATGGTAAAACAGTACTCGATTTAAGCTGGTTAGATAATGGCGTTTATTCGATTGTGTGCCATTCTCAAAATTATTTAAGCAGTAAAAAACTAATAATTCAGTAAACCGGTCAAAAGTTCATGGATTGTTGCCTTTTGCTAATCCACCACATCAATAGTGCTACTTTTGAAAGGCGATTTTTTCCGAAAGTCATCAAAGTCACGTTCGATAATTTTGGCGCTAACAATTTAGCAACCGCCAGCATAAACCGAAAACGGGTTTCGGGGTCGGTGGCTCGTAAATAGAGGTGAAGCGGGCCTCTGTTCAGTGTTTTCCTAAATCCTGAAGCCCAAACAGCATCCTTTCCTACCCCTTCGCAATTCTTCCCGCTATCTGCAACATAGGTAGCAAGCCCAGCGAGAGTTGTAGGGTATTTTTGCACACCAAATCTTAACTCGCTTCATGTTTCTTCGTTTGTTGCTTTGCGCCTTGGTGGCGCTGCCTTTCGGCTCGCTTGCTCAGTATAAACCCCAAAAAGACTACAAGCCTTCGGACATCAGCACGGTGTCGCCTGCGCCCTACAACCGAGGTTCCAAGCTATATAAGGGCTACAGCATGCAATCGTATTATGTAGAAATGCGCGATGGAGTGGCCATTGCCGTAGATGTGTATTTGCCCAAGGGCAAGGTGAAGGACCAGAAATTCCCCACCGTATTGCACCAAACCCGCTATTGGAGAAGCATTGAGCTGAAATGGCCCTACCGTTGGTTTCGCAAGAATCCGATAGGGCCGCTGGGCGATTTTATGATTCCCGTTATTCTGCAAGGCTATGCGGTGGTGGTGGTAGACTCGCGCGGAAGCGGTGCTTCGGGTGGGGTTAGTTTTCACCCATGGAACAAAGACGAAGTGGCCGATATGACCGAAATTGTAGACCACATCATTGCCCAAAAATGGAGCAATGGCATAGTGGGAGGAGCAGGCGCATCGTATAGTGGCACCACATCAGAGTTTTTGACGACCTTAAAACACCCAGCCGTGAAGGCGGTGGTGAACATGAATTCGCTGTTTGATGTGTATGCCGACAACGCATTTACCGGAGGTATGCACAACGCATGGTTTACGCGGGTTTGGGGCGAGGCCAACGAATCGTTGGATGCCAACCAACTGCCGGCCCATGCGGTGAAAGCCAAGAAGTTTATCAAAGGTGTGTTGCCCGTGAAGCCAGGATACAAGGGCGAAAGCGGTCGCGATTTTCTGAACAGAATGGTGGCCCAGCGCACCAACCGCAATGTGCACGAAGGTGCCCTCACCATTACCTACCGCGATGATGTGCCAGCCAACGGAGCGGCCGAAAGTGCTGACGAGTTTAGCCCCCACATGCGCTGGAAAGCCCAAGATGCATCTAGTGCTGCCGTGTATAGCTGGAGCGGATGGTATGATGGCGCCTACCAAAATGCCGCCACCAAGCGCCACATGACCCTCGGCAATCCCAACAACCGCCTGCTATTGGGGCCGTGGGACCATAGCGGAAGCCGCAATTGTGGGCATACCAACCCTGGACCATCGGGTTTTGACCATCTTGGCGAGGTGTTGCGCTTTTTCGACCAGCATTTAAAAGGATGGGACACCGGCATCACCAAAGAGAAGCCCGTGCATTATTTCACCATGGTAGAAGAGAAATGGAAGGCATCTGATGTGTGGCCGCCCAAGGAAGCCAAGCCGCTAGCTGCCTACTTTGGCGCCAAGCATGGGTTGGATTGGAACAACGATTTTTCGCAGCAAGCCCAAATGAAAGCCGACCTGAAGTATTGGGGCGATTCGGTGAACGTGTTGAAAAGCAAAGGTGTGCAACGCATATTGGACGAAATGAAGGGCGAAGGCCGACTTACCGCTGCGCAAGAGCAGCAATTGGCCCACTACAAGGTGATAGAGTCCAACTTTAACGATGCTATTACCAAGCTAAACGCCATTGCGCCCAAGATTCGCGACCTGCGCGACAATACGCCTGCTTTCGATGTGTTGGCGGTAGACACCACCGCTACTACCGGCCAAGTGACCCGCTACGAGAGTGTGGCAGGACGGTTGAAAACCCCATTGGTATACCCAGACCGCGCCAGTTGCGACAGTGCCCTTTTGGTGTACGACAGCGCGGTGCTTGATGCCGATATGGAGGTAACGGGCCACCCCGAGGTGATGCTTTACTTGGCATCTACCAGTAATGACGCCCAAGTGTTTATTTATTTGGAAGATGTGGCGCCCAATGGCGATGTGGAATACGTTACCGAGGGTGTGTTTCGAGCACTGCACCGAAAAATAGGCACAGGCGAATTGCCTTACCAAATGGCCGAACCCTACCACACCTACCTCAAGGCCGATGCCATGCCCCTAGTGCCGGGCGAGGCGGTGGAGCTTAACTTTGGAATGCTGCCTGTGTCGTATCTCTTCAAAAAAGGACATCGGGTGCGCATCGCTATATCGGGTGCAGATGCAGAGCACTACCGCAACATGACCAAAGACCAACCTACCTACACGGTGCATCGGTCGTTTGCCATGCCAAGTAGGGTGGTGTTGCCGGTAGTGGGTCGTTAGGTTACTTTCACGCTTACAACCTCTAGTTCGGCTAAAATTTGTCAAAAAATAAACTACATTTATCATCAAATTGGACTAATGTTCCATCAACACAATGAAACCAATCCTGCTCCTCACTATTCTTCTTTCCGCCATCTCCCTTACCGCTTCGGCCCAAAGTGCCTCCCTTGCGGGTAGCATACTGGCCCCAACGGGCGATAGCGTTTTTGTGCTCCTCAATCAAATGGTGGATGGCAGAATGAAAACCGACAAACTGGCCGCTGCCAAACTCGATAGCCAAGGCCAGTTTTCCATGAAGTTTTCTCTCGATAGCGCCAAACTGCTCTCCTTTTTTGATGGCTCCGAACGCAGCGATTTCTTCCTCCTACCGGGCGAGGCGCTTTCCCTTTCGCTCCACACCGCCTATTTTGACGAAACCCTCACTTACAGCGGCCAAGGTGCCAACCGCAACAATACCCTAGCTGCACTTGCCTTGGCTGACGAGATGAACTGGATTCCAGTATATGCCCAATGGGAAAACCCTGACACGGCTACCCTTTACCCCCAAATAGACGAATTCACCAAAAAGATAAGCGCCACCCTTCAAGACTACAGCCTTGCCTATCCCGAAATGTCCGCCCACCTAACGGATATGATAGCCCAAAAGGAAGAAGCCGCCAATCAAACCAAAGACCAGTTTCGCGAAACAATCCAATTCAAAAAGCGAGCACAAGCCATGGTGGGCAAACCCATAGCAGACATTGCAGGTGTTGACCTCGAAGGCAAAAAAGTTAACCTATCTCAATTTAAAGGAAAAACAACGGTGGTAGATTTTTGGGCCACATGGTGCGGACCATGCAAAGCAGAAATGCCCTCGTGGGCCAAGTTGCAAGCCCAATATGGCAAAGACATCAACTTTGTGAGCATAGGAGTGTGGTGTAAAGAAGATGGCTGGAAAACAATGGCTAAAGAACTTGGCCTTGCCCACAACATCTATGTAAATAAAGAGGGCGAAGCTGCCCTTGCCCCCTACGAAGTAAATTCTATACCGCGATATATGGTGATTGACAAAAACGGCAACATTGTTACCATCGATGCCCCACGTCCATCATCGCCAGATATGGTGAAGTTTTTCTAACATTTCTCAAAAGCACTACAGCATAGAAAGCCTCGCTACATCCGCGGGGCTTTCTTTTTTGCCGGACCTCATTTCGCCCCCTACCTTTGTAGCCCATCCTTATGCTGCAAACTAACCAACTCCACTATTCCTACCCCAGCGGCCCAGCATTCGCCTTTCCCAATGTGGAGGTGAATAGGCAAGAGGTGCTCCTCGTTTTGGGTAAGTCGGGCAGCGGCAAAACCACCTTGCTGCACCTCTTGGCTGGACTCATGAAACCCACCCAGGGCATCATTTCGGTAGCAAACACCACTCTTTCCTCCCTTTCTGCCATGGGGTTAGATTCCTTTAGGGGCAGTCATATTGGCCTTGTGTTTCAGCAGCCGTTGTTTATTCGCTCGGTGAGTGTGTTGCACAACTTGCAACTGGCCTGCACTCTCGCTGGCTTGCCTACTGATACCGACCGTGCCATGCAACTGCTCAGCGAACTGGGCATAGCCAACAAAGCCATTCAACTTCCGCAATCGCTAAGCATTGGCGAACGCCAACGTGCCTCCATTGCCCGTGCGTTGATGGCCTCCCCTGGCCTTGTGCTAGCCGATGAGCCCACTTCGGCCTTAGACGATACAAATTGCCAGCGCGTGGCTCAATTGCTGCATACCACCGCCACCCGCCACAATGCCGCCCTTGTTATCGTTACCCACGACAGGCGCCTCAAAGACCAATTCACGAATACCTTGGAGCTATAATGTTCAATTCATCTGGCTCGGATGTAATCCCACATTTTGCACATAGGCCACATAAAAATTCACGTGTTGCACTACTAGTTGTTAAATGATAAAATCACCTTTTGTTAATTCTTTAAAGCACAATTGTTAATTGTTCGATATTACAATATGCTCTATAAGTGTTGATAAATAAAGAATTTAATGATAAATTTGTTAAATCTTATTTTCAAGTTTGTTAAATCTTTTTAGCTGCTAATGCAAATGGTAGAGGCCCAATTTTCACATTTCGATTTGAAATTGATAGCGCCTTCTTTCGGGTCTACGCTCACCGATTTAATCATTGAATTGGACTATCTCCGCAAGAAACCACTTAGCGGGTCAACTCATCCAAAAGTCTTCTTTCAACTAAAACACATCTTTCATACCCTCGAAAGTATTGGGTCTGCACGCATTGAAGGCAACAACACCACCGTGGCCGAATACATTGAAACAAAACTTGAAGTTCCCACCCAAGTTTCGCCTAGCATAAAGGAAATTCAGAACATTGAAAAAGCGATGGTTTTCATCGAAGAGAATGTGAAGGATTACCCCATCAACAGAGCATTTTTAAGTGAAATCCACAAAATGATTGTGGATGGATTAGTGCCACCACCTCATGGAGAAGGCGATGCAACTCCGGGAGAATACAGAAAAGCAAATCTGAAAATCAATAAGTCTACCCATATTCCACCCGATTGGTTGACGATAAAGGATTACATGACCGAGTTGCTCGACTTTATCAATAACGTAGACAGCCCGAAATACGATTTGCTCAAAGTAGCCATTGCTCATCACCGTTTTGTTTGGATTCACCCGTTTGGCAATGGCAATGGAAGAACGGTTCGTCTGTTCACCTATGCCATGCTGGTCAAAACAGGATTCAATGTAAATGTGGGTAGAATTATAAACCCAACCGCTGTGTTTTGCAGCAATCGCAATGATTACTACTACAATTTATCTGAGGCGGACAAAGGCACTGATGAAGGAATAATGACGTGGATAACCTACGTTTTGACAGGCTTGAAAGAGGAAATAGAGAAAATTGATAAGCTGTTGGACTATGATTTTCTGCGAAAGGAAATTCTACTTCCCACCATTATCCATTCGTTAGAACAGAAATATATTACAACTATCGAAGCTAAAATTTTACGTAAAGCGGTGGATATGCAGGTTATTCAAGCAGTTGATGTCAAAGAATATTTTGTAGGAAAAGCAGATGCCGAGGTTTCCCGACAAATCCGAAAGCTGATTGATAAAAAAATGCTTGCTCCCGAAAAGGAAGGTGCGCGCAAATACGTTTTGCGGTTTGACAATAGCCATTTATTACGCAGTGTAATGAAGGCGTTAGGTGAAAAAGGTTTTCTTCCCGTTCTCGATGAATTTTGATGTTCAGATAGCATTGGGATGGCGCACTTCTAGTGGCGAACTTCGCAGCATTCAAAGGTGTCAAATTGTGCCAATAAGCCGTTGTTTTCCATCATGAACATGTTTCGCCTCAGTTGGGCCAATCTCAAGGTCGATAGCCTTTCTACTGCGTTAAGCATTATGCTGCTGGCCATTGGTGTGGGCATGGTAGCCTTTGTGCTGGTCATTAGTCAGCAGCTCAACGATAGGTTCAACCGCGATATTCGAGGAATAGATATGGTGGTGGGCGCCAAGGGCAGTCCGCTGCAATTGATTCTTTCGGCAGTGTACCAAATAGACAATCCTACGGGAAACATTCCCCTAAGCGAGGCTGAGAGGTTGCAAAAACATCCGTTGGTTAAATACAGCATTCCGTTGGCCTATGGCGATAGTTACCGCGGTTATCGCATTGTGGGCACTGAAGAAAAATACCTCAAGCACTATGACGCCACCTTTGGCGATGGTTCAATTTGGACAACCGATTTTGAAGCCGTAGTGGGCAGCACCGTGGCCCAACAACTTGAGCTATCGCTTGGCAGTCACTTTCACGGCACCCACGGATTGGAGCAAGAAGGCCAAGCCCACGAAGAAATGGACTACCGTGTGGTGGGCACACTGAAGCCAACGGGTACGGTGATAGATAAACTCATTCTTACCAACATCAGCAGCGTGTGGCACATTCATGGCGAAGCCAATCCTACGGAAGAAGAACACGCCCACCACGACCATAAACACGACACTGCCCACCATCACGAATTGGAGGAAGACACCCGCGAAATAACTGCCCTTCTAGTTAAGTTTAAAAGCCCAATGGGCATGATGCAGCTGCCGCGCCACATCAACGCCAACACTACCATGCAAGCCGCTTTGCCCGCCATTGAGGTAAACCGGCTGTATGAATTACTGGGTGTGGGCTTCACCACCCTTCAAATAATAGGCGGCATCATCATGTGCATTGCCGCTATCAGTGTGTTCATTTCCCTACTCAATTCCCTCAAAAACAGGAAATACGAATTGGCGTTGATGCGTTCGCTGGGTGCATCGCCTTCCAAGCTTTTCGCCATGGTAGTGCTCGAAAGCCTGCTCATTTGCAGCATGGGCTATACAGCAGGGATTGCCCTTGGGCGCCTGGGGCAGGTTATGATGCAGCACTTTGGCGAGCAACAATTGCAAATGGGTGCTTCGCTACTCACATTCTCATATCAAGAACTGATGCTGTTGCCCATTACCTTGTTCATTGGCCTGATTGCCGCGTTGATACCTGCCGTGCAAGCCTACCGAACCGATATTTCCAACGTGCTGCGCAATGAGTGAGCCATTGGAAAATTGCATCCAACAAGTAAGCGAAAGAAGAAAAAGAGGTGTCCACACATTCCTTCAATTCATCATTCGTAATTCATCATTCGTAATTCTATTAGTTCCCGCACTTTCCTTTGCCCAGAACCGCACCATCGACTGGAAACTGCTCTCCAAGGTGGAATGGAGCGAGAAATATTCGAAAGAACATGACGAAACGTTTTACTACCCAAAGTTTGCCCCAGAGGTGCTCAACCTCAATGGACAGCTAATCGAAATCGAAGGTTTCGTAATTCCTGTGGATGTGGAAACGGGCTATTTTGTCCTTTCGGCCAATCCATTTGCCAGTTGTTTCTTTTGCGGACAGGCAGGCCCCGAAACCATACTCGAACTGCAATTGAAGGCAGGAGGAAAACGCTTTAAGACCGATGAAGTGGTTACCTTTCGAGGCCGTCTCAAACTGAACTACGAAGATTTGATGCACTGTAACTACATACTCGAACTTGCCCAACCAGTGAAATGAGAGTGCTGCTCACTATCCTATTTGCATTCACCTTGCAAGGCGCTAGTGCCCAACGTATGATAGAATGGAGCACATTGGCAAACGTGAAGTTTACCCGCGAATTCTCGAAGCAATTTGGATTTGAGGTGAATGTGAAACCGCCAAAATTTGCCCCAGAAATACTTGCTATCCACGGTCAAACCGTGAAAGTGCGCGGCTACGTTATTCCCATCGACATGGAATTGGGGCTGTATATGGTATCGGCCAATCCGTTTGCCAACTGCTTTTTTTGCGGTGGCGCTGGCCCCGAAACTGTGGTAGAACTATTCGCTGCCGAACGATTCCCACGCTTCAATACCGACCAAGTAGTCACATTCACAGGTAAATTTCAAGTGAGCCAAGGCGGTGAAATGAATGGTGTGCCCTATCAGCTTTTTCAGGCCAGAGTGGCGAAATAAACGAATCTCACCCCTCATGGTCAAAGTATTTCCCCTCCTTTTCCTCCCGTTCATCTCGTTTGCGCAGCACACGCTTATTATGAAAGATGGCACCTTCATTTCGGGCGAATTGCAAAGCATGAAGGGAAATACCATCAGTTTTTTCGCTGCCGAACGGCCCTTGGATATTGACATCTCTACCGTGAGCACCATTCATTTCTATGATACCCAAAAGAAAGAGCCCGTAGCAGTTTCTACTGTCAAAAAAATGTTCAATAGTGGATTCGACCGCATAGAATACAGCATGGACGGGCGCAACATGATTAAGTTCCCCAAGATTACCATTGGAAACGATGCCAAAGGAATTGTGGTGGTTGATGTGACCATCGACAAATATGGCAACGTAATGAGTGCCGAACCTGGAGCAGCTGGCTCCAAAACCACAGACGATAAATACTTGTTTTATAAAGCAAAATTTGCCTGTCAAGAGGCCAAATTCGATACCTATCCCACAGCACCGCTTTCCACCTCAGGAAAGGTCTTTGTGGTGTTCAAGTAGCCTTAAGGGTATAAAAAAAACCTCAATTTCTTGAAAGGCTTTTTACTACATCCTATGTGCTGATTACATTTTTGTTTTGTTCAAGTCCAGTTTAAACTCCGCCTTGTCGAACGTAAAGGATGTTTTTGAAACTTCTTGGAAAGCTTCGCCAAACGACACAAAAAGCGTGGCGAATTGCATGTCTACAACATTTGCAGGAATTCTTACCATCACAGAAAATCCATCTTCCTCACCCGGCATTATCAAAACGGGATTCACTTTCGAAAATGCATTGGCAAACATTCTGCCCGATTCTATTTTGACTCCCACTTTACTTGGGTCCACAATAGCAATTTTACTACCCGTGTATTTCACGACAAATCTTGCATTAGTGGCATCTGTCTCTTGATTATGGTACTTCAGGTTCAGGCTAAACGGACCTGAACTCATCGAATTCTGTGAAGGAGGTAACACAAAATCATCCAACTCAAAAGCCACTCCTTTGGTAGATGCTTTTTCCAAACCATCAAAGGTTATCGAGAATGTTTCTTGATGATAATCGGTTTGACCAGCCAAATCAAGAACCCTTGTTTTGTCAGAAAACGGCTCAATGATAAAAGGCTTTTCTTTGAACGGATAGGACTGCCCATTTACATTCAACCTCATTTTGCTTGGATTTACAAATACATACTCGTTCGTTTTATTGGTGAACTTTATTCGGAATTTGAGTAAATCTTTCTGAGAAACGGCATCCTTAACCTCAACCTTCAAAAAATCATTCTCCATTTCCGCATTCTGGTACCAGAATTCGTGCTTATTAGAATATTTTTTTTGGTCTTGCGCAAATGTGTTCAATGTGGATAGACCAATTAAGGCAACTACCGCGCCCATTATTACGTGTTTCATATTCGTTTAAGGATTTGGTTAATGGGATTGAGGTTACAATTAACGCTTCCAAAAATAGAACAAGGAATTAAAACTGTGAAAATGGAATACGTGGCCTAGTCCTTTGGCCTTCTTCGCGAAGAACCAACAAATGGTTCATTCTGGTACTTTTGAAAGTTCAATATATAAGCATATCCATTCTGATTTTTTCAGTTTGGTCTTACATAAATACATTCTTCAAAAAACCATGAAACTATTGTTTTTTATATCTGCCATGCTAGGCATAACAACCATGACATCCGCACAGTCCAATCATTTTACCGTGTTTTCCGAAGAAGGATTTCCCTTCTATCTCATAGTGAATGGCATAGCCCAGAATACCGAACCAGAAACCAGTGTTAAGGTGCTTGACCTTGGGGCTCAAAACTTGAAGCTCAAGTTCATCTTTAATGATAAGTCACTTGGCGAGGTAGATAAAACTGCTTACCTCAACACTTTTGGTAGAGAATATATGTACAAAGTGAAAAGAAGTGCTTCGGGCGATTGGGTGCTTAAACTTGAAAACTCCGTTCCCATAGCTGGTTTAATGCCCCAACCAGCGGTGGTGCAACAAACCACTTTGGTGCAGCAAGGACCAAACGTTACTACCACAACTAACGGTACTTATTTCAATTCCTCAAGCACCAGCACTTCAAGTTCATTTGCCACTAATGCTGTTGGAGGTATAAGCGTTAATGTTAGCGGAATGGGGATGAACCCAAATCTGCCTGCTGGTCAAGATGTATCAATTGCTATGAATACCTTTCAGGCAGTTAACGACCATTATACACCTCCAGCACCAACCCATTATGTAATGGTGGGCTATAATGGACCCATCGGTTGTACGTGGCCTATGGACGATGCCCAATTTGCCACTGCGCGCCAATCTGTGGCTTCAAACGCATGGGACGAAACCAAACTCACCGTTTCTAAGCAAATTATTAGCGCCAATTGCCTCACTTGCGCGCAAGTAAAAGTGTTGATGCAATTGATGGGCTGGGAAGAATCGAAACTTGACCTTGCCAAATTTGCCTACAAATACACCTACGATTTGGGCAACTATTACCAATTGAATGGCGCGTTTGAGTGGGAATCGAGCACCACGGAGCTCAATGCACACATCAACGGGCAATAGATTACCCGAGCTTTTCGGCAAGCCGCTGGGCAAATGTGCTCAGCTTGGTTACCTCCAAGCCAAGATTATGAAAGGAAGCGAGTTTGCGATATAACGCAACGCTCGCTTCCTTTTTTTTATCGAATTTCTTGATGGCTTCTGCACCTGCAGACTTGCTCCACTTCTCACCATTTGCGTTCAAGAGCAACGGATGATGGTAAAATGTAGCTTGTTTAAAATTTTCGAATCCTAGCTTTTCTGCCAACCAAAGTTGCACCGCTGTAGAAGGTCGCAAATCTTCACCACGAACAATAAGGTCGATGCCAAAATAATTGTCGTCACACACCGATGCTACTTGATACGCAGGTATGCCATCT
Organism: Chryseobacterium gleum; assembly: GCA_945903645.1. Taxonomy (GTDB): domain Bacteria; phylum Bacteroidota; class Bacteroidia; order UBA10329; family UBA10329; genus UBA10329. The sequence goes on from CAMDOM010000016.1 coordinate 12,044, forward strand.
CTTCGCCTCACCACGGGGTCGGGCAACATTTGGCTTTCGGGCATTGAAATCCAACCTAGATGTAAATCGTTGTAGTGAATCTCCAATTGCTGTGGAATGCGAACCCGCCAAGCTACATCCTCAGCATCCAGTGGCAACAAACCTTTGCGGCAATAGTGGCGCTCGTCCATTGGATTTTCATAGCGCGCCAATTCACTTCGCGAACAGCCGCAAGCGTAAATCAGCCCTTGGTTTCGCAAGCTAAGAAGCGCAGTTTCGTACAGATGCAACCGATGGCGCTGCGACCATTCAGCATCCAATTCTAAGGCATCTTGTGGGCCTTGCGTCCATGTAATTCCGAGCCAATGCAGCGTGTCGAATATATTAGAGATGTAGTCAGGGCGCTTGCGATCGTTGTCTAAATCGTCAATGCGCAACAGCAATTCTGCACCTGAAATTTTCGCCAATGCCGCAGTTACAACAAAGGCATACGCATTGCCTTCATGCAAAAATCCACTTGGCGTTGGCGCAATTCGAGTGGTTCGAAATGCTAGGCTCATTCCTGAAAATACACCCGTTTCACTCGGCTCGAAATGCCTGTGAGTATTTCATACGAGATGGTTTCGGCATTGCGTGCAAATTCCTCGATAGGATACCCTTCTCCGAAAATAATCACTTCATCGCCTTCATTGCATGGAATATCGGTCACGTCTACCATAATCATATCCATACACACACTGCCAATTATAGGCGCAGGTTCGCCATTCACTAAAATATGTCCTTTGCGATTTCCATGTTTGCGGCTAAGTCCATCTGCATAACCCACCGGAATGGTGGCAGTAACCATTGGAGCTAGCACATGCTCCAATCGGCCATAGCCAACCGTGTCGCCTGCTTGCAAATGATGGAGCTGAGTAATGGTGCTTTTTAATGTACTCACGTTGCGCAGCAAATGCGAAATAGGACTGTCGGGAGCTACGCCATACAATCCAATTCCTAGACGCACCATATCAAACTGCGCTTCAGGAAAACGCAAAATTCCAAACGAATTGCAGATATGTCGTGGCACTGTTTTGCCCAAATGCTGCATAATTATGCTGCTCATTCGGTCTAGAGCAGTTATTTGCTGCCGTGTAAATGCATCTTCCTTAGGACTATCGCTAGCGGCTAAGTGCGAAAATATGGAGGCTACCTCTATGCCACGATTGTTGCTAAGACGAACGCACAATTCATTCAAATCGCGCTCATGAAATCCCAACCGATTCATGCCTGTGTTTAATTTCACATGCACTCGAACAGGCTTTGTGGGCATTCCTCCACGGCCCAACACAGATTCAAGCGCACGAAGGGCTCGCATGCTGTAAATCTCTGGTTCCAAATCGTAGCGAATCATGGCGTCAAAGGTGTGCTCCTCTGGACTCATCACCATTATGGGAAGGGTAATTCCAGCTTTGCGCAATTCGATGCCTTCATCGGCATAGGCAACGGCCAAATAATGCACGCGGTGAAATTGAAGCACCCGCGCAATTTCAAAACTACCACTACCGTATCCAGAAGCTTTTACCATAGCCATAAGCTTGGTTTCGGGCTTTAGCAGCGAACGGATAAGATTGAGATTGTGGACAATGGCCCCAAGGTCAATCTCCAAAACGGTTTGATGCGTTTTTTGCTGCAACACTTGCCCAATGGCTTCGAAACCAAATGTTCGCGCGCCTTTTAACAGGATGGCTTCATCTTGAAAGGTTAGGTTTGGCAGGTTGCTGAGAAAAGCTGCGGTGTTGGGATAGAAACTAGCATCCGATTGAAAAAGTGCAGCCTGCGCAGAAATGTGCGGGCCAATGCCAATAATGCGGTGCACTTGTTTTTGCCGAAGCAACGCTGCCACTTCAGCATAGAGTTCGTTGTCCGTTCTTCCCGTTTGAAGAATGTCCGAAAGAATCAACGTTCGCTTTGGATGTTGGTGTTGTTGCTCCAGAAAATCGAGCGCGATAGAGATAGACTGTAAATCAGAATTGTACGTGTCGTTGATCACCGAACAATTGTTTAAGCCTTGTTTCAACTCGAGACGCATTGCCACTGGAGTTAGTAGCAACATCCGCTCAGCAATTTGTGCATCACTTCTACCACTTAATAACAGCAATGCCCAGCAATGAATAGCATTTTCGATAGATGCTTCGTCTGTAAAAGGTATTGCAATGCGAATAAACCGGTGCTGAAAAATGGCTTGTATTGAGGTTTGCCCATCGTGTTTTTCAATACGCCCAACTTGTAAATCAGCCGAAGATTTTCTGCTCCACGTGAACATTCTTGGCCGTTTCACAAAAACGTAATGCGCCAATTCTTCCTCAATAATCAGGTAGTCTTTGCAATAAATCAATGTATCGCAATGCTGAAAAAGGTCGAGCTTTTCGTGCGCTTTTTGCTTCAAACTCGTAAAGTTCTCATCGTGTGCGTGGCCCAGATTGGTAAGAATTCCAATTGTTGGACGAATAATGCGTTCCAACCGAATCATCTCTCCAGGTTCTGAAATTCCTGCTTCAAAAAGTGCAAGGCCATGTTCTGGACCGAGCTTCCACACAGAAAGTGGAACGCCAACCTGAGAATTATAGCTTTTGGGGCTGCGCACAATGTTTACATCGGGCGAAAGCAGCTGATAGAGCCATTCTTTCACTATCGTTTTCCCATTGCTGCCGGTGATGCCAACTACAGGAATGTTGGAAGCGTTTCGTTTGGTGGCTGCCACTTGCTGCAACGCAATCAGCGTATCATCTACAGAAAAGAAAACCGCATCCGGAAATTGATTGGCCGCATACGTGCTATTGACAACAAATGCTCGCACTCCTTTGGCATACACCTCGGCTATAAACCGATGTCCATCGTGCCGTTCGCCTGCAATGGCAAAAAACAACGCTTGCGATGAAACAACAATTTTGCGGCTATCAATAGCCAATTCGGTCACAACACCATCCTGAAATTCGAACGGAACATGCGCTTTAAGCACAACGGCAATTTCGCGGAGCGTGGACATTTCTACCTGCGAAAACCTTACGGATGAAAATCGTAAATGGTAAGAGAAAGCACAGGGCGGCCATATTCTGTGCTGGCATCCATCATGGTAAACTCTACCATCTCACCTTCGGCATTCACACTTTTCCAAACTTCAAAATCGCCTTGGCCTTCTTGTCGGGCATACTTATTATCGAATGACGTGCGTATTTCTTCTGCCATTTGATCCAAATCTACCTCCTCTAAAAAGAACCAATCTGCTTGTATGGTATGGAGCGTGTCCTCCTCAAATTCGTAGCTTACTTGTAGCACGCAGGTATCGGTGCCAATGTTGTACATGACCTGGTTTGGAATGCTGAACACCACGCTATCAATCGGTTCGCGTTTGAGCACCACATCCATTGCATCTCCAATAGAAATGCCTCTAAAATGGCCAAGTGGAACGCTATGCGAAGTGGTAGGCCCTTCGCTATTCACCTCTTCATTGCTGCACGAAATGAAGAGCAAAACAATTGTGCTCAAAAGGATAAGTTGTCCTTTCATCGCTCTAAAATCTCATCTTCCTTTAGCAATTCTTCCCCTCTAAAACGCAAAAGAATTTGGGCAACTGCTACTACATCGCGTTTGCAATAGCGCTCAATGCGGTAAATATCGTTTTCTACGTAATAGACACGTGCCACATCTTTACCTTCTATATCTGTTTTTGGGGTAGGAATGCACAATACGTGGGTAAGCAACTTTAGCGAGGTAAAACTCTTACGGTCGCCAAATTTCCATAACTCCATGGTGTCCAAATGACGCACTTCCCATGGTTTTTTTCCTGTTAAGTCAAGGATTTTAGGAATCTGAATTCCGTTTATCACCATTCTTCGGGCGATGTAGGGAAAATCGAATTCCTTGCCATTGTGTGCGCAAAGCAAATGGTCTACGCGGCCAAAGTGACGAGTCACCATTTGGCTAAATTCTTTCAGTAGAGCAGTTTCATCATGACCGAAATAGGAATGGACCCGAAACTCGCGCTTACCGCCTTCTAATGCATGAAATGCGCCAACGGAGATGCAAATAATTTTTCCGAATTCGGCATATATACCTGCGCGCTCGTAGACTTCCTCTTCCGTCAAATCTTCAGCGGCTAGCCTATCGGCCTTAACATCCCAAAGTGCCCGGGTGGTTTCGTCTAGCGCAGCATAGGTAGGCGAAATGGGTACCGTTTCGATATCGAGAAATAGGATTTTGCTGAGATTGAGCTGATTAAGCATGGATTAACGGATTAGAATTCCGGGCAAGTTTACCAGTGGAACTTCAATCAGATTTTCATCTGCAACACTGCCCGGTACAAAAATGAATTTGCGGTCGTAAATCTCACCATCCAAATAGAATGTGAGGAAATATTGGTTGTTTAACCCAAATACTTCGGGCACAATGCGTTCTACTTTATGCACCGAATGGGCGTCTAATCCATCAAAATAATGCCGCAATTCGGAAGTAGCCACTTTCTCTCCATTCAATTCACCGTAACCTTTAGACGAAACAATAATATCCTTTAGGGCTTGGTCTTTTTGGTTGATGAGATACACGCCCCAATCGGCATCCAAGCCTTCTGTTTCGCGCACAATTGCCATAGATACATCAACCACTTTGGGAATGCGAATGTCTTTCTTCATGGTGTTTCTACAGCACGCGAAGCTACTGAAAATGGGTGCGCGGTGCGCTTATCTGCGATGAAGCTCGTTAAAACCGCCAATATCATTAATAACAGGCACCAACATTCGCCTTACGGGAACATCAATCTGTGAATGATGCAATTTGTTGCCGCATAAATGTAAAACGGCTGCGATTTGGCTGCTTGACCTTTGCTGAGTGAAAATTCATTCCTTTATAAACCAATAAAATGAACGCATTTACGAATAGAATTACCAATGGACTAGCCATTTGTGCAGTCTTTGTTTCAGTAGCAATAACGGGTTGTTCTGAGGACGAAGTAGTTGTGAACAGCACTTCCTACGACTTTAAAGTAGTGAATCAGTTGGGTATTTCTGGCACAGTCACATTTACCGAAACGACTAGCGAGGTTACCACTATAGTTATCGAAATGACGGGTGGTGATGCTGTTTCGCATCCTGCACACATTCATGTGAATTCGGCAGTAGAAGGTGGCAGCGTTGCTATTTCGTTGAATCCAGTGGTGAACGGACGCAGCACAACAGAAGTTACCAAGTTGGACAACAATGCAGCAATCAGCTATGCGCAACTTGTGAGTTTTGATGGCTACTTAAACGTGCACCAAAGCAATAGCGATTTGAATACCATTGTTGGCCAAACCGACATAGGTGGAAACGCTTTAACAGTAAACAGCATCGTCTATCAATTGGCAGAATTTGGTGTTTCGGGTGTTTCTGGAACTGCCAAATTTCAACAACGTAAGAATGGTCATGCATTGGTGACTATTGCGCTTAATGGCACTATTGCAGATGGCATTCATCCTGCGGTAATTCATATTGGCTCGGTAGCTACAGTGGGCGGAGGTCCAGCTGTGAAGATTCTTAATCCGGTAGATGGTACTACTGGAATGAGCTATTCAAACCTTAAAGCACTTGACGATAGCACGCCAATTTCTTACGACCAAATCCTTGTGTATGATGGTTATCTTGCCATTCATCAATCGGCTCTTGTGCCAGAAGTTGTTTTGTGTCAAGGCAATATCGGCAGCAACTAGTCTGAAAGAAGTTTAATCTATCCTTTACTTAGAGCATCTCTGTTGAAAAACAGGGGTGCTTTTGTGTTTGGGCGTTACTGCCTCACCATCAATGCGGGCATCGAAAATATGCTCGATACCAAGTACCGCACGCATTTAGATTGGGGAGGCATTCCTCGCCCGGGCATCAATGGATTTACCAACGTGAGTCTTACGTTCTAGGACGAAAAACAAGTTCTAAATCTGGACTTTTCTGGAGATGTGGATGTAGATGGCGCGCACCGACTTGTTGAACGAATCACCGTACTTTTGAATGACGAATGAGATACGTCTTGGTCATACTTGTTGCCCTGCCCCTCCTTTCTTGGGGGCAGGGTAATCTTGTTCCTAATTGGAGTTTTGAAGGGCACAGTTCGTGCCCTAGTGTTGGGGTGCCATGGACAGTTGATTATTGGGAAATCGCCAACGGTCTATCGCCTGATTATTTCCATGTTTGTAGCAACCACATTGGATTTCTAGTACCATGCAATGCAAGGGGATGTCAGGAACCCCATAGTGGCGATGCTTATGTTGGTATATGGTGTTTTAGTAAGATTCATCCCCAAGGAAGAGAATATGTACAAATTGAATTGCCTAATCCTCTGATAGCAAGTATACGATATCTTGTTAGCTTTTACTGTAGTTTGGCAGAGAGATACGGTGGTTATGCCGTATCTACTTTGGGAGCCGCACTTACCGAATTTCCACCAAGCGAGGTTAGCTCAAATGGTTTGCTTGCTGCTGAACCGCAGGTACTAAACGAACCACTATACGCTATTACAGACACGGCCAATTGGGTACTTATTAGCGATACAGTGTTTAGTAGGTATGGGGGAGAGCGATACCTAACCATCGGAAATTTTAATTCGGATGGAGAAAGTGACACCACTTTTTTCAATCCCAATGCACCCGTTTCAGCTATTTCCTACTACTACATAGATGATGTTTCGGTAATAGCCTTAGATAGCGTGCCTAGCGGAGTGGAGGAGGCAGAGGAAAACCAAGGGGCATACCACATCTACCCTAACCCCAGCAATGGAATATTTACCATTGCCCATACCCTTCGCACCAATCAAATGGCCCAGGTGGAGGTGTACGATTTGCTTGGTCAGCGCATACTCGCCCAGCAATGGAGTGGGTCTGCACCAGTAGAAGTAGACCTTACGGGTGTTTCGTCTGGCCTTTACACCCTACGAATTTTAGTAGGTAATGAGCTAAAGTTCTCCGAAAAGGTGAGTGTCATTCGGCCATGAAAGCCGACCGTGAACGAAATAGTAGTGTCCTTAGGTGAATCTCAAATGAACTATGCAAACGCAACTATCGGGTGACTTGAGCCTGCTACTTTTGATAGTCCTATGAAACACGCTTTTTGGATAGTTCTGTTCTGCACGTTTGGAGGATGCACGCCAACTTCGGAAGTCTTTGTGTTCGACTGTGTGATACAAAACGCATTGAACAATGCCCCATTAGAGGGAGTGGCCATTGTGCTTCAAGGCCAACGGGTAACGGGAGGTTCATTCAACCCGAATTTTCAAACCTTAGGAACCGCAACAACGGATGCCAACGGGCATTTTGTACTAGAAGTAGACAAGGAATTGTTCAATGCCTATCGCTTGAATATATCGCTTCCCCAATACTTCAATGCATCCGTGGCCATTAGCCCAGACGATGTTCCATTGAGCACGGCCTATACCAACACCTTTAGCCTTGAACCTGAAGCGTGGGTTTCTACGCGAATTCGCAATACTTCTGAATCGCAACACATAGATGTTACCATTAATGGCGCTTCTGATAATGGTGCTGAATCTTGCAACGCACTGCATGTAATTCATGAAGGCACAGTTTTCGACACCACGCTCGTTTGCCGTATGTATGGAAATAGATTGGTTACCACCACAGGAAATTACCGCAACAGCGATGGGCAAACCATCATTATTAGCAATCAATATACCTCTGTGGCGTTCGACACGCTTCACATTAACTTAACCTACTGACAGGCAGTGGAGTTAGAGGTGATGTAGCTTTCTAGATTGTATTTTTGCGGCATGACAGACCATGCCACTCCACTGGGCGATTACACGCCCGATTTTGAGCGCCCTTCCAAAGATTTAGTTCGCAACATTACAGCGGGTGCGCGGCTTTATTTCGATCCCCAGTTTGTTGGACTCGAAGAAGTTGACGCCTCAAAGCCAGCGTTGTATGTAACCCACCACAACGTGACAGGCACGTTGGATGGCGTGTTTTGGGCTGCTGAACTTTACTTGGTGAAGGATATTTTTTGTCGTTCTCTGGTGGATGATTTACATTACAAAATTCCAGGTTGGCGCAATGTGAGTGCGCAATTGATGGGTTTTGTGCGGGGTTCGCGCGAAAACTGCGATGCCATGATGGAGGCTGGGGAGAACATAATTGTTTATCCAGGAGGTGCGCGAGAAACCTGCAAACGCAAAGGCGAAGCGCATCAGTTGACATGGAAACAGCGCACTGGCTTTGCACGTATGGCCATTGAGCATGGCTACGATATTATTACCGTTGCCCAAGTGGGTGCCGATGATTCGTTTGACATCATTGCCGACTCGGACGAAATTATGGAGTCACGTTTTGGGCAATGGCTAAAAAGTAGTGGAATAGCAGGCAAGTTTTTCAAAGATGGTGATACGTTTCCTCCGTTGGTTCGTGGCATTGGTCCAACATTAATTCCTCGGCCCGAGCGCCAATACATTAGCTATGGTTCGCGCATTAGCACTACCGAATATGCGGGCAAAGGCGATGATAAAGAAACGTTGTGGGAGTTGCGCACCAAGGTGGAAAACCAATTGGAGTTGCAAATTCTTCAACTGCGCATTCAAAAACTTGCGGAAGATAAAAAAACAGGATTACGGGCTTTCCTCAATCGGCTGTAAGGCCAAATAGTTGCACAATAGTTTCGGGCCATAAATCGTGGTTTACCACTATTACGTGTGGCTTCTTTGCTTCAAAATCGTATCCTGCGCCATAACGAAACGATAAGCCTTTTTGGCACGGAAACTCAGTAGAACTAATCTTTTGCACAAGGGTGTACGGGTCTGCTTTTGTGTTCAATTGAAACACATCAACGCGATTTATTTTTCCATCCAAGCAAAATCCTGAGAGATAAACGGCACCGCTATCGGACGTTAGCTGAATACTCTGATAGCTTCCGTATTCACGGTCCGTCCATGTTTTGCGTAGCGCTTCTCTGCTATCCCAAGATGTCCAAAGTTTAAAATTGAAATCTGCGGCATAGGGGTCCAACCCATTGGAAATGTAAAAGTCGATGACCGTGCTATTCCAACTGCCTACCGCCAACAGAAAATGGTCTTTTCTGCGCAGCAATGCCACGGCACCAGCAGTGCTGCGCCCTTGTTGCCCTTTGCGATGCAACACAAAGGCAGGTGGCGCAGAAAAACTTTTGGAAGTAGACACATCAATCAATTGCACCTGCGATTCGCGCCTGCTTGCGGGGTCTTCTATGCCAATGGCCAACCAATTATCTGCCAGTTGAAACCCACCAGCGTGGTTCATTGGTTTTTCGCCCAGTTTCTTGGTTCCAATAAACTTGAGCTCTGCTTCTTGCATCGCGAAGATGGTGAGGTAAGCAAAGCGATCTGAGCTTCCCGACACATAGAGTTTCCCCTCACGAAGTTGAACGCCTTGCAGGTGACCACCTTTCAAATCGGGCTGTTCGGTCACTTGCCCTTTGGCAATTCCTGCTGTGATGGGAAACCACAATTTGGAATTCGGTAGCGTTTGGGCGAACGCTCCTTGCACAAAAAGGAACGCGCCCACTACCAAAGCTATCCGCTTCATTCTTGATATGGCACCGCTCAACCCGTTGTTCCAATCCATGCACAAGGATAAGGAACATCGGGCATTACCCTAATGGGTTTAGCTCCCAGGCGTAAACCGCTCAACCGTGTTTTCTACGGGAGGCACAGTGCGCAAGAAACGGTAAATGGCCGATAGGTCGGCCGTGTCCATGCCTGCATACATAATCCAAGGCATTGCGGTTTGAAACTCGCCCTGTTTCACAGGTTGTGGCACATACGAGCTATCTGCATAGGCTTTGAAACGGGCAATAAACTGCTCCTCTGTCCAACGGCCAATGCCTGTTTCGTGGAGAGTGATGTTCATAGAACGCACTATTGTGCCACCACCCAAATTAAACTCAAATCCACCTGCATACAGTTCGCCTACCATTTCGCCTTTCACTTTTTTGGTATGGCATTCGTTGCATCCTGCGGCATTGACCATATACGCATCATACTCTATGGAACTTTTATTTTTCGGCAACTTGCCCATTTCTGCCTTAGCAGGAATGGTATTGATGATGAAATTGAACGGAAAGTCGGGCTCAGAAACAGGCAAATCGTTTATCACTGGAGCCAAACCACGGATATATGCTATCACGGCATAAATATCTTCTGGGTCCAGTTTGCTGTAATTTTTACAGGGCATAATAGGGAAAAATGCATGGCCGTCTTTGCTCACTCCTGTTGTGATAGCGCGATAAAATTCACCATCGGCCCAATCGCATATTCCGTGTGGCGTGATATTGCGGCAACAAATTTGCCGGGAAAGCAAAATTTTGTGAAACAAAGTTCATTCGCCACATAATAACGCAGGCTTAACGTGCCTTAAATTGCCACGAGTATTTTTGCGCAACATTCAAAAACTATGAACATTTCCAATCATATTTCTCTAGTTGTATTCGATATGGCAGGCACCACTTTTGTGGACCGTGGCGAAATTGAAGATTGTTTTTTAGAGGCTTGCCAGCGTTCTGGACTGGATGTGACTGGCGCGCAAATAAATGGCATGATGGGCTGGAGCAAGATTGTGGTGTTTCAAACCTTTTGGAAGGAAAAACTGGGAGAACATCATCCCGACCTGGACGCCAAGGTGAAAGAATCGTACGATTTGTTTCGCGAGATATTGGAAAACTTCTACCGCAACGAAACCCTTTATCCTACCGAAGGCGCTCTTGAAGTAATTCAATGGCTGCGCGAAAGTGGAGTGAAGGTGGTTTTGAACACAGGATTCTATCGCGTGGTGACGGATATTATTCTTGCCAAATTGGGTTGGGATAAAGGATTGAACGCACAGTATGTGGCCAAAGGCGATTCGTTTATGGATATGAGCATCACTTCTGACGAGGTGGAGAAAGGACGTCCGCATGCGTTTATGATAGAAAAAGCTATGCGCCAATTTGGAATAACCGACCCAAAACGCGTGGTGAAGGTGGGCGATACTCCTGTTGACTTGGGAGAAGGCCGCAGCGCCAATTGCTTGTTTAGCCTAGCTGTAACCAATGGTTCGCACACCAAAGCAGAACTGGAAGTGTGCGACAATGATGGGCTGCTTCCCACAACAGGGCACTTAAAAGGCTTTCTGCAAGAGCGATTTGCAGTGACCAATGCCTAAACCAACGTTGCAACAGTTGGTGCATGAGGTGTTCGCCCTCTTTGAGCAGCATGGCAGCGCCAACTATATTGGGGAGCAAATTTCACAATGGGAACATGCTTGCCAAGCTGCGATGATGGCACAATGGGAAGGCTGTGATGATGAGGTTATTCTTGCTGCTCTATTGCATGACATTGGGCATCTGCTTGTATTAAATGGAGAAGAGCATCCGCAAATGGCTACTTGTGGTACCATGGAACATGAGAAATTAGGAGCTGACTTTCTGCGAGTCCGTGGATTCTCCCCAAAAGTGGCTCAACTTGTAGAAAGCCATGTGGCCGCTAAGCGCTACCTCTGCTTTGCCCAGCCCAAGTACTATGATTCTTTATCTGAAGCATCGCAGAAAACACTCGCTTTCCAAGGTGGGCCAATGACCCCAACCGAGGCCAAACAGATGGAACAAAACCCGCTGTTTACCACCATAATCCGCATGAGAAGTTGGGATGAAATGGCGAAAGAAGTGGATTTATCCCTTACAAACGTTTCCGTTTTTAGAAAAATGGCCGAAAAACATTTGCTTGAACAGAATTTTTCGACAGCACCCTCTGCATAAGGCAGTTAATTCGCATATTCGCTCATTCGCTTACTGCCTTATCGAATTATATGACCTGGAACAATTACCACAGTCACACCAACTTTTGTGATGGGACCGACAGCCCCGAAACCTATGTAAAAGCTGCCATTGCCCAAGGCATGAAAGTGTATGGTTTCTCATCGCACGCCCCAATTCCTTTTTTCGATTGCAAATGGGCGATGAATCTCGAAAACTTGGAGGAATACACCCAAGATGTCACGCGACTAAAACGAAAATATGCTGACCACATCGAGATACTTTTGAGTTTGGAAATTGACTATATTCCTGATTTAATAGGGCCAACAGCACAATTTTTGCAAACAGCAGGGTTAGACTATTCCATAGGATCTGTGCATTTTGTAGACTCCATTGGAGTAGGAAAAGGTTGGGAAATAGATGGCCCTTTGGATATTTTCAAAAAAGGATTGCACGAAATCTTCGGTGGGGATATTGAAAAAGCCGTGACCCGTTACTTCGAACTTACCCGCATGATGCTTATTGAAGATTGCCCGGACATTGTGGGCCATTTGGATAAGATTAAAATGCAAAATTCGAGGGAACATTTCTTCAACGAAGATGCCAAATGGTATCGCGATGAGCTGCGCACCACCCTTGAAGCTATTGCCGATAGTGGCGCCATTTTGGAAGTGAACACCCGAGGCATTTACAAGAAGAAATCCAGCGAACTCTATCCCGGCACATGGGCTATAGGCCAAGCCCTTGAACTCGACATTCCTATTATGCTGAACAGCGATGGGCATCATCCCAACGAAATTGTTGCCGAATTTGAAACCGCTGCCGAAATACTCAATACTGTAGGCTACAAAAGCTGCATGATATTGGCCGAGGGCGAATGGCAAGAAGTGGGATTATCGCCTGCGGGGATGGATTATTGAACCTCGCCTAGAATTCTTTCTAAAATATATCAAAGCACGAACGCCATAGAGATTTTCCATGGCGTTCGTGCTTTGTTAAAGAATTTGTTACAGATTAGCGCACTGCCACACGCTTCACCGAAGTTTTTCCTCCAGCAGTTAAGCGTAGGGTATACACACCTGCTTTTAAGTCGGTAAGGTTGAATGGGATTTTTAGTTCCGCTCCATTCACAGCATCCAATTGGCCTTTGCGTTGCAACTTTCCAGTAACATCAATAAGTTCCCAAGCCACTTTTCCACCATAGATACCACTGGTGGTAAGCACTTCAAATTGGCCATTGCTCGGGTTAGGATATACGCTCATGCCAAGATCGTTCTGTGGCTCGTCAGCTATGTAAGTTGAATAGTTGAGCCACGATTGGCCATCTAAGCTCCATTCAGCAATGAAATCTTCGGTGGGTTCGTCAAGCAAGTGGTCGAGTGCCGTAACTGCAATGTCCACAATCATTGGAGCAGAGCGGTAGTTGGCTGGATCAGGGAACAGTTCAAACACATTGGGCAAGTCGATAGAAATTTGGGCATTGGGTACGCTTGGACCAGCTGCCACCCACCATATTTCGCGCTCTTCACGAGTTGGGCCACCATGGCCTGTTCCAATACCACCATGGTCTGTGGTCATCACCACTAACCAATCTTCGTTGGCATAATTGGCGCGAGCCTTCAAGGCGTTTAGAATCCGCTTCAATTGTCCATCTATGTAATCAATCTGATTCATGTAAGACGGTACGGTAGTGCTAAATCCGTTGGCATGTCCTTGCGCATCGCAATCGTCAATGTGGATGAAAAGCACATCCAAATCTGGGTCGGCAAGCGTAGCGATACCCGCAGCTTCGCAGGCGTCATCCGATGGAACAACAATTTTTTCATCCCATCCATCATTATAAACAGCCGAACTCATAGGGTCCCAAGAGGTTACCTGTACGGCTTTCAAATCTGGGCGATACTGCTTAGCACGTGTTACGAAATAGGGATAAGTATTGAAATCGCTGCCCGTATAGTTGTTATTGGTAACGCCATGTTTGCCATGCCATACCCCCGTAAGCATCGTTGACCAAGATGGTCCGCTCACCGTTATGCCCACATGCCATGAAGTGTAGGTATAAAGGCCAGATGCGCAAAGGCTATCCCAAGTTGGGGTGTTTGCCAATTCAAGCGCATCAGAGCGAAGCCCATCAACACCTATAAAAAGAACTTTTTTCTCTTGAGCCAAAGCAGCTACAGAAAGAGAAACAGCACATGCAATAAGTACAAATTTTTTCATGGAATGAAGGATTGGTTTGATGTCCCGAAAGTATCGGTGGCATACTAGGAGAACGTTACCGTGCTGTTACTATAAAGAGAATTTCACCCCCAATTGACCCCGCACCGAATAGTATTCGAGTTGCACAGGCCGCGTGCTTTTTCCACGATATAAATGAAAGGGCCAGTTGAGCAAATTGTTAGCATCTCCGAACACCGTCCAACGCTTGTTGAACTGATAGGAGGCCGAGAAATCCAAACTCAGGAAGTCATCCATAAACACATCGTAATCTGTGTTGTCGTGCAGCAGCAGTTGGTTGCCCTCGCTGTCTTGCACGGCAGCCAAGTTGAGCTCCATCAAGTAGGGACCGCGATAGTTGAGTGCCAAACGTGCTTGCACATTCTTCAACTCATAAAACAATGCTACGTTGAACAAATGGTCGGCCTGCCGAGGTAACGATTGCGCATTTGGCCTGCCGGGCACATTCATCCGCGAATAGATGTAGGTATAGTTGGTATTGATGCCGAAGCCTTTGAGAAATCCGGGCAAAAAATCGAACCGTCTGTTGATGGCAAATTCCGCACCCACCACATACGATTCTTCGGCATTCTGATAGCTTTTGAAAATAATACCGGTGCGCTGGTCCACATCTGCACTTATGGTAGCGAAGATGTGGTCGGTAACAATTTTGCCAAAAACACCTACCGACACCATGCCGATGTTTCCAAAAAAATACTCGCCCATCAGGTCGAGATTATAGCTGTGGCTGGGACGAAGCAATCGGTTCCCAGTATTGAACTCCAAATCGGTGTAGTCTATCACTGCCGAACCTGGTTTTGTCTCGTTGAAGTTTGGCCTGCGCAGACTTCGCGTAAATGCAAAGCGTAGGTTCAACTTTTCTTGTGGCCTGTAGTTTACATGAAGCGAAGGAAGAAATGAAAAGTAGCCGCTGCTGGATGCTACTTGCTCTACTGGATAGATATAGCGCAATTGCTCCAAATCAAAATAACCCTTGAGCACTGTGTCGGCTTCCATGGTAAGTTGCGTGTGCTCCATTCTGAGACCACTAATCACTTGTATCTTCTTGGAGAGTTCCCATTCGGCCATGGCGTAAGCTGAGGTAACATATTCCCTGTAGGTATAGCGGCTTCCAACCCATTCCTGAAAGGCAGGATGTTGAGCATCCATGGGCCGCTCGCGTACCGAATCGCCCACAGTGGTGTAGAAATTCGCCATAGCATCATCGGTTAGAAATGGCATGAAGGTGCCCGCATACGGCTCGTCCAATTCTTGTAGAAACCCACCCTTTTCGTCCAATGGCTCCGTTTCAAACTGGGTTAGGCGCATGGCATTGGTGGTTACCGTGTAATTCTGCAACCATTCGTGCAAACTCAGTTTGCGACTACCTTCCTTCATCCGAAACTTTGCCCCCATTTTCAGCTTTAGGTTGGTGGTGGATAGCCAATCCGAAATCTGATTTAAACCACCCACTATCTTGTTTAACCATAGCATCTTTGACTCTGGAATAGTTCCAAGATTGAGGTTGGGAGTGAAATTCAGGTCGAACTGTCCCACAATAGGGTCGCGCTCCCATGTTTCGTTTAGCTCAGTGTAGGAACCTGAGAATTCAAAATCTTGTGCCCGCAGTTCTTCCTGAAAGCGTGGTTGGATATTGCGTGAGTCATCGCCCGTGCCACCAGGATGATCATCGCCAATAAGCTTAATGCGCCAAGCCCCAGGAGTATCGAATGGCACTTCTAGTCCAGAATTGGGGTCCACATAAATTTGATCGGTATAGTTGATGCCAAACCGCTCGAATTGCACCACGTGATAACCATTGCGCGCATCGCCACGATCGAAAGGCACAGGGCCATATCCCCAACTGTTGTGGTAAGTAGCGGCTTTCCATTGCGCAGAAAAACGCGGATGCAATCGCACTTGTCCACCTATTTCCCCACCAAAGAGCATGGATTCGGCAATGCTGTGAATGTTCTGCAAAAGGACGGTCTGCCCTGCACCCACAGCCCAGTTGTAGCGTGTTTTGCGATGCTGCTCATCATCCTTCATTCGTCCGAGAATGCCTTTGACATGAATAGAAGTTCCGGGATTAAACTCATACTCTGCACTTACGTTGGCTCCTATTGTCTCTCTATTTCCGAGATAATCCCGCAACTCAAGGCGGTTTACGCCATGGTTGTAATTGCTGCCATAAACCACCTCAAAGTTGTCGGTGCCATAGCTGCGGTTGAAGTAATTGCCGTTAATGATGTAGCCGAACTTCTTGTTCTTGCTCCTATCGCCCCACATCACCGAAGCACTGCCGATGGGGCCTTGCGCCTGCGCGTTGTACCCCCCAGAAAGACTGACCACCAAAGTCCGTTCCCGTGGGGCGGTGCGCGTGATGAAGTTGACACTGCCGCCTATGGCATCGCCTTCTTGGTCGGGCGTAAGTGCCTTGCTCAATACGATAAACTCGATTAACTCTGAAGGAAGTACGTCAAAGGCCATGGTGCGGGAGTCTCCGTTCTCATCGGCAACGGGCAGGCGGTCGCCATTGAGCAGGGCCGAACTCCAGTCCGTAGGTGTGCCCCGCACCGAAACGTAGCGCCCTTCGCCCATGTCGCGCTCCAACGCCACGGCAGGCACGCGCTGCACGGCTTCGGCAGCATTGCGGTCGGGCAGTTTACCCACTCCGTCCGCGGCAAGCACATTCACAATGCGCGTACTCATTCGCGTCATATTTATGGCTTTCGCTTCGCTGCCTCTAAAATCGGCTTGCACCACCACTTCATTCAATTTTTTACCTTGAGAAAGCGTGAGTTTGCCTATATCCAGTGTGCCATCTTTAATGGTGACATCTACCGAAAGGGGCTCATAGCCGATAAAAGAAACAGCCAGCTTTACCGCGCCCGAAGGTGCTCCCACAATACGGAAACGGCCATCCATATCGGTGCTGTTACCAATGGACTTTCCTTCTATAAATACATTGGCTCCAGGAAGTGGCCCTGTGGCATCCACAACAGTTCCAGTAATCACGCTCTGCGCAAGTACGCTCAGATTAGCAGTTACCAGTACGAAGATGAGAACATACCTCATTGATGCTTGCAGTTATGCAGTGCGCCATACGGGCCCCAAGGGTGCGCTGCCCGCGATTCTTCTATGTAATACACCCCCAAGGCGATATAGCGCAGGCGGTTGGCAAGCGCCACCACGCGGTCGTAGTCTGCGGTCTTGATTAGCGCAGCGATTACGGGCAAGGTGCTTGCCTTTTCGCGCAGCGATTTATATTTCGTTGTGAAAGCCTTGAGGGCTTCGGGCAGTGCCTTTACATCCAACTTCTCCATTAAGGCAATCTCTTCGCGGAGGGCATTGGCATCGTTCTCCAATGCTGTGAAGCGGAGAGAGTCTTTAGCGGTGAACTTGTCTTTAGAGTGGTCGTGCTGATCGCAAGGGTAATGTTCTTGAGCCGAGGCCAAAGAACCCCAGAGCAATAGGGCAAAAATGAGAGTGGATAACGTTTTCATGTGAGCAAGCGAAGAAACTATCTCCACCCAATTTTAAACGATTGGTTAGATTTAAGAAAGTGTTAAATAAAACACGCCAACACTTATTGCAATGGTAATCTAGGATGGCATTTCTGCTGTTCGCAGGTAATAGTGAGCGGTCATATTTGCCCGTCCTTAAAAACTATATCATGAAACTTTTTTACATTCTGAGTATCTCAATTGCCGCTCTAGCCTCGCAGCCAACTTATGGTCAATGGATTAACTGTTCCGGAACCTCCATTCCAGGTGAACTGCCTTCGTCCGAAATAACCATTATTCCAGTTGGTAGTGGCACTTCTGCCCCAAGCTACACAGTTATGCCATCTGGAAACGATGCACCCACCCATGAATTTGCCATTACCAGAAGCGATGTGATGGCCCTAGACAATCTTGGCTTCGAGCTTTTAGGAGCGGATGATGACGGAGTGTTTAACCCTGAGGATTTCGGCATTTTGGCGGGTCAAGGATTTTGCGTTACTCCCGTTTCTTATGATAGAGACCAGATTCGCTTGTTGTTAGATAGCATTTTCCTGAACAACTCCGTTTGCTGCCCTATTTTGAACCTCGCTAGCGAAGGGTTTTGCGATACCCTAACTACATTGGGTTACACTTCTGGTGGCGACCTAAACAACTTGAATGACGTGTTTCGAGTTATAAGTCTATTCGCTTCCACAGAAACCATTTCCCTCGAAGGCTTCGTTTTTCAGATTACAGAAGTGAATAATGCCGCTGCTATTCTTCCCGAAAATTGTGGTTCTACGGCATTTCCTTTCTGCTATGCGGTGCGGTTTCCTTTTACCCAGCAATGCTATAATTATGGCCCTTTAAGTGTGAACGATGCAGCCTCCCTTAAGGGCTTAAACAGTTATTACAACGGCTCCGACTTGGTGGTGGATGTTCAATCTATGACTGCTGGACTGTTCGACCTTCGGGTGTCTGACCTTGCTGGTCGCACCGTTAGTCAAGCATCGCACATGCTTGGTCTAGGGCCAAATAGGTTTCAAATTCCTTTCGCTGCCTCTGGTGTGTTTCTGGTGCATTTGAGCAATGCATCTGGTCAAAGTGCGGTAACTAAAGTTGCAGTGCGCTAAGTTTCCTTTATGGTTATCGACTATTTGAACCCTGATGTTCCCAGCGAACTGCCTTGGCACGAAGTACCGCTGATAAAAGCTACCAATGCCACTTTAAATGGGTACGGAAAGTTGGTGAAGCGCAAGGAACTTGATGGTTATCCTATCGAAATAGTACGGTGGCCTGCAAGCGGTTGGCGCCCTGTGGATGAAGATACTGGTGATGAGGCTGGAACCATTTCAGGCGATTTCGAATTCTATTGGGAAGGCGATTTTTTTCGAGGGAAAAACCACGCTGTTGGCTCTTCTTACCTCTTCGGTTGGTCGAAAAACCCAAAGGATGCATTGCCAACAAGCACGGATTTACCCACTCGCGTTCTATTGTGGCACGCCAACTATCACCCGGATGGAGGGCAGCTTTTCTTCCCGAAGGACAACGTGGCTTTTATCACTGCGTTGGCGTTACCAGGCGATTATGTGCAACCCAATAGGTTCAGAGCTTTCCTTGTGCCAAAGGGCCATGGAATCTACATTCATCCGAATGTGTGGCATGAAGCCATTGTGCCGCTGGCAAGTGCTGCCACATTCTATGACGAGCAAGGGGCGGTGCATGCCCGCGTAAGTGTCAATTTCCCTAAGGAGTTCGGAGTTTTTTTGAGTATTCCACTTCTACCAAGCTTAGTTTGACAGCAATGGTATTTATTGATTAATGCCTTTTGCCCAACTGTTAACGTTACAAAAGCGCAAGCGTAACCTTAGCTTAAAGATGGGGATATGGACCGGAAATAACTTCGCAGAACTTTAAAACATCATGAAAAACATCTACGTCACGGCAGCTATGCTGTCATTAGTTCTTGGAGCGCAAGCCCAACACATCAGTTCGTTCACATCTGTAAATCCTGTTGATATTCAGGACAGCTATATCACTATTCCGCCATCGCATGCGTTTCAATTATTGTTTCATTCTGGCGACCCGCTTACCGAGGGTGGCGATGTTGGAACTTGGAGCGATTACACTGGGTTTTTGCCATTAAATGGAACCAGTAGCACCGAGGGCCATTTGTGCGTGAACTCCGAGTTTGTCCCTGGAGGTGTTTCCATACACGATTTACAGTTTAACGCTACCACTAATTTATGGGATATTATCGCCTCAGGTGGAGTAGATTTTGGTGCGTTCAATTGCTTAGTGGCAGGAGGAACAGTGGCCAACTGTTCGGGCGGCATCACGCCTTGGGGCACTATGGTTACGTGCGAGGAAAACACAGAATCTTTCTTTTGCTCTTATGAAGGCTACAGAAACTTTGGTTGGAATGTAGAAATAGACCCAGTGACCCGCACTGTGATAGACCAAAACAACAACAGCACTCCCGACAAACTATGGGCAATGGGCCGCATGAAGCACGAGAATGTATGCTTTACATCAGATAGCCTTACCAGCTATTTTGGAGAAGATAACTCGGCATCTGGATACCTCTACAAATTTGTGATGGCTCAAAAAGCCAATCTTTCAGAAGGAGACCTATTTGTATATGTACTAAACCAGCAGACCCTAACTGGCCAATGGGTACAGGTGGCAAACACTACTGTGGACGACCGAAACAATACCATCAGTTTATCTCAAGGATTAGGTGCAACGCCATTCGACCGTGTTGAAGACGTTGAGCTAGGACCTGATGGAAAAATCTATTTTGCATCTACAGGTGCTGACCGTATTTACCGTCTCAATCAGGATGGTAGTGCATTCGAAACCTATGTAGACAATGTGGATGTAACCATCACCCATGAAGGTGGTAACAAGACCGTGCGTTTCGATTCGCCCGACAACCTTTGCTTTGATGACCTGGGTAATCTTTGGATTAATCAAGACGGGGGCAACAACTATCTGTGGGTGATTGATGCGGACCACACCTTAGCATCACCAAAGGTTCGCATGTTTGCGAATACCCCAAAGGGTTGCGAATCTACAGGGCTAACCTTCACACCTGACTTTCGCTACATGTTTATGTCCATCCAGCATCCTGACGTTGCCAATGCTTCATCTCAGGCCGATGCTGCCGTCCAGAACGTAGTTTTTAACAAGGACGCGACTTTGGTTATCGCCCGTGGCGAATATCTTGGTGCGCCAGAAAGTGTGGCCGATGCACAGATTTTCGAATCTCAAAAGTGTTTTGTGGATATGGATGGCCGCCTATTCAGTTCATTTGTTAGCCGTGTGCATGGACAAGCTACTGTTGAAGTTTTGGATTTGTCTGGACGAGTTGTACTTACCACCGCATTGCCCGTTCATATTGGGATAAACAATTTTCAGGTAAATATGAATGGCGTTGCCAAAGGGGCACACGTGCTGCGCGTTGCCTTGGGCGACCGCGCTTTCAGCACCAAGTTTGTGCGCTAATTTCACAACCAAAAAGAACGTAATGCAAAAGCGTTGGCAACCTTCGGGACGTCAGCGCTTTTTGGTTTTACGCTGGTGCTATTTTGGAGCCGCGCAGAGAGCGATATGTTAAGAACAAGTCGCCCAGGAGGATTGGCTGCTCACAAGAATGGATTACGCCTAATAAAAAGACCATTGAAGAAGAATGTAGCGCCATTGTACACCCGCAATGTATGCATACTGCATGCTCCGTAGGCGCTGCATCATCGTTGAATTTGCTGCACAAAAAAAGCCGCATGAATCGAATCATGCGGCTTTCAAACACTACGGGAAATTTCAGTAGACCGTATTCTGAGGGTCGAAATTGGCCCAACCTGAAAGCCAGTTGTCGGTGCCAAATGCGCCACGAAAACTGACGGATGTAATGTCGTGCTGAGGTTGAGAAAGAAATGGGTCGGAAAAAGAGGCACCACTCAATAACAGAGAGCCGCCATTTGGCATAGGATTCGGAGCAGTTAGGTTGACTGGAGCAGTGAGATTAAGGTCTGCGATGTTTTCAAAGGCCTCGTTGGCATTAGCATCGAACCAAGCAGTGATGTCGAATGTGCTGAAAAGGTCAACTTTAAGATTCACCTCGCAGCCTGCTATCACAGAGTTTTTGACTACCAATTCGCCTGCCAAAGCGTTATTCTGTGCAAAATTCCCTTTCACATAGATGCCTTCCGGAAACCCGGTAACTACGCTATTGAAGATGCGCAATCGTGTGTTGCTGCGCAAGTGCATACCACTCTCAAACTGAAAGTCAACACTAGTTTGTGGAGTGGCTTTTGGGCCAAAACAACTCACGTTAGTGAATACAGCAGTAGTGTTGGGCGTATTGTTCGTTCCGCCTGCATCGTTATCGCTTTCAAAGCCATTAGAACCCGATGCATCGGCAACAACAGGGTCGCGGAAACCGACAGCAAACTGAACCGAACCACTGAAGCCATTGTCGGTGTCAAAATCATCGTCCCAACCGCGATGCGCCACCAGATATTTGGCATTTACTGTTCCTCCGAACCATTCATAACTATCATCTCCACTATAGCTTACTTGCACGTGGTCTATTTGGGTGCCACGGCCTACGCCCGCCATGGTGAGGCCGTTGATCTCCTGATTGGGCTGAAAGGCAATGCCTGCAAACTCAATACGTACAAAACGAATAATTCCTGAATTATCCTCTGGGTCGTTGCCTCCAAAAAAAGCTTCTGTACCGCCTTCCACCACACCTTGCCCACCTGGCACATTGATGGGCGCACGTCCGCAGACGATAATACCACCCCAATCGCCATAACCCCGCTGCCCCGCTGGCAGCGCAGAGGTGAACACGATAGGACTTGAAGCCGTTCCGTTGGCTATGAGCATCGCGCCACGCTCCACTACCAGTGTGCCTTTGCTTGCCTTATCGCCTTTGATGATGGTGCCTGGCTCGATGGTGAGCGTCACGCCTTCTTTCACATAAACGAAGCCTTGGATAAGATATTTACGTTCGGCCTCCCATGTCACATTCGCGGTGATGTCACCCGTGATGTTCACCGTGGCTGTGTCTTGGAAATAGGTGCAAGATCCGTTGTCCGTTTCAGCCTCAGGGTCATAGTTGGTGGCCGTTGGGTCGATGCATCCTTCCTTTTTTTCGGGCGAACAAGCAGCTACCATGAAAAGAGAAGAAAGGGCAAGAATCGGGAAGAAATTCTGAGTCATGATTTTGGTTAAAAATTGGTATTAAACTATGGGATTCATGGGGCTATCGTCCAATCTTCCTATTTCCTTGAAAATGCGAAGCTACCCTCATTGCTTACCAACCATGTTAAGCCAACTTAAAGATTGACCTGCACTCCGATTTGTACCAACTGCCCATCGCGAAAGCGGTAGATAGCCTCATCCACATCATTTATGGCGCCATTTTTGTCAGAATCTTGAATAAGCGCGAAGGGTGCGTTAAGGAGGTTCTTAACATTTGCGTAAACTTCAAAACGCTTTCCAATAGCCTTTCTCACATTGATATCTAGCATATGGCGGGGCATTTCATAGATGTCGGGGTCGAAAGCCGAACCAGCCGCAAAAAGCCTTGGTCCAACCACATTATACACCACATTTACCGATAGACTTATCTTTTCATTGGAATAGTAGAGCCCTGCATTGGCGATGTAGGGTGCTTGCCCCATCATTGGCCGATTGGTTGCCTGGGCGGCCACATCGCCCAAATTCACACCGCTGAGGATATAACTGCCATTCGCAATCAAGCTAAGGTCACGAAGGAATGGCGCATCTGTCAAATTCCGAAAACCATAGCGCAGTTCCAACTCCAATCCAGCGCTGTAGCCAGATTCTGCATTTCGAAAGCGAAAGCTATTTGTGCCCGCACCGCCAGCGGCTTCAAATACGGTTTCAATTGGACGAATGAAGTACTTGTAGAATCCCGAAACACGAATGAGGTCGGTGCCCTTACCAAACCATTCCCAACCTAGGTCTGCATTGTGTATGTCGGGTACGGTGAGGGTTGGATTGCCAGCCAAGGTGTTGTTTAGCTCAAAATCATAGTACGTGAATGGTGCCAATTCCCTAAACTCCGGCCGGTTTACCGAACGGAAGTAGGCTGCGCGGAAAAGCATTTTCCCTCTGGTAACGGTTACATTTAACGAAGGAAGAATGGAAAGCAGCGCAAGATTGACCCGCACAGGTTGCAAATTCTGACCGCTTTCTAACCGTTGAGTATTCTGCTCTATACGCACCCCGCCCCGCAACTTTAGATTGTCCCACAGCACTGTTTCGGTGCCGATGTAGGAAGCAAAAAGGTCGTTGGTTGCGGTGTAGGCATCACTTTCGTTCGTGCCCTCGGCCATCACAAGGCCATTGGTAGCGCTCAGGTTATCAGCACCAAAAACAGAATCTATCGGTTGGAACAGAATGCTTTGGTCAAACTGAGTCTGATTGCCAGCCACATAACTCATCCATCGGGCGTTAAAAGCCCTGTCTTTTCGCTCATAAAACACACCGCCAAACAACGACACCGCATGCTTTTCTTTGCTATGCACCAACCATTCTATATGCTGACGCGCAGAAATGACATGTTCAGAAAGGTTGGAGTAGAATCGGCCAGCATCGAACGTACTTGCGCCCGGTGGCAATACTAATCTAAATACATCATCGCTGCCCGCATTTCTACGGTAACGTACCTTGCGAAAATCGGGTTCTTCGCGGCCAGCATAGCTGTAGCCCAATGCCCATTCGTATATCCAACGGTCTTGGCGAAAACGATGGCGCCCAGCCAATTGCCCATTATACACCGAATTGCTGCGATATCGGAAATTGTAGTTGCGGTCTTCGCGGTTTTCTAAATCATGGATTCCAGTCCGCAAAACCGTCTCGTTCACTCCCAATTGATCGAAAGTGTTGCGCAGGTCGATGCGGTGGTTTTCGCCAACGGCAAAACCCCAGTTGCTAAGCACTCCCAGCCGCACATTCTCCTGTAGGGATGCATCTGAATATGTATAGATGGGTTCACTGCGTCCAAGACTATCGATGTAGTTGAGGTAGCTATTGTTTTCTGCGGTAAAAGAGCGCGTGTTTCGTCCATAAGCAAGGGAATTGACGGTGCTTACGCGCAACTTGCCATTTCCGCCTTTGATGAAGTCTGCGTAAGTGATGCGTAGGTTTTGGTCGGGAATTACGGTGGTCTGCTTCGTTGCCCAAAGGTTTTGGAATTTTCGGGTCTCATTCTCCCTTATTTGCGAGCTTTGAATAGCGCTGAGGTTGGCGGCAAGTCCATCAGGCAATGCTCTAGCTCCATCATCAAACCCAATATCATCTGTGGACGAGCGAGGTCCAGAGAGCCTATTTTCAAATGAGGTGCCTATTCGTGCGCCCAAGGAATAATCGATGCTTATTCTCCGCGCTTCGGCTTGCGAACGAGTAATGATACGCACAGTGCCACCCGCAAAATCGCCAGGCAATTCAGGGCTACCTGTTTTGTAAATGAGCATGCGTTCGAGCACGCTGCTGCTTAGCATATTGAAGCTGAAAGCCTTACGGTCGGGCTCTATACTGGGCGTGCCAAGATCGTGTATGAGCACTCGGTTGTACCGTTCCCCAAGTCCACGAACGAAAATAAACCTACCGTCCATGATGGTAATGCCCGGAATTCTCCGAACCAAATCAGCAGCGGTGCGGTCTTGAGTTTCGCGTATTTGTTGCTCGGTTATGCCAGTAACTAGCGTGCCGCTGTTGCGAATATCCGTAATAAGCGACATTTCTGTGCCCGTTATTCGTGCAGCCGCTACGGTAACTGCTGCCAAGGCAATGCTCGATTGGCGCAGAGCGACATTCAGGTCAATAGCCTGACCTAACTTCACAGTCAAATCAAGCGTATCGTTCTCGTGGCCCACATGACTCACCAAAAGCCTATAATTGCCTGTTGGAGCAGTGAAGCTAAACTTGCCATCAAAATCGGTGCTTGCCCCGATACTTGTTCCTATCAATTGCACATTTGCAAAAGGAAGCGCTTGCTGTTTGCCGTCTATTGTTTCGGTCACGGTTCCAGCGAGCGTGCCAATTTGACCCAAGCTTTTCGAGGCTATTCCAAGAGTTAAGAAAAGTAAAATAAACAGGTGTAGAACTAGGTATCGGGTCATAAGCGTCAGCGGCTTGCGAAATTACCTTGCCGACTTCACGAGTATGTTTTGTGGATGTTAAGATGATGTAACTAGAGTGTTTCGTCAACTCACAATCTTTTAAGCTCCCAATTACCTTTTCAACTTCGCTAGCCATGGATTGCCTATAGACCTTCGCAAGAAGCATTTTGAGTGATACCATCTCCAAATGCCGCATAGAAGAAGGAGGGAGGCCCTTCAGTTTAACATTAAACACCATTTAGGCTACTGTTTGTAAAGACAGGCTTACGATGAAATCATTTTTGCATTAACGTTCTGAATCACAACATTCAAGGCACAATAGAATGATAGGTTTGAAACCGAATGAAACAGCACTTTTTGTTCAGAAGCGCATTTTTGGTTCTCTTAGGTCTTTTTTTGGGCCTCGTTTCTTTTTCCGAAACACCACGCTCCACACAATTGAAAGTGCTCACCTGGAATGTGTTCCTTCGTCCACGAGCAATTCTTTGGGGCGACCACCAAGCTGCCAGAGCGCGAGAAATGGTCGCACTGCTTCAAAACGCAGATTATGATGTCATAGTATTACAAGAAGCCTTTGATAATCGAAGCATTCGCATTTTAACTCAGGGACTTCGGCAGCAATATCCTTATGCCTTACTTCCGCAGCAGAGAAATATTTTGCACACCAATAATGGTTTAATGGTTCTTTCCCGATTGCCCATAGAAGATACCGCAACCATTTTCTTTGACCGATGCGCGGGCAACGATTGTATGGCCGACAAAGGCGCAGTGCTCATTCAAGTAACCAAAGGTGGGCAACGCTATCAGGTCATTGGCACCCATGCGCAGGCCGAAGAAGGAAAGCACTATGCCAGTATTCGTGGCCATCAGTACCAACAAATTCGCGAATTGCTCATTGAAAAACACGCCCAACATGGGGTAACCCAACTTGTTGTAGGAGACATGAACACCGATCAATCGCAGCATTTGGACTACGAGATGATGCTCCATTCCCTTGGCGCAGAAAACGGAGATGTGCGCACCGCTAGTGGCGAAAATCTGCCCTGTGATGGCATATATACCTGGGGCTGTGCAAATAATGCCTTAGTGCCTGACAAGCAAAAGGGAAAAACATCCTTGCTCGATTATCTGCTGTGCCGACCCAATGGCACGAATCCTCGAATAGAACGCGTGCTTCACATCTTCAAACGTAAGTGGAAGAAAGACCGCTCAGACCTTTCCGACCACTATGCCCTAAGTATGACGGTGGGGCCTTAATGGTAAACTATGATTACGAACCAACTAGGAAGTTACATCCTTAAGCCTGAGGACGGAATGATTCAACTTAGACTGTACAACTGGTACTTTGACCTTTCAAATCAAACACCAAATCAATAGAATCCATTGTTTAAGACCGAGGCATATATAGGCCTGCATCTTTAGTCAATGGCATCTACAAATCTGCATACGAAAGATAAGCTAAGCGCCTAGCACGTGGTGCGCAGGAAACACCGTTAGGCTACATTGATTCCTGCAAAGGCCATTTTCTCAGAAAGAGAGATGGATGGCAGCAAGGCATCGCGCAATATCTGGCTAACTATTGCATCAGCATTATCGGGATAATTGACCCGAATTTTGGAATTGGTGCTCAACCATTCTTCCATCTTGGGCACATGCTTCTTCTTCAATGATTTCAAAGTTAGAATGCCCATGCCCGCCAATGCTACCGCATTACACTGTTGTTCAAACTGGCCTTTCATGGGAATTACACAAAGTTTCTTGCGCAGAAACAGTGCCTCGGTTGTAGTGCCAAACCCTGCGGCACAAAACACGCCACTGCTGCTCGCCATGCTTTCTAAAAACGACTGTGTGGCTATAGGTCGCATTAATACATTGCCCACCTGCTGTTCAGCACTAACGTGTTTGGCAAACAATTCCCAACGCACCTGCGGCATTCGTGCCAAAAAACGCAGCACCTTTTCGGTGTCGTGGGCAGGCAGATAGACCGTGTAATGCCCCAAATCTGTAACGGGCATTTTGCGCACTTCCTTGCGAATTATGGGCGTATTGATGGTAGGATTGTAGCGCTGAAAATGAAAACCGTACGATTGCGTAACAGGGGCATAGCGCGATAATATCAGCTTGCCCAACGGGTCTACAATATCGGCCACTGGCGCTCCTTCCAATTGCAATGCTGCCTGATTGCTAAGACCAATGCACGGTTTTTTGTTTAGGTAGCACGCCCACGATGCTATGGGTTCAAAATCGGAAATAATCAGGTCGTAGTCGTTTACGGGTAAGCTTTCCACTTCGCGCATAAATTGCCGTATGCGGGTAGTGGCCAACGTAGTCATCACATCAATGCCTCCCTTTTTTCCGAACACAAAACTGAGCCCATGAAACCGATAGCGCACTGGAAAAGGCAGCTCCAACTGACTCTGCGTGCCGCTAATAAGCACATCCACCTCGGCTCGTTTCATAAAATGAGGAACTATTTCCATGGCCCTGCTCAAATGCCCGTTGCCCGTTCCCTGTATGGCGTAAAGGATTCTCAAGCCCTGCGAATGTTGAATTCCGTAAGCAGTTCGGTATACATCTGCGAAGCGGAATAGGCCATCACCAAATCGGCTTCGGTTTCTGGCTCTGCGGTGTAGTGTTTTGGGTCATACACGTAGAGCTCCCATTGCTTGTCGTTGTATTCCAACGCGGTTAGATTTTCTACCCAATCGCCCGAATTCATGTACGTAATCGAACCCTTTTCGGTGGTTATGGTCGTTATTTCTGGTCGATGAATGTGGCCACATATCACACTGTCGTAGCCTTGTTCAATACCAATTTCCGATACCGTATTTTCAAAATCGTTCACATGGGCAATGGCCGCCTTCACGCTGTCTTTCACCTTTTTCGACAACGATATTTTTTCGCGACCCATGCGCACCAACATAAGATTTACGGCTCTGTTAAACAGAATAAGCAAGTCATACCCAAATCCTCCCAACTTGGCCAACCATTTGGAATGGCGCATGCTAACGTCAAACACATCGCCATGAAAAATCCATGTTTTCGCTCCGTCCAATTCCAGCACCACTTTATTGTCAATGTATAAGTTGCCCATGCGCTGGCCTACAAATTTTCGGAGCATCTCGTCATGGTTTCCCGGTATGTAATATACCTCCACTCCTTTAGACAGGTGTTTCATAATCTCCTTCACCACTTTCATGTGAGATGCAGGGAAATAGCTCTTACTAAACTGCCACACATCAATAATATCCCCGTTCAGCACCAACTTTTCGGGGCGAATGCTGCGGAGGTAATTGACCAGCTCATCGGCATGGCAACCGTATGTGCCCAAATGCACATCGCTTATTACTACGGTGTTCACAGCGCGTCTGTTTATTTTCATAGCTCTACAATGTTGATATACACATGGGGTTGAATGCAGGCGCCAAAACACGGCAGCCTATTGGCTGAATAATGCAGTGAAAAACCTGTTGATTGTGAGGGAAGGAATCCACCCTGACCGTAAGTCAGGTGTCTGTTCGTGTGGAAAGCGGTGTTATCCGCTCTAACCATTTAGACTTCCCTTAGTTTGTACAAACTACCACCTCTGTTGTGACCAAGGCATTTCCCGCACGTTATGTTTTGGGCAAGCCAGTGCTATCAAAATGAAACTAAAGTGCTGTGTTTTTGGGATGCTCGTACTGGAAGTTACAGCTTTTCCAAAACTCATTTCCGCTTGTCCCAGTTGAAGGCATAGCCCACCTTAAGGTCGAGGTAGTCGGCTACTTGGTTGTGGGCTTTTAGGCCAGCACTTACAAAAATCCATGGGGTTATATGAAAGCTCAACTCATGGCGATGATACCACCCTGCTATTTCAGGAAAATCGTCAAAGGCATACACCCCAATGTATTGCCCAAACTGCACCTTGCCCAACCAAAACTCGTGGCCTACATAAAACGATAGGCGGTTGTGGTCGCGGGTTGGGTCGTCAGAGCGAAGAATGCGCATGCGCTTGGAGTTGTCCATTTCCCACGTAAACCCGCCAGCCACAGCACTTGACCGATGAAACCACCGGGCATATTGCAGATTAACGTTGAGTACCCAAAACTGGGCAGGGCTTTTAGCATCGGCATTTTTGAGGGCATTGCCAATATCTAACTCTAGGCGGTTTCGTTTTTCGGGAGGAGGTCTGCGCAACTTACCTCGTGCAGCTAGCTTTAAAGGACGAAAGGTGTAGTCTAACCCCACATTGACTGTCGGATAATTAAGCCCTTTGTTGGGATTGCTGATGCCTCCGTTGCTAATGTGGTTGTAGTTGCCCGCAAGGCGCACCGCCAAATGGTCGGTGATGCGGTAGTTGAATCCAATGCCCAACATCAGCGGAAAAGCCACATAACTACTGTAGGCCAAGTTGTAGGGATTATCGGTTTCGTCATACGGCCTATCGAGCACCGCAACACCCACCAACCCAATGCGAAAGGAAAGATTGAACCTACGGGGCACAAAAAACACAGGTTCTACATAACCATACACGTAATAGGCCGAACCAAGCACAGGCCCGTTGTCGAAATTGAAATAGTTGGCCGCAAACCCAACACGCGGATAGCAACTGCAAAAGCGATAGACTTTATCCGTTGCCAATTGCCAACTAAAATCGCCTTCTAGGCCCCAAGGGTACGACTCTTTAAACTCGAAATCGGCCGAGTGCTTAAGCAAATACCCATAGTGCCCACGCAGGCCAAAGGAAAACACCGATTTGCGCAGACTATCCGGCTGCACCTGCGCCATTGCGCTGCCAGCATAGGCAAACAGCGCCAAAACCATAAGCACCACACGCCAAACCATGCACCAATTTAGGGAAGAATGGAATACGTGAATATCCTCAAAGACGTAGCGCCTTTTTGGAAAGTGCTGCGCTGCTTTTCAGCTTGGTAAGATTATGGCAACATTGGGATTTATTTGACCAACTAGGAAATTATCGAAATTGGCGCGTTTGCTAATAAAGAATAGAGCTTGTTTATATTTTTCTTTAATCTCCTTTTGCTTTTTAAGGCTTAAATCAACATGTTTTCCATCATGAAGTATAAAGCGGAGCCCGGCAGAAGGAGAGAATAAATTGCTGTTGCTCAGTTATTGTAGCACCAAGTCTGGGTCAATATGGTTCAACACTCGAACCACATTCAAATCGAGCCCATCCCCACAAATTTTATCTCGAGGAAAAATGGCCGCATCCACAATCATGTGAGGAATACCCATCTTAGCCAAAAATATGGAAGTAGTTGCCCCAGCTGTGCCTGCGCCTACTATGCATATTTTGGTGGAATACACCATGTTTTTCTGCATTTCAATCCTCGTTGATTTGGCGAAAATAGGGTTTTAGCAACCTAAAGGTGCCGCAGAGATTATTCCTCTTCTCCTCCCAAAATCAATTTGTACCCAATGCCGCGCACATTCACAATGCGAACGTTGGGGTCGGATTCTAGTTTTTTGCGAAGCTTGGAGATAAATACATCTAAGGTTCGGCCTACATACGCACCTTCGTCTCCCCACACTTTTTTGAGTAGCACATCGCGCTCCACTGTAGTGTTTACCGAAGCATGCAGCAGGGCCAGCAAATCGGCCTCTTTGCTGGTAAGCTCGTCTTTGGTGGTGTTGTGCCATAGCGCCATGTTGCGCGCGTCAAACTGGTAATGGCCAATGGCAATGGTGTTGGCAGAGGGCTTCGGCATGGGCGCTTGCTTTTTCTTCCGCAAAACCATGAACAAACCAATGCATCCCATGGCTATCAAAGCCAAGAGCGCAGGCCACAGCATGTTTGCGCCTTGCGTTGCCAAAAGCGTAGGGCTTAGGGCACTGGTGTTGTCCAGCTGGGCAAGGGTTGGGTCAGGGTCGGTTAGGGTAATCAGTATGCTATAGCATCCTATGGGTAGCATTCTGCTTTTGCAGGCTACCTCGTGGGGGCCAATGGCATCGTTTATCACATAGCTATACGCTACTTGGTTGGTTTCGCACTGCTCCACTTCGAGCACATAGCCTTTGGCAATATGGGTTAGGCGCATCACGCTGTCTACGGTGGTCACCAATTGGTCGGGGTCTAGGGCGAAGTCTGCCCCAAACCGAATACGGTATCCATCGCCCTCTTGCTCTATGGGCAACACCCGCGATAGATAATCCCCAGAGGAGAGCAATACCTGGTGGCCAATCATGCGCATGGCAACCAACGTATGCTTTTGGTGGGTATCGCGTATAGTTTGCCCTTGCCCTATAAGCCAAAGCAAGCAGAACAGCACTGGCACTACAAAGCGAAGAAAACGGGAGTGCATGACGCAAATTTACTTGGATAGTGCCCCCAAGTGCGTATGCTACCGCGTCATTTTACATTGATTTACACTTGTTTAACACCCATGGAACTAGGCCAGAATAGTTTTGACCCACATAAAACCTAAAGCCATGCACACCCAACGCACCTCAGCACCATTTTCTTTAAGGCGTACTCTTTTCGTTTCTTCACACTTCCATAACACACGGCAGTTCGGTTTGTAGGTGATAAATAAGAACTTAGCCCATTCTTATCTGTCCGCAGTCCTTTCGTGAACATAGGCTCATCCATTACCCAACGCTTGTCGCGCCTACCCGGACTACTGTTGTCCGTTTACGCCATTATTGCAGCGTTTAGCACCTATTCGTGCATGTATGCCTTTCGCAAGCCCTTCACGGCTACGGGCTACGATGATGTGCAGGATATGTGGGGGCTAAAATTTAAATCGGCTCTTGTTATTGCGCAAGTATTAGGCTACACGCTGAGCAAGTTTATTGGCATCAAGGTGGTGAGCGAAATGGGGCGCAACAAGCGCGGCCTTGCCTTATTGGCGTTAATCGCGGTTTCAGAAATAGCATTGCTTGGTTTTGCCGTGGTTCCGGTAGAGTTGAAGTTTCTTTTTCTTTTTCTCAACGGCATACCATTGGGTATGGTGTGGGGGCTTGTGTTCAGCTTTTTAGAAGGTAGACGCTACACCGAATTGATGGGTGCTGGTTTGTGTGCCAGCTTCATCTTTGCCAGTGGATTTGTGAAAACCGTAGGTAAATGGCTTTTGGTAGAAGGCGTTTCGGAATTTTGGATGCCAGCCGCTACTGGGTTGGTATTCGCCTTGCCCATGGTGTTTTTTGTATGGATGCTGGGCCTTTTGCCCAACCCCAATGCCGAAGATATAGCATTGCGCACCGAACGTTTGCCTATGAAAGGCCCAGAACGCAAAGCGTTCTTTATGAAATTCGCTTTCGGTCTCACTTCGTTAATTCTGTTTTATGTGGCGCTAACCGCCTTCCGCGATTTCCGCGACAACTTTATGGCCGAACTGCTTACTGCCTTAGGTTTTGGAGAAACGCCTGGCATTTTCACCGCCACCGAAGTGCCCGTAACTATCGGAGTGTTGACCTTGCTGGCTTTCCTCATGTTTATTAAAAACAATATGCGGGCGTTGATGGTGAACCACATCATTATTGCCTTTGGTGCTGTTGTGGTGGGCGCATCCACTTGGCTTTTCCATCATGGCAGCATTGGTGCGGTATGGTGGATTATCCTCACAGGGTTTGGCGCCTACACCAGCTACATTCCCTTCAATTGCATCCTTTTCGAACGCTTGATTGCCGCTTTTAAGTATCCAAGCAATGCGGGTTTTCTCATCTATTTGTCCGATGCTTTTGGCTATTTGGGAAGTGTGACCGTATTGCTTTACAAAGATTTCTTCGTGAGCGAATTGGATTGGATTACCTTTTTCACCTATGCGTGCTATGGTGTTAGTGCCACAGGAGTGCTGTTTACTACTGCAGCATTATTCTATTTTCTACGGAAAAGTGCAACTATCGCTTAACACGACTAGGCATACGAAACTCAAAACTTTTAAAGTTACATATATACGATTACACCAGCCATGCCCGACAAACTGCTCTTTACTCCCGGCCCACTCACCACCTCTATTACGGTAAAAGAAGCAATGCTTCGCGACCTAGGCTCTAGAGATTATGAGTTCATAGATTTGGTAAAATCTATCCGAACCGACCTTTTGGCCTTGGGTGAAGTGTCGCAACAGTCGGGCTACGACTGCATCATCATTCAAGGCTCGGGCACCTTTGGTATAGAGGCAGTTATATCGAGTGCTATAGCCAAAGATGGGCATCTGTTGCTTTTGATAAATGGCGCCTACGGCAAACGCATGGCACAAATTGCCAAAGTGCATGGCATTCGCTGCGATAGTATCGAAAGTGCGGAAAACGAATCACCTTCCGCAGATGAATTGGAAGCTTTTCTGCGCAGCAATCCTTCAGTAACACATGTTGCGGTGGTGCATTGCGAGACTACCACTGGAATATTGAATCCCATTGAAGCCTATGGAAAAGTGATTCAACAACATGGCAAACGCTACATTGTAGATGCCATGAGTAGCTTCGGTGGCATACCCGTTAACCTAGAAACTTGTGGAATTGATTTTCTGATTTCCAGCAGCAACAAGTGCATTGAAGGCGTACCCGGATTCAGTATTGTGCTTGGTAGCAAAGCCGCCATTGCCGAATGTGAAGGCCGCTCACGCACCCTAAGCTTCGACCTCTATGCTCAATGGAAAGGATTGGAAAATGATGGGCAATTTCGTTTCACTCCGCCCACACATTCTTTATTGGCCTACCATCAAGCCATCAAAGAATTGCATGCCGAAGGGGGAGTGGCAGGCAGAGCTGCACGCTATGGCGCCAACCATCAGGCCCTATCTGAGGGTATGCGCGCCCTCGATTTTGAAGAATATCTCCCCAAAGAAAAGCAGGCGCATATCATCACCACTTATCGCTATCCTACCAATACAGCTTTCCATTTTGGGAATTTCTACGAGAAACTAAACCAACGAGGCTTTGCCATTTACCCGGGCAAACTGACCCAAGGCGATTGTTTTAGAATTGGAAACATTGGGCGCATTTCTGTGACCGATGTGAATGCACTCGTTGAAGCTATTACCGAGGTAAAATCCGAAATGGGCTTTTAGATTCCGAATAATGCCCGAAGTTCGGTAGCATCATCGGGTTTCATTTTTCCTGCCAGAATAAGGCTGAGTTGCCGTCTGCGCATAGCCCCTTCATAGCGTTCCTTTTCTTCGTCCGTTTCTGGAACCACCTCTGGCACTGGTATGGGATTTCCCATTTGATCAACAGCCACAAAAGTGTAAATAGCTTCGTTGCATTTAATCTGCGCGGCAGTGCTGCGGTCTTCCACATACACATCTATAAATATCTCCATACTGGAGCTAAATGAGCGGCTTACTTTAGCTTTTAGCGTCACGATATCGCCCAATGCAATGGCTTTATTAAAGGCCACATTGTTCACTGCAGCAGTCACCGAAATACGCTTGCACAATCGATGGGCAGCCACCGCAGCAATCACATCCATCCAATGCAACAGCTTGCCGCCCATCAAGTTGCCAAGGGTGTTAGTATCGTTGGGCAACACAATTTCGGTGCTTATGCTAAGCGTGTCTATCGGGTGTTTTTTAAGTGCCATGTGGTGTGGGATTGTGGCACAAAGGTAACCCTACGCTTACCGCCATTTAGCGCATAAAAAAACCGCGATGAACATGCCATCGCGGTTTCTTTATTGAATTTAACCAGCCGTTAGATGCGGGTCAACTTCTGAGTTTCGCGCTCGCCTGTTTTCATATTGGTCATTTCTACGATGTAGATACCCGATGAAAGGAAAGATACATTTAAGTTAATGTGATCTTCAAACGAAGTTTCTTCAAACATCAACTTTCCATTGATATCCATAATACGAATTTTTTGCTCATCCTGATTTCCTACAAAAATGGTCACTTGGTCAGATGCTGGATTTGGATAAATAAGCATACTGTTTCCTGGATCAACTTCAGTAGCTAAGTCCTCTACATCTGTGTACTTTTTGCTTAGGACGGGTAAAGAGATACTGCTAGGATGCTCTGGCGAGAAAGCAATACGCTGAATTGCTACACGGGGCATCATGAAAGGGGCATCTGGACCACCAAATTTGTATCCACGGCCATCGCCTGGCTTTCTGCGGAAGAATTCGCCATCGTTGATTGGAATGTTCGGGTTAACCTGATAACGATTATAGTTACTGCTGGCAACTAAGATTTTTACTCTATGTCCATGGCCAAATGTGTAGGCAACGGGAAGCAGATTAAACACATATTCATACACCTCACCAATTTGAATATTGGTGTAAGGGATATTATCGCCAGGATATGGAGCTTCCGAATCTAACCAAGGTTCCTCTACAAGCATACGTGCATAGTTGCGGGCACGTGCGTTTATACATCCATCCTGAACAAAATACTCCCGTCCATCAGGATAAACGTCTACGATACGTACATGAAAGTCGGTGTCTGTAAGTCCAGAGGCCAAACCGCCCACATTACTTTTTGCATATAACTTAACAGATGGAAACCCAACAATGGAAAGTGAATCTTCAATGGGCTCAGTTTCAAAAGCAATTACCCCTTCGCGGTCAATAGTGTAAGGTGCATAGCGCGGGTCTTTTAGATTAAACTGTCCTTGCGAATCACGCTCGCCATCGGGAGTTCTAACAATCATATTTGCTCCACCAATGGTGCGAATTGGATCATCTGGGTCGTGCACATACATGGTGAACCCTTCATCTACTGTAGGAGCACTTTGATTAAGCGTTCCGCCCTTGTGCATATAATAACGGGTGCGCTGAATGGCATCCCAATCACGCCCTTCTGGGAGCGGGAAGGTATCGGCAGCCAACCAGTAGTTGCCCAGGTTAACGTTATTAGGGTCAGTATCATCGTTTGGCCCAATTACATAGGCACGCACATTGGGAACAACTGCAGGATTACCAAAATCTTTGAATGGTATTGGTGTAATGTCATCGCTTGCGAGCCCCGGGATAAGTGTTCCTATCTCAATATCTGGAACCGCTATTTCAAATGATTGACCATCTAAAAGTCCACCACTAACTACAAGTTCCGCCTTTAATCCGCTGATTGGTCTTGATCCGTTAAGAATTCCAACTAACTCATCAAATGGAACGCGCAATTCGTCAGAAGGCACACGCACATTGACAAAACCCAATATTGAAGCATCGAATAATGGTATAAGGTTTTGCGTCTCTGGCAAAATGAACGTAGGCTCGCCAATGTATTGCTCCGCACGATAGTTTAGATTGTAGCGATACCAACCAATCAATTCAGAGTTTAGCGCTTTGGAAATTTTTAAATCATTGGTGTTGAAATCATCAAAATTGATTCCCATCACATCAATTACGTTTTCAGGGTAGGTGCGGTCACCCGTAGTGCGATTACCGATGGTTTGATGCGCCCATGGTCCGATTACTATCTTTTGAAGGTTCCGATTTTCCGGGCTTAAATGTTTGCGCATGTTAGACCATGTTTCGGCCTGTCCATCAATAAATATGTCCCACCATCCAACAAGATGATAGCCGGGCACTTCCATGTTTTTCCAACGCACGGTGTTTCTTCCTTCTAATGGTGTAGAACCGAACCCAAGCAATCCATCTGGGTCACTATCATCTGTATCTTCTACTATTAAGGTTCCATTTATGCGCTTTCCTTTCGATACAGATTCTCCATCAGGACGAACCATGGCCCGGCTCACGTCCATATCAGCTCGTCCTGGAGAATTTGGATAATACCCAGCTGGTAAAACTTCTCCAGTTTCCGCATCAGTATATCGCACATTCAAAAAGTGGTCAATAGACAAGTTAGCCGCAGCAAACATATTTTGACCGTAACTTTTCGTCTCGCCATTTACCGTAATGTCCTGTGGCAAGTTATAGTCCGCTGAGCTATGGAGGTTGTTGTCCATGTCATTGTCAATTGGAATCAAATCGTCATCTGTTCCAGAAAAGATTTGACCAGCTAGCCAACCAGTTACCAATCTATCGCGAAGTACTCCGTTAGGGAAACCAACGCTTTTGTAGAAATCTGCTGGAGCCACAATAGGTAGAATACACTTGAGACCCGGTTGAGTCACGTCAATTTTGTGTGATGCTGCTGCTTGGTATTGATTATAGCCCAAAGCTGAAGCTCCAAACATTCCAATACGACCGTTAATCATTTTATCGCGCGTTTCGAATATTCCGTCTCCATCTAAGTCATAATCACGCATTAAGCTATCTGTTGCGTAGCGAATAGTCCAGTATCCATCTTCGTTGCGATTACCATTACGTGCATCATTAAATGCCGTTTTGTCCAACACGTGTTTGTAGTTAGGATGATAGGCGTTTTTGTTCCAAGAGTCGCTCATTAAAGGCAAATACACGCCTCCTGATTCATAACGTCCTCGCATGTCTTGTTTGGCATACACATAACCCAATAGGCCAATCACAGCTCCTTCTTCCGCGTTTTGATCACCTTTATCATAAGGTGTTCTCGAGAGAATCATTGGTAATTGATACGGGTTTGGATTCAACCCGCCATTCAGTGAGTCGTAAACCAAAAATTGTTTACCTCTAGGAATAAGCTCCAAACTGAAGGATTGTGTTCCTCCTCCCAAAGCCGCTGGAATATCCAAAGCTACCGGAACCACCAAGCAGTCTTGAAGAATGGGTAGATACAAATCAGTCATCAGTTTGACTCCATCAGGCATCACGAATTCTTGTGATATTACGGTGGTAAGTTCACTGAAATTGTCGATTTGACCATTCAAAATGTTTTGAGCTTGAGACTGCAAAGCAGTTCCGGCAAGCGCAACATAGAGTAGTATTTTTTTCATGGCAATTATTTTTTAAGTTTTTTAATGTCAACTGTTACTGAACCATAAACCATAGCACCAATTGTTGGTGATCCATAGGCCTCTATGCGTCTTTGATTGTAGACGTTAGATGCCCCTAAGCGAAGTACGCTAAACCATTTTGGAATATCGTAGCTAAGGGATAAATCGAGCGTGTGATAGGAAGGTACGGAACCATCACCGAAAGTACTCTGCCACTCGAAACTATCTACCCATTGGAAATTGGCTGCAAAACCCAATCCTTTCCACACATTTCTACCTTTTACACCAACATTGATTTTATTGGCGGGCGTATTAAATCCAGGAATAATTGGATCATCCAAATCGGATGTCATCAATTTGGCGTATGTGTAATTCACTGTGGCCGTATATTTCTGGTTGAAATAGTACGACAATCCTAAAGTAGCACCCATTGAACGCACTTCTTGTTCGGCATTGACAGGTATTTGATAAATCTGGCGTGTAGGGCTGCCAGCAGTATTTGACAATAATTGATCTACACCACTTTCTTCACCAGCAATTGCATTAAAAGGTTGAACCACACGAATCTCACCAATGAAGTCGGTATACCAGTTGTAATAGAATGTCGCATCCACAAACAAGCGCTTGAAATATGTGCCACGGTAGCCAACTTCAATTGTTTTTACCTGTTCTGGGCGGATGGGTTTGGCCTTGTACGTTTCAAGTTTGCCACTTGCCACGTCATACACCGAATCGTTCCAAATACCTGCAACCTGAACACTATCAATATAATCGTTAAAAGAAGTGACCGATTCTAATGTGTAAAGATTCTCCCACCCATTCAAGTTACCTGCAATAATAAGCGGACCTACATCTAACCGAATATACTGATTTTGCAGGGTTGGGCTACGAAATGCGCTTTGACCAGAAACTCGGAAACTGTGTCCTTTGTAGTCATACATTAACGACAAACGAGGAGAAAATTGCGCAGCAAAGTTTTGATTCTTATCTACTCGTATAGACCCTTGTATTTTGAATTTATCGTCAAACAAACGCTTGGTCAATTGCATAAACCCACCATACTCTATCTGAGATAAATCCACAAACTCAGCATCCAAGTTTGCCGCTCCATTAGCTAATGTATCTGCGCGATTAACAAGTGTATCTGCGAAAATGGAACCATAAGATTGTGGGTCATATCTGCGGAAGCTAGCACCTACTAACACATCCATCCATTTCCAGTCGAATTGATATTGACCCTCTACGTGTTGTAGGTTAGATTTATCGGTAAACAATGAACCCGATTCCAAATCAGGATTAGTGATGATGGCCTGCCGCAACGAATCGAACTCGGTAGAACCAGCAGCTATCCATCCATTTGCTTCGGCTTGAGCTGTTGCAAACGCACGTGCATCAGCTACCTGAGCTGCAGAAACACTATTGTCGAAATCGTTAGACATCACCCGAAGTGTATCGAAATAAGTTCCGAGATATTCTCCCACATAATTGCCAATACCTTGCTTAGAGATATTGATGGCTGTGAAAACAGCATCGTACGAATCTCCAGCATCTTCTAATGTGGTGTAAGCTCTAACCTTCCAATTGCGTCCTGACACTTCCAACTTGTGTTGTTGAAACATAATGTTGTTGATGCTATAACGATTGGACCCTTGGTAAATCCCTTTACCCATACCAAATTTGTAGGTGTAGGAAGCCTCTATGTTATTCTTAAAACGATAATGCAGAGCAGCAGTGGCTTTTGCACTAAACGCATCTGTATCTGCAACCTCACGCTCCATATAACCAGGGGCTTTCACGTTAATAGTTCCAGGGAACGCATTTGGCGATACTAATCCTAAATAGCCGCCTACCAAGGAAACAAAGTCGTCTCTCTCTTCTTGCGTTAGGTCAGGGTTTGTTTGTTGTTGCTCGATGATAGAAGATAGATTCACATCTGTTTCAATGTCACCATACCGGTTCGCCACAGCATCATCCGCAACCCAGTCATCTACACGCTTGTATTGTCCTGTAACTTTAAGTCCCCAACGCTTTTCCTTCCCAAGCGTGGTTGCAAAACGAAGTTGTCCATCAATATAATTACGAGAGCCTCCTTTAAGTTGAACGGATAATCCTTGATAATCATAAGGATTTTTGGTAGTCATACTCACCACGCCTTGAAAAGCGTTTGGACCATATAATGCCGATGCTGCACCACTAATAACCTCCACGCTTTCCAAATCCAAATCGTTTGCGCCCACCATGTTGCCTACAGGGAAGTTTAATCCAGGCGCTTGGTTGTCCATTCCATCAATAAACTGAACTACACGAACTGGTGCGGTGCTATTAAAACCACGCATGTTTACCACTTGAAACCCAAGACTGGTAGTGGTGATGTCCACACCTTGAAGCGTGCTCAATGCACCATAAAAATCACCAGATGCCACCTCTTGTATATCCTTGGTGTTCATCTTTTGAATAGAGGTGGTACTTTGTAAAATAGTTTCGGAAACCCGCGAACCCGATACAACTACTTCCTGCCCACGCATGGTTATCATTTCCAACTGAACATCAAAATTGGTGGTAGTTCCATCCACCACAATTTCTTGTTTTTGATAGCCCAAATAGTTAATCTCCAATGTTTTTGGAGTAGTCAAATCCAAAGAAATAGCGAACTTTCCATTCACATCTGTCATAACCCCTGTTGTTGTGCCTTTCACAATTACAGATGCGGCAATCATTGTTTCGCCACTCTTAGAATCTTTTACAGTTCCAGTTATC
Source organism: Chryseobacterium gleum (assembly GCA_945903645.1). Taxonomy (GTDB): domain Bacteria; phylum Bacteroidota; class Bacteroidia; order UBA10329; family UBA10329; genus UBA10329. The sequence continues at coordinate 53,162 of CAMDOM010000016.1, forward strand.
GTCTTCTTTTGGGCCTGAACCGCAACACTAGATAGGATAAGACAGAGGATAGTAATGAGTTTTCTCATAGTTTGGTTTAAGGGTTGATTTATGGCCGCCAATTTGGTAAACATTTTTTAATCTAAAAGTATTTTATATCAATTTGATAAGGAAATTATAACTGTAATTTTTGTAGTTTCTTTATATACGACCGCTATATGTCGCATTCCTTACTCAGTAATACCTGCGGGATTCGGAATAAATTACCCCCAAGTAAAAAATGACAACGACTTGGGTAACATAGAATGCTTGAAGTTGCTAAAAAGCTACTCTGTCAGAATAACTTTAGTCTGCAATACGGTGTTTTTCACCGTTAGGTGTACAAAATAAATTCCTGCCGCAGCTCTATTTTGGTTTGCGTGGCATCCATCCCACAGAAGCGGATTGCTTCCCTGAAGTATTCGAATCTGTTTACCTTTCACATCAAAAATCTGAGCTTTCAATTGTGCTGCACCAGTTACTGCTAATGCAACTGAACCATTAAAGGGATTAGGATACGCCTTCAATTCAAAAGTGTTTTGCGTCAATTCGGTATCAGTTAATCCAGTAGGTTGATTAGCATAAAACCCGTTCAAATACACCTCTAAATTAGTGTAGCCCTCCGCATCCAGCCCAGTTCCATTGCGGTCGTTTGCGTCCGCTGGATTGAGGCCATTTTCAAGTTCCCAAGCATCGTCCATTCCATCATTATCCTCATCCAAATATGGAGTGCCAGCGGCATAAGCGGGAAAACCTCCAGTCGAATTCTCACATAGTGCAGTAATGCTAAACTGCGATGTGGCATCGGGAACAACACCCCATGGTGCATCAACAACGGCTTCGACAATTTGATTTTCCGCATCAATGGTATTCATTGCCCCTCCAATACGCATTTGCCCAGCGCCAGTGCCAGAGAGTATGCGCACCTGCCTTCCTTCAGCCGAATATTTTATGGCATCATCAAACACGCTGTAAACGATAGAATTTAGGGTGGCACTGATGGCAATTCCCTCGTCTAGCACAATTGCTCCTTGGCGCACACAGTCTGTAATACGTCCCGTGCTGTCGGCCACCTGCGCCAACACCCGCGTATCCACTGCATCGCGCTGTGGATGAAGCGCACCAGCCCATTCAAGCACTGCTTCATAAGCCTCATTCACGGACTGAATAGCTATTTCTGAATCCTCCGTCATTACCGTAGTGGTTGGAAAAAGCTCCCCATTCGCTCCAAATGCTGAAATCTGTTCTTGAGTGAGAAAAGGACCGTCTGGCCAAAAATTTCCAGAAATGTGGAGCA
>CAMDOM010000017.1 GCA_945903645.1 Chryseobacterium gleum
CGGACGTGAGTAATAACATGAAAATAAGCCAAAAAGGCATGAAAAAAATACCTAAATCAACCTAAATACAATAGAAAAATCCAAATTATTAAAAAGTAAGCGCTAAAAATAGAACGTGTAAGAAATGCTTAGATTACGCAACGGTCTCAAAGCGATTAAAACAAACCACCCCGTTGCACTATTCTGCAACGGGGTGGCAAACGTTAAAACAAACATAACTAGACCAAAGGTTTGGGGGCGAGGCGAAAGAAGATAGAACCTCGCCCCAACGGATTAGCCCATTTAATGGTGAATAATTCGTAACTCATATATAAAATAAGTATTCCAATATTTAAATTAAGTATATTATTATTTAAGTTAAGTATACTAATATTTAAATTAAGCACTTTACTACTTAAGTTAATTATATTATTGCTTAAATTAAGTATATAACTACTTAAATTAATTAGAGTACTGCTTAAATTAAATAGTACTATGGTTAAATAACATATAATTTAGACTAAGTATTGTGTGGTTCCTTCTACAAAACACTGGAAGGGCTAAACAATCGGACACAGTTTGGCCTAGCAAGGCAGAGGATTTAGCTACTTATGGAACTTTGTGTTCTATTCAGATAGCACTTTGCGCTCCGTGTGTGCCTGTATTAGTGCATACCACTCAGGAAAGGTGTGGGCAAAGTCTTCATTTCTGTAGGAATCGTGCAGTTTTATTTTGCGCAAAAAGCCATTGAAATCTTTAGCTATCGTATTATCGAGAAACGTAATGAGGTTTTCTACGGTTTTGGTCTTGGTTTCGTCTAGCGTATAGGTAGTGGCTATAGAGTGGCGCAGCTTGTGGCGTATTATGTCTTTCAAGCTTTCGGGCAATAGCTCTATGGAGAACTCCCAAGGTTCATACACCAAGTTCCAATACACAGGCATACCCGGAAAATGGGTGTTCATGTAGGCAAAATACTCTGGAAAGTAGTAGATGTTCATGTTAGTAACACTACAGCATATTTTGCATTCGATGGTATCCTTATCGGTGCTTCCGCCATAGCGGAGATACGATTTCATGTTGGCCACCACTTCATCCCATTTGGCACCATTGCGTTGATATTCAAACCGCTTGCCTATATCGTCAATGCTAAAGTTGATGTACACTTTTTTAAAGCGAAGAAAGAGGTCTTTTATCTCGGTGGTATACACCGTGCCGTTGGTATTGAGCAATAGTGAAATGTGTTTGCTATGCCCTGTTTCCACACAATGGTGCATAAGGGCAATATTTTCATCGCTCATCAGGGGTTCGCCCCCAAAAAAACCAAGTTGGGTTATGTTGGGCAACCAAGTGCGTATGGCTTCGGCATTTTCTTCCGTCATATTGAAATGGGTTTCCTCATTCCAATTGTAAAGTTTCTTGGCCTCAGGTATCCAGCGGTGGCTGGCGGTGGGCATGCAAATACGGCACCTCAAATTGCACACATTGCTGGCGTTTATTTCTACCCGCATAGGGTATTTAGGCTCCTGCACCTGGCTTTCGGACACACTATAGTTGTACGAATCGTAGCGCATGGGTTTGAGGCCCATATCCTGTTCGCGCCAACACTCATTGCAGCCTTTTCTGCGCGTACCATCCAAAAATCCTTGGCGCAAATCCTGCATATAGTCTGAGTGCCACGCCTGTTCTATACTAGTTTCCTTGGCAATTAGCACTTTACCCTCGTGCGTCACAAATGCTTCATGCTTGCTGCATGGCATATACTTGCCTCCGGCAGTCATCAATACTTGAAAGAAAGGGTAGTAGCAAAAGTCGGTCTCTTCGGGTCTTCGCAGCATCTTTGGCTGCGCATCACCTTTCAAATAATTGAGAAAGAAACGGGTAATATTCATTGAGCAAATCCGCCTATTGCGGGTAGTGGTTTGGCCGTGACCAAAGTAGGTATAAGTTATTTGAACCCGATTGCACCAGCTCTAGTGCGAGAATGATTTAATTTTACCGGGCAACCTTGGTTGCCTCTTTCATAGCATGACGCCCACCTTCGACCAACTGGAAATAATCTATACCAAAGTGAGGGCTACCATTAGCCCACGCGTACAGCGGTCAAAGGTGTTTTGCATGGCTCCATGGATTCAATTGCATGCCCAAACCAATGGCGATGTAGGACCCTGCTGCATGGCCAATATGGAAGAAGGAAACGCCATTGCCAACCTGAACACCAATGCCGACATCAGGGCAGCGTGGAACTCGGAAGCTATGATGAGGCTGCGCCAAAACATGCTGAAAGGCAAGCAAAGCACCATTTGCAAAAATTGCTATGCCTACGAAAAAGTGGGACGCTATAGCGAAAGAACCCAGTACAATAGCCTCTACAAAGCATACTATGGCCGCGTGTTGAACACTTCGCCCCAGGGATATGTGGCAGAGCAAAGCATACCGCTTATCGACATTCGGTTTTCCAATCGCTGCAACTACAAATGCCGCATTTGCAGCAGCGAATACAGCTCGCTTTGGCACGAAGAAGAATTGCGACTTGACCCCAATGCAAAGCCTTATCCAAAAGGATTGAAAATGGCCGCAGACGAAGACCAGTTCTGGCAATCGTTTGAAACATTGCTGCCCGATGTAAAACGCTTGCATTTTGCAGGGGGCGAACCCTTGGTAATGGACGAACATTATCGTACGCTAGAGCATCTTATTTCCATTGAAAAAACAGACCTTACGTTAAGCTACAACACCAACCTGTCTACCCTCAATCATAAGCAGCATGACCTCGTTGCCCTGTGGAATAAGTTTGAAAAAGTAGACATATGGGCAAGCCTAGATGGCATGGGCCCAAAAGGTGATTATCAACGCAAAGGCCAGCATTGGCCCACCATAGAAACAAACATACGTAAGGTGAAGCAGCTATGTCCTGCCGCTACAATTGGCGTAAACGCAACAGTCAGTATTTTGAATGTGTTGCACATGCCAGAATTCTATCGGCACATGGTAGATTCCGCTTTGGTTGATGCAAATAGAATGAACCTCTATGTGCTTTTTTCTCCCCATTATTTAAGCATCAACAACCTTACTCCAAATCTTAAAAGGAGTGTAAACGCGCTGTATGCGGAGTTTATAAACGGCTACGCCAAACGTTTGGACAACGGCAAAAACATTATCAATAACGCCCAAGCGGTGTTGAACTATATGAACGAGAAAGACGAGAACCTAAAGCAGGAGTTTTGGCAACATACCGCAGCACTTGATAGGTTGAGGGGCGAGTCGTTTGTTTCCATATTTCCTGAATTGGCCGAAATGACTTCTAAGCCATGAATATAAAAAGGTGGTTAATGCTCGCTATTGCAGGTATTGCCCTTGCTGGGGCGGCATGGTGGCATGGCACCCATGGCTTTTACGCAGTGAAAATCTATGATGCCCTAGCATTTCATATTGGGATAGGAGTGTTTGCAACAGCTTGCGCGCATGTCGCAGCCCTGCGCTTTGCATGGCCGTTGTCTGACATGCGCTTGATGCTTTTTAGTGTAGCATTATCATGGGCTGTTTTGGAGTTTAGCCTTCGCTTCATGGGTAGTGGTGTAACGTATATTGAGGAACGGTCTGGGTTTTATCAATCCACTTACGTTCAAAATTTAGATAATCCCTTCCGTATTCACATCCACGAAAAAGAAGTGCGCATGAAGAGTCCTGAATTTGATTTTCACCGCACAGTAAACAGCCATGGACTGTGTGATTTGGAATTTGAGCCAAAACAACCGGGTGAATTGCGTATTCAAACCTATGGAGATTCGTTTACCGAAGGCGATGGCGCTCCCTATGAAGCCGCATATCCAACCGTGCTGCGAGGCTTGCTAAATGGTAGTGCTATTAATGCAGATACGGTAGTGGTTCAAAATTTCGGTATCAGCGGCAACGACCCTGGGTTTTACTGGAATCAGCTCAAGCATATTGGCCTAGAACTGAAGCCCGATGTGGTAGTAATGACCTATGGCTCGCTCGACATGACCAACGATTTCTTTACCCGTGGTGGGTTAAAGCGGTTTCATGATCAACACTGGAGCGCATTGCCCGCACCGTGGTGGGAGTTTTTATACGCCAGCAGTTACGTGTTTAGGGCAGCGGCTATTAGGGCTTTTGGAGTAGAGTCTAATCAGTTCTTAACAACAGCGAGTCAAGCTGAAAATCGATTGGAGGCATTGAAACCCGAATGGAACGAAGTGTTCGATAGCATTTCACAATTAGCAACCACGCATGGCTTCAAAGTGCTTCTACTCAAAAAACCTGAGCGCAGCGAAATAGACCATCACCTATATCAATACGACCTTAGTTTTTTTGCCCATCACATAAAACACGATACTGCATTTGTGCATTACGACTTGATGGATTACTATTGTTCCACAAGACAACTTACCATAGATAGCACAAAAACATATTTTTGGAAACAAGATGGGCATCACAATTCCAAAGGGTATTACCTCATGGCACAAGGCGTAGAACATGCCTTGAAATCGCACTTTCCTAACTATTTCGGTAGTTTGGCAGTCTTAAAAGAAAACGAATGAGAAGCCTTATTGAAGGCATTCGCGCCCGCCTGAACGAAAGTGATGACCATGCTGCTTCCTTGGCAGCAGGCTTTGCCCCGCTCGACTTGAAGCAATATCGTAGGTTTAATCGCTTCCGACCCGATGGTGCTAAGCGCAAGTTTTGTTATCTGCCATTCAATAGCCTAACGTTTTCGTTTAATGGAGAAGTGTATGTGTGTTCATACAATCGCGATGTGCAGCTAGGCCACTATCCCGAAAACAGCATAAGTGAAATATGGCAAGGCGAGCAAGCCCAAAAGCTACGCCAACACATGCAGCACAACGACCTTAGCCAAGGATGTGGGCATTGCAAATTCTTTTTCGACAAGGGTAAATTTTCCAATCTCCGTCCGTTGGTGTTCGATAAGTATTATGAACACACCAATGCCGACTATCCTCGAGTGTTTGAGTTTGAGTTGAGCAATACTTGCAATCTTGAATGTCAGATGTGCCATGGTGAGGTAAGTAGCAGCATCCGCAAAAACAGAGATAAACTTCCACCATTGGTAAGCCCATATAACGATGCGTTTGTGCAGCAACTTAGACCCTATATATCCAACTTAAAGGAGGCTAAGTTCTATGGCGGTGAGCCCTTTTTAATTCCCATTTACTACAAAATATGGGAAGCAATACAGGAGTTAAACCCTCAGTTGGATTTGTTCGTCATTACCAACGGCACGCAATGGAACAATCGCATTGAAGGGTTACTAAACGACCTGAGATTTGATGTAGCTATCTCTATCGATGCAGCTGAAAAGGAGATTTTGGAACGCATTCGTAAAAATGTGGTCTATGAAGAATTGATGAAGAACATAGACCGCTTCAGCAAGGTATGTAGGTGTAAAGGCACCAATCTATCGTTAAGCTACACGGTGCAACGCGACAATTGGGCACAGTTTCCGAAAATGATAGAAATGTGCAATGCCGTTGGAGCTTACATTTATGTGAGCTACCTAGAGCGTCCACGACAATTTGCCCTTGCCGAACTTAGCACAGATGAATTGAAGCGGATACGCGATTATATGGAAGGATATTCGCCCAAAGGAATATCTCAAAAAGAGCGGCACAACCGTAAATGTTTTGAGGATTTTAAGACCTATTTGGATTCGTACATAGCAAACAGTGGAGAAAAGCACTACCATGAGTATGAATATACGCCTGTGCCCTCAACCATTAGCGAAACACAATCTGTCGAGAAGGTAATACCTATAGATAGTGAAGATGTTTTTGAGCATTGGATTGGTGAAGCATATACTTCCTTATCAGAGTCTAGCATCTTGGTTTCAAAAGAAAAATTGGTGTCTGGACTACACGAGGTAATGGATGGTTTTAGCGTGGAAGAACAAGCGTTACTTCGGGCGTTTGCCATGAGGTCAGATATATCTCAATTGCAACTAAGCGTTCGTGATTTAACCATTGAGGAAGTGAAAGAGCAAAGTCGAATAGCCTTGGCTACCTATGAATTGTCGTTCTCGCCAAAGCTATGAAAGAACTTGCTTTAAGCCTTTTGAGCACGGCAAATAGTGCAATACGGCAGCAAGTTGGCCCAGGGTTGCCCGCCTCTACCATAGCGGCTTACAACGTGGCTAGAGGCAAACCCACTTCTTCGCATCTGTGCCATGCCCCGTTTAGCAACATGTATTTTAATGTGCATGGCGATTGTGCTCCATGTTGGCTCACATTTCTTGACCCAGATTCCTATCCAGCCAAGTCGTTGCACGAAATATGGTTTGGAGAAAAATTTCAGACCCTACGACAAAGTCTCCAGCGCTTCGACCTTACCCATAAGTGCAATGTGTGTCTCAAAAATTTGCAGACAGGAAACTATACTTCATTGCTTGCTCGCGCCTATGATGTAAATCCGGTTGCCCAATACCCAGCTATGATGGAGCTAGAATTGGGCAACACCTGCAACTTGGAGTGTGTAATGTGCATAGGAGAACTTTCATCATCTATCCGCAAAAACAGAGAAAAACTACCCGCCTTGCGCAGTCCGTATGACGAGGCTTTTGTAATGCAACTTGAAGAGTTTATTCCCCACTTGAAGGAATTACGATTCAATGGCGGAGAGCCTTTTCTTATCGGAATAGTATACAGGATTTTTGAAAAAGTGGAGCGTTTAAATCCTCAACTCAAAATTGTGATTGCCACCAATGGCACTGTGCTTAACAATAAGGTTCGAGAGTGGTTGGGGAAGCTCAATATTCATATCAACTTCTCGTTAGACTCACTTACACCTAATATATATGAAACCATCCGTGTAAACGCGAAGTTTAGCCGAACAATGGAACATTTTGATTTCTTCCACGGCTATTGTCAAGAGAATAACCGAACGTTTTGTCTTATGGTTAATCCTATGCGAAACAATTGGCACGAGATGCCCAATTTTATTCGCTTTGTGAATGAAAAGAAGGTGAACATTTGGTTCAATACCATCCATAGGCCAGTAGAATGGGCTATTTGGTCGTTGCCTGCAAGCGAATTGGAAATAGTGTATACAACACTTTCTTCCTCGCTTCATCAATATCCTGAAAGTGCTGTTGGGTTGGAAAAGTATAATTTAAATATCTTCCGAAATTTGGTGGAAGTTCAAATAAAGAATTGGTGGAAAGAGTCCGAACAGCGAGAGGAAACTACGCAGATAAGCCTATCACAGGCAGATAATAGTTCAGCACAATCATTGGTAATAAAAAACCTGACAGCGTTTATTTATCTCCACTTTAATGAAAGTGATGACCAGAAGAAACTACGAGTATCACAGCTTAGTGATAAACTCAAGCAGGTAAGTGCCTTGCTCGAACAGCGTAATGGAGAAATGCAGTTCTATTTGCTCATAATGGATACGCCACCCGATGTGCTCTATACTCGACTAGAAACTGCAGAAGTAAAACGATTGGTGGAGGATTTTGAAACGCACGTGTTGCAACGAAACGCGCTTAACTAAAGTGTGATTCTAATGCTTTGTTGAGCATTTCTTCATTCATAGTGTATAGGGTAGAAGCAAGGGTTATTGGGTCTGATTTCCCCATTTCCTCCAAAATTCTATCGCGTTTAGCGTGATTTTGAACCAGTTTTTCTAGCAACTCTGCCTTTACCAAAGCAAGCGGTTGATTATAAGCCAACACTTCCGATTCAATAAGTAATTCGAAATAGCATAGGAATACGGTCTGCAATTGACCTTGAGGAGTATCAATCAACAGATTTGACAATTTGGTAAGTAAAGCTACCTCTTTGTCTATGTAGGATTTATCCGAAATGGCGCAGTATTGCTTGATGGAACTTTTAACGGTGTCGATGTTCCAATCTATAATGGGTTCGCGTTTAAAATGAACCTTAGTTATTGAATATTGATTTTCAGAAGATTTTAGCTCCATGTGCTTTTCGGCCAACCATCCTTCTAACAATTGAATGAAGTCAGTGTATGCATGAATGCTCATATTTCGGGCATTCCGTGTATTTCCTTCAAGTTTTGCAACTGTTATTGCCTTGAGAAAGTGGATAACCTCGGTCAATTTTTCCACAGGCATTTCACGCAAGGAGTATTTCGAAGGCGAAAACACGGCATTGAAATACAGATACAATTCCTTGTTTAAACAAAAGGTTAGTAGGTCGGGAAGTTCTTTCCAATTGAGCGTTATAGGGCACGCTGCCAAAGAGATGAAGGTTCCCTTTCGTTTGGTATAGCTTCGGAAAAACTCCAAGTTTTCCATCACCTTGTCAAATTGACCATTTACGCGAATAGCGTGATAGGTGTCTCGGTTTACAGAATCGACAGATAAGATTATTCCTGCTTGCAGTCCTTCTAGCAAGCCTTTTACTCTATCCGTAAGAAAAGTGCCATTGGTAGTAATATGGAGCCTAATACTTGGATTTACTTTTCGTATTCTCTCCCAAATACGAACATAAATGTCAATCATAAAAGGCTCACCGCCCAAGAACTTTGCATCTGTCAAATGCGGGAGAAATTCCTCTAACTGGTCTACAAATCGATCATCATAAGGAGACATAATAGGAGGGAGTTTTTCTCTATTCTTTCGAATGCTTGATGAGAAATAGCCGTTACACATCACGCATTCAAGATTGCATTTATTACTCATTTCAAACTCCATCACTTTGGGATAGATTGGGCTACCTACAGCCTTTTTCCAAGTTCTAGATATGCGTGCCTTGGCTGTATTTGGAACAAATTCATCATAGTATTTGGCTCGAACACCATGAAAATTGCCAGCAGAAATCATTTTGCCGCATTCCAAGCAGCCTCCTCCGAGATTGTTTTCGGCTACAAAGCCGCGCAAGGAGGCAACGCTTGCTCCTTCCCAAATGGCGCGAATACTCTGAGCAGGCCAAGTGCCAAGAACATGTTTAGAGTTGTAGCAACATGCGCGAACATTGCCGTTTTGCTCAAAATTGAGATTTACTGTAGGTGCATGACACACCAATGAGCAATCCGTATTTGGCCTTGTTAGGCCATATTGCTTAAGTAAACTAGAATCTAGTTTCATGAAAAGTAAAGGTCCATAAATCGTTTGACTGCTCTAACCATTCTTCCGTGCCTAACTTCATTTTTTGCTTTTGCCCACAAGGAAGTTGGTTTTTGTGATAACCCATGAGCATGTAATAATTCGGCAAAAAAGGAATTATGATAAAAGTTCTGCCGATTAATTTTTCTAGACCGCCATTCCTCATTTTGCCAATGTATGAATATCCAAGGTTCAACAGGCCTGGCAGCACTGTGAATAAAGCTAGAGGTGGTTTCCCATTGGTCGGGGTTGCTTACTTCCTTGCTGATATAACCTTCTAAACCAAGCTTTACTATATTTCGGTTAAGTATATCTATTGGGGCGTGCCAATCTGTATTTCCTTCATTAATAGTAGTGTGTGCTTCCTCAAAACAAACACGCATCAACTCACTTCCCTTTGGACATTTCATAAGATTTCCAACCACTTTTAGCTCATGATGCGGCCGAAAGAAGTACGCCTTTTCGATATAGATGTGTCTAAGGCAAGTAATATCCATGTCGGTCCACCATCCTCCCTTTTCATAGAGAAGTTTATAACGAAATATGTCCGAAAATCCTGCGAAGCTTCCCTTTCCATGCCCGAAAGTATTCCTGTGCGTATATGAAAAGACCTGACTTCGGGGAATAATTTCATTGGCATCAGATAGCACCACACCTTCTGGCAATGGGGTCGTGATTGTTTCGTAAGTCCACAACTTAAAAGAGTGTCCCAAATCCAAGAAAGAACGAATGGTAAGTAATTCCAAAAGTGAAAGTTCTTTACCAATCCAAAGGCTATTGAAAACCTGTCTATCTGCGTTAAGATGTATTCCTGTGCGGTGCTCAACAGCCTTCCAAACATCCCATTTTTCATCGCCCCAATGATGAAACACATGGATGAAGTTGGGGTTAATTCTTTCTTTGGAGGATTCTGTCAAAAACTGCAATTCTCCAAGGTGCAGATTGAGTGGATAATCATAATCGGCAATATGATTAAAACTAATAGGCAAAACAGAAGCGTTCTGCAATCCCATTTCCCACACAGTTGAAATTAGCGTTCCCTGATCTCTAGTTTTCCAATTGGGGAGTGTAAAAATCAGCATCGTGCGTTCGTGCCACATATTTAGAAATGCGTGGCTGCTGTTGTCAAACAAAAACACACCACCATTCCAGTGATGCCAATCTGGCTGAGAAATTTTTGTCCCGAAAGTGGACTCTATGTTTTCAAGAAGATGGTTGCATTTGCAGTCGAAAACCTCTTTACCATTTAGGGTCCATATATGCCCGTTTGTCATATCGCAACGATATGAAGTAGAGGCTTCAATTTTTGCTATGGCGCTATCTTCACTGGCATAAAGCACGGCATTACCCGCTTTATCGCGCCAAAGCTTTTCTTTTTTAAAGTAGACAAAATCGTTATTGAGAATGAATTTATTGGGCGACAACCAAAACCTTAATGTGAGCCACAGATAGGGTAAACGGTCTTTTTTTATCTCTAAGAACAACTGCTCTAGTTGTTTCTTTTTCTCTAAATCCTCCCTTTCTCGTTCTAGATAATGATACTTTTTTTCAAGATGATGGTATTTTGCAAATAGCTTCTCAAGTTGTTTTGAAGGCTCAATGCAACCACAATGAATAGCCGATGGACTAAATTGATCCATGCGACAGAGATCATGAGCAAATGTGATGGGTGCAGAATAATGGTCAAAGACGCTATCCACTTGATGGTTTAAACCAACAACATCTGTATCTAAGTAACAATAGGTAGGACCATTTGGAAGAAAATGGTGTAAGGACGTTTTTAGAAAAATGCTGGCCTGATGATTATCTAAATGCACAGGTGTTTGAACATGAATGACGCTATCATGCCTTATTTCACCCTTATTTCTAGTTAAATCGGTGATTACAAAAATGTTCTTGTTAGAAAATTTTTGAAGTGCAGCTAGCGAATAGTTTAGCTCAGAAATATGCTCCTCTGCTCCACATACTACAAATACAAACGCAGATGATGTGTTATTTGTAGTCGTTTCAGGCATCATTTTCTATTTACTTTTTTCAAGTATCAACCTAGTTTCGTTTTGAACCAATTCTAGACGTTATTGAATCGAGTGTTAAGGTACTCAAGCGCAGATTTTTTTTCTTTGATAAGATCCACTGAAAAAAGTCTAAAAGCCCAATAAATCGGGTAATTTACTGCAAGACTAATCCGTTTCCACAGTTTTACGTAATTGTCTACATACCAAAATCCATCAACCAATGCTGTTTTGGCTTCATGGGCAAGATGCCACGGAATGAAAAAGAGCAGGTGAACTGGAATCAAGAAAGCCCAAGATATGTTGGTTGTGATAACCAAGAAAAGAGCACATAGGGGAAACAAGACCTGATAAAACAAATCCGTTAAATGCCTAAATGGTCCAATAACAATAGCGCTAAAAGAATCTGGCATTAATCGATTCAATTGATACACCGAGTAAAAAGTATATGCTACAGGAATAAGAAAAGCAATGCTGGTGTCATCTGCCGCAAATAGCGAAAACATAAGGAATAGGGCAAACTCAATAATTAATAGGAATAGCAATAACGCGGAACAATTAACAGGCTTTAGTAGCATTGGTAAAGTAGACATACCTGCCATACGGTCGTTAAATACATCATTGATTTGATGAATTAGAATGTTTCTAAACCCAATAACTCCGCTAGCAGATAATAGAAAATAGAACCAATTCGGATATGTGAGAAATCCAGTATACAAGCCGTACGTGTGGAATGACAACCACAATGGTAGAACATATGCGTATGCCATATCCACCACATTTGAAACCAATGGAATTGATTTGAACCTGAATACTGGAAATGAGTACAGGACAAAGGCTAAAATTTCCGCACCAACTAACATCCAAGAAACGTAGTCGCCTGGCAACCAAAGCCATGGTACAGCAATTAGTAAACTGCTTGCAGTGAATAATGCAAGTACCACTTTAATAGATAAACTCGATAAACGATTAGGTTTTCCAGAGGAAAAGTCATGCGCAATGTCGAACCATTCATTTAAAAGGTATCCAAAAGAGGCAAACCCAATTGTTGTCAAAAACGAAAAAGAGATGAGAAATATTGCCTCTTTGGAGAGTGAGATTTGCAGTTTCCAAACCCATAGATAAATGCAACCAATAATGAAAGGCAACAGACTCAGCCGCCAATCTCTAGAACGCGTTAGAAAAGAAATTTTGCGCAAAAACGGGTGCATCTACAATAAATACTTAAAACAAAAATCTTGAATACGGGTAATTGAATTTATCAAAAGACGGTTAGTTTTTTCTCCATCTGAAAGATTTAACACCATGTAAATCGAAGATAATCGAACGATCTCTCAAAACGAAATATGCTCCAACAACTATTTCTGGGACGATATAAGCTATATGAAATATTATGGAGGTGAATACGAATTGATTGGCCAATTGCTGAGTAACTGGAATATCATGTAGGTCGGCTAAATAAACTAGTGCAGAGTATATTCCGTAATGCATGACACCAAGACTTGATGGCGCTGAAGGAATAAAAAAAACAACCGCCATAACAATCGATAACAATAAAGCATGTTCAAATCGAATCATTTCGGTCGGTAAATTTCCAATCATCATATTAATATAAAAAGTGAATGTACTGGAAACGCCTAGCAGTATAGCGAATAGCATGAATATCACCGCCATACTTCTATTGCCTTTTGAAAATAGCCGATATCTAAATTCAACAAAAACAGCATACATAAAACGCGATACTTTTTTTGAAGGGATAATCCAGAAAATGTAACGGGACATTTTGGGGAATTTGTAGGATAAAATGATAAAACCGCTTCCTAATCCGCCAATGGCAATAATCATCCATAAAAGGCACGAAAAGCCTTGCTGATTCAGTTTGTAGCTAAACAACAAAACCAGCGAAATAATGGAAAGCATAATACCATCAAGAAATTTTTCAGAAATGAATAAAGAAACTGCAGTTCGAAATTTGAGGTTATTGAAACTACAGAAATGTTTAGCCTTTACAAGTTCACCAAGGTTTCCAGGTAAGATAGCGTTGTAAAAACTACCTATTAACAATGAACTGAAACCTATAGCTTTGGAAAAGCCTCCGCATTCTTTCGAAACATAAATGCGCATTCTCCATGAAACTAAAATGCTCGTAAAAACAAATGAAATCATAGAGATGAGGAGTAATATAGCATCACGTAGAGTCAGTTCTAATGACTGAAAATCAAGCGAACCCTTATTCAATGTATAAGCAAGTAAAGCGGCACTAAAACCAACCCCAATAAGGTCTTTGGCACCACAACTGAAATTTGTTCTAGTTTCGTTCACGCGTCTATATTACTATAAAAGCTTAAGATAAATTTGTACACAAACCAAGGCTTCGAATACCGTTCTTCGAATCGTCAATAGAAATGAAGAAAAAAGCGATATTTTTTTTAAGTGAAGAGGACTCATATACCGGAGAGGAACCGCTTTTCTATAATCCTGCTGACTTTGGCTGGGTTAAATCATTAGAAAATAATTGGACGATAATTCGAGATGAAATGGCTTATATTCTTTCTGGAAACGAAGAGATAAGTCTGAGCAGCTCAAACCCACCTTACTTGTCTAATCCAAATGCGTGGAAGAACATTTATTTTTATAATTTTCTTTGGAAAAACCATAGGAATTGCCAAAAGTATCCGAATACTTATGCACTTCTTTGTTCAATACCAAATCTAACGTTTGCTGAGTTTACAGTATTGGAACCTCATTCTCAGGTTTTACCGCATATAGGAGAAACCAATACAACCATTCGAGGTCATTTGGGAATTGACATACCAGGGAGTCTTCCAGAAGTAGGAATTAAGGTAGGGGACGAAATGAAATCTTGGGAGCAGGGAAAGGTGGTTCTATTTAGCGATTGCTACCGCCATACCGTTTGGAATCAAACTGATGGCCGGAGATTTGTTCTTGTTTTTGATGTAATGCGCTCGGAATTTGCAAAAAAGAAATATTGGATGTGCGCCCAATCCCTTTCTGCATTAACTATAAAATGGTTTGACTCGAAGTTTAATGTACTGCATCGATTACCATTTTTTCTACTAAAACCGATTCATTTTTTTTTGGCCTTTGTTTGGGTAGTTTATTTACCAATTCAAAACAAATTGAAATTGCCTTAATCTTTTATAAAGGCTCGCTTAGAGTTCATTTCGTTCAATATGAGAGAACAAGTATTGTGATTGACATTCTAAAATAAATTCCTGCTTCGAAAATCTTCAAAAAACGTGTTCGAAGATTCCAATCCCTACTTTTAACCTCAGATATGGGACAATATCATAAGAGCATTTGCGTTTGTCTTGTTAATCCACCAGTTATCGCGGTGTTGGAACCTTGGTATGACACTCCAACATTTGGAAGAACGGCATTGGCCTACCTTGCTGGATATTTAAGACAGTATGAAGGGTTTGAGATTCACATAATTGATGCAAAATTTGAGCGATTATCTTTTCAAGAGGTCGTTAATCGGCTTGTAATCTTAAAACCGCATGTGGTGGGTATCACCGCATTTACAAATGAGATTAAGCCAGCAGCATATTTGGCACATCAAATCCATGGCAGTTTAGAAGACTGCATTACGGTGATTGGAGGGCCGCATGTAACCGCTATTCCAAAAGAAACATTATCTGAATTCCCCTCATTTGATATAGGAGTTGTTGGTGAGGGAGAAGAAACATTCTATCAGTTGTGTGAAGCTGTTAGAACGAAACAGATATCGGGAAAACGTGCGGAAATAAACGGACTAGTTTTCCGCCAAGGAGCCAATTTAATACTAACCCCAGCTCGGGAAAGAATTTTAGATCAAGACAGCATTCCTTATCCCGCTTGGGACCTACTTCCTCCAGCGCAAACGTATTTTGTTCAATCTATTCGAGGTTGTCCGTATAACTGCTTATTCTGCATGAATCCCAATGGAAGGGTGGCTCGTAAACGCTCAGTTCAAAATGTTATGGGAGAATTAGAATGGATTTTGGAGAAGTTTAGTCCCAAAAGAATAAGTTTTGGAGATGAACTGTTCAGTGTAGATATGGCTAGAACAGCAAATCTGCTAGATGCTATGTCAAGCGCAGGAATAGGCCATCGCGTAAAATGGGATGTACAAACGCATGTGCATTATGTGAATGCCTCTCTGTTTCGCAAATTCAAACAGGCCAATGTGGAGCGAGTTGAATTAGGTATTGAAACAGGTGATGAAGAGAGCTTGAAAAAAATGGGGAAAGGCACCTCGTTGGAAACCATTCTAGTTGCTTGCAATGCGGCACAATTGGCCGGTGTAACAATTGGAACATTCTTTTTGCTCGGGCAACCAAATGAAACCATATCAAGCCTTAAGAAGACGGTTTCTTTAGCCGTAAAAATTAATCCAGACTTGCCAATGTTTGGCTTAATGACTCCATACCCTGGAACTGAGGTTTCCCGTATGGCAGCTAAAGGAGAAGGCGGTTACAAATTGCTTACAACAGATTGGGACTTGTACAATAAACAGATTGGAGGTGCCATGAAATTCGCGGGTTTGACTAGAAGGCAAATAGAGTGGTTTCAGATAAAAGCATATTTAAAAGTCTACATCTACAATAGAAGGTGGATAGATTTGCGCGATTTCGTGTGGGAATATCGGGTGGCCGCTTGGGAAGTGCTTAAAAAAATGGTGTTTGGAAAATTATCTGTCGGGGCGTCCTCTTTGAAACCAGCGGATTACGATGCTTTATTTAACCAATTATCGAGCTTGCCGTTTTCGGTTATGGTAGAGGCCAGGGCAAAATGGAATACTACCCAACAGGAAGAACTGAAAAGAGCTAAGCGAATGTCTCCTGAGCTTTTCGAAAGCATAAAAGGGGTATAATGCGTTTATTTGACAGCAATTTCGAACGCTTAAACAAAACAGTTTAAAAATTGAGTTCAAAACGAATCCCCACTTATTCTGGTTCTTATCTAAGTCATTCAGTTAAAACTCGTTTTAGGTAAAGACAACCATCAATGAATATTGGATTAATAGGATACGGATATTGGGGAAGAAATCTTCTAAGGAACATTATGGAAAATGGTTGTGCAGACCAAATTTGGGTTTGTGATCAAAATAAGGAACGACTATCGGAAGCTAAGAGATTATATGCTGGGATTCAAGTGACTTCCAGTTGGACTCAGTTGATTGAAAAAGCAGAGTGCGAGGCAATTATTATCGCCACTCCAACATCCTATCATTTTGATATTGCTAAGGCAGCGCTTATGAATGGAAAACATGTGCTTGTAGAAAAGCCCATGACCACTAGTGTAATTGAAGCGAAAGAACTAATTGAATTAGCCGCTGCAAAAGAATTGGTTCTAATGGTAGACCATACATTTCTTTATAACGCAGTAGTTAGAAGAATAAAGGAGGAGATTAGTCTTAATAAGTTGGGTCAGATATATTATATAGACTCAACACGAATCAACCTTGGTTTATATCAATACGATACTAATGTACTATGGGATTTGGCTTGCCACGACATCTCAATCATTAATTATTTGGTAGCAGAAAAGCCAACCCATGTGAGAGCCATAGGAAGGGTAAACAAAATCTGGAATACTGAAGATATGGCCTATTTGTTTCTTCAATATGCGTCTGGACTTTTAGTTCAAATAAGTGCCTCTTGGGCATCGCCAGTTAAAATTAGGCGAATGATTATTGGGGCAGAGAAAAAAATGATGATTTATGACGATATTGAACCCACGAATAAATTGATTATTCATGATTACGAAACTGTTTTAACAAATAATTCAAGGGCAAAGAATAACGTTTTAGCGGATTATCGACTTGGAAATATTTCTATTCCAAAGTATGAGATGGAAGAGCCGTTAAAGATTATGATTACTGATTTTTTAGAGTGTATTCGCACCGGAAAAGAGCCAGTTGCCAATTCTTCATCTGCACTTGATGTCATCCAGATTCTTCAGCTTGCTGGGCAATCGCTTAAAGATGATGGTCGAATTATTGCCTTAAAATGACTTGGACCATAATCATTTTTGCTTTTAACGAGGCAGGAAGTATCGAAGCAACTGTGAATAGTAGTTTGGCATTCTTATCTTCTTATGCCAGTGAATATGAACTTATTGTGGTGGATGATGGTAGCACAGATAGTACACCAATTATATGTTCCCAATTATTGGAGTCACATCCATATCTTCGAGTAATACGACAGAACATTAATCAAGGCATCGGTATGGCATTAAAAACTGGATATAATGCTGCACAGTATGATTTTGTATGTGCTTTACCTGGCGATGGACAGTTCAATCCAGAAGAGTTGAGAGCTATAAAACCGTTTGGATCAGATAAGTTCTATTCCTACTACCGCACATCATTCAATTATACGCCCTACCGCCAACTACTTACCACATTGAATAGGTGGTTTAACCAATGGTTTCTGAATCTGAGATTAAGGGACGTAAACTGGATTAAAGTTTATAAACTGGATCAGTTGAAATTGGCATCACCAAGACTTTCAAGCTCTCTAATAGAGACTGAAATATGCGCCAAACTAATTAGCCAGGGATTTACTCCAATTGAACTTCCATCCAGTTATGGCACTCGGAAGCACGGAGTAGCAAAAGGAGGTCGATGGGATACGGTAAAGCGTGTTTTAAAAGAAATGCCGCGTTTATATCTACAAAGGCAATAAATGACCGTATTTAGCACAAGAGGTAAGCAGTTCTTAATAGTAGTCTGTATTCTAATTTTAGCGGAAAGCGGATCCTATTTTTTCTTAAAGAGAGAGAAAAAAGAATTTTCACCATTCGTTCAGATGGACTTGTTTTCCAAGCCATCGGTTCAAGAGTTGCAGACCTATGGTTTCGATGAAATAGACCCCTTGTTGGGCTGGGGAATGAGTACAGTTCATTTTAATAAACTCGGTTTCGAAGTATTTAATTCTATGCCGGTTTTGAAATCGCGGAATAAAACATGCAGCAAAAAGCTAAAAGTCTTAATAACAGGAGGGTCAACTTCTGATATTGCTCTTCATATTGAAAATTGGCCAGCACAACTAATTCCATTATTAGAAAAACAAGGGATTTGTGCTGAATTATACATTGGTGCTGTTGGAGGGTATTCCTCTGGGCAAGAATTGTTGAAACTTTTGTGCGATGGACAAGGAATTTCGCCTGATATTCATATCAGTTATAGTGGTGCTAATGAAACTATTCACCCTTTCTTTGTAAGTACGCACGAACAGAACTTGTTTGAGAGGATGATGAAGACAGAGACTTCTGCAATTTTTCCGAATACTCTTTATGTTACACGCAGCATTTTTTTTCCTTCTCCCAAAGTGTTCTTGCGCCAGCCCCGACAAATCAATCCTCAATGGGCCACAAACATGGAAACAATGCATGCAATAGCGAATGAGAAAGGATATTCATTTATTGGGGTATTGCAGCCGGTATTAGGCATTGGAAAAGTAGTTCAGCCTCAACAAGAAGAACAGTGGAAATCGATGATAGACTCCTATAAAAAGTTTTATCCAGATGCGATTTTATCTGTAAAAGACAAACCCTATCTGGTGAATATGACCAATCTATTTGATAGCACACAAGGACCTGTTTATACTGACGATTGCCATCTACTTCCAGGAATGCAACCGTTGGTGGCAAATCGTATGCTCAACCTTATCATGGAGCAAATCAACAATGCTAAACAGAATTAGTGACTATTTGGAAACCATAAAACTTCCAATAAACAGAGTATCTAACCCACTTCCATAGAAGGCCGAAACAGCATCAATTATGCTGTAAACCATCGGCTCTTTATTGCGGTTAAAACTTGTATTGACCACTATTCCTGTGCCCGTTTTCTGTTGCATCGATTTTAGAAGCTTTGCAAATGGGCTTTCATTTACTGAAGAAATCGTTTGTACTCGAGCAGTTTGATCAACATGAGTAATTGCAGGAAAAATATCGGAAGTCACCCTTACGTTCACAGTCATATTAGGGTGATTAGATGTTGAAGATTCAAATGCTTTGTTAAAGTCTTCCTCTAAAATTGATGGACAAAATGGACGAAACCCTTCTCTAAATTTTATGCGTTGATTTATTTTATTCTTCATATCGCTATCAAAAGGTGACGCAAGAATACTGCGAGAGCCCAAAGCGCGTGGGCCAAATTCAGCACGGCCATTCACCCAGCCTAGCACCTTTTGATCAAGAATAAGGTCAGTTGCAACATTCCAGGGTTCTACCATATACTTGTATTTTACTCCAAGCTGACCCAAAACAGTTTTTACTTCCTCGTCCGCAAATGTCTTGCCCAGCAAAGCCATAGTCATTGGTTCTGGTTTTACATCAAACTCAGCAGAAGCTAAATAGGCTGCTCCAAGAGAAATTCCCGCATCGCTTGAAGCGGGCTGTATGTATAGACTATCAATACAGTCCAAATCAAGAATCTTTCGATTTGCGGCACAGTTTAAAGCAACTCCACCGGCCATGCATATTTGACGTATTCCAGTTTGTTCAGCAAATCCTTTAATCACATCACATAACACATCTTCTAGCAATTCTTGCGAAGCAGCCGCAACATTTATACAGTGTTCGTCCATTGCACTATTGGGGATGCGAGGAGCACCTAATTTTTTTATAAGCTCGTTAGAAAACGCTGCTTGTTGTCGAGATCCCTGTGGCTGGCCGTGTGGATAGGCCTGCATGTAGTCGGAATTCACTCGGTAATCCCCATTTCCGAATTCTATTAAAAACGATAAGTCTATTTTTTTTGAATCACCATAGGGTGCTAGTCCCATTAATTTATATTCATCGGTATCTCGCGTGAATCCACAGAACTGGGTCATCATTGAATAGAAAATACCTAGACTATTATCACGCGTAATTTGTTCTTCTATTTTAAGGTCACCATTCTTGCCTACAGCTTTTTGTAGTGAAATACCATCGCCTGATGCATCAATGGTAAGTACCATTGCCTCCTGCATCCCTGATGCATAAAAGGCACTAGCGGCATGACATAGATGATGATGATAGCGAATAAAACGTGGAGAATGACCAAAAGTGTACTTAAAATAGCTACGAAGTACCTCATCGTATTGTTCGCCCCATGTGCTACCATGAGTAGCTACTATATCTACTTCGGTTATCTTAACATTTGCAATAGAAAGCACCTCTATTATAGATAGATAGGGCAACTGTCCAGGAGAATGTTTCACACGACTAAGACGTTCTTCCTCCACCGCAGCTAATAATTTTCCATCGCGAATTAAAACTGCTGAGACATCTTGATAACCAAGTCGAACACCTCCGTTTATGCCCAAAATAATCATTCTCCGCAGTTAAAATATTTGTCGTATACGATTTCAGGCATAAATCCCAATTTGGTAACTAAACGGATTCCAGGCCTTAATGCTAACATATATGCATATCCAGTATTATAATTCCGAAAGGTTTTTGGTGGAAGGATTAGCCATTTTTCAAATTGCTCTCTACTTACGGCTAACCTTTTTAGACACAAGTCAATTATTCGCGGGTCCTCCATTACATATGGTTTCTTTACTGCCTCAAGAGCTTCATCTCTATTCATTTGACAATCCCGTATTAATGCGCTATAGGAGTTCAAACGAAAATCGATGTTGAATTTAACGCGATGTACATATGTTATGAGAGCCCAATAAAGGTCGTCATAGTAGTGAGCGCCAGGATAAACCCAGTTATATGCATGCTTTATTATTTCTTCTGCGTCCTTGCGAACGTAATTTTCATAATACAGAGGAGAATGAGCCTTAATGCCCTTCACTAAACTGTAATAAAAAAGTTCTTTCCACCCAAGATTATAGCTTGGTTCATTAGCTCTCCACGGACGTAGGTGCACAGTGCCAAACTTATTTTGAACATCATTTACATAGTCCCCAACCATATAAGCCCAACTTAAGGGTTTTATGCCCTCGGTTCGGAAAGACTGCCCATAAAGTAAATGTTTGATTCCCTCTTTATGTGCAACACCATAGCAGGAGGCTGCTATTCCCACATCGGTTCCTTCATTTAATTCGGGCACTGATGCCTTTAAAAAGGAAATTTTTAAATCCTTAGCTTCACGCCAATCACTGGTGATAGTCCTTAGCTCCACTCCAAGTTTTCGGGTGATGTTAACCATGTTTTCTCCTCCAATAGGATTGTCAAAGCCATCGTTAAAATGCACTGCTAAAGGCCGTAGCCCGTACTTTATTACAGCAAGATGTAGAATATAAGTACTATCTCGCCCACCACTAATTCCGATAACGCAATCGAATTTTTTACCCTTTCCATCCTTACGAATCTTGGTTAATAGGGCATCTAACTTAATTTGTCCTAAAGTATCGTTAGGATACCAAATGGTCCATTTATCATGAAGATGGCAAAAATTGCAAACACCCTTTGAATCGAATGTAATTCCAGGGCACGTGCTATCACTAATGCAGCGGGCGCACCGTTGGTAGATTATGTTTCGTGCTATTCCATTGACAATGACCGACATTTTGAACAAAAATTTTACTGAAAACTGTTTTTGATCCGTAGAATTTTTTCTCCGATTTCTACTCCCTTTTCAATTCTTTGTGGCATTTGAAAGGTAACGGTTATAAGTTCTCCTGCGAATTCGTTAAAAACTCCCTGTGCCAGAATTCCGTCTGGTCCGACACACAATGAGCACCCAACCATTTTTTTTCCTTCATAAGGACCACCTACTATATAGCCTACACTTGTGGCGCTTGCTATTATCAAGCCATGAGTGTTAGCCAAAATAGTCAAGGGCTTTATCCATTTATCTCGATATGGGTCATCAACTTCGGTAATTGTATTGTCAACGGTCCAACTAGAGGGGGCGATGATAAGTTGTGCGCCCATTCTTGCAAGGGCATGACCAATATCCAAGGACTCTAAATAGTTGTCAGCACAAATGTTAAGTCCAATTTTACCAAAAGGAGTATCGAACACTTCTAGTTTTTGACCAACTTGGTAAAAAGGAAATTCCACATTCAAAAGGTTGATTTTACGGTGTTTACCTATAATATTACCATAATTATCAATTATCAATGCGGTATTATAGTTTCCATGGTCGGTACGCTCAGTTAAGCCTACACAAATCCATATGGAATGAGCCTTTGCCATATTGCATAGAATTTCACTAAAATCTCCCGGAATAAAGTGAGCCTCTGTAAGACTATCGGGGTGAGTCCATCCAAAATCAATGGTTTCTGGAAGAAGTACAAAATCACAATCCAGTGCTTTGGCTTGTGCTACCATTCGATTTGCACGTTCAAAATTGCGCTCTGGCTCTGTACCTTCCACCAACAATTGGGCAAGCGCGAGTTTCATGTTTAATTGCTTGATGCAGTTTTGTGATGGTTGGTACTGCAAATGTATCGGAAACAGAACCTATATTCGTTTGAACAAATTATACCTTTTAATGTCTGAAAGATTCTTACGGATATGGAGACGAATTTCTAGGACCAATAAACTGCTTAGTCTTGGTCCAGCCATATTTTATATAGTGTTGAGTTTGACTCTTGGAGAAGTACACCCATTTTCCAGATTTGAGATGTATGATTATTTTCCTAGTTCTGCTTTAGCATTCAATTTACGTGAACCGAATGGCAGAATGCTTGCGGTTTCCCGCCATTTCAATTACCGAACCGCTGAAATTTCGCATAATTATGTTGCTGCTAACGATAAATACCGCGGCATTGAGCAGGATTCTTTGAAACGGAGAATTCTAGTTGGAGAGAGCATTATGAACCAAATTAGAAGTCACTCTATAAGGCAGCTCTCAACAGATACTTTGATATTAAATATGGTTTGCATAACTATTGGAGAAAGCGGTCCTGTCTTAAAGGAACACACTATATACGCTAAGAACCTGTATGACCTACATTAAGCTAAATGAGTTGAGTTATTGGCATTGGGCCAAAATATCTTTGGGAGTATTGTGGTTTTTTGCCATGTTTTTTAAAGTGGTTAACCATGGTATATGTTCTTATCCAGTTGGTATTTGCAAGCTATATAGTTTCGAACCGCTATTCGGTAATGCATTGGGCCGCTATTCACTTATTGGCATAATGATACTAGCCGTGTGGTTCTACATAAAAGAACGCTATATGCTGTGGACTACGTTAGTCTTATTTAGTATTTCCCTAATAATAATTACCTATCAGGAGTCTAGCGGTAATTTTGCTCGAGCTACGGTGTATACAACAGTTTGGGGGGCTCAGTTTTTGGCGTACTTACTGTATAACATAGACCGAAAATTTGATATTAATCGATATAGAGTTCAATTTTCCATTCAAATGGTGGCTGCCGCATATACTTTAGCAGGTATAGCAAAACTGAAGGCATCAGGCATTGGTTGGATTTATGACGGGCCCAATTTTTCACTTCAAGTAATTAAGAATTATTATTTTCTCTATGCTGATTTGGGACATGTTCAGTACTTAGATAAAGGGATGCTAATCGCAGATTTTATTGTGCAACATCCATTAACTACCGCACTTCTATTGGGAATTGCCCTTTTGTTGGAATTTGGATGTCTAATCGTGTTAGTAAGCGACCGAACACGAATAATTTGGGGCATTGGTTTAGTTGGTATGCATCTTGGAATAGCCTACATTATGGGAATTGGCATAAGTGCAATAGCTTTTCCGATGGTTATCCTTTTCATCAATCCTTTGTATTGGTTGGTGTTATTTAAGGAGAGGGTATTGGAGTATTTGAGGGCCAATAATGTTTGATGAGATTAACGATTTGTTTTTGGCTTAAATCGAAGTGTTTATAAGGCACGATTTCCTTCCTCCAAATGGTTTCATCGGGTTTAGAAATGAAATCATAATGATAGTAGAACTCTTCAGTCACATAGTATTTCTCAATAAGGTCTGAACTAATGTTGGGATTGCGGAAGTAGTATACCAATTGATAATCTTTACGAAGCACCGTCATTGTTATAGCATGACGAATGTGTTCGGAAAGATTTGGAGCGCTTGCATGTATGGTAGCTGGGTCGAACACTATTACATCTCCAGCAACAGCTAGAACAGGCAATGCATGTTTATACAAAACGGGCACATTTTTTAGAAACTGCCACGGAACACCTAAACTTCGCTGTGTATTGCCCCAAAGATGACTACCCGGAACAAAAGAAATGACACCATTCTCCATCGTCACATCACAAAATGGAATCCATATGAACAAACAATAGTCTGTTTCCTCGTCAATAACAGTGCTGTCTTGATGAATAAGCAAATCGCTGTTTGCATGCGGAGGTTTCACTTGAAAAGCTCCTCCTGTATGAGTAGCTGTTTTGGTCATATCAAACATGCGAGGCAATATGGTTGCTGCATTTTCATTTATGACTTGTTGTGTTCGTTTCCTAATTTCAGGATTTAAAAGACGACCACTATTTAAAAGGTTTTCATCCAATTCGAACCCCTCCATGGCACTAATATCCCTGAAAGCCTGCATAAAGGAGGCTATTTCGTCAGGTGTTACTACATCTTTAATTACACACCAGCCATTTTCTAAGTATTGTTTTTGATGAAGCGAATCAATAAAATAAGACTCCTGACGTATCTCCGAGTGTTGATTTGAACGCAGATGAGAAATCTTCGAATTCCACTGTTTAAAAACGTTCGTTATCCACATGATTTCAAAAGTAAAAGATTACACTACTCAATTAACGATTCCATAAAAGGGATTCTTTTATTCGAAATCTTCTGGCACTAAGGGCGTGATTTGGTGGTCTGAAATCACTTCAATTGGGGTAAGATGCGAAGGCCGATTTTGAAATCCCGCTTGCATAAGATCATCCGCAGAGGTGATGTAAAATTTCTCCACTTGGGTAGTATCCTCATCAAGAGCGTAATAATGCAATTTTTGAACTCCTTTGGGAGTGCCAACCATTGTAATTGCAATACGTGTATTATTTGTGGTATTAGGAACCGAGTAGTGTAGAAGTCGGTGGTCATAAATAATAGCTTCACCAGCCAAGAGCGATAAAACCGCTCCAAATTTCTGTTGAATAACAAGTGCATTATAGCGGTATGCCTTTGTAATATTAGTTCCGCGTATCTGATTTATTTTCAAATGAGAATAAGGAACAATTCCAAGGGAACCATTTACAGCATTCGTATTTTGCAAAGGGCACCAAATATTGAACGATAAGTTTTTGGGCTCCTCCACGTATTGTAAATCTGCATGTAGCGGCATTGAAGGACCGTTTATTGGCTTAATGAAAAAATTTCCCCAAAATGGTTCATAATCAACAAACAAGCGTTCAAAATGTGGAATCAGAAGTGATTTCAAATGTGAATCAATATCTCTTTTTGAAGTTAGATTATTAGTAACAAAAGTGGTAAATACGTTGCGGTCTTGTTCTGATAATGCGTGGAAGTATGCTAGAAGATTCTCAACTTCTGGGTGGGTTAACAACGGCAGAATTACATACCCTTCTTCCGTAAAACGCGCATTATGCGAAGGATTTTTGAAAATACGCCTTTCCATGTGGGCGAAGATAACCGTCTTAAACACGCATTGGTTGAACGCTGCTTGGTAATTTCATCTTTGATTAAGAACTGATGAATCAGTACGAGAATTAATTCAATGAAATAGCCAAATAGAATATTCCTACTTTCGTGAGAGATAAGTGAATTATTCGTCAGTTTTTAATCCATTACTAAAAGAACAAAAATGCTTGTACCACGATTTATTGACAACAAACTTGAGGAGGAAATCAACACTAATGGATATGTTATAATTCCAAATTTTCTCACCAAAAATGAAGTGGAGAAACTTCTAAATCTGCATAATGAGCACCATCAGGAAGCAACTATTGGCTGTTGGAACAGCATTTATGATTTACCAGTAGGGGCAGGAAAAATTATTTCAGACCAGATTACTTCCGTTGCAAAGCCTCATTTCGCAAAATTATTTCAAGATTGGAAGTTTCCGGTAGCATTGTTCATAGTCAAGAACCCAAAACAAGGACACGAAAGTCTTGTTCACCGGGACGACACTATGCATGATGAGCAAGAAGCTCAGTATCGCCAATGTTGGGTGCCTTTGGTAGACATTACTAAAGATAATGGCACTTTATATGTAGTACCGAAAAGTCATCAGGTTTTTACGGACGAACGTCCAATGTTTGCTAAATGGCCGTACGAGCATCTGAGACCTAGATTAGAAAAGGAGTTTGTTCCAATTTATCCTAAAGCAGGTGATTTGGTCGTGTATTTCGAGAAAACTCTTCACGGTTCCTACACTAATGAAACCAATGAATCAAGACCAGTATTTCAAGGAGGTGTATTGCATAAAGAGGCAGAGCCTTGGTTCACACGTTTTGTGCCTGAACGGAATGAAGTGGAGAGTTATGCTGTCGATTATGATTTCTTTTTCAATAAGGAGTTCGAAAATCCCAACTTTTCGGAGAATTATCCCCTTGTACGAAACCAGCGGTATATTCCCACTAATGTTACTGAAAAGGATTTGGACCGGGTTTATGGTGTTCCCCGTTTTTAAAGTGATAAATGTAGATTATGGAACATAAGATAGACTGCACTATTTCTAAACAAGAAATTTTTCATGTGGCATTGGTGCAAATGGAAATTTTAAGTGGGAAAGTAAATAATTACCCAACCGAAATATCAATAGAATTAGTCGCTCAAAAGCTGAGAGAGGAGCCTAATTTCGAAATAAGTAGACATACGGTGAGTTCTGGAATAGAACAGTTTTCTAAGACTTTAAAAATCTTAGAGCCGCTAAAACCACAGGCGTTGGTAGTGCTAACCGATTTGGATAATCTTGAGGTATTGCACCAATTTGCGTATCAATACAACAACACTTTTCATAATAGTCCAAACATTCTCTTTGTACAAAATCAAGGTGTTTTTACAGCTGAGATGTACCAGAATTTTCCCTCGTTTGATTTGGCATTAAAGGATTCTAATGTTGCGCTTATCGTGGATATATGTATTGCCTTGCACGAACGAGAATTTGCGACATCGCCTATTGATTTCCAAAAGCTAGGAAATGTTTTGTGGAGAAAGAATGCCAGTGAGTGAAGTAAGACCTGGCAATTAGCTATTTGAGGGTTAACCAATCATTCTCCACACAGCGGCAAGCCAACCCATTTCTTTTATCTCCAGCTTTTTTTCCTACTTCGTTGTGACTACGATTCATAAATCGGGCTATTGCTTGCAAACTATCTGCCTCTGTGCTGGTCCAAAAGGGACCGGAAAGCCCAAGCCCATTATAGATTCCGCTATCTTTTCGGTTTCCACTAGGAAGTGCCGAAAATCCACTTGCATTATCAGAGGCTACATTGGGCAATTCCCACCCGTTTGTAGCTTTTAGATGTGATGCTGCTATGGCAGGGCCACCAAACTTTGCAACTAAGGAATCCCAATCTGTTATAGTGGCTACATGCCATCCTTCTGGACAAATTCCTCGTGGGTCGGTCAAAGCATACCAGTTATACAGCCGGCCATAAAGTGACCCAAAAGAAGAATCATTGTTGTAATACGTCCAAGCACCTGTAGTAAGCGATGCCCATTCTAGGGTGTCGGTTACATGTGGAATACTATCCCCATTTTGATAGTACTCCTCATTTAAATTGGAAGCAGCCCAACCACTAACTTCAAGATATTTAGCTGTTTTTGTTATTGGTTCAGAACACCCAACAAGCCAAATGGTGATTGAATTGAATAGAAGGAATGGTAAACGAGAACAAATTTGCAATTTCATATTTTTCAATTTCACTATTTATCCATTAACCATAGCGCATTTTACAAATATATCTGTGTACATTAAATTCGCACAAACTCTTTGTCATGCTTAATCGGATTTTATGTGCCTTGCTCATTCTTGGAGTATCCTCTTGCCAAACAACTAAAAAAGCTGATGTTTCTGCTAGCGAAACCGGTATTTCCAAAGAGGATGTTAATAAAAAGAAATACATAATTGGTACGTGGAAGATTGTCTCTATTGAGGATTTGTTTCTGCCAGATTCTTCACTTCGAGGAATTGAAGATGAAATAATTAAGAAGATGATTTCCACCTCAAGAATTGAAATTAGAGAGGATCAAACCTTTACGGATAATACTTTGGAGGGCGTAGATACAGGAACTTGGGAATTAGACGCAAAAAATCATCTCTACCAAAAAAGAGAAAGGGGCGATGTCGATACGTTAAAACTCAATGACATTCAACCTGAAATTATCAAAGGGGTGGCTGGTACTGCTAGCGGAGTTACTGCAAAATTTACCATACAACGCATAAAATAGTCTTCGAATTGTATGGCAAAAGGAAATAGCTTTTGAACGATAAGTAGGTCTAAGTTTCGTGGGTGTCTTCTACAATTTTTACGCTTTTTTCAAGAGGTAAGCTGATTTCAGTTACATACTTTTGAGCCTAGTCGAACCATCGATTGTTTTAGCCTGTGTGGCGTTTTTATTATACTGTTTTCTCGTTGATAGTAGCCTTGATTTTGGCAGAAGGTGTATTGCGTTTATTGGGCTACCTACCATACAAAGAATCAGAACCAAGCAATAAAATTACGAGTATTCCTGGGCCTTTATTTTGCTCAGATAGCATTTTGGGTTATCGCAATTGTTCAGGGAAATTTCAGGTTACTTTGAATGGCGACCTAACCTATTCATGGACCATTGACAGTGCTGATGGATGGCGAACCGTGCCAGATAAGATGGTGTTTGCAAGAACAAATGTGCCGGAAATTCACATTCACGGATGCTCCTTTTTTGCAGGAATGGGAGTGAATGATAATGAAGTTCTTTCCGCGTATTTGCAAAAATACGTTGGAAATGATATCCGAATAGTGAACAAAAGTATTCCTGGTCATGGTATGACTACTCAACTTCGGCAATTACTGCAAGCGGTTGAAAATGACAGAAAACCTGCGGTGGCAGTTTTTTCGATTGCTTCGTTTCATTTGCCTCGAAATTCCGGAGAGCCAGAGTATCTCAATAATTTTCAGGTTATTAAAGACAGACCTATGCAATTCCTTTGTTCTAAAAGAGGAAAAGACGGAAAGATTCAATTCTATGTAAAAAAGGTAGCTCCAGACCTTCTTTTTGGCGCTCGACATTTAGCCACTGCGCATCTACTAGACGATGTGTTCGATTATTATAGTGCATCAAAAGCCGAGCAATTGCAATTGCAGTTATCGCTCATGGATAGCGCATATAATTTGGCAGTCCGAAATGGTGCGATTCCATTGTTTGTACTCATTACCAATGATGAACATTCTGCTCCAATTGTTGCACATGGGGCAACCAAAGGGTACGAGATAGTTCAATCCATGGTTGACTGCAATGACACAGCTTTTAATTTGATGCCACATGACGGGCATCCCAACGCAAAAGCACACAAGGCATATGCTTACGAGATATTGAAAGAGCTTAAGCAATCAGGGCAATTTCTTGGGCTTGACACACTTGGCCAATGAAATTATTATCTCGAGAAAGCAGCAAATCAATTCTGGTAGCTTTTAGTGTTTCCTTGGGTGTAATATTGGTTGTTGCCAGTGCGTTTGGCATGTATTACGAGGAATACCAAGCACTTTTTAATGCGATGCTTAGCGGAAAGCTAAGCCCAGGGGTTCCTTTCGATTCGTGGTATTTCATGGCATATATCGGAATTTCCAAAATATACTCTTGGTTGTATCAATTAAATTTTCAAATCGAATGGATTGGTTGGATTTCCGTAGTGTTTATTCTAATCTCGGGAATGTTACTCAACAAACTATTTATTCGGAGTATCATTTTAGAAAAAGGCAATTTGTTTGGTTTAATTAGTCTTGTTTCGTTTAGTTTCATCATTTTGTCTGATCACGTTCTAAATTTTCATTTCGCTCGAGTATCATATTTATTGTGTGCGTCATCCATGCTTTGCATGATTATTATTTTTTCAAGCATTAACTCAATCAAAGAAAGAAAGACGCTTTTTTTTGGACTGCTATTACTATTTGTTTTAGGGACCTTAACCAGATCAGAACCATCCATAGCTACTGCATTGTTACTTACCTGCTTCGCTGTAGTATGGCACGGTAAAATTTCTCAAGGGTTGCTTTCAGCACTTCCAGCATTAAGCATTAGCCTAATAGTAGTAATAGGAATATTGATAGATATTCATTACACAGACGATTTTCACAAACTGGTAGAGCCTGATATTGAAATGCAGCTTACAGTTAGGGGAAACGTAGTTCCTTTATCAAATATGACTAATGCTATGGATAGCTTGAGGTATGAAGGGGCATTGCGAATGATTTGGGGAGACCCTGAAATTATTACTGTTGAATTTATGAGAAGTTTGATTGACAAGGCACCTTATAGCTCCTGGGACTCTAGTCAATGGCAAAGAACATTGTTGATTTTGGAGGAGTTTGTTTCAAAGCATTTTGTAGCAATCTTATTTAATACGATTTTACTACTTCTTATAGTAGTTTTTCAAGCTATAATGGGGCGCTCATTAAACGCTCTTCTTACGTTGTTGTATCTAATAGGGTTTTTTATTGCAATTGCAGGGCAGACCTATTTGGTAAAAATGACTCCGTGGTCTTTAAGTCCATATTTAAGCGTATTTACTGCAGGAAATCTTCTTCTAGGATTTCGAGAATTTCGAAAAGGACTATGGATTAGCGCGCTACAATTTGGATTGTCGGCATATGTTTTTGTGTATGCTTGGATGATATGGAACTCCAGCGAATATTTAAAAAGTAAACACGTCTATCAAAAAGAAGTATATGTTCAGGCGGAAAATATTGCTAAAGGACAAACATTGCTAATAACTCCTTCATCGTTTCAGCCATTTCTCTCAGCCACTAGACCGTTAGTGCCATTCGATTTTAGCTCATTCAAAGAGGTTTATTTTTATGAATCTCAGCTAGCATCTATACTTCCAGGCTACCGAGATTACTTAGAACAGGAATGTTTATGCGATGTGACGAACTTCTCAAATTTCTACCGATTCCTTTTAGACAAGCAATATCCAAATAAAGTTTTTGTTATGTCTACTGCCGACAGGGTAGACCTAATTACTCGTTATCTCAAGGGAATTCATCAATTTGAGGTTGTTCATGAGGAGGTCTGCCCATTGGCCAAGAAAACATTTAAACTACCCAATTATCAGCAGCAAGTAATGCTCTACCAATTGAAAACAGAATAGACAAGTCAACTATTAACGGAGGATGTAGTTATGCCCTTATTATGGGGATACTTTGAAAATTTCCAGGAATTACAGATGAAGTCAACTCAGGCGGCAAATTGAGCCATTGTTCTAGGATAGAAGAAAAAACGGCACCAAATTCAAACTGCTTTTCGAGATTTTCATTTGTAGGCCCACTAAGATGAAAAGTGGGATTTACTCCTGTAACCCCACCTGTCAGATAATTACCCAATAGAATTATTGGTTGGCAAGAGCCATGATCTGAGCCAAAACTAGCGTTAGAGGCAATCCGTCTTCCAAACTCAGAAAATACCACACACATGACCTCCTTGTCTTTTTTTATTCTAATTAAGTCATCCCAAAATCCAGATAGTGCGCAAGAAAGATTGCTTAAAAGGTTAGCATGAATACCTTTTGATGTATCAGAAGAGTCCACTTGATTCTGATGAGTATCGAATCCGCTCAATTCTACGTGATAAGCTACAGAGTTCATTCCTGAAGCAATCATTTTTACTACAGCCTTAAGTTGATCAGCTAGTGGATTAGTGGAGTCATTACCATATAAAGTTGAATGGTTGATACTCATACGCATGGCGCGGTCTAAACTTGGAGAATAAGCTTTTGATTGCTCCATGATTGAAGTTATGTGATCTAATTTAGCTTTGGATTTATCAAGATTATACTCAGAATGGTCCGGAGCCTTGTTGAACGTATGTGAACCAGTTTTTGGGTCAAACACAACTCCAAAGTCTTTTGTATCTCCTTGAAAAAGAGCGGTGGACTGGCCTCCAATTTTTATTGATAGCGGCATCGGTGAATCACCATCATGAAATTGGCGATTGTGCAAATAAGCGGTGGTTTGAAAATATCTTGCCATCCATCCAGAATCTATGTTCTTACTTTGATTTGACCCAGTTAGATAGATATCTGTAGATTTAAAGTGTGAATAGCTTTGATTAGTATAGCCCACCTGTTGTATAAACTGAAGTAATCCGCTTTCGTACAGGTCTCTTAAACCTGACAAAGCGGGATGTAGCACAGTTTGTGAAGCTCCTTTCAAAGTAAGAGTTTTTTTCTCTTTGATAAGTAGATTACCCCTAACCTTAGCTAGTTCTGGATAGGCATCTACGGGAATTAGTGTATTAAGACCATCATTTCCGCCAGCTAATTGAACGAACACGATAACTCTGTCCTTCAATTTTGTTGTGCTCAAACAGCTTCCTAGTCCCCCCGAAATAAATGGGTACAACGACAATAAAGCAGTCCTTTTTAGAAAATCTTTTCTATTCATAACTACTAAATCATTTGGTATTGAGGGCTTTGAATAATTGCTGAAATTACTTGGGTCATTCGATACTCCCAAGATTCAGTAGGAGATGAATCCACTTTATTACCGTGCGTGTTTTGCCAAAGAGAAGCCCAATCAGGTTCTTTTCCCACCATACCGTTTAACACGTGTAGTAAATGAGTAAAATACTCCGGACTTGGTTGTCGAGAAAGCAAAATCTTAACAAGGTTTTCTAACAGATCTGTTGCATCCTGAGGATTTGGTAGTTGTTCAATGATTTTTAACAAATCCATTTTTAGAAAGGTACCATTACACAGTAGCCCCTCCTCGGAAGTTAAACTTTTGGCAAATTCCCATCGCGCTCCCAAAGTCGAAGCGTTTATCCACAGCTTATTTAAATTCGGGTTTTGATAAAAGGCCTTCCATCCAGCTACAGAAGGGGGCTCTCCTGGGCACATGCCTAGTTGCTGAAGAGTGTCGCTTATCTTAATCCAACACAAATGACAGTCTGTATCATTTTCAGGCAAAGAAGATTTCAAATGTTTAAGAACACCGCAACAGTACTCTACAGGCGTTTTAATCAATCCACCTTGAAATCCGGGGTCAAAAAAGTGTGCACTCGATAAAAGCGTATACAAAATTGGTTTTATCTCATAATCATAGGCAATAATCAGTTTAGCAAGTTCAGCTATGTACGTGCTTTTCACAATTTCATCGATTTCATCATTCACAAAAAACCGATATAGTTTTTCTGCTAAATAGTGTGCAACTTCTTCTTTATTAAAGAGCATTTCAATTAATTCATCCAGTTCCCCTGCACCTTGCTTACCGCTTTTCCCCAGAATTATTTGGTTGCCAAAGAAATTTGAAAACACCTTATTTTCGTTGTCATGAGCATCAGAATCGAAGTAAACATCTATGGTGTTTTTGTCATCTCTCCAGCCAGTAAGTATTCTGGCGGCTTCCTTAACATCCTGTTCGGAATAATTTGGGATGTGTTTTTGTCCGAGCGTAAAAAGTTCAAGTAGTTCTCGCCCATAATTTTCGTTGGGAGCTGATGCGTGGTTTGTGTTTCCGTTTAAGTAAACGAGCATAGCAACATTCTTGCTTCCCTCGCGAATTATTTCTTTGGCATTTCCTAACGCGTTTTTTCGAATAAAGTGGGCATAGCGAAAGCTATATCGCGCATCTCCAACCATTTCAATTGAGGTTGGAAAATAGTTGTTCCAAAACAAGGTCATTTTCTCACTTACAGAAACATCTCTGTTCATAATTCTTCCTGTCCACCAAGCCTTTAAATAAAGCCCTCTGCGAGAATCTATAAATGAATTGCCAAAAGGGGCATTTACCCATTGACTGTTTCGTGGAACGTCAGGATCTTCCAGATCAGGGTCAGTTTGGACTATCATGTCTGGAAGCGGAGAATCTTGCAAAAGGAGCGATAAACATTCATCTAATGTTTTTGCTCTAAACAGTTCAAAGTCCTTAGCGTCAACAAACAACAATGTTCTGCGCAGCAGGTGTAAGAGCTGTGATTCAGATAATTGCTCAACTGGCAAAAGGTAAAGGAGCGAATCTGCTTTCAAGTTTTCGAGGTCCTTTATGATTAAGAGGCACCAATATATGCTAAAATTAGCTTAAGACCAATAGAACAAGTCCTTTCTATCGTGCGAAAAATTCAAAAATCCTCCGAGGGTAATCCTAGGCACTGCCCCAATAATATCCTCAACCCTGTGCCAAATGGGTCCTCCGTGAAACACAAGAATGTCGCCCACTTCGGGCCGCACCGTGGCTTTATGCATATCTGAAATGTAGATGCGATTGCCATCGCGATTTATAACATATTCATTGTTTTCTGGATGGTCCTTGCGCTGCACGTCCTTCCACAGCATATCATATAGCGTCAATTCACCTCCTTGATCAGCATTTTGAAGCACAATAAAGTAGCTAAGCTGATTGTCCATATCCACGTCACCTTCTAGCATCGAATAGAAAAACTGAGACTGCTGTTGAAACAAATTTCCACAGTGAATAAACAGCCCCCCTAAATTGGGCATCATAAAACGAAACGTGCCTGGAACAACAGGAGCATGTTTCACATCATTCTTTGGCACTGAAACACTGAAATCTGCCCCAACAGTACGCAGAAAATTATCAAGTCGCTCAAAAACTTCTCCTACCGAACTGCCTTTGGCCCTGAGCTGATCTAGAAACCCCAGTTTTTCATAATAATTATCTAACGAAGCGTGCTTATCGTTAATTGTTGCAAACGGACGGGGAAAATTTTTACCAAACGGAGTTTTCATCCACAATTCCTCGGGCAACCCATCCAATTGCTGCAACACATCACTCACCTCTTGAGGCGAAAAAAGCCCACGCGCCACAAAGCCATCTATAGCCCCCGATAGCACATCAGCAATCAAATGAGGGTGCTGTTCAGACTCGCCCGATTCCACCAATCTGAATGTACAGAAAGGCGTTTCAGCGGTGTTTTCATGTTCAAATTTTAGGCGGTGTAGAGATTCTGTGCGCATTCAACAAACATACAATTATTGCAGATTTATTTCCATTTGCCCTGTAAAGACAATCGTTCAGAAAGCAGATAATTGGGGTTTAATTATTCAATGGCGCAAGCACGTCCATTTACCGAAAAACAGCTGCTTTCTTACCACATCCCATTTAACTTCAATTCAATATTATCACGGTATTCTCATTTTATTCTAATGATAATTTAGACTAAACTGAAGATAATTTAGACCAGACCGAAAATAATCTAGGTGAGACTTAAGAAAATTTAGTAGTCTTATTGAAATGATTTAGCTTCAATCTAAATCATTATAACTTTGTTCTCAAATATTCTTGCTTTATTCTCATAGTACAGTAAGAAATGGATGAAAATAACTAACCTAGAAAGGCCTATTGCCAAAAGCAAAACATCATGAGAAAACTAACGCCCGAAGAGACCCCCGACTTATTGCCCATTAAACGAGGAAGTAGCAAGCAGCTGCGTTTGATGCTTTTACAATTAGCCATAGGTGAAGTTGTATTCATGCCAAGGGAAGAGTGGAAACGCAAAAACAGCCCCTCTTTCATCATATCCTACATCAAGAAAACCCACGGTTTTCGCTACGACTATGGTATGAAAAGCGATGATACAGGTTGGCTGTTTCGTAGGGTAAAGTGAATTGATATAAAGCGGCTTCCTTATCTCTCCTGATAAATTCCAATTCCCATTCTAGTTCTCTATTGATTCCAAAGTAATTTTGGCAATTAGAAAGAAATTTTGGCCCAGTAGATTTCTATAAGAAATGCCAATAAGGACTAATCAAAATTTCGCTTTTTTACCCTAACACGATGGACAAGAGACTTGTTTTTAGAAACCAGGAATTGAATCGTAGTTTTGAGCGTAATGGGTTTGTTATAATTGACTTGCTTAACAGCCAAGAGGTTTCGGGATTGTGTAATTTACCCGTGTTGGCAACTCATAATAATTTGGAAGAGAAGTTCTTTACCACTACGTGGTTGAACGATGCAGCATTAAGATTAGAAACCAATCGCGAAATATGTTTGCGACTTGAGCCTAAATTGGAGACCATACTAAATGGTTATCGATTTTTTTACGGTAGTTATTTCGTGAAAAAAAAAGGAGAAAAGAGTATGTGTGATGTACACCAAGATTGGTCATCGGTTGATGAGCCCAATTTAGTTTCAGTTACTGTTTGGTGCGCATTATCCGATATGAATTTAAGCAACGGCTGTCTACAAATACTTCCCCAAAGCCATAGGTTAAACAACTACGTTCGAGGAAGACACATGACCGATTATTTGGGAAAATGTAAAAACATACTTAAAGACAGGTTTATGCGTCCAATTCAGTTGCGACAAGGCCAAGCAATTATTTTTAATCAACGCATGGTGCATGGCTCAATGCAGAATCTTTCTTCTGAAACCCGCTTAGCTTGTGGACTGGTGGCAGCTCCATTGGAAGCGAAAATGAAACATTTCGTGGGATTTGGCAATGGAAGTGTTAAGATTGTGGATGCTGAGAATAATTTTTTTTCACGATATGATACCTTCGATAAGCTAAATGACGTGATGAGCGTAGGAGTGACCGTAGATTCAAACAAACAGCTTAGTCCTGTTTCGCTTTATCTTTTTGTTTTTTCTAATATTCTGAGGAATTGGGGACGAAAGTTGATATGAGTAAAATAATACGTAGTCAAAATGCAAATGATTCTTTCAGAGAAAGAGGGTATCTTAAAATGGATTTTGCATCGGTTGAAACGATAAATAAACTTAAGTGTTTGTACGAAACGTATCGTAAGGAACATGAAATGGGGGCCAAAGTTTCCTTGTTTCATTCCACCCAAGATTCCCAAAACGCAGAGTTAGCAAAGAAAATAGACAAAGAAATACGACTAATTCTAGGCCATACACTCGCAGAAAATTTCAAAGATTATAAAATTGTTTTAGGGGCTTTTTTGGTAAAGGAGCCAGGTTCAGGGTCGATTGTACCACCTCATCAAGATTGGAATTGGACAGATGAGCAAAAATATTTTTCTTGTAACGTCTGGATTCCTCTTTCCGATACTGGGAGAATCAATGGTGGACTACGGGTAGTACCTTCAAGTCATCGAATTATTCCAACTATTCGTCCCAACTACAATTACACTTGGGCCTTTGAAGATGTTGTTCAATCAATAGAAGCGCACTTAATTGATGTAGATACACAAGTCGGTGAATGTGTTCTTATAGACCACTCAGTAATTCATGCCTCATATGCTAACCTAGCATCCACTAGTAGGGTTGCCGCCATTGTGACAATAGTCCCAAAAGAAGCTAATTTATACCATTTCTTCTGTGAGGATGGACAAACTGTAGAAAAATACCCAGTAGAAACTGAAGACATATATCATATGAGATATAAAGTGAAGCCTGAATATTTAACGAGTGACGTATCATTCGACTATGACTTCCCTCGTGTTAATGAGACTGTTTTTCAGGAGTGGATTAAGAATCGTTAATTCCCGCATTTTTAGCATGTTATTTCTCATTGTGAACTGGAGATTGCGAATCGTCATGTCTAATCATATCTTAAAACCCTAATTTCGAACGCTCTTATCGGGCCATGACAGGTATTGTTATTAACTAATTAAAAAATGCCAATCTTCCGCGATAAAAACCTTCAGTATCTATTTGAACGCGATGGATTTGTTGTAACGGATTTGTTGAATACGGCTGAGGTGGCCGATCTTAAAGCGTTTTACATGGAGCGTCAGGCAGCTCACATGTCGATTGCAGATAAAATGCATAGTACCAACGACACTGAAAAATTAGACCTGATACTAGAAGTAGATTACAAGCTAAAAGAGGTTATCCTTCCCAAGGTAGACCTGTTGTTAGAATCTTACGATGTTCTTCTAGGTAGTTATTTAGTAAAAGAAATTGGCGATGGTAGCGAAACAGGGTTTCATCAAGACCCAACTATGGTTGACCAACAACATTACACCAGTGGCAATGTGTGGGTTGCCCTTCAGGACACAGATAGCCACAACGGCAACCTTCGAGTTGTGAAAGGCTCTCACCGCATGATAGACACCCTAATTGCTACCCCCAACTGCCCTGTGAGCTACGGGTCATTTAGGCATAGATTGTTAGAATTCTCAACAGAAATACCCGTGAAAGCGGGGCAGGCAATTGTTCTAAACCATAAAATGATACATGGAGCAACGGCCAACCACTCTAATAACGAAAGAATTGCAGCCATAATCGCCATAAAATCCAAAGCGGCAAAATGGCGATTTCTCTATTTGGAACCAGGAAATTCGAACAATCAAATTGAAGATTATCGTATTGATACCCAATCATTCGCGAGCCTGCTAAAGAATCAACGACCAACTCATGCCGAATTTGTAGGATATATCAGTCACGATTTTCCTCAACTAACCGAGAAGGAATTTGTTCGATTTATGCAAACAGGTAAACGGTCTGTGGGTTTGGGCACAAGGATTTCATCTGTCATCAAAACATTATTTTCAAATTAGTAATGAGCGAAAGGGCTGGCATTTGTTTACGTAATGCGGCTAATCAGGAGGCATTTGTTAAAAATGGGTATGCCATTCTACCGCTATTGCCACCAGAAGCGGTCGACAATTTGCTTCTTGGATATATAGGTTTTGAAGAAGCGCACAACGCCCTTCAATTGCCTTTTGCCACCACTAGCCATTCCAACAACGAAGCGCTTATATCTGCCGTTGACGCTCTTATTCTTACCACATCCGCACCTTTTATCTCCAATCATATTAAGGACTACGAATTGCTGTTTAGCAATTTCTTAGTTAAAAATTGCCATCCCAATTCGGTTACACCACCTCATCAAGATGTGACATTGGTGGACGAAAACACTACTGAATCTTGTAGCATTTGGATAGCATTGGAAGATGTGGACGAACACAATGGTTGCTTAAAGGTGCTGCCCCAAAGTCACCGTTTTCATCCTGGCATTCGGCCAAATCCTTCCTACCCTTGGCGTTTTCGAAATGTGGAGGATAGGATAGCCAGAGATATGGTGAGCATTCCTATGAAAAAAGGAGAGGCGCTTATATTTTCGCATGCCTTAATACATGGTTCAAATGCCAATACCACTCAAAAGGCTAGAGTGGCTGCTGTGATTGCACTTTATCCCATAGGTGCGGCCATTTATCATTATCAAGTGGACCACTTTGAAGCAACCACCGTGCACAAGTATGGCATGGATAAGGCCGCTTTTATTCGCTATGCCAAAGGAGCCGCCCCCACCGAAGGCCGATTACTGGCTAGCTTGCCATTCGAATCGGAGGCAGTTACGATGCGCCAATATGAAAAAATGAGGGGAGTATCGAGTTCCAGTCTACTATTGCGATTGAAAAACAGCATTTTCGGCCACCAATGACGTCACTTTCATTTATAAACGAATCATTAGCCCGCCAGTTTGAGCAGGATGGTTTTGTGGTTATACGCGGCATTGCAAAGCAACAAGCACTTGCATTAGCGGCCTATGTAAATGCCATGAATCTGCAATTGGGCCACGAAATTTATTACAGCCTAATGTCAAATTCTGGGGAGAGAAACAGTGAAATAGGGCATATCGTTCAAGATGCAATGGCGGATGTATTGAAGTTTGTTTTTTCTGAATATCAGGCCTATAATTCTTCCTTTCTGGTGAAACCTGCCCAAGTAAAGCATGAATTTGCATTGCATCAAGATTGGTGTTTTACCGATACAACCCAATTTACAATGGGCACCGTGTGGATGCCGCTTTGCGATGTAGATGAAACAAATGGTTGTTTAACAGTGGTACCAAAAAGTCAAAAGGCATTTAACCCCTTTATTTCAGGCAATTTGCAAACAGCTCGCATAAATAAATCAGAACTACCAAGCGCTTTGGTTGCAAGTGTGCCAATGCAATTGGGCGATGTGCTAGTGTTTAACCCACTCGTATTTCATGGTTCTTATCCAAATACAAGTTCCAATCCTAGAGCTATAGCTACAATCAACGTGTTGCCAAATGGAGCTCCGTTTTGCTACTACAACAAAACAGGTGATACCTCCATAGACCGTGTTGAGTTAGATGAAAAGGCCATTGTAAATAACCTACCAGCATTTGTTTCTGGAAGAATGCCTCTTAACTCTAAATTGGTCAATATTCCATACACACATGCTATTCCCTCCGCGGACCAATTGGTGAAAAGAATGGAAGAAATTTAAACATGTTCATCAATTCCACATATCAAGATGCCATGAACAGGTTGGGATGCTGCGTTGTCCCACTGCTGTCTCAAAAAAGCGTTGATGCCCTACTTGCCTTGCATGGGCAAAGTTTTTCCTCTCCAAGTGGCGAAGGCTTGGTGGCCAACCACAATTCCACTCCTGCCGAACAAGCGCTACACGTATCTCATCAAATAGAGCACATAGTTGGGAATGAATTGAGTGAACTGTTTCGAGACTATACTTTTTTTGTGGGGCATTTTATGGTAAAACAAGCCAGAACTCTAGATGAATTTCCGCTTCATCAAGACTGGAATATCGTTGATGAGGCCAACTTTGGAAGCTATCAAATTTGGATACCACTTCAATTGACCGACAGTTCTAATGGAGGCATGTTTTATGTACCCGAAAGCCATGCCTTATTCAATAATTATAGATCAGGTAGTTTTAATATTTCTCGAATTCCTACCGATGATGCCATTGCTCCTTGTATCCAACACGCCATAGTTCCCACAGGAAAAGCATTCGTTTACAGCAATGCGCTGTTTCACGCCTCTAGTCCCAATATATCGAATCAAGATAGAATTAGCGTCATTCTAAATATAGTGGCCAAAGATGCGCCCACCTATTATTTCCATCATTTGGCGCAACAAGAAAAAGCAGCATGCTACACCATTACTAACGAAACATTGCTACAGCATTTGCCAGCGTTAGAACAG
Organism: Chryseobacterium gleum; assembly: GCA_945903645.1. Lineage (GTDB taxonomy): Bacteria > Bacteroidota > Bacteroidia > UBA10329 > UBA10329 > UBA10329. Next base: position 41,050 of record CAMDOM010000017.1, read on the forward strand.
GGCATGATTCCATTTTCAGAACCCCCACATCATACCGAAGACATTCCCGGACACATCAATAATAGAGCACTAACCTCAGAGGCATTAGCTCAGGCTATTCGCACCAAGAGAGCGCAAGAAAGGAATCAACAATCCACGCTCATGTTTCCGGTGTTGAAATCGATAGAAATCGAAAACGAAGTAGTTCAAAATGGTTTTGTGGTGTTACCATTTTTGAGTGATGCCCAAGTTGAAAGAGCTCGAGAGTTGTGGAATACAAGCTGGGAAGGAGAAAGCAATGGTATCTATACCACTTTAATGAGTTTGGAAAGCACATCTCGAAAAGCAATCCATCGCGCTCTTATTGATTTAATGCAAGCAAATTTGGATGCGTTGTTTCAAAATCATCATATACCTATTTGTCAGTTTTTTGTAAAGCATCCCAACCCAAATGGAGCTATTGGGCTTCACACAGATTCTACATTGCTTCTCAACCCGCAACTTGAGCCTCACTATGCCATTTGGATACCCCTGCAAGACGTTGACACCCAAAATGGAACGTTGATGGTTGTGCCCGACAGTCATAATTGGAACAATGGAATTGCAGCTGCCTCGGTGTCATGGCCTTTTGTTTCGAAAATGAAAGCAATTTTTCCCAAAGCTGTTCCGCTTAAGCTAAAGGCTGGCCAGCTCGTGTTGTTTGATAATCGATTGCTGCACGGTTCAACAATTAACCAATCTGCAAATTCACGATTATGCATTGCAGGGCGAGTAACGCATGTTCTTTCGTCTTATTACAGCTTTTGGAAACGAGAGAATGACGATAGAATTGGAGTATACGCGGAAGACCAAAATATTTATTTAAGCGAAGAATGGGCGGGAGATAGAAAACAGCATTCAGATGGAGATTATTTGGGAAGCATCGCTCAGCATAATTAGCAACACCATTCGAAAACGAAAAAACACTGAGGCCACTAAAGCATCCAATTTTGAAAATTAAGCTTTTGTACTAATAGCCTAAATCGAACAGATTTACGAAAAAAGTGATAATGCAACCTAATAGTGAAACGAAACCGTACGCAATACAATGCAATGCTTTGGGAAAGAAGTTCCAAAGCGCTGATGCTGTTGGGCAGGAATCAATAATAGCGTTAGATGGGTTATCGTTGAAAATTGCAGTAGGAGAAACTGTGGCGCTTATAGGAAGCAATGGATCCGGAAAAAGCACTCTGCTTAGTATATTAAGTGGAATAGTGAGGCCAACCACTGGTTCGGTTCAAATAGCTGGTAAAATCACTTCTATTTTAGACATAGGAAGCAACTTCTTGCCGGATTTAACTGGTGCTCAAAATGCTCGGATGTTTCTAACCATCAATGGAGTGACCAGCGATATAGAAGCCCAACTTATAGATTCAATTCGAACATTTAGCGAGTTGGGTGAGCATTTCGATTATCCATTGAAGACCTATTCCAACGGTATGTATCTGCGATTAGCATTTGCAACATCCTTTTTTTTGAATGCCGACATCTACCTTGTTGATGAAGTAATTAATGTAGGCGATCAAGCATTTCGCCTAAAAATAGACTTGTATTTTAAGAAACTACAACAAGAAGGAAAGACCCTAATTATTGCGACACACGATACCAATTCCGTGCTAAGTCTATGCAGCAGATGTATATGGCTAGAGCATGGAAAAGTGATACAGGACAATAAGCCCTCACGCGTTATTGTAGATTATGTGAAGTTTCAGCAATTGCGGTTTCAGAATGCGATTGAAAAAACAGAATTGCAGGAACTGAATAACGCCTTCATTCCATTGGTTGGCGAAGACCGTCTTCATCACTATTTTCAAGGCATTGAGTTTGAAAACGATTTGCTGCGCCTAGTGGAGGTAGATATATCAAGCAATAGTTCCCCCTTTATATATCGACAAGAAGAAATCGAGATGCGAATTTTGATTGAAAAAAAGTATACTGGGACAATAATTCCTCAACTTAAAATTAGAAATGAGTTTAACCATCCCGTCTTATTTAGTGTAAGTGCGGTGGGCGAATTGGGAAGCGAATTTGCCGAATCCACCAAAAATAAAATTGGATTGATAGAGTATAGGTGCAAATTGCATAGCAATTGGCTAAGCAGCGGAAGATATTTTCTCAGTCTCAATTTTGGAAAAGACATTGATATTCAACAACCCATTTATAACTCCAGAGCGTATAGCCTTCCAAATGAGCTTTGTTTTGCCGTGAGAAGTAGAGAACAGGAGTTCATCTCTGATCCAGTACACTATTCATTCAGCCCAGAATTGCTTTGGAGTAATCAACTGATTTCTGGGGATACAGAAGTCGTAAAATCATAAATTTAAAAGTATATGATTACTCTACGTTTCCTTACACGATGGTTGGTCTTTTTCTTTGTTTCAATGATGCTGGTTCTATTAGCAGACATGTATTTGGGTCTGGTCTATGACGCATATGAGAAAATCATTCCGCATGTAATTTCTGTTTCGGTTGAGGCCGGAGAGGTTCTGCACCTTCTCTCCAACAATGATTTTGGCCTTCTTCAGTTTTACATGCTTTTCCAACGACATGCTCAGACAATAGATGTTTTTAGTTGGGGCAAGGTTTTTTTCTTGGCGGTTTCAGTTGCATCCATATTATTTGCTTCCTTTTTATACCTCAAGACTTGGAAAAATCGTTTGGTCGTATGGGTAGTTGTGATTACTCTTCTAGCAGAAAGCATTCTTATCGTTGGCAACGTTCGAATCAGCATGCTATTGTCATTTGCTGCTTTCCTTATTCTGTTTGTCCCTGACAACAGCACTCAATCTCACCGATTGGTATTGTTCTATTGCTTAATAATATTTGCGGTTCTCAATAGAATTGAAACGGCCTTAATAGTTTCATTTATTGGCCTTGTAGCCCATCTCATATTTCAAGCAAAACAGCGGGTCAGGCATTCAGTGGCGGCTTGCTTTATCGGGATTATCTCTCTAATGGTATTTCACGCATATAACTATACATTCCACAGATTTGCGCATACATTTATTAGTACAGAGCGAGCACTCGCAGACCAGCAGAATAGCACACTCCGCGCTACAGAATCGGGAGGAGGTCTAATCCCTGTAGATGCTACTACCGAAGAGCTAGTTCAGTTTGCCACAGCATTTTTTGTGTTGGACGAACCGATTGTGAATGTAGAAAAAGTGGAGGAATTGGTTCGCTCAACCAACATTTTGGATGCCATGTTCAACGACACTAAATTTTTAAATCACTTTTTAAGTAAAATTTACGACCTACTCAGTCTCTTCTCAACAGACTACTTGTTCGTAGTGATTGGCCTATTTGTTCTTTTACTTTGCTCATATCCGCTTTTCATTTCCAACAAACGAGTAGCTATTCATAAAGTGCTTGCGTTTTTTGGAGTACTCCTGTTACCATTCGTCATAACTATTAGTGCAGAGGTGCCCGAAGGTTTTTTGACCGTCTTTTTATCAAGTATATTTATTGGATTGACAATTTATGTCACTAGACAACGGACTCTTTCAAAAATGAAAATGTATGCGTTGTATATATTGGTTATTTTATCATCCTTGGGCTCGTTGATCATGTGCACCCTGCCCCGACACAAAGCACTTATGAATATTGACATGGCCGCTGTACGTTTAAGAAAAGCGTATACTGACAATTCAACAGCAGAAACACAACTATCTGTGCTCACTTATATGGATGATGCGCTTTTTAGAACACGTTTATTTAGTATGCCATACTTTGTCGATATCAATTATTTGAGCTTTGGACCTTATGACCAATCCAATATCTTCAGAAAGAGAATGGAAGCGTTCTATGGAGGTTACTATGGCTCCTTGGCCCATCGCATAAAACATGTTGCTGACGAGGATGGGATTCTCGCTTGCAGTGATGAAACTTTCATGTTTTTCTCAATGTACCTTGATTCAGTGCACAGTCTCAAACTCGACACCGTGTTGATTAGCGATGATGCTCATGAGCGCGTTAAGCTTGTCTCGATTCACCTTGGTGGTATTAATCTGTAATATTTTTAATTTCGCTTAGACTGAAAAATGAAAAACGTGAGATTAATCAAACTACTGATTTGGACAATCATTCCAATGAAACGGCTCATAGGATAATTTCCGAAAGTATCTGCAAATCACTAAATAAGCTACAGAAGACTTCTTCAGAGCGCCACTAAATTAGATGATTTATAATGATTTGAGTTAAATACAGGTGGTTTTCATTCTTGCTGCAGTCGGCTGGGATAGTCTTTGAAAGGCGATTAAGTCGACTAATGTCAAGTAATATACGAGGGTCTAGTTTTGAGGACTAATTTTATTTAATTAATTAAGGTCAATACGCTGCATGTCAATAGCAAAGCTCAGTTTGGTTATCCCAACATATAACTCTGCAAACTATATAGTCAGAGTGCTAGACACCATTATCGGTAATCTTCCAGCTGAGGTGAATGAGATTCTACTAATGAATGATGGCAGCACCGACAATTCGGAGCAGATTCTGAAAGAGTACGGTATGCATAACCCGATGGTGAAAGTGTACTCTTCGAGGCGGAATCTTGGTCAGGCGAATTCGATGATGCTGGGAGTAATGTTGGCATCGAATAATCTGATTGTTTCATTTGACGATGACATGCAGTATCCTATCACCGAGTTAAGGAAATTATTAGAGAAATCAACGGAGCTGGAAAATTTTCAAATAATATTTGGCGTACCACTAAGGAGAAGTCAGAGACCTCAATATGTTAAGCTTGTAAGGGTTAGCTATTTACTTTTTCGCCCTTTTATACCATGGCTTGGGATAGACACTCCGGTGACTTCGTTCTTTCTCATTGACCGCAGAACCATGTTCAAAAAGTTCCACCCAGTGTATCCATGGCAGTGGTGCAGTGAAAAAATAGATCATGTTGGTGTCCTTCACAATGCTTCAGTAAGAGGTAATAGTAGCTACAGTTTAACCAGTTACATTCGACAGTTCACCCCTATTCTGATGTTTGTGGGATTCGGTTACGGGTCAATAATTCTAAGCATTACACTACTAATACAGGTGTTTCTGCTTGACGGATTTTTATACTGTGCGATAACTGGTTCTGCAGCATTCTTGTTCTATTTGACGGCACGTTGGGCAACTGACTTATACAAGTACAATATGCTCAAGCTGCTCAAGAAGGACTATTACGAATTAGACTCAACGCTCAAAAAGAGCTCGTGTCCCACCACCCTATTTCCGTGATAATAACATTTACCATAGATGGTTCTTTCATCGGCAAGTGTTTTCTTCCAATAGTCAATACACATAGGAATATGCTTCAAATCATTTGGCAGGTTTCGGAACGCATGTGTCCATTGATGATTACTGGTTTCTTGTTCCCAAACCATAGGCAACAAAGAAACTGATGGTCCGAGAAATGCGAAGCAATTAATATGGTAGTACGATTTAGTTGACATGCCTACGCCACGAGCTCCGCGAATACTCCCTGTATTTTGGGTTTCGATATCCGTTGTGAAGTATCTTATACCACGTTCAAAACATATCGAAAGCACAGTTTGATAGATAAAGTGACTTATCCCTCTCTTACGATGATTAGGATGAACGCCATACAACATGCCCTCAAAGGAATCATCGGAGAAACGGCCAGAGAAGTAAGCAACAGGGATATCATCATCTCTCACAATCCAAATGGCAGAATCCTTTTCTTCTAGAAGTCTGAGTAGGAAATTCTTCGTGGCTTCAGCGTATTGTGCTTTAGTATAGATTCTGAAAATGCTGTGATACTTTATTGCTGTTGGAGTATTCAGAATTTGTTCTAATAGTCTTTCAATTTCAGGTCTTTTTGAGCAATTCGCAAGCTCAACGGTTATACCTGTAAGTTTGGGTGTAATAATTTCTACTGGAATTTGAACAGAGCCTCGCTCCACAATATTCTGTATCTCAAAAGGAATTCGTGCTTTGTTAAGTTCGACAAACACTTCGGGGAATGCTGTTGATACTTTTAGTTTGATGAGATCAGCTTTATGCTCATAGAAAGCTTGTAAAAGGTCATTCGCAAACACATTTTCGAGATATGCGCACGCCCTGTAGATGGTAAGTCCGATGCTTTCGGAGTCGTCTGTTGATAGTTTTACTTTCATAACTTAATAAACACCATGTTGATGCTCGAATCCACTTTGAATCTATTGTGTATTCCAACTCATTTAAAACCGTTCTTGACGAAGTTTATGTATCTACTAGCCATCAATAGGGTTTACAAACACGGTAACAAGAGAATTGTTACCAGTGCTTTGCACCGAATCCGAATCCAATTTATCTCGAAATACAGAACCTATCTAAGAACCATAAGCCAGTAATACGCTGATGTGATACTCTATCGTTATATAAATTGGAATGATATTGTAAAGCTCTATGCCCATATTTTTGTCCATCCGATTAAATTACAATCCCACCATGAATACCCTTTACAAATTGATAGAAAGCAAATGTAGGCATTACGGAGATCGGGTATTCTTGCAACTTGAACATGATGGCAAAGTCAACTATCTGAAGTTCTTTAATGAGTTAGAAAAGTGTAACATCTTCCTTTCTCTGCAATCGAATCTGAAGGGCGGGAATTACAGCATCATTGCCCCTAACTGTGTCAATTATCTGCTTTACCTATTCTGTCTTCAAGAACGGGGAGGGGCTGCTGTCAATTTGAATTCCGAGCTTTCACCCAACGAATTGAAGGTCCGATTGAATATCGGAAAAGTCTCTTTGTTATTAACAACAGCTTCCATTTACCCCAAGTTGGCACCGTTTCTTGCGGAGACCGGTGTTCAACAGGTGCTGTTGATTGATGAGAGGGCATATGGGTTTTCACCACCTGAAATGGCCAAGGGCCCGTTTGGAACCATTCGATATCAGGACGAGGGTAACCAAAGAGCGGTAGCGTTCTTACAGTTCACAGGGGGAACCACTGGCATCACAAAGGCAGCGGTCATATCACATAGGAATATCATTGGGAATATCGAGCAGCTGAACAAACATTTTGGAACATACATCGACATCGATAGCCTGTTTGTACCAATCGCCTTTCCGTTCTATCATATTTTCAGCATCGTTTTCAATGTGCTGTTTTTTTTGTCGAACGGAGGGACATGCATCCTATATAGTGACCTCAGGAACATAGATTTAACAATTAAATTACTCAAGAAGCATTCTATTAATTTTACGGTTGGTGTTAATACCTGGTACAGAAAACTCATGCAGCACCCTGATTTTGGCGACTTAGACTTTTCCTTGACAAGGGTCTCATTGGCGGGTGGAGAGTATGTTCCAGTCAGTACAAAACAGATGTGGATTTCGATGACAGGAAAGCCATTGTATAGTGCTTATGGGCTTACAGAAACCTCCTCTTTGGTCATTGTTAGCCCGTTAGATGAGTCGAATCTTGAAGATTCAATCGGCATACTAATCCCTGAAACTAAGGCCGTGTTGTTGGACGATGATGGCAATGAGTTACAATCAGAAAATGTTGTTGGCGAACTTGCGCTAAAGGGACCTCAGGTCTCGAATAGATATTATGAAGACCCTTTTGAAACGGCAGCCGCATTTCACAACGACTGGTTTAAAACGGGTGATATTGCAGAGAGGATTGGAGGTAGAATTTATCGTATAATTGACAGGAAGAAGGACATGATAAGCGTTTCTGGCAACAAGGTTTATCCGAATGAGGTGGAAGCGGTTATTTCGGAACTGGAGGATGTCCTTGATGTGAGTGTAATGGCAATTAAATCAGGGAATAGCGGGGAGGAAGTAGCGGCATGTATCGTTGTCAAACCAAGAGCCTTGTTGACCGATGAGGCTATTATCAAGCATTGTAGAATGTATTTGGTAACCTATAAGGTGCCAAGACACGTATTCAGATATTTGCAACTCCCAAAAACCCCTATTGGGAAGACCGACAGGAAAACTCTAAAATCAGAAATTAATAATGGAAACATTTAACTTTTTCGCGAAGGCGGTGGCTGGAATCGAATTTGATGAAAAACAAACTAAAGACAATGAAAGTTATGGCATTCACAGGGTGTGCACTGCTTCTGGATGTATTGAATTTGTGAAACTGTACAAGAATATGGTTTATAAGCCGCACATACACGATAGGGCCAGCGCGAAGTTCATCTTCCTCTCGGGCACTGGGAAGGTGATTATCGGAGATGAAGAAATTGCATACAGTGAGGGTCTTATCTGTAGCGTTCCCTCGGGGGTTATGCATGGTTTCATTCAACATGAAGAAACCATTTTCCTTTCTGTGCAGTCAAATCCGATTCAGGACAGGAGCACTGGGGAAATAGATATTAGATATGAGTGAACGAATCACCACTTGTCAAATACTGGGTCCTCACCTAAAGAGTTCGCATCTATTAGTTCCAGTCCGAATATCCCGGCCATCCAGTTGTAGAACTCGGTGTGGTAGGAACCTATGGCACCCCCCTCGGAATGCGGCATATCCCATCGTCCGAGCAGTGAGTCTCCAAAGTGAAACTCCTCTTCACGTCCGTTATAGAAATATCTAATGACCGGATGCAGAAAGGCGGCCTTAGAGGTGTCGTGAGGGTCAGAAGGCCCCATAAACTCGAGGCTTGACCTATCTGGGTAATGATGGAACCCGAACTCCAGTGTTAACATCATTGAGGGTACGCTTGGCTGCAAATTCTTCCTTATGTAATTTACTGGCAAATCTCTGCTCCAACTGAACTTTCCAGTATCCCTGTCGAATTCAAGCAAATCGCCCAGAAATCCATAAAGTTGATATACGCTGTCTCCGATACTGAAACGCTTATAAAGGGCCGCAAGAAAAGTGTTGAACGGCTCCAGCATGATTTCACTCGTAGGATATGGAATCTCTCCATGTAATTGTTGCAACAAATGCGCAAGAGTTCTAATGTTATACCTGAATCCATGAATAAATCCAGATGAGGCCTTTCTGTCGATTGCCTGCATGCAGGTTCCTATGAAGTGCAGGTTTTCCACATTTGCAGACTGCCACACTTCATTGAGATCGTAGAACTTGCCGTTCATAATGGTCTCTGGTCGCGCGGACTCATCAAACAATTGGTCACAGGTGTATCTGAATCCAGTGCAATTGATAATAAAGTCATACTCCCTTGTCAATTTTAGGGTTCCAGGAACAGGAGAGTCGGGGAAGTCATACTCGTGCTGTGTCTGAAGGCTGCCGTTGCTTAGTTTTGTAATACTTCTAATCCTGGGATTCAACAAACCATGCAACGATTTCAGATGAAACATGTCCAAAATGTTGGTGTATTTCGCTCTCAGATTCCCAACAAAATGTGAATCATAGGCAAATTTCAATGGGCTTCTCAAAAACAGATGCACGAACGCGGCCTTTCCAGTGATTTCGTTCGCGGTCTCAAAAGCGGAATTTCCTCCTCCGAGTATGGCAACCCGTTTATTGATGAAAAGGTCACTGTCGATCGGAACATTCTTGTACGGTAGTGTGTGTTCGATGCCCTCAATATCCTGAGGAATATTCTGCGAACGGACGCCAGTGGCCATTAACAGTACTTTGCACTCAATAACCACCCCATTCTTAAACGCCACCTCAAAAAGACCTTGACTGTTCTTCTTAATGAAGCTTACCTCCAGCCCGTACCTGATGTTCAGGCCATGGTCTTCTGCGAAGTCATTGAGATATCGATGCAGGGTATCTGAATGCGGGAATAATTCGTCTGAGTAATCAGTGAACTTTGGCCCTGCGCCATTAGACAATAGAGAGTTCCAATCGTGGCGAAGGTTAAATTCCTCCTCCTCAAAGAAGTTGTGCTTCTTGTTGATGGATATCAATCTCCGGTGAATAGGGAGTCGTGCGAAAAAGGAACCAGCATCCACTTCCTTCTCCACTATTAGATAGTTCGCCTGCGCTTCTTTGAGGAAAAACCCCATCTGCAGTCCTGCTGGACCCGCGCCTACTATCAGGTACATCACTTTCTCTGTTATCATCCGTTAAGATTGAATTTTTGTCTCAAATCCATGTATTTGATACGAATCTACCACACTAAAATAGGGGTCCCGCTCTAAGAACGCCTGTGCCTCATCCCTGTCCTGTGCCTCAATTACATAAAGTACACCCACTGCAAGGCCGACATCGCTGAGAACACCTCCGAAAACGATTTGTTTTCGATGATTCGTGACGAATGACCGATGTAGCTCTTGTATGACAGTGAAATCCTCCGTCAATTCCTTTCGGAAGTGATAGCTAATGTAAAAGAGAATATTTTCGCTCATGACCTTAAAATCGTCTATTGGACCGATTTTCAGCACGCTAAGTTATTACACTTTTTTTAGAACCTCTTTAACCGGCCGCATACGTTGAAAAACTCAGTTTATTTGATACCCTCGCTACAATTTATAATTTTGCAATCAAACATTTTTTGACCGTGAAATGAAGTAAATTTTCGATTTTCAAGTATCCAGGGCTTGCTTTGTTGTGGATGTTTGACAGATTGATTCAACTAGTTCAGCCTAACCAATGTTTCTACGATTCCTCGGTATTCGGATGGGTGTCAGAAGTTGAAAGCCATTATCCTGATATCAAACGTGAGTGTCTTGAACTCTTAGGCAAACGAAATGAGCAGGTGCCGAACTTGCAGGATATATTTGTTGAGCAAAATCAACTGACAACCGGAAAAGATTGGAGAAGCTTCATGCTATATTTCTACGGCTACCGAATTCCTGCGAACTGTGAAGCGTGCCCTATTACGGATAGCGTGGTTCGCAGCATACCAGGCATGAAAACAGCAATGTTTTCTATTCTGAGCCCGGGAAAGCATATCCCCGCCCATCGGGGCCCTTATAAGGGTGTACTGCGCTATCATCTTGGAGTACAGATTCCTGAGAAAGATGGAAGATGTGCGATTCGGGTCGAGAATCAAA
>CAMDOM010000018.1 GCA_945903645.1 Chryseobacterium gleum
TGGCCGCTGCCACGCCTGCCGATTGTTTTATTATGGCATTTGAAGCGTGCCGCATCGCGGTGCAACACATGACGCCTGTGTTTTTCCTTTCTGATGGCTACTTGGCTAACGGTTCCGAGCCATGGAAATTCCCAAAAGCCGAGGAATTACCAACGTTTAAAGGAGATTTTGCAACAGCTAACGACCTCGTTGATGGTATATTTCAACCATACAAACGCAATGCTGCTTTGGTTCGCAAATGGGCAGTTCCAGGCCTTGCGGGATTGGAGCATCGCGTGGGCGGCATCGAGAAGGAGGATGGTACAGGCAACATCAGTTATGACCCAAAGAACCACGAACATATGGTGCACACCCGCGCCAAGAAAGTGGCCAACATTGCCGATAACATTCCTTTACAAGGTATTGAACTTGGAGAGGCAACAGGCAAAGTGCTTGTGCTGGGTTGGGGCAGCACATTCGGAGCCATCAAGGCTGCGGTGAAAGAGCTCCGCGAAGAAGGCCATGCCGTTTCCCACGCTCATGTGCGCTACCTCAATCCATTCCCAAAGAATTTGGAAGAAGTGATGAAAGGTTTTGAGAAAGTGCTTATTCCTGAAATGAACATGGGCCAATTGCGGATGCTCATCCGTGCCGAGTTCCTTGTTCCTGCTATAGGATTGAACAAGGTTCAGGGAATGCCATTCACCAAGGGAGAAGTGAAGAGTAAGGTGTTGGAGTTGCTTTGATTAGTGGATAATAGACAAAAGATTATGCAAGAAACACTCACACCACCAATGACTTCAAAGCAACTTGAGACAGATCAGGAGGTTAGATGGTGCCCAGGATGCGGAGATTACTCCATCCTAAAACAAGTGCAGAACGTGATCCCGGAACTGGGATTGAAGCGTGAGGAAATCGTTTTTGTATCGGGTATCGGATGTTCAAGCCGGTTCCCTTATTACATGAACACCTACGGAATGCACAGCATCCATGGCCGCGCACCAAGTGTGGTGAGCGGATTGAAGGCGGTGCGTCCAGAGCTGAGCGTGTGGATTATAACTGGCGATGGCGACTCAATGTCCATTGGCGGCAATCACCTTATTCACATGCTGCGCAGGAACTTCGATACGAACATTCTGCTGTTCAACAACCAGATTTATGGATTGACCAAGGGCCAGTATTCGCCCACTTCTGAAGAAGGCAAGCTGACCAAGAGCACACCTATGGGATCGTTGGATCATCCATTCAATCCTGCTGCATTGGCGTTGGGTGCCGAAGCCACGTTCTTTGCACGCACTATGGACCGCGACCCTAAACATCTTCGCGATGTATTGAAAGTGGCAAATGATCACAAAGGCTCATCATTGGTGGAGATCTACCAGAACTGTAACGTGTTCAACGATGGTGCCTTCTTTGGAATGACCGACAAGGATACCAAGTTGGAGCAAACGCTGTTTGTAGAACAGGGAAAACCTTTAATCTATGGCCCGCAGCGCGAATGGGGCATAGTGCTCGATGGGCTGACACCGCGCAAGGTGGCCACATCAGAAGTGAGTGCCAACGACCTTTGGATTCATGACGACCGTGATCGAACAAAAGCTACGATTCTGGCTCGTTTCTTTGGCGACCCAAATGTGGAAGGCAACTTCCCACGCCCATTCGGTGTGTTTTATCAATCGCAGCGTGCTACGCATGACGACCTAATTAACGCACAGGTGAGCCGTGCAAAAGAAACATTGGGCGCAGGCGATTTAGATAAGCTGCTGAGCGGACGGAATACGTGGACCATTGCTTAGAATTGAAATGACGAAATAAGAAAGGCCGATAGAAATTAACTATCGGCCTTTTTTATTTGTAGTTTTTTGTGTCAAGCGGTTATCGGCTCCACCCAATCTCCATACTCGCGGATTAGGTCAATAAGCTCATCTAAGGCATTTTCTGAGGAGATGCTTTTCTTAACCACTTCGCGGCCTTTGTAGAGAGTGATCTTGCCTTTGCCAACGCCAACATAGCCATAATCGGCATCCGCCATTTCACCTGGTCCGTTGACGATACAACCCATAATGCCGATCTTGATGCCTTTGAGATGCTGGGTTCGGCTGCGAATCATGGCGGTGGTCTCCTGTAGGTCAAATAGCGTGCGGCCGCAGCTTGGGCAACTGATGTACTCCGTCTTTGAAATGCGCATGCGGGCGGCTTGCAATATGCCGAAGGCGGTGCTGTTGAGCAATTTGTCGCTGCCACACTCCACCGCTGCGATGAATACGCCATCACCGAAACCATCAATGAGCAACGCGCCCATGTCCGTAGCGCTGAAGAGCTGTAACCGCTCTTCGCTGAGGCTTTCATAATATCTGCCAATGATGACGGGAACATCGCATTCATTTTCCATCAATCGGAAGAACAACCTGCGTTGTTCGGCCATGCCATGTGGATGCCAAGTGTCAATTAGGAGTACTGCTGTGGGGTCGGACTTCAGCTTGGCGATGAGCACATCGGTGAGGTCGGGTAGGGTGCAATAGACCAGATTGAAGTCGGGATGCAGGTCGCTTTCCTCCAGATATTCCTTGGGTTGAAGATGTGGGTATCTGCGGGGGCGATGGCCTTCGTTTCTCCAAGTCTTTAGATTATAGAATATGCCGAGAGTGCCGGGAATCTCGAAGTCTGCCACACGGTCTCCGAGATAAACGAAGTCGCAGGCCTGATCCGTAAGGTTCCATTTATCCAACGGAACGGAGTAATGATAGCCTAACGCAAAAAACGAAGCGGGCGAAATGTTTTCTCTAGCACTCAAATCGGCCATCACCCGCGGCACATTGCCACCACCTATATTTACCACTTCGCGGGTCTTTCTGCGGATGTGTTCGAAGGGATTTATTGGGAGGTTAGCAATTGTAGGGATGGGCCATTTGCCTTTGCGGTCGGTGGAGTAGCGTTCCACCAAGGCCTTCGCCACGGGGATTTCAAATTCGGGGTCTTCCGTGAGAGAAACGCGGACGGTGTCACCTAACCCATCTTCTAGCAAAGTTCCAATTCCTACAGCAGATTTTATACGTCCGTCTTCGCCCTCACCAGCTTCCGTAACACCAAGGTGGAGTGGATAGTCCATATTCTCAGCAATCATTTTAGACACGAGGAGGCGGTATGCTTCCACCATCACCTGCGTATTGCTCGATTTCATGGAAAGCACAATCTCGTGGAAATCCTCTTCGCGGCAGATGCGCAGGAATTCCATGGCCGATTCTACCATGCCGAGTGCGGTGTCGCCATAGCGGCTCATTATGCGGTCGGAGAGCGATCCATGGTTAGTGCCAATGCGCATGGCAGTGCCGTGTTTCTTGCACAGATTGACCAATGGAAGAAATCTTGATTTGATGCGTTCCAACTCCATAGCGTAGGAGGCATCGGTGTAATCTATCTCTTCAAATTTCTTTTTGTCGGCATAGTTTCCAGGATTAACACGCACCTTCTCTACAATAGTAGCGGCCACCTCAGCAGCGTTTGGGGTGAAATGAATGTCGGCACAGATGGGAGTGTCATAGCCGCGCTTTCGCAGTTCGGCTTTGATATTGGCGAGGTTGTGGGCTTCGTTTATACTTGGAGCGGTGATGCGCACCAGTTCGCAGCCAGCCTCTATCATGCGGATGCTTTGCGCCACGGTGGCCTCGGTATCCATCGTGTCGGTGGTGGTCATACTCTGCACCCTGATTGGATTGCCACCACCAATGCCAATACTCCCAACCTTCACTTCCCGCGTGCGGAAACGGCTGTATTCAACTAAGCTATTGCAATAAGCGGGATGCGGCATGTGAAGGTAATTTGCCGCGAATTTAGCCAACGACCGCTATCATTCTTGCAGAAAATCCAACACTAGCGCTGCACTAACAACCTTGCACTATATGTGCTACCCAATATTGTTGTAGTGTGAACTGTATAAAAACCAATTGGAAGGGTTTCTGTATTCACAATAACCGAAGCGTCTTTTGCCTCCAACACAATTCTTCCCATTACATCCGTGATTCGAACTGTGTGTAAAACTTCGTTTGCAGGCAAACGAAGTTCAAACAAATTGTTACTTGGATTTGGGAATAATCGGAGCATTTCTCTCTTTACGTCATCCGAAGGATTGATGCCCAAAGGCTCGGCCAAATAAAAATGTGCCGTGCCTTTGTTTATAACCTCTTGCGGAGGAAATACAGGTCCTGAGCTAATCCGTGGCCAAACCACTACCACATTGTCGCCAATAGAAAGATTGTTTCCATCCGAAGTAAACAGGTGGGTTACAGCAACCACCGTTTGACTTTGAGCTTGAACAAAAGCATTATCCCAAGTCGTGGAGTCAGCTTGAATCGAATCTGCCGTGCCTTGAGCCTGTATCCAAGTATCTACTGCTCCTTGGAAACCAAGATTACTAACGTTACTGAACACCATAGAAAAAGTCACAGTCGACCCATCATAGATAGTATCTGGTATGCCAATTATGGAATCTACATTTAGAAAGTAGGTCTGCTGAGCCTTAATTTGGTTCACACCAAAAAGCGATAAAAGAGCAATTCCTAACGTACGGAGGAGGAAGTTATGGTTCATGGTCGTTCTTTTGGTCAAAGGTATTGTAGTGTTGTTCTGGTAGTTTTTGGAATTTTCACTAATCTTACGTTTCCAAATGCGATAGTATGGAGATTTTAGAACAAATGATTGCCCGATTGGAGAAAGAAGAAATTCGCTTTTTCAAGGTGTATGCAACACGAATGGATGTGAAAGAGCCGCGCAAGGACATTGAACTTTTGGATATCATACGTAAAGAACGTGAAGCATTTGATGAAGCTTCAGCAATTGCAAATCTTTATTCTGACGGAAATAGAAATGCCTATTACCGATTGAAAAATCGCCTAAAAACAGAGCTTGGAAAAAGCCTCATGCTCCAGCATATGGACCATGAAGACACATCTCACGTGGTGCACTTGTTGCATCTTGCTAGGCATTATCAGGCAAGAAATGCATATTCGTTAACCGAACATTTTTTATCCAAAGCAGAGCGCAAGGCCGATGCGTTGGAGAGTTACGAGTTGCTCGATTTGATTTACACCGAGTTTATTCGTTTGTCGCAAGAAATCGTAACTATCAACCCGGAAACTTACATCCTCAAGCGGAAAGATAATGAAAATCAGTTGGCAACACTAAGGCAAATTGATGATATTCTGGCCTCTGTGAAGTATCGACTTAAGGTGACTCAGAATTTTTCGCCCGTTGATAATCCTGTAGTGGAAGTGCTTCGCGAAACTTTGGAACGACTTGCGGTGGACGATCGTGTGAGACGTGGAGCCCAGTTGCGATTCAAGGTGTATCAGGCGGTTAGTCAGATTTTGTTACAGCAGCACGATTATCCCAACTTAGAGGATTATCTGCTTCAAACGTTTGCCCAGTTTGATGGAGAGAAGCTTTTCAACAAGGCCAACCATCAAACCAAATTGCAGATGTTGACTTACATCGTCAATTCACTGTTCAAGAATGGGAAAATTGATTTGTCGCTGGAGTGGGCAGAGCGACTGCGCGTGGCCATGGAAGAGTTTGATGGTTTGCACTACGACCGCTTTCTATTTTTCTACTACAACTCATTGGTTATCAATTATACCAAGACGGATATGAACCGCGCTATTGCGCTGTTGCTTGAGTTGGAAGAGCATCCCAAACTGAAGGACACACCATACTATCTCATTTTCGTACACCTAAACTTAGCCATTTTCTATTTCGAAAAGGGAGATTATCGCCAAGCGGTGCGCAGGTTAAATCAATTGTATCATCACGAGCGATTTGCACTAACTGCCGTTGCCCTGCGATTTAGAATTGGTGTGTTTGAATTGATGGTCCGCATAGAAATGGGCGATGGCGATTTCCTAGAACAGCGATTAAAACAAGTGCGTCAAGAATTTGTAGAGCAGCTGCTCCTTTCTGAGAATAAACGCGAGGCGGTGTTTATTCCACTAATCGAAGATTTGTTCTTAAAAGCCCTATCGCCACGCGATTTGAGCATGAGAAAGCGATTGGAAGAATTTAAAAACCAAGCTACCGTGGAAGAACAAGATTCCGAATTGGTTAATTACAACCGCTGGCTCGAAAAGAAATTGGGGTGATTGAGACACAAAACATATCGAGCAACATGAAGGGTGCATTATTAAATCATTGCCTCCAATTGGCTAGGGAAAAGGTTCATGCGCTGCAAGCAGAACTCAGCTCTACCCACGAATCGGCTACTTCAGAAGGTAAAAGTACCGCGGGCGATAAGCACGAAACAGGCCGTGCCATGATGCATTTGGAACAGGAAAAATTGCACAAACAACTTGCCGAAGCACAAATTTTAGTGGCAGAATTGGAGCGAATAGATTCAACCTTAAAGCACACAAAAGCTGGGTTGGGTTCCCTAATTGCTACCAACAAAGGATTGTTTTTTATTGCTGCTGGTTTGGGCAAAGTTCAATTTGACGGAACATCCTATTTTGTGGTTTCGGCCATGGCTCCTATTGCAGCGCAGTTTATTGGCAAATGCTCTGGTGAAAAAGTGAAGATGAATGAGGTGGTGTATGAGATTTTGGGAGTGGAGTGAAAGGGATGCTTTTTCTTACATCCTAAATTGGGATTCAATTTCTTAAGAGGAATAACATTTAGGTTTTATTAAAAAAACGCCCTCACTTGCACATTCCCGGTATGAATTGCGGCATTTTCCCCACTTTTTCGTCCGTTGTATTGCAGATTTAGTTGCATGTTTTTGCCCAATTTGGTTTGGAATAGTACTGCCCAAGTATAGTTTGCTCCGTTTTTCAGGCCATCGAGCATTTCAAATTCCACGGTGTTGCCAACTGTGCCATCGTAGGTAATGCTTATAAAGTTGAAGCTCGCATTGATGCTTCCGCGCTGAAGAATGTTGTATTTAGCTTCAACACCTGCATTGCGCACAAAGGCGCGTTGACCAATATTTTCTGCAAGTTGATTGTCTTTTTCGGTGTAGCGAAACGAGCCACGAACTCGAAACTTTGTGCCTGGCTGAAATATCAATTGTGGTTCCAAGAAGTAGTAGTGTATTTCGAAGTTATTGAAATTGATAAAATCGGAAATGCTGCTTTTAATTCCGGGTTCATATTCCATATTGAAGGTGAAACTCTTGGTAACATTCCACCGCAGTTTGAGGGTGTGCGACACGCGCGTTCGAGATTCAAATCCATTGGCTAGTAGTGTTTTGGTTCGAGTGTCTTGATAGGTGTAATCGCCACCAATTTTCGAACTGCTGCGGTTAAAGAAAAACGTATTTCGGAAACTGGAAGTAAGCGTAACCAAAGAAGTATCGGCTATGGAACTGAAGAACGGGTCGAAGGCCAACAACAAATCCGTGCGCTGGATTTTCCGGTCAATGCTATACACGAACTGATTGCTAAGCCGCGATAGGAATTTTAGAGCGCCTTTTTTGTTAGCCCAAAGCACACGTGGATTGATGTTAATTGCTTCCGAAAACTGCGTGGTGTAAACCTTTATGAATTCGTTGGTAGGTATATACACCCTAATATATTTGGCGGTGTCTTGAAAAATAGCAGGCACATATTCCACCACTTCTTTTATCCCATTGGCATTTTGGTCTATCCAACTCCAAGCGCCTTGGCCGGGCGTCACCTCAACAAAAACATAATCTTTTTTGCTTTCGAGGCCCGAACCCACTTCGTAAAACGTGCTCGAAGTGATGGTGCCTTTCAGCACTGAAAGCGAATATTCAATACGGTTGATGAGGGTGTTGTCGGGTTTTTGAGCTGTCAGCAGCGTATCTTTTATATCCAATCTGCGGTAGGTGATGGTGACTTTGAGAATGCTGTTTGGGTTTTTGCCCATCATGCCGCTGATGCCAAAACTTTCGCCCACACTACTATAGGCCAATTCGCCCAGTTTGGGTAGGCGGTCGTCTCTGCGTTGGTAGAAAACCGAATAAGTGTTTTTCCATCCGTCAGGACTGCGCACATAAACCTTAGCATCGTTCCACGCATAGCTTGTGGCGCCCAATGAATCTTTGCCACTGGCAAAAAACCGGTTGTTCTCGAATATGTTTTGTCCGCCTACCACAAGCCATTTGAACTTTTGCTCTAAGTCGAGGGTGAACCGACCAAACTGGTTGTCCAATACTTCGCCATCAGAATTGATAAGGCTGCCATTGAGCCTGAATAAAAATCCTTTGCGTACAATGCTGGCATCCACCGCATGTTGATAGGCGTTGAAAACCGTTTGATTTACAAACGAGCGAAAGGTGTAATTCAGTTCGCCCCAATCTTTGCGCACCACACCCAAGCGGGCTGAGGAGATGTATTGATTCACTGGTTTTACAGCAGCATTCAGATTCCAATCGCGTTCAAATTCCACCGTTCTATAGCGTTCTATAGGGCGAAAATTGCTATCCAAATGCTCGAAATCTACACCTGAGTTCAGCGCCCATTTGGCCGAATCGCCTCCGCCACCAAGCGGTATACGTTGGTCGTAACGCAGCTTCACGCCATACCCTAAATCGTCATCACTATCCGCGCTCGAATAACGGTTTAGGTCGGTATTCGAGAGTGCACCCTCCACCATCACCTTGCCGTTTTTGCCGATTTCGTATTCGGCACCCAGAGTGAAAAGCTGATTTTGCTTGGGCGTAATTATTTTCTGAACGGGCATAAATCGTCCTTGCCGCACGCCCGTTATAGAATCGGGAGCAATCCACTGAAACACGCGGCCGTTGGCGGTGCTTTGCGCTTGGATATAATCGGCATTGCCAAGGCCAACATCCGAAAAACCTACCTGATACACAGCCGAATCGGGGTCGTAGCTCTGCACAAAAATCTCTGGGTAAAAAACTGGCACGCCATTCACCGAAACGATAGTGTCCGTTTTGCGATAGCGCACCTCATCGGCAGAATAACCCACAGAATCGGCACCGGGCAATATGGCCAAATCGAGATTGTCGCCAATGGAATCGAGCAAACGGAATTGGTCGTCCGTAATGTTGAGGTTCGAAAGTTGGTCTGTCCCATCTTGCTCGGAATACAGATTGAACCGCACTTTCACTTTACTTTTCTCGAAGTTGATGCCTGCATGGAAAAGCGAACGCGAGTAGTTGCGCTCGGAGTATTGAAACTCCACCACAATTCGCGAATCTTTGTTAATCATTTTCTTGGTAGTGAAAATGAGCTCGGCCGAGTTGTAGTTGATGATGTAATCGTTTTCTTGCCCACGTACCAACAATTTCCCATCAATAAATACTCGCTCTGTTCCTGCAATAATGATGATAAATGGCTCTTGTTCGGCCCCGCGCAAAATGTAGGGCCCTTGGTTGCCTTCGATGCCTTGCACCACTTGGCGGCTAAATTTTCCTTTAGACAATGCCCCACTTCCATCCACTTCCAATATGCCCGGGTGGAGTTCGGTAATTTTCGATTTTTTGATGGCGAATGTGTGTTTTAAGCGCAAACCTTGGGCGCGTTTCAAGAAATTCATGAAATAACTTTTGGGCCTATCAATGCGAAAATCGCCAGCCGTTAGTTCGGTTTTATCCGTAAAAAGTTGAATGTATATCTGATCGAAATCCTGCAATTGCTGGGTGTTTCCCTCAGGTTGAAACGGGATATTATTGTCCGTTATCACCGCACGGATGCCAATCTGTGGCGTAATCTGTCCACTCAAATTGAGATTTAAGCTCGATGTAACTCCCAAATCTTGGTTGTTGCCTACTTGCACTCCGCGCGATATGGACCCGCTTTTGGTCAAGGTTCCAAGGTCGAATAACTCATCAATAGAGCGTTTTTTAACGGTGTAGGTAAATGGATTTATCGGCTCGCTAATTTTCGCTTGAATCAGGCTAGGGTCTTTATTGAAGGTGCGTTCTGAAAACAAAATGGAGAACACCCGATAGCTGGCCGATAGCGATCGGCCGCGCAGTTCGGGCTGCACAATGAGCTTGCCCGAAAACCATTCGAGGGTGTAGAGTTCAGGCTTTACAGGGCTTCCATCAGGATAAAGTATGCGAAATCCATCTGGGATAATGCTCAGCGTGTCGAGGGTAAGGGTGTCGGCATCCACTTCCACATCATGTGCGCGCAAATTGCTCCATTCTTGCGCATGGCCCATGGTTGCTTGGCCCACAAGCAAGACAAAAAACACACCCACATGCCGCCAAAAACCCATCACATTGCGAGGCTTACCATAATGAACAAGTATAGTGGTTCTCAAAGCGTTTCTGCTACTGGGCTTGGGTGTTTCTTGTACGGGCGAAGTTCGCGTATGCGACAATGCCAACTGCATACAACGCAAAATGTGGAAGAATGTGTGCCATTTGGTCAAAACTTTCCACCTTCGGGGCGTTAACTCAAATCATTTTATCCATTAACATACTTACATGAAACCAACGCAACAATCGCTATTTGCACTTGCTATTCTTATGCTGTTTGGGGGCTTTGTGCTCACCGTGGCCAACTGGAAAGGCAAAGAGGCCCTGTCTATTGCAGGCAGCATAGGCGTGCTGTGGTTTCATTTTAGTGCCCATTTTGGCCAGCACGGTAGCAAATGGAAGGCATGGCCGCAGCACCTGCTAATCGTTAGTTTCATATGTGCCAACCTGCTGCGCGGGTTTAATGTGGCCTTTGCACCTGTGTTTTTTATTCTTGTAATAGTGGCTTTGCTGGCTACTATCTTGGTGAGCGGAATGGTATTATTGCCTAAAGAAACCTCCTTAAACAAGTACTCGGAGGAGGATTATCTACCCAAAAAATCTGAATAAGCCATGCGAATGCCTTCTTCAAGGGCAATGCGGTGGTTCCAGCCTAGGCTGTGCACGCGCGATACATCGAGCAGTTTGCGTGGGGTTCCATCGGGCATGGTGGTGTCCCAAATTAGGGTGCCGTCAAACCCTACAATACTGCGAATAAGTTCGGCCAATTGGCAAATGCTAAGGTCTTGTCCGGTGCCAATATTCACGGTTTCGTGGCCGTTGTAGGTTTGCATAAGGTGTAGGCAGGCTTCGGCAAGGTCGTCTGCGAAGAGAAATTCGCGTTTTGGGGTGCCACTTCCCCACAGAGTTACACTGGGCAAACCGAGGGTTTTAGCCTCATGAAACTTGCGAATGAGCGCAGGCAACACGTGCGAGTTTTTTAAATCGTAGTTGTCGCCATAGCCATAGAGGTTGGTGGGCATCACGCTTATAAAATTGCTGCCGTATTGGTCGTGGTAGGCTTGGCAAAGTTTGAGTCCTGCAATTTTAGCAATCGCGTAGGGTTCGTTAGTAGGTTCTAGGGCACCTGTAAGCAGGTATTCTTCCTTAAGCGGTTGCGGAGCAAGTTTTGGATAGATGCAAGATGAGCCGAGAAACATCAGTTTTTGCACCTCAAAGCTGTGGGCAGCATGAATAACGTTGGCTGCAATGGCGAGGTTATCGTAGAGAAATTCGGCCCGAAACGAGTCGTTGGCATGAATTCCGCCCACTTTGGCTGCTGCCAAAAACACATGGTGAGGTTGTTCAGTGGCAAAAAATGCCTGCACAGCACCTTGGTTGCGAAGGTCCAGTTCTGCGGATGTTCGGGTAATGATGTTATTGAAACCCTGCGCCTGCAAGGTGCGGCACAATGCCGAGCCTACCATACCCCGATGACCTGCCACATAGATTTTGTCTGATTTCTCCATTTTGTATCGAAAGAATTTGAATTTAGGCTCAAACTTACGGCACCAATATGGAAGTGACAGTATTTGGTGTGTTTCGCGCAGCAATTCTACCTTTAGCCCAATTCTAAAGTAGATTATGCATGGCAGCCACACTAAGGCACACCACTGTTGACCAAGTAGGCGTTGAGGAACGCGTGTCCCGCTTCACCAAGCGCAGCATCAAAAACGAAGCAAAGGCGCAAGGTCTGCGCATGGCGCTCAGCATGATAGACCTCACAACATTAGAAGGCAAGGACACCGAGGGCAAGGTGCGGCAGATGTGCTACAAAGCAGCTCATTTGCACGATGCATTACCTGGATTGCCAACCGTGGCTGCAGTATGCGTGTATCCCAACCACGTAGCAACGGCTGTAAATGCCCTCAAAGGCACAGGCATCAAAGTAGCATCTGTGGCTACGGCATTCCCATCGGGAAATTCTTCACTAGATATAAAATTGGCGGATACAAAAATTGCAGTAGATGCTGGTGCCGATGAGGTGGACATGGTCATTTCGCGTGGTCGTTTCCTGCAAGGCGATCATGGTTTTGTGTTTGACGAGATAGCGGCCATCAAAGAGGCATGTGGCACAGCACGGCTCAAGGTGATTCTCGAAACAGGCGAACTCTGCACGCTCGACAACGTGCGCCAAGCTTCGTTCATAGCTATGGATGCAGGAGCCGATTTTATAAAAACATCTACCGGAAAAATTTCGCCAGCTGCTACTATGCCTGTTACGCTGGTGATGTTGGAGGCCATCCGCGATTTCTATTATGAAACAGGGAAGATGGTAGGAATGAAACCTGCTGGCGGAATTTCCAAAAGCAAACTTGCCTTGCATTATTTAGTGATGGTAAACGAGACGTTGGGCGATGCCTGGCTCAATAACGAATGGTTCCGTTTCGGTGCCAGCAGCCTTGCCAACGATGTGCTGATGCAACTGTCCAAAATGCAAGACGGCAGATATCAAGGATTGGAGTATTTCAGTAAAGACTGATGACACAGAAAAAGAAACCAGAATTGACTTTCGGCACCGCATGGAGTTATTCTCCAGCACCAGAAGGAACGAGCAATGTCGCCATCCAAAAGGAGTATGGACTCTACATCAATGGCAAATGGGTGAAAGCTGAGGGCGGAAAAACTTTCGCTTCTGAGAACCCTGCGACTGGCGAACACATCGCGTTGTTTGCGGAAGCGTCAGATAAGGATGTGGACAAGGCGGTGAAAGCTGCCCGCAAAGCCTATACTGATGTTTGGAGCAAATTACCTCCTAAGGAACGGGCGAAGTATATCTTCCGCATCGCGAGACTCATTCAGGAGCGGGCGCGTGAATTTGCCATCTGCGAAAGCATGGACGGTGGCAAGCCTATTCGCGAAAGCCGTGACATAGATGTGCCGCTGGCAGCAAACCATTTCTTCTACTATGCAGGCTGGGCGGACAAACTGGAGTATGCCTTCCCAGGAAAAAAAGTACAATCGCTTGGCGTGGCAGGACAGATAATCCCGTGGAACTTCCCGCTGCTAATGGCTGCGTGGAAGATTGCCCCAGCATTGGCATGTGGCAATACCGTTGTGCTCAAGCCGGCCGAGACCACCCCGCTCACCGCCATCAAACTGGCCGAACTAATCCACGATGCTGGACTTCCAGCAGGTGTGGTGAATATTGTGACTGGTGCAGGTGCCACGGGAGCTGCTTTGGTCAACCACTCAGATGTGGACAAGATTGCTTTCACAGGATCGACCAACGTGGGGAAGATTATTCAGAAAGCCATAGCTGGAACACACAAGAAAGTGACGCTAGAACTGGGCGGCAAGGCGGCCAACATCATCTTTGACGATGCGCCTATCGATCAAGCGGTTGAGGGCATCATCAACGGCATTTTCTTCAATCAGGGTCATGTTTGTTGTGCGGGTTCGAGATTGTTTGTACAGGAAAGCGTCTACGAAACGGTCATCCAAAAACTGAAAGACCGTATGGCCACCCTTCGCGTTGGCGACCCGCTTGATAAGAACACCGACATAGGGGCTGTAAATAGCAAGGAGCAGTTGGCCACCATCGATAAGTATCTGAAACTGGGCGTGGAAGAAGGCGCGGCCATCTATCAGCCCGAATGTGTTTTACCTAAGAAGGGCAACTGGTGCCGCCCAACGTTGTTCTTGGAAGCATCCCAAAGTCATCGCATTGTGCAGGAAGAAATCTTTGGGCCCGTGCTTGCGGTTCAGACCTTCCGCACCATTGACGAAGTGATTGAGAAAGCCAACAACACTCCATTTGGACTAAGCGCTGGTGTTTGGACCGACAAAGGCAGCCGCATTTTTAACCTTACCACACGACTAAAGGCAGGAGTAGTTTGGGCAAATACCTACAACAAATTCGACCCGACCTCACCATTTGGGGGCTACAAGGAAAGCGGCTTCGGTAGGGAAGGAGGGATACAGGGGTTGGGTGCATATGTTAAACTCATTTGAATATGACACGCTTGAACGTTCAGAAAACATATAAGATTTATATTGGAGGTCAGTTTCCTCGTGGCGAATCAGGGCATTATTATCCCGTTGCATTGAAGGATGGAACCGTGACCAACATCTGCCTGTGTAGCCGTAAGGATTTGCGCGATGGAGTGGTAGCCGCCCGAAATGCGTTCTCTGGTTGGAGCGAACGTACAGCTTTCAATCGCAGTCAGATCCTCTACCGCATTGCGGAAATGCTGGAAGGAAGAAAGGCGCAGTTCGTTGAGGAATTGAAGCGGGGTGGCGCCTCTTCATCAGCAACCATGAAGGAAGTAGAGGCATCCATTGACCGCTGTGTGTATTATGCAGGCTGGTGCGACAAATTCACTCAGGTGTTCAGCAGCGTGAATCCCGTGGCATCTTCCCATTTCAATTTCAGTGTGCACGAACCAACGGGTGTAGTCACTATCATCGCGCCTGAGAGCCCGGCATTGCTCGGATTGGTGAGCGTAATTCTTCCCGTGATTGCGGGTGGGAATACTTGTGTAGTGCTTGCATCAGAAAAACAGCCGCATGTGGCCGTCACCTTTGCGGAGGTGCTGAATAGCAGTGACCTGTCAGGCGGTGTGGTCAATATATTAACGGGCAAGGCTGATGAACTGGTGGCACATTTTGCATCACACAAGGATGTGAATGCCACCATCTACGCTCGTGGCAACGCCACCCATTTCAAAAAAATGCAAGAGGAGGCATCATCCAATGTGAAACGCGCTTTCGATTGGAGCCAACGCGATTGGATTAAGGAAGGAGAAGACCCGTATTTAATTCTAGATGCTCAGGAATTGAAGACAACGTGGCACCCCATTGAGAATATCAGTGGAGGCAAGGCGGGGTACTAAAGACGGCTTAGAATTTGTAACCCGAGAATTCGGTTGTAAATTCCTCTGGTTTTATCGGAGGGTTAATCTTCACATTCTTGTACTCATACACCCCTATCAAGCCCTTTGCGTCATACATTTTTTGATAAATCGGTAGTGAATTTTGCTGATCGATATACATCTCAATCTTTTTACAATACGAGTTTGGCACTTTAATAATTTGTCCTGCCTTTACCTTATCGTATCCGCCTAACTTGTTTATTTCCAAAAGCTCATACTCATTTGTATGTGTTTTTCGTGCAATATCAATTACGGTCTCACCTGCTTTTACGGTGTAATTATTCAGTGCATATTCCTTGTTGTTTAAGGTCACATTCCAGCACTTTCTGCCATCGTAAGTAACCTCTCCGTTCACAGTTACATAGTCATCAATTTTGGCATTAAACGTTTTGTATACGTGATTTAGAACCTTACCAGTGTAGGAGAATCCAAGTTGACGAACACTATGATGCTGGTCTTTACGCAAAATAGAACCTTCTGGGTCAAGATTTAGCGTCATAAAAGGAAATGCATTCGGATTCACTTTAGATTGATTTCCATTTGCACCTTCAATAAATAGGACTTCTGCACCTTTGTTCGGAGCATGAATTTTTAGATACGTTTTAAAAGGAGAAGCTTGCAGTTTCACATCTTGAGATCCTGGAATCATTTTCCCATCAATCCGTTCAGATTTATCCAATCTGAAGGTCATGGTTTTAATGCCATCAATTGTGATCATCATATTTTTGAATAATTGATGTTTATCCACGTTCTGCGAATATGCAGGTTGAATGGAAAGAAGTACAACTAGTACAAGAGCGAAACGCATGGATTAAGGATTTATGGAAGGTACAAATTTAAGGAATGCAATAGAGCTTCCCACGAAATTCATACCATAAAATACCACGCTAGTTTTCTTCAGGGCGTCAACCGAATAGAAATAGCGTAATGGTCAGAAAGATGCTTGTGTTTACTGGACCATTGTGAGGTAAATGTTTTTAGCATTCTTTCAGCCCAAAGTGGAGTTGGTTTTACTTTTGGTCTAGGATTACGAATCAATGCATAATCAAGAAGCGAGCTTTGACCTTTGTATTTGTTAGCAATCAAAGAATTGTTTTGACATCCCCAAGTAGTAGGTTCCAAAGACGCGCAATAGGTATCCTCGGGCATGCATACCTCACCATCAACGCCATGCATCAGAGAAATCATTTCTTGGTAGTCTTTTTCATTATTCCTCGATGTATTCATATCGCCAGCAGCCAATTGAGGCACTCCAAGTTCGGCATGTGCCTCTAGCAATTCATGCATTTGAATGAATTGCTTTGACCGTACCTGAGAGTATTTCTTGCCTTCTTCTGCTTGAAGATGGGTGTTAAGAAGCTGGTAAGTAAATCCGTCTTTTTCAACTTCAAAAAACACTGCGCCTTTGCTTGCACCACAATCGAAACCAGCACAGGCATTAAAAAAGATGGATTGTATGTTTTCAATTGGAATTCTACTCAAAACCCAAAGTCCATTATTGAAGAATTTTCCATCACCCAATGGTTTTATTTCATAAGGAAATTCTTCTTTTAATGCTTCACGAAGTACGCGACTACTTGCCTTCCCAAAGGCTTCTTGGAAAAGGATTACATCATATTCTGAGTCTTTCAATAAAGCTCCAATGTGCTTGGCACGGTCCATTTGTCCATTCCAAAAGAAAGCAGCTGGCCGCATATAGATATTCCAACTCAACACATTTAAAATCCCTTTTGGTTCCAAATCTTGAGCAAAGCAAGAATTGGCAAAAAAGACTACAAGGAGCGGAATTACTACTGGTTTTTTCATTGTAAAAATGGGTTGTGCTTGCGCTCGTTCCCAATTGTCGTTTTAGGTCCATGTCCTGAAAAAACAGCAACAGAATCTTCTAAACTGAGCAGTTTACTCTTAATGGATTGGATAAGTTGCATATGGTTTCCTCCTGGCAAGTCAGTTCGACCTATACTACCGTAAAACAAAGCATCACCTGATATAACTTGAGCACTTTCTTTGTGGTAAAAACAAATACTACCTGGAGAATGACCAGGCACATGGAGTATCTCAAAGTTCAATTTCCCAACAGAAACAGCATCACCATCACGCAAAAAAATGGAAGGTTGAATCATTTCTCCCGTTTCAAAACCATAATGCCGAGCATAGTTTGGAACCGCATTTAGCACGGGAAGATCGTTTTCGTGCATTTCAAGCTTCAGTCCGTATTTCTCAGAAACAAAACGATTTCCCAACACATGATCTACATGGCAATGTGTATTGAACAATTTTGTTGGGGTTAATCCCATTGTTTCAATAAACTCAACCAATTCTTGACGCTCAAAAGCATCGTAGCATCCCGGATCTATGATAGCGCATTTTTTTTCATCATCCCACACCAAGTAGGTGTTTTCTTGAAATGGATTGAAGGTAAACGAGTGAAGATGCATTACAGTCTGCTTGGCGTAAAGTTATGGAAAGACATGCCTTATTGCGTATCGAGTTAGCCCGTCTCCATGCATTTATCAATTTCTTAAAATTCACTAAACCTAATGGAATACAATGCTGTAAACCTCTCCATAATTCGTAATGATTTAAATTTTGTAGGAAGGACAAGACGTTATTTTCTGTAAGAAGATTGAAATATCTAAATTTACACTCCAATTTATTTAAAGGTGATGAAATTTTCTAAGTTATTACCACTCTTTTTGCTCGGTTTGGTTGTTTTATCAGCGCCATCATGTAGTCAAACCGAAATTGCCCAAGTGCAGGGACAATGGAAGTTATTCTTCCTGAATCATTTGGAAGACCCGGATATTTATGTTTGGAATTTTACTGAAGACGGTCAGTTAATAATCACCGCTTATCCTTATCCTACAGATAGCGTTCCTAATCCTCCATCAACTATTAGAGGAACAGGTAAATATGAAACTTCCGCGGAGTTTCTTGATGCAGTAGTTGTTATTTCCGATATGTTGACAACCGACTCGGATGTATACGTGCAATTGAGCAGTTGTTGCATGGAAGGGAATTCAGCCGCTTGGACCATTCATGTTATTGATGATGAGGTTCTTCGATTAGGCACAGCTGATGCTGGTGGTTATGTAATTCGCGAATTTACTAGAGTGCGTTAATTGCCTCATCTTTGGGGCTTGAATGAGTAAGGCACGTACCGATTTTCTATGTCAGAGTTGTGGTTACAACTCGCCCAAGTGGGTGGGCAAATGTCCGTCATGCGGTGAATGGAACACTTTGGTAGAAGAGGTGGTGTCCAAGTCCAAAGCTGCGTTGGCAAGCCGAGTGAGCGATGCAAAACCATTGCCACGCAACATATCTGAAATTGAACATCTCTCGGAAGCTCGGCTTGTTTCGCCCGATGGGGAATTTAACAGAACGGTCGGTGGAGGCATTGTCCCAGGTTCAGTAATCCTTATTGGTGGCGAGCCGGGTATAGGCAAATCCACCTTGTTGCTGCAATTGGCCTTACATTGGACAGGACTGCACGTGCTCTATGTCTCTGGTGAAGAAAGTGAGCAGCAAATTCGGATGCGGGCCGAGCGAGTGGGAATTCGCAATGCGGAATGTGTCATTCTCACTGAGACCTCGACCACGTTGCTTTTCAAGCATTTCAAGCAAGTAAAACCTGACCTGATTATAATTGATTCCATTCAGACGGTCTATTCTGAGTTGATTGATTCCACACCAGGCAGCGTATCGCAAATCAGGGAATGCACAGGGGAGTTTGTGCGCTTTGCAAAAGAGACAGGCACGCCAATCATCCTCGTGGGGCACATCACCAAAGATGGCAGCATCGCAGGGCCAAAGATTTTGGAGCACATGGTGGATACCGTGCTTCAGTTTGAGGGTGACCGCCACTATCTGTTCCGTATTGTGCGCGCCATCAAGAACCGATTCGGCAGCACGCCCGAATTAGGCATCTATGAGATGAACAACAGCGGATTGGAGGCTGTTTCCGACCCATCGCGCATTCTTGTTCCCGACCGAGATGAGCAATTGAGTGGTGTTTCCATCTCAGCTATGTTGGAAGGTATTCGGCCCATGTTGATTGAGACCCAATCGCTTGTTAGTTCTGCTGTTTACGGCACTCCTCAGCGTTCGGCCACGGGCTTCGATTTGCGCAGGATGAACATGCTTTTGGCTGTTTTGGAAAAAAGATGTGGATTTAATTTGGGTGCCAAAGACGTATTTTTAAACATCACTGGTGGAATGAAAGTAGATGATCCCGCACTTGACCTCGGGGTAATATGTTCGATGTTGTCGTCCAACGCGGATTTACCGATTCCTGTGGGTTCGTGCTTTGCGGGTGAAGTTGGTTTGAGTGGTGAAATCCGACCTGTGAGCCGTATTGAACAACGTATTGACGAAGCCGCAAAAATGGGTATGAAGCAAATCTTCGTTTCCGACCGTAACCCTATAAACGCCACTATCAAGACTATCCGTGTCATTCAGGTAGGCAAGGTGGGCGAGGTGTTTGCTCATCTATTCGGCTAAGTTCATTCAAAAAAATGACCATGAATTTTGATGTAAAAGAAATAGTCACTGCGGGCATGGTTTTGTTTGCTGTAATCGACATTGTTGGCAGCGTTCCAATTATCATTGAACTGCGCAATAAGGCTGGTCATTTGAAGTCGGAAGTGGCAACAATCGCTTCACTTGTTATTATGATAGCATTTCTTTTTTTGGGAGAAAGCATGCTCAAACTTATTGGTATAGGAGTTGGCGACTTTGCAATTGCAGGCTCATTAGTGTTGTTTTTTATCGCCTTAGAAATGATTTTAGGCATTAAGCTTTATAAAGGAGAAACACCTTCGACCGCGTCCATCGTTCCGCTGGCTTTTCCGCTAATTGCGGGAACTGGAACGCTGACTACGCTGCTTTCTATCCGTGCAGAGTATCATGTGGAGAATATCATTGTTGCCATACTGTTGAACATGATTCCCGTTTATCTCGTACTGAAGAATACGCAACGCCTTGAACGTATTCTTGGGCCAGGCGGCATTGGTGTGCTACGCAAAGTATTCGGGATAGTGCTGCTGGCAATTGCGGTGAAATTGTTCCGGACGAACTTGGGCATCTGAGCGTTCTTCGCAATCCTTACCTTTGCACCATGCGTCTGCTGAAACTCATCATATCCCCGTTGCTAGCTTTGCTGGTATTGCTTTCGGGCATGGGGTTCTTTGTGGATCACATGGTATGCAGCATTAGCGGCAAACATCGCTTGGCCATCAACGCGCAGGTTAGCGAGTGCTCAGATTCATGTTCTCGTAAGGCCGATATACACACTCTTCAACGTGAATGCTGCGATTTTGACTCCAATTATTTCAAAGAGGATGTACTTGCGCAATACAAAGAAGAGCAGCAGAAAAGTATTGTAGCCTTATCGGATTATATTCCTGTGCGCGGACTGTTGGCCTTGCCTGTTGCGCTTTGCAAAGCGGCATTTTCACCTTTCGCAGACCTGCCTCCACCTCATGTTCGTTGGCATTTGCTACTTCAGGTTTTTGTAATCTGATACCCGTTCTGTTTTTCCCGAAGCTTCGGGATTGGACTTTCTTTTTCCTTTAACAGAACTATATCTCATGAAAACTCTCATCAATGCCTTTGGCCGCCTTAGGTTCAAGGTTCCGGGTTCTAGACCTGAATCTCAACATCAATTTCACATACTCTTTCTTCTTCTTTTTGGCGGTTGTCTGTTACCCTTTGCCTCTTTTGCCCAAACTCTCAAAGGCGTTATCTACGGCCATGCGGATGAAGGCAGTGTGGCGCTTGTGGGGGCTAATGTCATCTGGTCGGGCACCACGGTGGGCACGGTGACGGATGCAGACGGGCGATTTTCACTTGCCGTAAATGAAGGACTGCCCGCCTTGTTGGTAGTGAGCTATGTGGGTTACACACCAGATACTATCACCATCACCTCCACCGCGCGAACGCTCGAAGTGGACCTCGAACCTTCGGTGTTGCAGGGCGTCACTATTTCCGAGCGGCAATCCGGGGTCGATTTCAAGCTGATGGACCCCATTGTGGCGGAGAACATCAACAGTTGTGAGCTGCGCAAAGGGGCATGTTGTAATCTTTCGGAGAGCTTCGAGACCAACGCCTCGGTGGATGTGGTGTTCAACGATGCTGTGTCGGGTGCCAAGCGCATTCAGATGTTGGGATTGGATGGCGCGTATGTGCAGATACAGGCCGAGAATGTGCCATTGGTGCGCGGGTTAAGCACGAGCTACGGCATGGATTTTATTCCCGGAACTTGGATTGAGAGCATCCAGATTATAAAAGGACCTGGCTCGGTGGTTAATGGGTATGAGAGCATGGCAGGGCAGATTAACTTGGAGTATTTCAAACCCAATAAGGCTGAGAAGCTGTTCATCAACGGATATGCGAATACAGGGGGACGGCTAGAGCTGAATGTGCAGACCGCTAAGCAGTTCACCGAGAAAGTAGGCACGCAGTTGAATTTGCATCTCAGCGGTATCCTGGCGGAAAATGACATGAATGACGATGGCTTCATGGACATGCCTAAATCAACTCAGATGAACATGTTCAACCGTTGGACGATTGATGGTAAGCACACCTTTGGGCAGTTCGGCATCCGTGCCCTGTATGATGATAAGGTGGGAGGACAGCTAGGTTTCCGACCGGGAATGGCACGCACGGAGACTACACCTTACGGCATCGGCATCACCACGCGGCAAGTGGACCTGTTCACCAAGACAGGTTTTTTCCTTCAGAAGGTGGACAACATGAGCATTGCGCTAATCACCAACTGGCGCTACCACAATCAGGTGTCGTTCTTTGGGATGAAGGATTATGATGGCGTGCAGCGAAGCATCAACCTCAATATGCTAACGCGCAAAGGCTGGGACGAAGACCGCCACGAATTGAAGGCCGGACTTTCGCTCCTCTACGACAATTTTGATGAGGTGTATAACGATAGTGCTTTTGCCCGTATCGAGCAGGTGCCTGGGGCGTTTGCGGAGTATGCGTTCAATATCCCAGAGAAGTTCTCTGTGCTGGCGGGATTCCGGGCAGATTACCACCTGCTCTATGATTGGTTCCTCACGCCACGCTTGCACCTTCGCTACAATCCTACTAAGAATACAGTAGTTCGCCTGACCGGTGGACGCGGCTACCGTACGGCCAATGTATTTGCCGAGCATGGCGCGGTACTGGCCAGTTCGCGTATCGTGATGGTGTTGGAGGCTTTGCAGCCCGAGCAGTCCTGGAATGTGGGAGTTAGTGTGTCGCATAACTTCAAAGTATTGGGCCGTCCTGCTTCGGTTTATGGCAGTTTTTACCGCACCGATTTTGTCAATCAAGTAGTGCTGGACCTCGATGCGGATGTGCGCGAGGTGCGATTCTATAATCTGAATGGAAGCTCCTATTCAAATGCATTGCAACTAGAAATTTCCTACGAACCTGTTAAACGATTGGAACTGAAGGCCGCCTACAAATGGAACGATGTGTGGGTCACCACCGCAGGGCAATTGCAAAAGGGGGTTTTAGCTCCCCAACATTCTTTGCTTGGAACGATTCATTATGCCACCAATTTCGACAAATGGCAGTTCGACCTCACTGTGCAAGGCCATGGCCCACGCAGATTGGCAAATACCTCGGCCAACCCCGAACAATATCGCTTGCCCGATACCTCGCCTTGGTACCTGACCATGAATCTGCAAGTGACCAAGAAATTTAAGTGGTTCGAGGTGTACGTGGGTGCCGAAAACTTGACCAACTTTGTACAAAAGGATGCCATCATTGCCAGCAGCGACCCACATGGCTCGTTCTTTGATGCATCGCAGGTTTGGGGGCCTACAATGGGAATTAACCCGTATCTCGGCTTTCGATATTCACTAAAGTAAACGTTCACTAATACCATTTTCATGAAACCAATTTTCATTCTTACCGCAATTCTGCTTTCTTTCGGAACTTCATTTGCTCAGAAAAAAGGAGTAGAAACTGCTCAAATTAAAACTTCGGCTGTTTGCGAAATGTGCAAAGAGACCATTGAAAAGCAAATGAGTTTTACCAAGGGAGTTACCGCTGCTTCGCTCGATGTGAAATCGGCCGTGTTAACTGTTTCTTTCCGCAGTGCCAAAGCATCAGTAGAAACTATTCGAAAAGCAATAAATGCTATTGGCTATGACGCGGATGAAAGCCCAGCAACTCCAGAAGCATACGAAAAGCTGCATGGTTGTTGCAAAAAGGACAGCCATTAGAGCGATTCTAGGTGAAGGAGCTAACCATCACATTTGAGGATTTTCAACTTCTGAATATTCGGATTGGCACAATTTCTTCCGTTTCCGAATTTCCGAAGGCGAATAAAACTGCTTATCAACTTATCAAAGACTTAGGGCCGTTGGGCAATCGAAAGTCAAGTGCGCAAATCACGCATCTATATAGGAAGGATGATTTGGTGGGAAAGCAAGTTTTGGCGGTGGTTAACTTCTTACCAAGGCAAATTGCCAATTTTGTAAGTGAGGTTTTGGTGCTTGGCGTGGTTGACCCAGCTAGCAAAGTAGTGTTGCTTCAAGCGGATAAGCCCATCCCGAATGGAGGCTATATTCGTTGATTAAGCCCACATCCTAAACAAAAAAAGCACCCGTTTAGGTGCTTTTTTGAATCTATATGGTAGAAGAGGTTACTCGTCTCTACGTCCCATGTAGCTCATAACGAAATAGGCCAAAGTAGCGATAGAAGCAAGTGCGGCTACAATGTATGTGCGACCTGCCCATTTCAATGCAGTAGAGGCGCCATCCATTTCGGCTCCCGATGTGGCCACTCCACTGCCGCGCAACCAAATTAATGCGCGGTTGCTGGCATCCATTTCCACTGGAAGTGTAATCACAGTAAATAGCGTAATTGCGGCTTGCAGAATGATAATTGCCAAAAGCGCTTGATTGTAAAGATTGGCGCTAAAAGCAAGAAAAATCATAGCGATATACACCCAATTCAATGCTTTAGAGCTAAAGTTTACGATTGGCACCAATTGCGAACGCATCTGAAGCCATGGGTATTGCTTGGCATGTTGCACTGCGTGGCCGCATTCGTGGGCTGCCACCGCTGCGGCACTAATGCTTCTACCCGAAAAAACCTCTGGGCTAAGGTTTACAGTTTTATTCATCGGATTGTAGTGGTCGGTAAGTTTGCCAGGAACCGATTCGATGGTCACATCAAAAATGCCGCTATCGTTTAGCATGCGTTGCGCCACTTGTGCCCCAGTAAGATTGGAACGCAATCCTTCTTCTGAGTATTTTTTGAAAACACTTTTTAAACGGGCACTCACGGCCATGCCTATTCCAGCAAAGACCAGAGTAATTATTAGTAATGAGGGATCAAATCCAAACATGGTAAGAGAGTTTTAGTTTTTGGTTAGGTGTTGGGTATAGCAACTGATATTCCAAAGCCACAGCACAAAGGTACAATTGGCAGTAGCTGTCCAATTGACGTTTCAAGTGTTAATTGCTCATAATTTTTCCGCCATTATGACCGATTAGTTTCTGCGAGAATGACATTATGGCGCTAAACAATAGTGTTTTTTCTAGTGGCACAAGTTCTGCTGAGCGAAAAACATGTTTAACCTTAAAAACTCAAACACCATGACACTTGTAAAATTTAAAAGACCTAATGTATTGTTTCCTAGCATTATGGATGATTTTTGGAAGGATTTGCCTTCCATGGAAACTGCTTCTTTTGTGCCATCGGCCAACATAAAGGAGGAAGAAAACGGCTTTGTGCTCGACCTTTCTGCTCCAGGATACAACAAGACTGATATAACCATCGCTGTGGAAAATGAAGTGCTCATCATTAGCGGAAATCATCAAGAACAAGCGGAGGAGAAAAAAGAAAATTTCTTAACCCGCGAGTTCCGCACAGGAAGCTTCAAGCGTTCGTTTAATCTTGGAAAATTGATTGACACAGAGAAAATCAATGCCAAGTATGAGAAC
This sequence comes from Chryseobacterium gleum, assembly GCA_945903645.1. GTDB lineage: Bacteria > Bacteroidota > Bacteroidia > UBA10329 > UBA10329 > UBA10329. The sequence continues at coordinate 25,026 of CAMDOM010000018.1, forward strand.
GGAATTTTGCGTGTAGAACTTCCAAAAGTGGAAACCACAGTGCGCAAAACAAAAGAGATTACTGTGGCCTAAGGGTTAGGACACCAACACAAAGCAAAAGCTCTACTGGCCTCTGTCAGTGGGGCTTTTTGTTATTGTTCAAGCTTCCAAAGTATCGGTCATTCATCACTTGTATGTACGCTTCTATAGTGTTTAGACCAATGCTCTGACGTCTTTGATTCAGAAACTCTGGCTCGAATACTGGTTTTGGTTCATAGGAGTTCGAATCTGCGTTCAATTGCATTTGAGTGCCATATTCCTGAAGTTGTCCTTTGTTCACTTTGACTCTATCGAAGAGATACGCGTAGTCTGCCCCAGAGACGGAACCTAGTACTACAAGATTTTTCATTTGCGCAAGCACGCTATCTTGAAATGGAACGTGCAAATCTTGATGCTGAACGAGTAACCAGAAGTCATGAGCTCCCGCCTTGCCCACCAATTGAAAGGTTGGGAATCCAAATTGGTTGAAAATACTTTCGAGACCGAAGTAATTTAGACTGTCTGTTTCATGAATCTTGTTTCTAATTTCGGTCAAGGAGATAGAATCTTTTGGAAGTTGTCCGTTGATGAATTTAGTATGCAAATTTCTCCACAACTGATCCTCGGTCACCATACTATCCAATATCTGAACTAAAGATAGGCTTATCGCTGGTTCAGTAGAGTTCTTGTTTGGGGTTGGCATTTGAGCTAGTGCACCTGACAGGTTAAGCACAAACACTAATGACAGCATCCATTTTGGCATTACTCGCACAACCTAATCCTCAAACCCTTTCTCCGAAAATCCAACAATCAGATCTTTGCCAAAGACAAGGCTTGGCGTTTGAAAGCCTGATTTAGAGTGGCCTTTTAGAATTTCGTTGGCAATGTGAACAGCCGTTAGCGCAGTTAGCGTATAGCCTTCGGGTGTGCGGATGGAAGAGGTCATTTTTTCGCCCTTGGCGTTGGTTACAAACCCGGTGAGGTGCATAAAACTCTTGGCGCGCTCATCATCCGTAGGTCCCGGTTTTCCTGCTCTTATTTTTTTTCTCAATCGCTCTTTGAACCATTCTGTGCCAGTAAACCAGCTAAAATAGCGCCCTAATTTCATGCCCTTGGCGAGCTTTTCTGGCATGGCCATATACACCCGGATGTTTGGAATTCCCGTGCTGAAATAAGCCGTGAAAACATCGCCCCAAGGAATAGTGACGGCCGTGAGGTTCTTTCCTCCAAAATTGAAATGTTGAATGTCAAACGCATCAGGCACCGACTTTAACGCCCCATTTTCGCGGATGGTGCCGCCATTGCCCATGCCTTCTACAACGGTAAGACTGGTGCCCCGCGAGCTTTTTCCCGAACTATAAAATGCCATGACGAGGCTTTGCGCATCGGGCATTCGTGATTTCAAATGAGCAGCCAAGCAATCACTTGGCACCACATCGAAGCCTGTGCCGGGCAGCAGCATCACGCCTTGATTTTTCGCTTGTGCGTCATAGGTCTGTGCTTGTTGGAACACAGCAATTTCACCTGTAATGTCGGTGTAATGCACTCCGTTTCTAATGCAGGCTTCCACCATCGGTTTGGAAGTGTGGATGAACGGCCCAGCGGCATGAATTACCACCTTGGCACCTGCTAAGAGCGCGTCAAGTTCAGAAGGGATAAGGTTGCACGCTTTAAATGGTAGATTATACACCTTGGCCAATGCAGCAAGTTTTGATTCGCTTCGTCCACTCAATAGTGGTTTCATTCCAAGTTCAATCGCTTGTTTAACAATGAGTTCGCCCGTATATCCGTATGCTCCGTAGATGATGATTTCAGCCATAATTTTTCTGTTGAATTAAGGTTGCAAGTTGACCATAGTTTTTGAACTTGCGCACTGATGGAAATCCAATCAAGTTCCCCCAAACTAGAACGCACCCTTGGCCCTGTGATGCTCTGGGGGCTTGGTGTGGGCTACGTTATCAGTGGCATGTATTTCGGGTGGAATCTCGGGCTGGCCGAGGGAGGCACGCTGGGGCTGGGCATCGCCACGCTGTTCATCATCGTAATGTATGTCACCTTCACATTCAGCTACACAGAACTGGCCTGCGCCATCCCGAAAGCGGGTGGGGCATTTGACTATGCCGACCGCGCCTTGGGCCGCAAATGGGGATTTTTGGGCGGCATGGCTCAAATCATTGAGTTTGTGTTCGCTCCGCCCGCTATCGCTGCCGCTATTGGGGCCTATTTTCAGCTTTTCATCAAAACAGAGCCCGTTATTCTGTCCTTAGCCGATTGGAGTATTGAATTTCCGTGGATGGCCATTCTCGCCTACTTCGCGTTCACCGCCCTCAACATTGCGGGGGTCAAAGCGGCCGCCATGTTCGAGCTGGTGATCACCATTCTGGCTGTGGCCGAACTTCTCATTTTCGCAGGTGTAACGCTACCATCGTTCGAAATGGTGCATCTCACCACCAATGCCTTGCCCAACGGTATTTCGGGCATTTTCGCGGCCATCCCGTTCGCCATTTGGTTCTTCCTCGCCATAGAGGGCGTGGCCAACGTGGCTGAGGAAACCGTGAACCCGCAGCGCAATGTGCTGCTCGGTTTCGGGTCGGCCATCCTCACGCTGGTCATTCTATGCATCCTCACCTTCGTGTCGTCTGTCGGGGTTGCTGGCTGGGAGGCGGTGGTCTATGATGCGCAGGGCAACCCTTCCGACAGCCCGCTGCCATTGGCCTTGGCGCACATTGTAGGCGATAGTGGATTGATGTATCATCTCCTACTCACCATCGGGCTGCTGGGGCTGGTGGCCTCCTTCCACGGCATCATCCTCGCTGCGGGACGCGCCACCTACGAGTTTGGCCGAAACGGCCTCGCTCCAAAAGCATTAGGACAAGTGCATTCCAAGTTTCGCACTCCCGCTAATGCACTTTTCTTTAATATGGTGATAGGTATAATTGCATTGATGACGGGTAAAACGGGCCAAATTATCACCATCGCATGTTTTGGAGCGCTGATGCTCTACATCATCAGCATGGTATCTTTTTTTGTGCTGCGCAAAAAAGAGCCCAACATGGAGCGGCCATTCAAAGTACCGTTCTATCCGTTGTTTCCAGCATTGGCATTGAGTATTGCCACATTCAGCATCATTGCCATGGCATGGTACAACGCTCAATTGGCATTAATTTTTCTTGCGATAATGGCATTTTCATTCCTTGCGCACACCGTAATTCAATCCAAACCAAATGGAAACTAAAAACAATGACCGCGAAAGTATCTTAACTGAAATCCGCAATTCTCCTCACCTCAAGGTGAAGGTAGCGGTGGCCGATATAGACGGCATTTTGCGTGGCAAAGTGATGCGTAAGGACAAGTTTCTTTCTGCTGTAGAAAGCGGTTTCGGCTTCTGCGATGTGGTATTTGGTTGGGACAGCACCGATGCGGCTTATGACAACGTTTCCTACACCGGCTGGCATACTGGCTATCCAGATGCTCAAGCCCGCATCGACCTCGCTACATTTCGAAAAGTGCCATGGCAAGACGATATGCCTTTTTTCTTAGCCGACTTTCGCGATTCCAAGGGAGGCCCGTTGCAAGTATGCCCCCGCAGTTTGCTAAAAACCGTTCGCGACCGTGCCGAGTCAATGGGATACAAGCCGTTTTTCTCCCAAGAATTCGAGTGGTTCAATTTTCGAGAGGATGCCGATAGTTTGAAGGAGAAAGGCTACGCCAATTTACAGCCACTTACTCCTGGCATGTTCGGCTATTCAATCGTCCGCAGCTCGCAGAATAGCGAGTTCTTCAACGACCTATTCGACCTCTTGGAAGATTTCGATGTGCCGATTGAGGGACTGCACACCGAAACTGGTCCAGGAGTGTATGAAGCGGCCATTCTTTATTCGGACATCCTAACCGCTGCCGACCGCGCTGTGCTGTTCAAAACGGGCGTAAAGGAAATCGCTCATCTGCATGGCATCATGCCCACCTTCATGGCTAAAATCAGTCCGAGCTTGCCCGGTTGCAGCGGCCACGTTCACCAGAGTCTATGGGACATCAAGGCCAAAAAGAACCTCTTTTTCGATGCCAAAGGCCGCAAAAATATGAGTCCGCTTATGGAGAGTTACATGGCGGGCCAACTGCACTGCCTGCCACACATCTTGCCGATGATTGCGCCCACCATTAACAGTTACAAGCGTTTGGTAGAAGGCGCGTGGGCACCTACCACGCTCACTTGGGCAACGGACAATCGAACCGTGGCTCTACGGGCCCTTCCCGAAGGCGAAAAGAGCTGTAGAGTGGAAACACGTGTGGTAGGTTCGGACACCAACCCCTATCTCGCCATGGCCGCCTGCCTCGCTGCTGGGCTATATGGTATCAAGCACAACTTGAAGCTCTCCGTTCCCGAAACCATAGGCAGCGGTTATCGAGACAAAGGCGCTGGCATTTTGCCCCGCAACCTCTGGGAAGCAACGCAGACCATGAAAGACTCTGAAATTGCCACCGAGCTGTTTGGTGCCGATTTCGTAGCCCACTTCACCGCCACCCGCGAATGGGAATGGCGCGAGTTCTCCAAAGCTGTTACTGACTGGGAAACGAAACGGTATTTTGAGATTATCTAATCCTCACCCCCTTTTCCGCTTCCTATTCTCCACATATTCCTTGATGGCCGTTTCCGTAGTAAACCAATTTCGGCCTTCCTTGTAGGCATCAATCTTGCCCTGTCGCGCCAGTAGGCTCACATATTCTTGCCCATAGCGCAACGGGCTTTCAGACACAATACTCGATATTGAGCGATAATCCTCCATTTCTGGATAAAGACTGAGATGAATATCCAACGAACGTTCCATGGCCTGCACCATCAGCAGCACCAGTTTCACATACGACCCACCGTTTGCTCTGTTGAGCGCATCATAATACTTCTTCCGGTCATTTTTGAGAATGATGGCAGGCGGATAGCCCTTCCGCATCAGTAATAGGTTCATGACCAAACGCACGGTGCGACCATTCCCATCAAAGAAAGGATGAACCCAAACAAACCTATGATGGAACACCGAGGCCAGCACAATAGGACTTAACCCCATCTCATTTGTATTAACGAAAGCGATAAGCTCGGTGAGCAAATCAGGCACCTTTAGCGCATTGGGCGGAGTGAAATTCGCCCCGACTATTCGCACACCCGAATTGCGAAGCCGACCTGCAAAGTCTTTTTCCAAGCGCAGCATCACCATCGAATGAAGGTGCAATATCTCGTGCTCCAAAATGGGCGTATCCGATAATACGAGCTGCTCCAAATGCGAAATGGCATCGTGGTGGTTGGTCACTTCAAAATGCTCGCGCATTGATTTGCCTTTCACCGTCATGCCGTCTTCTAGCACAATTCTGGTCTCATTTAGTGTAAGTGTGTTGCCTTCAATGCTGTTGGAATTGTAAGTCCACTCTACGTTTAAGGCAACGCGAAGCTTTTCTAGAGCAACTTGCACCATCGGTCGCTTCGCATCAAGGATTTTCTTTTTATCCTCAAGGCGTTCGATGCTTGCTTGCAGGTCATTAATATCGGATAGCTCTACTTTCCACACAACCCCACAAATATATATCGTTTATTTCAAATTTTATATCTATCCGATATTAGTTTTAATTCAACAATGATTTAAAGCCGCTTTTCTGTAGTCTGTAAGTGCTTTGAAACTTTAAGTTAACCCACCCAACGGGAAATGAAATATCCTGCTGTGCTTACCAGCGCTGTGAGTACCACGCCCCAAATAATGTCAATGAATACAATGGGTAATGGCCAATCTTTCAGCGTGGCAAGATTGGTAAGGTCATAGGTAGCGTATGTGAAGAACCCAAACAATCCGCCATAGATGATTGCCATTTGCAACGATTCCTTTTCTACTGCGGGTACTATGGCAAAGATGAAAATGCCGATAATGAAGAGTAAATAAAACACTAATGCCGCTGTCCAATTGATGTTTGGCGAAAGGAAGCTGCCAAGGTATTTTGCATAGATTCCTTTTGCTAAAAAGCCCAGCCAGACCATATCAATAGCGAAGAAAACGAGGGTGGTTAAGAGATAGCTGAGGAGTAGAGTTTTGACCGACATGATTTTGAAAAGTTGAAGTAAAACAATCAAAACAGCCAAAATTAAGTCTTGTTCTTGGTTAATACGAATCCATTTGAATTACATCATTGCCCATCCTTTGCTTTGAGGTACTTTTGCATCTTGCCTTTTTGCATGGAAAAGAACGAAAACAAACGCCATATTGCCATACTTGGCTCCACGGGTTCCATAGGAATTCAAGCTTTACAAGTAATAGCGGCTAATCCAGATTCTTTTCAGCTTGAAGTGCTTACGGCCAACGGCAATGCGGATTTACTCATAACGCAAGCGTTACAGTTTCGGCCTAATGCGGTTGTTATTGGCAACGAACAGCATTACTCTAAGGTGAAAGATGCGCTGTTTGACGAAGGCATCAAGGTCTTTGCTGGTGAGGATGCCTTGGCACAGATTGTAGAAATGGAGGATATCAACGTGGTTCTTACTGCGTTGGTAGGCTATGCAGGATTGCGACCAACTTTGGCTGCTATCAGGGCGGGTAAGCACATTGCTTTAGCCAATAAGGAAACACTTGTTGTGGCAGGTGAATTAGTCACTGCCTTGGCACAAGAAAAAGCAGTGAACATCTATCCAGTGGATAGCGAGCATTCTGCCATCTTCCAATGTTTGGTTGGCGAATTCCACAATCCCATTGAGAAAATTTATTTGACTGCTTCAGGTGGGCCATTTCGTGGCAAAAAACGCGATGAACTGATGCTGGTAAACAAAGCACAGGCACTCAAACATCCCAACTGGGATATGGGAGCCAAGATTACAATCGATAGCGCCAGTATGATGAACAAAGGCTTGGAAGTAATAGAGGCCAAATGGCTTTTTGGACTGAAAACCGAGCAGATTGATGTAATCGTTCATCCACAGAGCATTGTGCACAGTATTGTGCAATTTGAAGATGGAAGTATGAAAGCCCAAATGGGACTGCCCGATATGAAGCTGCCCATTCAGTTCGCTTTAGGCTATCCCAACCGATTAAAAAACGATTTTCCACGATTCAATTTTCTGAATTATCCTGCGCTAACATTTGAACAGCCAGACAAAGAGTCGTTCCGAAATCTGGCATTGGCTTTCGAGGCATTGAATAAGGGCGGAAATATGCCGTGCATTCTTAATGCTGCAAACGAAATAGCGGTCGAAGCATTTTTGCAGGATAAAATCTCCTTTCTAGGCATGTCAGATCTTATTGCCGAATGCATGGCAAAGGCCACATTCATAGCCAAACCAAGCTATGAGGATTACGTGGCTTCGGACGCTGAAACACGCATCATAGCAAAAGCCAGCATTAAGGTTTGAGTATTAAAGCCAAAAACTTTTTCGATTTTTAAGTGATTAATAGTCATTCGTAATTCATCATTCGCAATTCATAATTTCATAAATGGATATTTTAATTCAAGCATCACAATTCTTCCTTAGTCTTTCAATTTTGATTGTGCTTCATGAATTTGGCCACTTCAGCGCGGCCAAGTTTTTTGGAATGCGTGTGGAGAAATTCTACCTATTCTTCAATCCATATTTCTCCCTTTTCAAGAAAAAAATAGGCGATACTGTATATGGTATTGGATGGTTGCCCTTGGGAGGCTATGTTAAAATTGCTGGCATGGTGGACGAAAGCATGGATAAAGAGCAAATGGCTCAACCTGTTCAGCCGTGGGAGTTTAGAGCCAAACCAGCATGGCAGCGTCTTATTGTTATGATTGGTGGAGTAACAGTCAACGTGATTCTTGGCGTAGTTATTTATTGGGGGATTCTCTTTGTGTATGGAGACAGTTATTTGCCAACCAAGAATGTGAAGTATGGTATTATGTGCGATTCGTTGGCACTTGAAATGGGGCTTCGCAATGGCGACAAAATCTTGACTTTGGATGGAAAAGAGGTAGAGAATTTCTCTCAAATTCCGATGGAAATTGTTTTGGATGGAGTGAAAGTGATTTCTGTAGAACGCGATGGACAAGCAATGGAGGTACCTGTGGCTGCCGAAATGCACAGTAAATTGATGCGTGCTAAAGGGCTTATTTCGGTACGGGTTCCCTTTCATGTAGACCGCTTTGCCCCCGGCTCTGTTGCAAAGGATGCTGGATTTGCCAAGGACGATGTAATTGTGGGCCTCAACGATAGTTCCATTGTGTATTTCGATGCGTTTAAAGACGCCCTTCAATCTTTCAAAGGACAGTCCGTTGCTGTAAATATTGAGCGCGAAGGCAAGCCAATGACCATTACGTTAGATGTCCCTGAATCGGGCTTATTGGGCATTTATCCTGCTGGCGATTTGAAGGAATTTTTTGAATTGAAAGAAGTGAATTATGGCTTTTTCGAAAGTTTACCCAAGGGAATGGAAAAAGCGTATGGCACGTTTGAGAACTATTTGCGCCAAATGAAACTCATTTTTTCTCCAAGTTCGAAAGGATACGAGAGTTTGGGTGGGTTTATCACCATTGGTAGTATTTTTTCTACCGAATGGAATTGGCTTCAATTCTGGAATATCACTGCTTTCCTCAGTATCGTGCTTGCGGTAATGAACATTTTACCAATTCCAGCCTTGGATGGCGGCCACGTTGTATTTCTTCTTTATGAGATGATAACCGGCAAGCAACTTCCTGAAAAAGTGCTTGAAGTGGCGCAATACATCGGTATGATATTGCTATTTGGCTTACTCATCTTTGCCAACGGCAACGATATTTTTAAGCTGTTTACGAAGTGATTAATCTAAGGGGATTACTTTTTTTGGTTGGGTTAGTTCTTGTAGGGTTTGGTGCATTTGCCCAAGCGCCAATCTCTAGCGACAGCACAAAAACACTCAAGTCTTCTTCTAAAGTACTCGTAGTTCCATTTGAAGACCGCATGTTTTTCACGGACATCATGCGCGAACTTTCGCAGGGCAGTGGAATGCTACCGCAAGAGGTGGTAAATTCACTGCGAACGGGAATTATAAAAAGTATTGGAGTTAAACTTAGCGATGCAGATAGCAGCACTTTTCTGCATCCCGATTCGTTAGACAGAGCCGCTCTTGAGTCCATCTACGAGCAGTTGGCCTATCAGTTCACCCCAGTTCGCATCAGTCCGAAAAACCTTGAAAAGGAACCAATAGGTATTTATGAAGGACAAGTGCGCACGTTGCGCGATACCACTACACGCTACATGGCGGCAAGCATAAAAGACGCAGCAATTTTGGGCAGATTGCGTTCTGACTTAGGGGTGCAGAAGTTCATTTTTCTAAATCAAATGGAAGTGAAAATGGACTTGAGCGACCCAGATATGCTAGCCCTCGATCCGCACTACATTGTGGCTGTGCATTACTCTATTTTGGATGCAAAAGGGACTAGTCTTGCCAGTGGATTGGTGTCTCGAAAATTTAGCAAAGGCGACCACAATATCTGTTTGATGATGTTTGCCACTTTCCCGGATATTGCCAAAACCATTGTTACTTCAGAAAAGAAGTCAATATTGGCGAAGCCTAAATCGAGCAAAAAACCGCAGAATTAGAGATTTTTCTGATTCGTTTCCTCAGTGAAAATGGAGTCGGATAGTTTTTTATTCATCTCTACTTCGGTTAGTGTCATTATTATCTTGCCCGTTTCGAAACCATTTTTCGCGTCCTTTTCAGTGGGTTTTTCTGTCGCACCACCAATATCTCCACTTAGTGCTTTTGGCATTTTGAATTTCCGGAAATCAGCCTCAAACACAATGGTGGAAGGAATAATTCCAGTGGCAGAAGCATAGGTATTGTAATACGTTACAGTGCCCTCTCGTTTTAAGGTTAGTTGAGCTTTGTAAATGCGATTGTCTGCTTTTCCAATACTCAACTTCATCACCATCAAATCGTTGCTGTTATTAGGAATAATGGTGATGATGTTGCACAGCTTACTTCCCACGGTTTCTGGACCAGTGTATACAGCCACATAGGTTGTAGTATCTACCAAGGTTTCGAGCTGCATAAAAGGGCTTTGCTTAGGCACGAAAATCAGTCCTTTGGCATTCACACGAAATTTGCCCGGTTTTTTATAGAAAAGACTTCCGGAAATGCGTTTCAGTTTCACGCCAGGAATCTCAAATTGCAGTGCAGCATTGCATTTGAGGTCGTTAATCCGCTTGAATCCAGTGCGAACTTCCTTCAGCATGGCGTATGGATTTTGAGCATACGACTTTTCAATTGGCACAAGGACAATCAACAAGAAAAATAGATAGTAAATTCTCATTCCAATATGTCTTTTTTGCGGAAATGATATAACGTTATGCCTACGAATGCAGCAATATGCAAGGAAAGCACACCTGCCGAACGCGCGATTTCCATGAAAGGAATAGGGTCGGCAAAAAACTTACGCCACAGCATCATGTGGTTGGTAAACAGTAAGGGAAGAACAGGGTTGAAGAAACTCATTTCGAACGAAGAAATGATGGTGAAAGTGATAACCACTAGCATGGTGAGCACAATTGGGCCAATACTGTTGCTGGCAAAAGCCGAGAACATAAGGGAAAGTGATGCAATTGTAATGAGGCTAAGAAATGCGTAGCCCAACGCCATTGCAAAGCGCCATGGCAGTTCCGAATTGCGCAGTATGACCAAACCATCGGAGTTGAGCACCATCAGGTCGCCCAATCCGAAAATGGCAAGGCTACCTAAGTAGGCAAATAAGCCCAACAAAAGCAGAATTGCCATACAATACAGCACAGCCGTGAGCCATTTCACCAACACCAATTGGGTGCGGCTTATGGGCCGGGTAAGCACATAGCGCATGGTTCCCATTGCCGATTCGCCCGAGAGCAAATCGCCAGTGATTAGTGCTACAAGCAAAGGCAAATGAATTATTAGCGTTTGGAGAATTATGAAGCAGAGCAGATTGCCATTCACAATATTGCCTTCTAGACGAAATACAGGGTCGAACGATTGGAACAATAGCCCAATGTATTCTTGCCCGCCAAACCAAAATGCAACATCGATAAGCCCGGTTAGCAATACAATTGCACCCAACCCGATGTAGCTTCTTGGTCGTGAGAACGATTTAATTATCTCGGCTTGAAGTGCGCGTATCATTGCGAAGTAAGTTTCAAGAAGAAATCTTCTAATTTTCTTCTGTGGTCAAGGCGAAAAATGTCGAGCCCTGCATTAGACAGGCAATTCACGAAATGCGGAATTCCATTTTTGGAGGATACAATTACAATCGCTTCTGTAGAGCTCGAAATAATGTTAGCACCTGCGCTCACCAGCACATCGTTTGCCTTGCTGTTGTCATTGGTTTCTATCGTCACTTGAAGCAGGTCTTCGCTAAGCAATTCGCTCACATTACCTTGTGCCACGCATTTGCCTTGGTGTATAATGGCCATGCTATCTGCCATTTGCTCCACTTCCGATAAAATATGGGAGGAGACAATCACCGTTTTGCCCATTTCTTGCTTTAGGCGAATAATCAGTTGTCGTAATTCAATAATGCCTTGAGGGTCGAGGCCATTTGTTGGTTCATCCAAAATCACCAATTCTGGGTCGTGAAGCATGGCAGCAGCAATACCCAAGCGTTGGCGCATCCCTTGAGAATAATTACTCACGGGGTCGTTGGCTCGGTTTTGAAGGCCTACTAAATCAAGCACTTTTTCAATTCTTCCTGCCACCCGTTCTTTGGGATAATAAAGACTGGCTAACATCAAATTTCTTCGGCCATTCAGGTAGGGATAAAATCTTGGTTCTTCTATGATGCAACCAATGCGAGGCAGCACATGTTGCATTTGGCTCGAATCGTATTTTCCAAAATAGGATACGCTGCCGATACTTGCTTTAATGAGACCCACTAGAATACGGATTACCGTGGTTTTTCCTGCTCCATTCGGACCCAATAAACCAAATATCTCGCCCTTGTTCACGCTCAAATCCACGCCTTTCAGGGCCTGAAAACTACCGTAGGATTTAGCTAAGGCTGTTGTGGAAAGAAGTGAGTTCATCGTTGACATGGCGACAAGAACAAAAAGAATGGAGGTATGTTCGCGCCCTCTATTAAAGAAAGTTCCGTTCAAGGCTGAAAATCTCGGTGAATTGTATTTTCATGGCGCTGAAAGACGACTTTAGTCGTTTTTTCAGCTTTACCATCTTAGATAATTAGTTACTTCGCCCAAAATGATTCGACTTATTTCGTTCGTAAGCCTTGTATTGATTGGATGCGGTAATGCTAGCACCAACAAACCTTTGGAAGACGCAGCCCAAGCGATAGACCATTCAAAAGGAAAATCCATTTTTTCCGCTCAATGCGCTTCATGTCATGGCGCCAATGCGGAAGGGTTGTTGGCTTTGAACGCTCCAGCTTTGGCCGGACAAGAAACATGGTATGTGCAACGTCAGTTGCGCCATTTTAAAAGCGGAGTTCGTGGTGCCGATGCTGCTCATGTGCCTGGCACTCAAATGGCCACCATTGCAAAAACGCTTACTTCTGATTCGGACATTGCTGCGGTCGCAGATTACCTCGCATCGCTGCCCATTCATAAAAGTGGGATTACTTTGAAAGGCGATACCTTGAATGGAAAAGCGCAGTTCAATACCGTTTGCACCGCGTGTCACGGCAATTTGGCAAATGGGAACAAAGCGTTGAACTCTCCTCGCTTATCTGGTCTCAACGACTGGTATATCGCTGCCCAAATGGAGCAGTTTATTCATGGTTCAAGGGGCACCCATGCTTTGGACACATTTGGTCAACAAATGCGACCAATGGCCATGACTGTTTCAGATACACAGTCGGTGCTCGATATTGCCGCATACATTACTACGTTGCAAAGCGCTGAGAAATGAAACTGGCCATAGCTTTTGCCTTTAGTGTGGCTTTAGCTTTGGTTGGGGTGATGGCTATGGGGCCGTGGCAGCCCACGCTTCAAGAGTTTGTGCTTGCGTGCAATTGCCCACCAGGGTTCGAATTGGTGGAAGGCAATAGATGCGTTAATCGCAATTTATATCAAATGTATGCCTCATTGCAGGATAAGGGTGTTGGTGGTTTGCATACTGCTTTGCCTGAGGCGATTGATGGGTTTAGTCCACAGCAAATAGACTTAGGGCGCTATCTTTTTTTTGATCCAATACTTTCAGGAAACGGCACATTATCTTGTGCTTCATGCCACCAACCTGATAAAGGTTTTTCAGATGGAATGGGCCGAAGTGTGGGGATAACTGGCGAACCGGTGAAACGTTCAGCTCCTAGTTTGTGGAATGTGGCCTACCTCAAGCGCTTTTTTTGGGATGCGCGAGCTACTTCGCTCGAAGAACAAATGAAGGGCCCATTGTATGCCCATGACGAGATGGGAAATACTCCTCAACAATTGGAGATATCGCTTAATGAAAACCAGAATTATCGTCAGCTTTTTGCGCAAGCATTTAATCGCAACGCATCTGTGGCCATTACGCAAGATGAAGTTTACAAAGCTATTGCGGCTTTCGAGAGCAGTCTCATTTCTCTCAATAGCCGTTATGATCACTATGCTCATGGGCATCATGAGGCACTAACCCAACGCGAAATTGATGGGTTGAATGTGTTTCGCTCTTTTGTGGCGCGCTGTGCCGAATGCCACACCCCACCCTTATTTACCAACCAGCAGATTGCAGTGCTTGGTACGCCCGAACCCGATGGATTGCCCTTTGATAATGGGGCCGAAACACCCTCTGCCGATTCTACCATGCGTGCAGGATTTAAGGTGCCGAGCTTGCGAAATGTAGCCCTCACTGCACCCTACATGCATTCGGGAAGGTTTACCACGCTGCGCGAAACGGTGGAGTTTTACAACAAGGGTAGGGGCCATGCCGCGCCCAAAGACCAAAACCTCATTTTGCATTGGCACATTTGGGAACCTGAACTCAGCGCGAACCAACTAGATTTGTTGGTGGCATTTCTTAAAACCCTTACAGACGAATCGTTCAAGCCTATTGCACCACACAAGCTTCCCTCAGGCAAGCCTGTCTAAGATTTTATCACGTATTTCACCTTTTTACGACACACATCCAGTTCAATGAAAAAAGTACTTATCGCCATCGGCATTATTGCCCTATTCGGAATAGGGATAGTTATTGGTGGAAAATTCTTTCCCAATGTAAGCGAACAGCCCGCCATGCCCAATGTGTCGCCCTTGGTAGGTCTAGGCGATTCGGTTTCATCCTCAGGAGCGATGGCTAGTTTCTTCTCGGGAGAAATAATTGAGGTCAACGATGGTCAGTCCATTCAAGACGCTGTAGGTAAGGCCAAGCCTGGTGACCTCATTCGCGTGTATCCCGGCACTTACAAGGAAACCGTGTACATCGACAAGGACAGCATTGCTTTGCAAGGTGTAATTCGCGAGGGCAAATGGCCTGTACTTGATGGCGGCAAAGAATTGAACGATGGCATTCTCTATTCGGGCAGCGGCATCCTCATCGAAAATTTCAAGGTAATTAACTACAAAGGGAATGGCATTATGGGCCAGGCGGGCAATAACTTCGTTATTCGCAACAATTGGGTAATTGATACGGGTGTCTATGGTATTTTTCCAGAATTTGGAAAAAATGGAGTGATAGACCACAATGTGCTTTCGGGCATAGAAGATGCGGCTATTTACGTTGGCATGTGCGATAATATGGATGTGCGCAATAATGAAGTGTTTAATAGCGTGGCGGGCATCGAAATAGAAAACTGCCGCTACAGCCTAGTAGAGCACAATTATGTGCACAACAATACGGGCGGCATCTTGGTATTCATTACCCCAGGTTTGCCCATCAAAACATGTGCTCACACTATTGTTCGCGACAATTTTATTCTGAATAACAACCATGAAAATTTTGGGCAAGAAGGCTCGATAGTGGCAGCCTTACCTCCGGGCACTGGCATAATTGTGATGGCTGCCGATGATGTAATTATTGAGAACAACATCATCTCGGGCAACGATAATGTGGGCATTGTAATAACCGATTTGAGCTTTGGCGCTCAAGCTTCAAAAGACCCCGATTCGGAACCCAACCCCGACCGCATCATTATTCTTGATAATTTGATGACCGATAATGGTAAGAATCCGGTGAAGGAAGTGAAGATTGCCATGACTACCAAGTTTTCTACGCTAGGACCTGATGTATTGGCGGTGGGCAACAGTTCGGGCTGCTTTCGAAACAAAGCCGCTTATCGCACCTTTGGGTTGGATAGTTACGCGCGCTGCGAGCATCCGGGCACTTCCGATATTCGTTCATTTCTGCTCCACGAACCCGTAAAACCTCGCGCTATTGGGGAATTTGAAAAAGGAAAGTTGGCGTACTACGGAGTTTGTTCTGGCTGCCATGCCTATGATATTCGCATGATTGGCCCGCCCACACAAGTTATTCAAGCCCTTTACAAAGGCAACCCAAAAGGCATTGCCGATTATATTGCCAACCCTGTGCGTAAGCGCGAAGACTATCCTGAAATGCCCCCACAAGCTCATCTTTCAGAAGAAACTCGTTTGGCCGTAGCCAACTATTTACTCAACATTCAGAGGCATGCCCCAAAAGGGATGGGGCGCCTCAATTATCACAAAGAGGCAGAGTAGGCAGGTGTATACAGGCTAAATATTGGGGTCGTTCCAACGTAGTGCTACCCTTTATTATACCAAAACGTAAGATAATCTTCGACTCTGCATGCTAGATTTATATTACAAATCAGTAATTGGTTTGTAAACAGGAACTAACGATTTTATAACTAACCATGCAATCAGATAGGCCAGTGCACAAAAAGTGAACATAATGGTATATCCAGTTTCTATATGACCAGCCTCCTTGTAAAAATCGAAAAGCGAGCCGCCTGTTTTGGTAATGATAACCCCACCTATGCCACCAGCCATGCCTCCAATTCCTACTACTGACCCTATCGCTTTTTTGGGAAACATATCAGATACAGTAGTGAATATGTTAGCACTCCATGCTTGATGAGCGGATGCCCCTATCCCGATAAGCAGCACCGGCATCCAAAAACTGAAATGCCCAAGAGGCTGGGCGGCAAGCACTACTAGAGGAATGAGTGCAATAAATAACATGGCTTTCAACCGCGCATCATAAGGTTGATAACCCTTTTTGATGAAATACATAGGAAACCATCCTCCATTGATACTTCCGAACATGGTCATGCTGTATAGAACCGCAAGCGGCAACATAATGTCTGTACCTGTCATGCCATATTGGTCGTTAAGATAAGCTGGCAACCAAAAAAGAAAAAACCACCATACGCCATCTGTCATAAACTTACCAAAGCTAAAAGCCCATGTTTGTTTGTAACTCAGTAGTTGGAACCAGCTAGTTTTTTCAGTAGGAGGCACGTCCTTCTCATCACTATCAATTAAGATGTAGTTCTTTTCCAAGTTGGAAATGCGCACTTGCTCGTGTAAAGGGGCGTAGAAGCGAAGCCAGAAAAATAACCATACAAAACCCAAAGCTCCAATAATGATAAAGGCGGATTCCCATCCCCAATTTTGGGCAATCCAAGGCACGGTTAGAGGGGCTAGAATAGCCCCAACATTGGCTCCAGAATTAAAAATTCCAGTGGCAAGCGATCGTTCCTTTTTTGGAAAATACTCAGCTACCGTTTTAATTGCAGCTGGAAAGTTTCCCGCCTCACCAAAAGCCAAAATTGCCCGAGAAAACATAAAACCTAACACAGATACTGGCAACACGGCTATACCGACCCAACCCAAACCTGCTACCAACCCTTGACCAATGGGTATGGCAAGTGCATGAATCAAGGCGCCTATAGACCATATTATGACCGCCCATGCAAAACCCTTTTTGGTTCCCAGTTTATCAATAAATCGCCCAGCAAATAGCATAGAAATAGCATACGTGAACTGGAAAACGGAAGCGATACTAGCATATTGGCTATTGCTCCACCCAAATTGTTCCTCCAACATTGGCTTGAGTAGGCTTAGTACCTGCCGATCAAGGTAATTTATGGTGGTGGCAAAAAACAGAAGGGTGCAAATCGTCCAACGGTAGTTTTCGATAGTTTGTGCTGTCTTATTCATTTGGTGATGGATTGAACTAACTCCAATGTTTTGCGACTTTCCGTTTCAATGGTAGAATAGTCTTTACAGTCCATTAACTTTTGACTCACCAGTTTGCTGCCCATTCCTACGGCACATACTCCAGATTTGAACCAGCTTTCGAGATTGTCTTTGTTCGCCTCAACACCTCCAGTTACCACAAAATCGACCTTGGGAAATAGGTCCTTTATGGCGTTTACGAACGCGGGGGATAACAAATGACCCGGAAAAAGTTTTATCAGTGAGCAGCCCGCAACTTCGGCAGTATGAATTTCAGTTGGTGTCATACAACCTGGAATCCAAATTTTATTAAGGCGAAGGGTTGTATTGTGAATGGCTGAATCAAAAATGGGGCTGACTAAAAAATCAGCTCCAACTTCAACAAAAGCATTCACTTCTTCCACACTTCTAATGGTGCCAACGGCCAACAACAAATCTTTCATGCTCTTATTTCTTTCCGCCACGATGGCTTTGAAATTTTCAAGAGCAAATTCCCCTCGGTTGGTGAATTCTAGTATTCGAACGCCCGATACGTACAATGCTTTCACTACTCCTAAGCAAACGGTTGCATCGCTATGGTAAAAAAGCGGCAACATCTTTTGTTGTTTAATCAGGTCAACGATGGTTTTACGTGAGTTCATGAGTTGTTCATGTTTTTTAATACTTCTTGAACCGTCTGATCTGAGGCATCGCCAAATTCAGACATTTTGCCAACAGCAGCGGCCGATGCAAAGTCAACAACTTCTTGAGGGCTTTGAAAATGATTTAGTCCATAAATTAAACCAGCCATAAAGCAATCGCCACTTCCAACTTGATCTTTTACGTTGTGCAGAGAAAATTCTTTCGAAATAGTCACCATACCATCACTATCCAGCAAAACACCAAAATAGCGTTCTGATAATCTAAATGTGTATGCTAAAGTTTGGATGCTCGGATACTGAACTTTCATTATTCGCATACTTTTTTCTGCTGATGCAATTAGTTGTTCGTTCGATTTTCCTGAACTTTCATGAATGTCACATGGAATGTCGAGAAGTTGTTCTGCCGACCACATATTTCCCATCACCACATCGCAATACGGAAGCAACAACGACATCATTTCCAGAGGTCGTTTCCCAAACTGCCACAATTTTCCTCGAAAATTAAGGTCAATGGAGGTAGTCATTTGTAGTGCAAAAGCCGCCTTCAGAGCTTCTAAACATACCAACGCTGTTTGTTCACTCAACGCAGGGCTAATGGAGCTAATATGTAGCCACGAACAATCGCTCAATACCTCTTCCCAATTAATGGTGCCGGGTTTCAATTCAGAAAACGATGAATGAGCACGGTCGTAAATAACCCCTTTATGCTGCAAATCCTGACCTTGCGGAAGATAATAGGTTCCTATTCGGCTACCCGAAAATCTAACAGGAGATGTATCGATGCCTTTCTCCGTTAAATGCGCCACAACTTCTTTGCTCAGGTAATTGTCAGGCAAAGCAGTGCAATAGGCAGATGACATATCCCATTTTGCCAAGGCTGTAGCCACATTTAGCTCTGACCCACCGAGATAAATAGCAGTTTTAGAATCGCGAATCCATTGTCTGTCCAACTCTGGAGATATCCTAAATAATAGCTCTCCAAACGAAAGGACCTTTTTCATTCTTATTTCAAGTCAGATAACTGAAGCGCATCCATATCGGTGAATGCCTTGTTCTCTCCAGCCATTGCCCAGATAAAACCATAATTGGACGTGCCACTTCCGAAATGAACCGACCAAGGAGGAGAAATCACTGCTTCATGGTTGGCCATCACGATATGCCTGGTTTCTTCAGGTTCGCCCATAAAATGGAATGCACGGTGCATTTCAGGCAAGTCAAAATAGAAATAGACCTCCGTTCTTCGTGTGTGTGTGTGTGGAGGTACCGAATTCCAAACACTACCATCCTCCAATAAAGTTAAACCCATCACCAACTGGCAACTTTGCGCTCCATCCTCGTGGATGTATTTATAAATGGTTCGTTTGTTTGCCGTAGTGGTATCGCCAAGTTTTACTGGAGATGCTTGTTCTTTCGAGATTTTTGTTGCTGGATATATATGATGTGCTGGTGCCGACATCAAAAAGAAATACGCAGGATTTTCTTTAGATTTACTAGCAAAACTAACCGTTTGAGTTCCTTTTCCTAGATATAAAGCATCCAGTTTATTCAGGTCATAAAGCACTGCATCGGCTTCCACTATGCCAGCACCTCCCAAATTGATAATACCTAGCTCTCGTCTCTCTAAAAAATAATCAGCTCTTAACTCTGGTTCATTTGGCAGAGATATTTTTTGATTTATCGGATTCACTCCTCCAACAATGACGCGGTCGTAGTGCGAATACGTCAAGTTAATCTCATCCGATTTCATCATGTTGGAGAGTAAAAACGAAGCACGTAGGCGCTCCGTGCTCATTCCTTTCACTTCAGTTGGACTGGATTGAAATCGTATTTCCATCTATTCCTTGTTTAATGTTTTTGATGCTGAAAGGTATAACAACGATACGAAATAAAGAATCATCTCCCAATCCAGCCACCATCTACGACCAAGATTGTGCCGTGAACATAATCGGAAGCATGCGATGCCAAAAACACTGCAGGCCCTTTAAAGTCATCTGGGTTGCCCCATCTTCCTGCAGGTATCCGCGAAAGTATAGATGCGCTTCGCTCGCTATCGTTTCGCAGCGCTTCGGTGTTATCTGTCGCAACATAGCCAGGGGCAATACCATTCACATTCACTCCTTTCGAAGCCCATTCGTTTGACAGAGCCATAATCAAACTGCTCAGTGCTCCTTTGCTTGCCGCATACCCTGGCACGTTTATCCCTCCCTGAAAACTTAGTAGCGAACAGGTGAAAATGATTTTCCCGCTGCCCCGCAAAAGCATTGTTTTTCCTATTTCTCGGGCCAAAATGAATGGTGCGTCTAAATTTATAGACAGCACTTTATCCCAGTATTCATCCGGATGGTCTTGGGCAGGCATCCTCATAATGGCGCCCGCATTGTTCATCAAGATGTCAATGGCTGGATTCTCATTTATTACTCTTGAGATAAACTCATACAACGCATCTCTGTTGGAAAAATCTGCTGCGTAAGCTTTGAAATTTCGCCCCAATGAGTTGATTTCTTTCTCTATTGCGCTTCCCGAAATTTCTAACGAGGACGAAACCCCAATAATGTCGGCACCAGCCTCTGCCAAACCAATGGCAATGGCTTTTCCTATTCCTCTGCTACAACCGGTTACTAATGCTGTTTTTCCAGAAAGATCAAACGATGATATCATGTAAATGGGTACGGAGAGAAATTATTTTTGTGGGGGGCGATAAGCGAAACAGGTTCGCAAAATATCACTAATTAGCTTAGTTATTACGTCACTTTCACTGCTTGACGCGCAATTAAAATCCATCTTGCTTTTTCCTTTTGAAAAACCAGAAGTACCTTCAACCTAATTGTGTTCGGATTGCCCCCATCAAGGATGTCCGCATGTAAAGTGTGCCTCACAATGGCCACTTTTTTGTCGGTGATAGAAATAATCTGTTCGAAAAGATTCATGGTCACAAAGTCAGATTTTCCGCTTGCAATATTTTCTATGAATTCGCTTTTGTTTTCCACCCTTCCGTTGGAGTGTCCATAACTCAGGAATTCACAGGTCACTTTTTCAAGAGTCGTCTTGTCACCATCAATCATGGCAGTTCGAAAAACTTCCACTGCTTCCAAAACTTCTTTTTCAAGCGGAGATTGGCCTTTTGTTGAAAAGGAAGCTGTTAAAAATGCAAATAATAGAACTAGGTGTTTTAACATTTTGACTGTTATTTATCGAAACGAGACCGTTGCACGGTATTATTTGATTAACTAATTGATGTGCAATAGTATAATGTGTATTTCGGGTATTTTTTGTACTTTAGAAGCATAAAAAAGATAGAACTTATAGGATTTGCAGATTTAGCTGTTCAAAAGCGTAAGGTGAAGTCGGTATTCTTCGATCAGGTTAATACCATTGTAGACTGGCGTCCGAATAGCAATATTATCAATAAACATTGAGATTGTCGCTCATTTAAGGTTGCACTTGTTCTGGTTTCAATTGCCGAACTTACGACAATGGTTCTGATTGTTGGTAACCTGAGTTCGGGATTAGGAACAAAATCTTCAATCTAATTATCTCACTTAAATCAATCACATACTATTGCATTAGCTACCGAGTAGAACCATAAAAGACATCTTATTGCCACAGAAACACTCAATATCACAGACTTTGCACTGAACCGACCAACGGGTTCCGAAGTCTCGTAATCATTGCGGAACGCAATAAATTCCGTGTTTTTTCAGTGAAGTTCTGTGTTTCTGTGGCTGTCACCCTGTTTTTTAATTTGGAAGTTCAATCTTGGCCTTTCGCTTATCCCGAACTCAGGGTGTTATTAAGTTCCGTTATATCCCTAATATGTCTAGGCAACTATTTAAAAAATTATTGTCTTTAGAGTGCGTAGTTTAAGTGCTCTCATGTTACTAGGTTATAGCTGATTGATTATCAAAAACAATGAGATTCATTTTATGAAAAATAAATTATTAAATCCGGCTGTTTTAAGCCTGCTTTTTCTGTTTAATCTAACTTTTTTCGCAGCTTCGGCTCAGAATCGTTCCTTAATTGAAAAGGAAAACGAGACGTATAAAATCACTAATCCTGAGTTAACAACCGATTTAGGTTCTTACACAAGAGCACTTGATAAGGCAAATCTTAGTTTATACCGCCTTCAAAATAAATCCTTCACCATCAAATTTGAAAGTGGCGTAGTTGTAGAAGTCTTTTCTGCAGACTCTCTATTATCCAAAAATATCATAATCGATCAATCCTACGAATACCCACAAGATTTTTCTTCCGAACGATATGAATCTGTTTTCAGTCTAGCCGAGAACGATATAATTGTTGAAATACGCCCAGTTTCTATTGCAAAAAAAATATCTAAATAAAATGAGAAGGTTGATATTCAACTTAATCATTGCATTCGGTCTCATTTTATCTGGAGGATTTAATGCTGCTTTTGCGCAACCCTCAAATGATACACCTTGTAGCGCAACTAACATGGGTACGCTACCCACTCCTGGAGCCTGTTCTGCTGGCTTACAAAATGGCGCAGCAACTACACTTAACAGTCAAACAACCGTTGGAGCAACTGGGGCAAGCCCTTATGTTTATCAAGCGGGATGCAGTGGTGGTGGCCAGCAAGCGGCACCAGCATTAGATACTTGGTATACTTTTATTGCATCTGGTTCAACTGTTAATACTTCTATCACTGGTTTCCCAAGTGCAAGCGTTGCTATGTGGACAGGAACATGTGGTAATTTACAAGCTTGGGGTTGTATGAATGTACCCTCTGGTGGTTCAGCTTCTTTTACTGTTCTTCAAACAGTAGTCGGTCAACAATATTGGATACAGGTAAGTGGTAATAATGCTACTGCCACAGATGCTAGCTTTTCTATTGCTGTTGATAATGATATTGACTGTAATGACTGTTTAACATCTGCTTCTATCACTGCTTCTCCTGCGCCAGTTAATGGAGGATATACTGCCGGACAAACGGTTACCTTTTGTTATACTATAACTGGTTGGACTACTGTAAATACAAATTGGTTCCATGGTGTTCAAATAACTTATGGTGCAGGTTGGGCTGGTGGAATTACAAGCACGGTTCCAGCCGCTACAGTTCAAAACATTGCAGGACCTGGTTCTGATGGTGATTGGCTTTATTATTCTGCAGGAATTCCTGGCTTTGGACCTGGTTTCTATTTTGATACCCCGGATGCAGGTACAGCAGCCGACAATAATTTTGGAGATAACTGTAATGGAAGTACTTGTTCTTGGACATTTTGTTGGGACATGACAGTGGGTACTTGTACTGCTGGTGCAAGTTTGAATGTTGCGGTTAATACGAGTGGTGATGGTGAATCAGGCTCTTGGACAAATAACGGATGTAATGATGATAATGCAACTAATTTTTCTGCAATAGAAATTTGTTGTTTACCTCCAACAATTGCTCAAACAAATGTTTTGTGTAACGGAGCAGCGACAGGAACTGCAACTGCTACAGGTGCTGGATCAAGTCCTTGGGATTATGTTTGGGTAAATGGCGCAGGAACTACTATACAAACTGTAAATAATGTTGCCGGTGCAAATACCGTTTCGGGCCTTGCTGCAGGTATTTATACAGTAACTGTTACTGATAATGCCAGTTGTGTTTCGAGTGCAACAGTTACAATACTTCAACCTACATTAACAACTGCCACCCAAACGCATACCAACCCATTATGTTTTGGAGGAACAACTACTGCAACCATAAGGGCCGCAGGAGGAACTCCCGGCTATAATGTGAGCTGGACAGGAACAACCTCAGGTAATCCTGCTGGAACTGAAATTGCCGCCTCTGGTGGAACCTACAATATGACCGGACTTGGAGCAGGAACTTATAACGTTAGTGTTACTAATGCCAATGGATGTATTGCCACAACTACCGTTGTTATAACCGTTCCAACGGCAGTTGTAGTTTCCAATGTTCCTACGGCTGTAACATGCTCGGGTTTGTTGAATGGTTCAGCTGTAATTACCGCCTCTGGAGGCACACCTGGCTATAACGTTAGCTGGACAGGAACAACAACAGGTAATCCTGCAGGAACAGAAATTGCCGCTTCGGGCGGAACTTTTAATATGACAGGTTTAGGTGCTGGAACATACAATGTAACCGTAACTGATGCTAATGGTTGCACTGCAACTACTACAGTTACTATAAATCCAGGTGTTGTTATTGATGCTAATATTTCTCCTATTGCTGCACAGTGTTTAGTTGGAAATAGTTTTTCTTTTTCTGGATCTACTTCAACCATTTCTAGTGGATCGATTACTTCTTATTCTTGGAATTTTGGAGCAGGTGCAACTCCGGCAACAGGAACGGGCGTAAATCCTCCAGCAGTTACCTATAGTGCTGCAGGTACCTCCACTTTGACATTAACCGTTTCAAATGGTACTTGTACTAATGTGGAAACTTTAAATATTAGTATAAATGCTAATCCAACCATAATAGCACCCGCAACACCTCCATTATGTTTTGGTGGAAGTAATGGATCAATTTTAGTTACAGCGTCTAATGGAACTCCAGGATATAATGTAAGTTGGACTGGAACTTCATCAGGTAATCCTGCAGGAACGGAAATTGCGGCTTCTGGTGGGACTTTTAATATGACAGGTTTAACTACAGGCTCATATACTATTACAATTTCTACTTCGAATGGTTGTACTGCTACATTGGTAGTTCCTGTGTCTCAACCTGCGGCAGTGACAGCCTCTGATGTAGAAACGAATGTGGTTTGTAATGGTGGTTTAACGGGATCTGGATTAATAACCGGTTCGGGGGGAACAGCACCATACAATGTAAGTTGGACAGGAACAACCACTGGAAATCCAGCGGGAACAGAAATTTCTGCTTCTGGTGGAACGTTTAATATGACTGGTTTAGGTGTTGGAACCTATAATGTCACAGTTACCGATTCACAAGGATGTACAGCAACGACTACAGTAAATATTACTCAACCTACTGCAGTTGTCACTTCAGATGTTGAAACAAATGTTTTATGTTTTGGAGGAACAACCGGATCAGCTGTCATTACTGCTTCTGGAGGTGCTCCAGGGTATAATGTAAGTTGGACAGGAACCACAACAGGAAACCCAGCAGGAACAGAAATTGCTGCAAGCGGTGGAACCTATACTATGACAGGATTAGGTGCGGGCACATATAATGTAACTGCAACTGCTGCCAATGGCTGTACAGCAACAACGATTGTAACCATAACGAATCCAGCGGCTGTTACCGCTGCCAACACACCAACTCCTGCAACTTGCAATAGTGCAACTAACGGTTCGGCTGTTATTACTGCAAGTGGCGGAACGGCTGGTTACAACGTTAGCTGGACAGGTACTACATCTGGTAACCCAGCTGGAACTGAAATCGCTGCTAGTGGTGGAACTTATTCTATGACAGGATTGGGTGCGGGGGCGTATAATGTAACCGTAACGGATGCTAATGGTTGCACTGCAACTACTTCTATAACAATTACAGCTCCTATAATTCCACCAGCACCTATAGTTTTATGTTATCAAACCGCCATCTGGAACGCCACCACCTGCGTGTGGGATGTAACCGGAACACAGCCCGCTGCTCCGACCGTGCTCTGCTATGAGACCGCTACTTGGAACGCCATCACCTGCGTGTGGGACGTGACCGGAACACAGCCTGCCGCTCCTACCGTGCTCTGCTACGAGACCGCCACTTGGAATGCCATCACCTGCGTGTGGGACGTGACCGGAACACAGCCTGCTGCCCCGACCGTGCTCTGCTACGAGACCGCCACTTGGAACGCCACCACCTGCGTGTGGGACGTGACCGGAACGCAGCCCGCTGCTCCTACCGTGCTCTGCTACGAGACCGCCACTTGGAACGCCACCACCTGCGTTTGGGACGTGACCGGAACACAGCCCGCTGCTCCGACCGTGCTCTGCTATGAGACCGCCACTTGGAACGCT
>CAMDOM010000019.1 GCA_945903645.1 Chryseobacterium gleum
TGGGTAAACTGATTCACATCTTGCAACATAATGCTTGGAGCTAGCACGCGGCCAGTAATATCCGTAATGCTGATGGTTACATCTGTGCGGTTCTTAAGCTCAGTGCGAACACTAAATAGTCCGTTGCTTGGATTTGGGAACACACTTACTGCGCTAAACAAATCGTGCTCTTCGAAACCAATGTTTCCACCAGAGAAGGTAAATGGCGAAGTGCTAGACGATTGGATACATCCATTTTCGCCAGTGTATTGCACAGCGTAGTTGCCGCTTTCCTCAATTACATAAGAAGTTCCAATTGCACCCGGAATAGGATTGCCATTCAAGAACCATTGGTAATCAGTAAGGCCTGTTCCGTTTTCAAGGTACAACGAGTCACCATCATTCAGCAACACACCAACTGTAGATTCCAAAACAGGAACTGTGATTGCAGCACCTGCCACATCCAACGCACCGCAAATAGTTCCACCACCTTGTAGCAATAAGCTATTCAATTGAATGCCTGTGCCAATGGTAGCAGGATCAAGAATCAATGGGTCATACACCAATGTATGGATGGTGTAGCTGCCGCCTGCAGAAACAGTAAATGTTGGGAAGATGTATGAATCTTGTACAACTAAACCAGCACCTTCAGTAAGGATATACAACACTTCGTAGCCAATTGGGTAGGTTGGTGTTTGGATATGGGTAGCGGCTAGTACAGCAGCACCTTCAAACAAACACACTAGCGAAGAGCTTGTGATAAGCGTGCCCGCAGTTACGTTGCAACCTGTTGAGCAGTTTTGAACTACGATAGGTGCGCCTACTACATCCAACGAAGCGCAGATAAGTCCACCACCTTGTTGCAACAATCCATTTACTTGGAATCCTGTAGTTACACCAAACTGAACGATTGATACATCTAATGTAGTTGGGTCATAAACCAATGTATGAATAGTGTAGTTACCAGCAGCATTAACTGTGAAATCTGGAGTAGCTCCAGCATCTACAATCACCAACCCAGCACCTTGGGTTAGGACATACAAGGTTTGGTATCCAGCAGGAACAACAGAATTGCCATTGGCAGTACCCGAAATGTCAGCAGAGCCGTTGGCCAAGCAAACAGGAGATGCATCTGCAGTAATAGTTCCAGCAGAGGCAGTACAAGGCACCACGCATACTTCTACTACAGTAGGAGCGCCAGCAACATCAAGCGAGGCGCAAATAACTCCACCGCCTTGTTGCAGTAGGGAGTTCACATCAAATCCTGTAGTTACACCAAACTGAACGATTGAAATATCCAACGTCAATGGGTCAAATACCAAGGTATGAATGGTGTAGTCACCAGTTGCTGTTACAGTGAAGTTTGGTGTAGCACCTGCATCAACAATTACAAGTCCAGAACCTTCAGTAAGCACATACAAGGTGGAGTATCCAGCAGGTACCACTGCATTTCCATCTGCTGTTGCAGAAATATCGGCTGTTCCATTCTCAAAGCAAACGGGTGAGGCATCCGAAGTAATCGTTCCAGCATCTGCATCGCACTGAGCGCAAGCAATTACCTCAACTGTGGCACCTACCAAATCAAGAGAAGCGCAAATTGTGCCACCACCTTGTACAAGTAACGCATTTGCTTGAGCAGCAGTAATACCGGGAGGCAATGCCAATGGATTAAGTGTACTCGGGTCATATACCAAAGTATGAACAGTATAGAAACCAACCGTAGTTACAGGGAAAGATGGAGTTAGACCTACTTGCAATACGTTTCCGAGAGCATCAGTTAATGCAAATCCAACGCTGTACCCAGCAGGCACGTTAGTATTTCCGTCAGGTGTAGCACTTACGGTACCACTTCCGTTTACCAAGCACGTTTGTGCTGCAGCAGAAAGTGTTCCAGCATCCGGTGCTTCCACTGTGATAGGAGCACCAGCTACGTCAAGAGAACCGCAAATAACGCCACCGCCTTGTTGCAACAAACCATTTACATCAAACCCAGTAGTTACTCCAAATTGAACAATAGAAATATCTAAGGTCAATGGGTCGTAGATAAGGGTATGGATAGTGTAGTCTCCACCAGTAGTTACGTTGAAGTTTGGAGTGGCAGAAGCACCAACGATTACCAAACCAGCACCTTCGGTAAGAACATATAAGGTTGAATATCCAGCGGGAACTATTTCGTTTCCATCTGCTGTTGCAGAAATGTCAGCACTTCCATTGGCTAAGCATACTGGAGAGGCATCAGGAGTAATTGTTCCAGCTTCGGCATCGCATGGAGCGCAAGCAATAACTTCAACTGTAGCACCTACCAAGTCTAGAGAAGCACAAATTGTGCCACCACCTTGTACAAGTAACGCATTTGCTTGAGCAGCAGTAATACCCGGAGGCAATGCCAAAGGATTAAGTGTATTCGGGTCATATACCAAAGTATGAACAGTATAGAAACCAACTGTAGTTACAGGGAAAGATGGTGTTATACCTACTTGCAATACGTTTCCGAGAGCATCAGTTAATGCAAATCCAACGCTGTACCCAGCAGGTACGTTTGTATTTCCGTCAGGTGTAGCACTTACCGTACCACTTCCGTTTACCAAGCATGTTTGTGCTCCAGCAGAGAGTGTTCCAGCATCCGGTGCTTCCACTGTGATAGGAGCACCAGCTACGTCAAGAGAACCGCAAATAACGCCACCGCCTTGTTGCAACAAACCATTTACATCAAACCCAGTAGTAACTCCAAATTGAACAATAGAAATATCCAAGGTCAATGGGTCGTAGATAAGGGTATGGATAGTGTAGTCTCCACCAGTAGTTACGTTGAAGTTTGGAGTAGCAGAAGCACCAACGATTACTAAACCAGCACCTTCGGTAAGCACATATAAGGTTGAATATCCAGCGGGAACCACCGCGTTTCCATCTGCTGTTGCAGAAATGTCAGCACTTCCATTCGCTAAGCAAACTGAGGAGGCATCAGGAGTGATTGTTCCAGCATCTGGCGCTTCCACTGTGATAGGAGCACCAGCTACATCAAGCGAGCCGCAAATAACACCACCGCCTTGTAGCAATAGGCTGTTCACATCAAAACCTGTGGTTACACCAAACTGAACAATAGAAATGTCTAAGGTCAATGGGTCGTAAATAAGGGTATGAATAGTGAAGTTTCCACCAGCAGTTACGGTGAAGTTTGGAGTTGCCGAAGCACCTTCAATTACTAAACCTGAACCTTCGGTAAGCACATATAAGGTAGAATATCCAGCAGGAACCACTGCGTTCCCATCTGCTGTTGCAGAAATATCAGCACTTCCATTGGCTAAGCATATTGGAGAGGCATCTGGAGTAATTGTTCCAGCATCAGCATCGCAGGTGGCGCAAACTTCTACTATGATAGGAGCACCCACCAAATCGAGTGAAGCGCAAATAGTACCACCACCTTGAATAAGTAATGCATTCGCTTGTGCCGCAGTAATTCCTGGAGGCAATGCTAAAGGATTAAGCGTAGTTGGATCATAGACCAACGTATGAATGGTGTAGCTGCCAACCGCAGTTACAGTGAATGAAGGAGATAGGCCCACTTGAATTACAGTGCCACTAGCATCTGTAACAGCATAGCCAGTGCTATAGCCAGCAGGAACAACACTATTTCCATCGGGTGTGCCAGCAATAACAGCAGAACCGTTTAGGAAACATACTGGAGTTTCTACGGCAGTGATGGTTCCAGCATCAGCAGTACATGGAATGCAAGCGGCATCATTTGCTGTAAGGAAGGTAACCAAAATAGAATCGGCCGAAATAGAGCAAACACTGCCTTGGGCATCATTCACATCATCATAAGAAATGGAATAAAAAGCGAATGTGCCCACCAGAGGAGGAAAGCTATTGGTTGATAAAATGCCACCCAAATCATTGTCAATACCAGTAACGGGAAAAGACTGAACAGGGGAGAGGAAAATTGCTCCTTCCAAACCACCAGTAGCACCAGCTTGTGGAGATATAAATATCGCGTAAGCTCCATTGGTAGATTCAGAACCGTCTGTTGCCATGTCGAAAGACTCGCCTGGACATAGTGCAATAGGAGATGCAGAAATGTCTAAGATACCAGCATCACATGGCACAATGGTACAAGGCGCTGGGTTACCACCGCAAGTTACCGTTGGGTTGCCATTGTCTATCAATGTTTCAACACCGCAAGCCAATCCTGCTTCGTGTATAACAATGGAGTAGGTGCCACTTTCGGTAGCTGTCCAAGAAATAGAGCAGTTTGCGGCAAAGTTTCCCGTACTACCTGCATTGTAGGCATCAACAGCTCCAGATGGAGTTACGATAGTGATAGAAGGAATCCATGAACCAAAACCAATACCCTGACACATGCTGAATACGTAGTCAGAACCTGCGTTCACGTTATCCAACAAGTAGGCTTCGGAGCCATACACACCAATACCATTAGCGGTAAAATCTGGATTGGTGATGGCACAAGTAGTACCATCAAAGCAAGGCGCCCCTCCAGCACCATTCAGGTCTGTGTAGGTGCTTGCAGCAGTAAGACATTGGGCCATAGCCCCAGAAGAATACAGTAGAAAACTAGCGGCTACTGCAAGTTTGGTAAATAATGTTCTCATTTTGTGGAGGTTGGAGTTATTGATTGTTCAGCTTTTATCTTGGTAAGGTGGGCAAGGCGTTTTTCGTAGGCTTCTTTCTGAAATCCTTCTTTTCCCTCGTTGTCTTTCAGAATTTTGTTGATTTCGGAGATACCGCGGTCGATGTCCTCCATTTTAACGGTAGAAGTGCGCGCAGGTGTGCCGCTTTGCAAGGTAGCGGCACCATCCACACGTTTAGTTTGAAGGGGAGCAGCACTTGCTTTAGCAGGCTCTGCTGAAGTAGTTGCTTTCTTTCCTTGTTCGGCACTTTGAGCGCTTGCTGCTCCTACACTTAGGGCAAGAATTGCGGCCAGAGAGAAGGTATATTTCATACTAAGGTCATTTAAAAATTTAAGGAAACAAACATAAACAAACATCGCAACGCGGCAAGATGTTCTGCGATAATTCGTTGGAGATGGAAATTGCGCACCAAAATCCCAAAATTTATACAAAATTGGTGGTGAAATTTAGAAGTAAAAACGCAATTTTCACTGGCAGACCCTTTATTACATTTGCCCAAATGAGGCTAGCTTTGTTCAGTTTAGTGGTGATGTTAGCGATGGGTTGTGGCACTCCCCAAACGGAAAACGATTCGAGCACCGTATTTCGCTACAACGAAAGCAAAGGCATCACTTCGCTCGACCCTGCCCAAGCCCGTACCATGGGCAATATTTGGGCAACTTCTCAGCTATTTAATGGGTTGGTGCAGTTGGATGCCAATATGCAGGTGCAGCCGTGCATTTCCAGCACGTGGGAAGTTAAAGAAGGAGGAAAGGTGTATGCCTTTCATTTGCGCAAAGACGTTCAGTTTCATACGCATCCGTTGTTGAATAACGGTGAAGGAAGAACGGTTACGGCCCACGATTTTGTGCGTAGTTTCAACCGTGTTCTGGACGAAAAGACCCTTTCGCCTGGCAGGTGGGTGTTTGCGCAAGTTGATTTGCAGCGCGATGGTGGCTTTAAGGCCGAAAACGATACATTACTGTATATCTACCTCAAACAACCCTTTCCGCCTTTTTTGGGGATGTTGACCATGCCCTATTGCGCTGTGGTGCCCCATGAAGTGACCGATGCTTTGGGCAAAGATTTTGGCCGCAGCCCCGTGGGCACGGGTCCATTTCGGTTTGAAGCATGGCACGAAGGCGTGAAATTGGTACTGCATCGCAACCCAAATTACTTCGAGCGCGACAGCACAGGCCATGCTTTGCCGTATGTAGATGCCGTGGGCATCACCTTTATTACTGATGCGCAATCGGTGTTTCTCGAATTTCTAAAAGGTGAATTGGATATGCTTTCGGGCTTGGAAGATGGCAGCTTTAAGGATGCCTTGCTCACTCCAAATGGCAAATTGCAACCCGATATGCAAGGCAAGGTGGTGATGCAAACCATGCCATTTCTCAATACCGAATATCTTGGTTTTGTTATGGATACCACGCTTCCGCTTATGCGCAATAATCCTTTGCGGATAAAGCAAGTGCGGCAAGCTATTAACTATGGGTTCGACCGCCAACGCATGATGCGTTACATCCGCAATAACATTGGCAGTCCGGGCGACCACGGATTTTTACCCAGCGGATTGCCTGGCTTGGACGGCAAGCAAACCAAGGGATATACCTACAATCCGCAAAAAGCACGCGAATTGCTTACGCAAGCAGGCTTCCCGAATGGAAAAGGATTGCCCGAAATTGTGTTGCATACCACTTCGCAATACCTCGATTTGTGCGAGTACATGCAGCATCAACTGAGCGAAATGGGCATTACGCTGCGCATAGAAGTGAATCCAGCTGCCACGCATGGGGCGTTGGTGAGTAACAGTCAGGTGGCATTTTTTCGCAAATCGTGGATGGCCGACTATGCCGAAGCGGAGAACTATTTGGCGTTGTTTCTATCGTCAAACCGAACTCCCAACGGGCCCAATTACACCCATTTCAATAACCCTACCTACGACCTAATGTATGCCAAAGCATTGGCCGAAACCAACGACAGTGCACGCTATTGGTTGTATGCCCAAATGGATAGCCTTATTATGGAAGATTCGCCCATTGTGGTGCTCTATTATGACCAAGTGATGCGGTTTACCCAACCCAATATTTCGGGCCTTGCGCCCAATGCCATGAACCTATTGAGTTTGAAACGGGTAAAGAAAGGGTAGGGGAGTCTCCCACTGTTATTTAAAAGATTAGGATTACCGATGAATAAATCAGGACATAAATCATCGATGTGAAATGTCCAGTGGCGCGCTTAGCTGCAGCACGAACAATTTAACCGCAGCAGCCCAACCCGAACTCAGTATCTCGGAAACCGTAATACATACCGCCCCCAAAGGTCCATTGATGGTGAACGGCAACATTACGGTGAAAGATAAGAAGGGTAACCCCACACAACCCCACAAAGTGACGGTCTTTTGCAGATGTGGCGCATCGGCCAACAAGCCTTTTTGCGATGGCACCCACACCAAAATTGGGTTTGTGGGGTAGCTACCTTTTGCTCAGCGTTTTCCACTGAGTGCTGAAATGATGGCTTATTTGAGGGAAATGCAAGTCCATGATCTTTAGCAAACCCATACTTTCGCGGCCTATGAATAGAGAAGTTCCATTTGACCTCTGCATTGTAGGAGGTGGTATAGTTGGCGCGGCCACTGCCTATAGTTTTCAGCAGGCCTTCCCAGAGCTGCACATTCTTCTTTTGGAAAAAGAGAACAGGCCAGCAGCACATCAAACAGGGCACAATAGCGGGGTGATTCACTCGGGCATTTACTACAAGCCTGGCACCTACAAGGCAAAAAACTGCGTAGAAGGCAAAGACCAACTCATTGCCTTTGCCAAAGAACACGGTATCAAACACGACATCTGTGGCAAGGTAATCGTAGCAACCGATGAGAAAGAGTTTCAGCACCTCGATCGCATTTATCAAAACGGAATGCGAAATGGGCTTACAAGCATAGAATACATTGGACCCGACCGCATTCGCGAAATAGAGCCCTATGTTCAAGGTATTAAAGGCCTGTGGGTTCCCTACACCGGTATTATAGATTTTGTTGGAGCTACCGCCAAAATGTTGGAGATAGTGGAGGCTGTTCAGCCCCACAGCAAAGTGATTTTTAACCAAGAAGTGCTGGATGCAATTGATGTAGATGGTTTAAAACGTATTCGCACCAAAGAGCACACCTACTCCGCTAAGTATGTGGTGTTTTGCGGTGGTCTGCAAGCCGATCGCTTAGCGCTCAAAGACGGACTAAAGCTGGACATGAGCATAGTGGGTTTTAGGGGCGATTATTACGAACTGGCTGAACATGCCAAACACAAGGTGCGCAATTTGGTGTATCCCGTGCCTAATCCAGAGTTTCCATTCCTAGGCGTGCATTTTACGCGGATGACCGATGGCAGCGTGGAATGCGGACCCAATGCGGTGTTCACCTTTAAGCGTGAGGGTTACGGTAAAACCGATTTTAATCTGCGCGACACTGCCGAAGCATTGGCCTTTAGCG
The DNA here is from genome assembly GCA_945903645.1 of Chryseobacterium gleum. GTDB lineage: Bacteria > Bacteroidota > Bacteroidia > UBA10329 > UBA10329 > UBA10329. The sequence goes on from CAMDOM010000019.1 coordinate 8,092, forward strand.
GCACATGGAACCTCTTTTTTAAGCACTGGCGCTTTGGATTGGACGAATACCGAAGAGCGTTTAGCAAGCGCTTGTTTTTACACACCTTGCAGCGCTTGGTGCCATCATTAACGATGGACGACCTGCAACCAGGCCGAGCAGGAGTTCGTGCCATGGCCTTGGGCCACGATGGCGAAGCGATAGACGATTTTAGAATAGAGCATCGCGGCAATGCCCTTCATGTGCTCAATGCTCCAAGTCCGGCTGCTACGGCCAGCCTTGCCATTGGCGAGGAAATTCGGAAGATGGCAGTGGAGAAATTAGGGATAGGTAGTAAGGCATAAGGCATAAGTCGCGAGACAAGAGTAAAAAGAGAAAGGCGTAAGTGTCACCAATTGGATGACACTTACGCCTTTCGACTTATGACTTTCAGCTTACGCCTATTCTACTCCGCTATCTTATACTTCTCCGTAAAGTGATCCCAACGAATGATGAACTGCTCCATTATTTCGTCAATGTGTTTGAGGAAAATGGGGTCGGGCGAGTTGAGGTTTTTGAAATAATCCTTTTGATACTTGGCCAAATCGTATTTGTAAAACACCGCTTTGCTCATGGCATAATGGATGTTTTTGGAAGGGAAGTTTATCTTTTGAAACAAGGCCAGCATTTCGTCAATCACAGTTTTCATACGGTTTTCTTCCACTTCAAATACCACCGCTAGGCGTTTTACCACCAAGGCACGAATGCGGTCGTCTTGTCCGTCCTGAAAATAGTTTTCGAGCAAACGGTAGTTGCCCGCAATCACCACCATAAGGAAATCGTCCGTGGCATCCAATGGAATAGTCGGGCGTTCCACTAAATTTAAATCGTTGTTGATAAGCTCGGCCACATCCTCAAAACTGCCATCCACAGCATTGAATGTAATGTTTATGAAAAGCTCGGCTACTTTTTCTTCCGATACTTTCTTTTTGAAAATGGATGCTATACCTAATGCCATCTGGCTCCTGTGTTGTGGTTTAGCCAAATTTAGAGGGCTGGCTAGGGCTACATCTCGCGGTGTGCCGTGTTGTTTTGAACAGAGTTTTCAACCAGTAATATGCTGAATAGCCAGTGTTTGCTAGCGATACAGCGATTTGGATATTCGCTACTGTAGCGTAAGGTTCAATTCTTTGATGTTGCCCACTTTGTCTGTTGTGGCAATGCGCAACGTGTTTTGTCCCGCCATAAAGCGCTCATCCTTCACATAATAGAGCAAATTGTTCTTGGGGTCGTGCTCCAAAAGCACCCATTGCCCATTGAGGGTGGCGGTGTAGGAAGCGATGCCTGCAAGGTCGTCTCGCAGAAAAAAGAGCAATGTGTCGATGCGGGCAACGCTGGTGGTTTGCGTAAAGTTTTTGGGGCGCAGTTCGGGCGCTAGGCTGTCGCGCATCACCGCATAATCGCCAAAGCTGCGGGTTTTGGTGCTAATCCAAGGGCCTATCACCGTGCCACCTTCGGCCACAGGCTCTCCGTTTTTGTCGAAAGAAACAATAAGCAGCTGTTTTGTATTCACGCCCTTAAAAGGATGAATGCGCATGGCCACCGTCATGTAATCCTCCATGGCGGTATAGCGGTCGTGCAAGGAATGAATGGGCGAGAAGCAGTCTGCACATGCCGGTTTCATAGCATAGCGAAACGCCACGGTATCATACAAACAGCCCGTTGGAATTGAAACCCGCACATCGCCATTAGAGAAATTGTTGTCCCGTTGGGGATAAAACACATCGGTTGTGGCACTGGCTGACAGGACCTTGTCGCCTTGCCGAAGCGCGCCTTTAATGCTGAACTTAAGCGATGAAACGTTGCCAGCATAGTCCTTCAAATCAATTCGAATCGCATACAGTTTTCCATGTTCCACCATGAACATGCCACGATTTGTGATGGCATCATATAGCTTCAAATCGTTTGCTGGTGCGATGTAAGACCGATGCACTATGGCGCCATTGCGCACGCGTTTATCAAAATCTATATGGGCATTCACCTTGCGTTTTTTGTCAAACGCCACTTCGTGCAAGGTGTGGCGATGAATGGATTTTCCGTTCACGCTCACCGTCATGCTGTAGATGCCACAGGCGTTGTCCGAATCCGAAAAGCGGTCCAATGCCGCTATGCCCACACTTATGGCTCCATTGCCATGTATAGGTAGCGTACTTTTTAGACGATACGACAGGCCATCTATCTCCAATTCAAACGCACGTTCGGGGGCAATGCCATCTACCTGCCCATTTTTGGAATGGGTGTAGAGCCACAGTCGCTCCATTTCTGGTCCGCGGTTGTCGGCCACCTTAAATCCATATTCCAATGGATTTAATGTCATTTGATTTGCGGTTTCGCGCAGTTCAAAGTGCAAGTGCGGTCCTCCCGAGCCACCGCTGTTGCCGCTTTTGGCAATCACATCGCCTTGCTTCACTTTAAACATCGAAGCGGGAATAGTGAGGTCAACCCCAAACTTCTTTTCCAAGTATTGCTGCTGCTTCACATACGCCTGCACTTCTTTAGAAAACTCGCGAAGATGGGCGTACACCGAAGTTCGGCCATCGGGATGTTCTATATAGAGCGCTTTGCCATATCCAGTAGGCGATACCACCACGCGAACAATTGCACCATCGGCAATGGCACGGACGGGCTTGCCTTCTGCGCCATCGGTTTTCAAATCCAATCCCGTGTGAAAATGATTGGAGCGCACCTCACCAAAATTGCCCGAAAGCCGCAATGTGCCATCCAACGGAGGACGGTAGTTTGGCTGCTGCGCCATCACAAGTGTGGAAAACATCAGCAGAGCAAAAAGGAGTATTCCGCGCATGGTTCAAAGGTAGTCTTGGCATCTTTGTGTTTCATTCGTACCTAACTCACTTTATCCAAATCAACGTTAAATACTCGCTTTTCATCATCCCTTCATTCCATTTTTCTTCTTCTATCAAACGCTTCATTCCTTTAGAAAGAAGTGTTTACTTTCGGCTTCGAAATGAGCGAGCTGGAATTGGTTTTAGATAGCCTAACCGAAAAGGTGCGGAAACTGAGCGAACGCCAGCATAAACTTGTTGCTGATAATGAACAATTGGCGCAACGAAATGAGGTTCTGGATCGTGAATTAGTGGAGCAAAAAAAAGCCAATCACGCTTTAGAGGAACAAAATAAAGTTGCTAAAATTGCAAGGTCGGTTAGCCCTGATTTGGAGAGCCGAAAAGAGGAGCGTAAAAAGTTGAATGACTTAGTGCGGGAAATTGACAAGTGCATAGCACTTCTAAATAACTGAAAACAGAACACCTTAGATAATGGGACAACAAGCCATCACCGTTAAAGTAGCAGGAAAAAGCTATCCGATGACGGTAGAAGGTCCCGAAGAAGAAGAAACCATCCGCAAGGCCGAAAAACTAATTCGCGAGCGTATGGGGATGTACGAGAAAAATTACGGCATCACCGATGTGCGCGATCTTTTGGGTATGTGTGTTTTACAGTTTGCTACCGAAGCGGTGGCGCAAGAAGAGAAGTCGAATGAGGTGGAGCTACAATTGGCCAACCGATTGCGATTATTGGAAGAGTCGCTGAATGCGGCACTTGTCTGAGTATTCGTTCTTTCACATACAAGCAAAAGCATATGCAGCAGTCAGCAATGGCCGCTGCGATGATTTCCCGCATGGATCAATCGTTTGTTGAACTCAACACTAAAATGATTGGGAATAAGCTTAGAAGTGTTCAAGAAAGGCCTCACTTCTGCCTCGGCAGAAGTTCCTTTTCGAGTAATCGAAATGGAACGGTGGAACTCTGATGCATTTGGCAGTCCCATCAATTTCTAATTCGAGTTCACTGTAGACCTATAGATCCGTGCGGGTTTTTTTTTAACCATCTAAAACCAAATTAAAAGATGATACTGATTGGAATAATTGCCGCAATAGCCGGTTTGGCAGTTGGAGGTGCAGGCGCATACATGTATACCAGCAAAGCAAATGCTGGCGAAACACAACGGATGCTTGCCGATGCTGAGAAAAACGCAAAACACACCGTTGAGGAAGCCGAAAAGTCAGCCAAGCGCACGTTGGATGATGCCAGCAGCAAAGCCGATGTGATTCGCGAACGGAAAATGTTGGAGGCCAAAGAGCGTTTTCAAGAGCTGAAATCGAAACACGAGGAAGAGGTCAATCAGCGCAATCAAGCGGTGTTGGTAGGCGAAAATCGTATCAAGCAAAAGGAAGGCTCGCTCAACCAAAAATTGGAAGAAGTGAATCGCGAAATGCAAGCCGCAGAACGCAAGCAAACTACGCTGGATGCGCAGATTGAGCTGTATCAAAGCAAGGTGCGCGAAGTGGAGGTAGATCGCAATAAGCAAGTGCAGCAGTTAGAACGCATTGCTGGCATCACGGCCGAACAAGCCCGCGAACAGATAATGGAAGCCCTCAAAGCGGAAGCAAGAACTGGTGCATCAGCCCACATCCAAGAGGTGGTTGCCGAAGCGAAACTAACGGCAGATAAAGAGGCCAAGAAAATCATTATTCAAACCATTCAGCGTGTAGCAACGGAGCATGCTATTGAGAATGCAGTATCCATTTTCAACATAGAAAGCGATGAAGTGAAAGGCCGCATTATAGGTAGAGAAGGGCGCAACATTCGTGCGTTGGAAGCTGCCACTGGCATCGAAATTATTGTGGACGATACTCCAGAGGCCATCATCCTTAGTGGTTTTGATCCGGTGAAACGCGAAACTGCTCGCCTAGCCCTGCATCAATTGGTAACGGATGGCAGAATTCATCCTGCACGTATTGAAGAAATTGTTGCCAAAACAAGCAAGCGCCTTGAAGAGGAAATCATCGAAATTGGCAAGCGCACCACAATCGATTTGGGCATTCACGGTCTGCATCCGGAGCTCATTCGCATGATAGGACGGATGAAATACCGTTCTTCTTATGGCCAGAATCTTTTACAGCACAGCCGCGAGGTGGCAAACATGTGTTCCATCATGGCCTCTGAATTAGGGTTGGATCCTAAGAAAGCCAAACGTGCAGGATTGCTTCACGATATAGGCAAGGTGCCGGATGAAGAACCCGAATTGCCACACGCCATTTTGGGTATGAAACTGGCCGAGAAATATGGCGAGAAGGCCGATATATGCAACGCAATTGGGGCCCACCATGACGAGATAGAAATGACCAGCATGCTTTCGCCAATCATTCAGATTTGCGATGCCATTAGCGGTGCGCGTCCAGGCGCTAGGCGCGAAATTGTGGAGAGCTACATCAAGCGTATCAAAGAATTGGAAGCTTTGCCGTTATCATTCCCAGGTGTTATTAAAACCTACGCTATTCAAGCAGGTCGCGAGCTTCGCGTTATTGTAGAAAGCGAACAAGTAACCGATGCCCAATCAGATGCTATGGCCATCGACATTTCGCAAAAGATTCAAGATGAAATGACCTATCCAGGGCAAGTTAAAGTAATCGTTATTCGCGAAAGAAGAGCAGTTTCTTATGCCAAGTAAAACGGTTGCATCACCAGTCAAAATGCAATGATTGGTTGAATAAAAAAAGTCCGAACTCTACTAGAGTTCGGACTTTTTTTTAACCAGATGACTTGGTCTAAAGCATCCTCAATTGGTAATGGTCTTAGAGGAAAACTCGAATTGAGTTGGTTTATTGCGTTGCTTATTTCTCCAAAGTCAGGGTATAATCCCACTTTTGGTTGGCATCTACCACTATTGTATAAGTGGCAACTTGCTTGTTGGTTAGCTTAGTAACTCGATTCCACACCATATCAGGTTCGTCCACCAAATCAATGATTATTTGGTCGTCAGTAGATTCCCAGCGGAAAGAACTTACATTGGGATAAGTACCGCCAGCAAGTTGATAGCTATAGTTTTGATACCCTGTGCCATCTTCATCAAAGCGAATGGTGCCTGTTGGGTTATTGTCTGCTACTGGTATTGTTGCAATATTATTGAAGTAATACAGCCCTTCTACCTTAGTCACTTGCCATGTGGCAAAAAGACTTTCATCTAAATCATCATTGGCACAACCAGAGAATACCATAGCGGCAAAGGCAATAAAAAGGATAAGTTTAGATTTCATTGTGCTGTTCGTTTAGTTTGAACCGTAGGTCAAAAATAGAAACTATTGCCTACTTAGCTCGGTTCGTTTGGTTTGGCCAAGTCTTTTTCCAAATCCAATTGTCTTAAACTTGGAAAGATAAATCCTGCGCCAACCACGGTTACCAGCGTCATACATCCCCCAAAAACAACTGCCGTCACTGTGCCCATTAGTTTAGCCGTAGCTCCACTTTCAAATGCGCCCAGCTCGTTGCTCGAACCCACAAACATGGAGTTGACAGCCGCCACGCGACCACGCATTTCATCAGGTGTTTTGAGTTGCAAAATGGTTTGGCGTACCACCATAGAAATACCATCGAATATACCACTGAGGAACAACGCTAACACCGACAACCAAAAAACCGTGGATAGCCCAAACACAATCATGCACACCCCAAAGGCAAATATGGAAGCCAGCAATTTGATGCCTGCGTTGCTATGCAAAGGGAAGTACGCCACGCCAAGCATAATGAGAAACGAACCTACGGCAGGTGCTGCCCGAAGTACACCAAATCCTGTGGAGCCCACGTGTAAAATATCTTGCGCATAGATGGGCAAAAGGGCAATTGCACCGCCAAAGAGCACGGCCACCATATCCAATGCTAGTGCACCAAGAATAACGCGTGTGCGAAACACAAAACGAACGCCTTCGCGCAAACTTTGCACAATGCCTTCGCCTATTTTGGTGTTCATTATCGGTTTAGGACTGATACGCAGCAAGGTGAAAAACGAGAAAACCGCAAAGCCCACTATCACCAGCATAGACCAATGTATTCCCAGCCAAAGAATGGATAAACCGCCCACCGCTGGACCAAGCATTGCCCCAATTTGCCAAATAGAACTGCTCCACCCAGCTGCATTGGGATACACATGTCGGGGCACAACTAGGCCAAAGAGAGAGAAAATAGTAGGCCCAAAAAAGGCGCGGATTATACCCCCAAAAAACACAAGACTATAAATAGCCATAGCTACGTTAGATGCAGAAACAGCGGCAGTTAGCGGTGGCCATGTGAGGGCAAACAGTCCAACACTAATGCACATAAAAGCAAGAATGCATTTCAGAAGTAGATTTCGCTTTTCGCGTTGGTCAGCAATGTGGCCCGCAAAAAGCGCCAAGCCAACTGCTGGAATCATCTCCATTAGTCCAATAATTCCCAACGAAAGCGGGTCTTTGGTCAGGCTATAAATTTGCCATTCAATCACTACGAATTGCATGCTCCATGCGAACACCAAAGCAAACCGCATCAGCAAAAACAACCGAAACTCAGGGAAACGCAACGCGGCATACGGGTCTTTTTTCTCCATTCGTTAGTGTGCGGCTTTGCTTAATTCTTTATTCGGGGTAGAAATTCGCTCAAAGGAAGCAAAGAGAAGCCGAATTCTTTAACCAATGCGCATGGGAATTGATTTTGCAATCAAACCTTTTCTTCCTTTGTGCTAAATAGCTCCTTATGAAACGGTTCGTCCCTTGGCTTTGTCATCTTATTTACTACCGATTTGGCAGTTGGAAATGCAACATGCATGTACCCGAAAACATAAGAAAAGCAGTGGTGATTGTTGTGCCCCACACCGCCAATCGAGATTTTGCCATCGGTATAGGTGCCAGTATCGAAATGCATCGCAACAATGGATTCCTTGGCAAGAAAGAGATATTCGATGGCCCTTTTGGCTTTATGTTTCGTGCCTTAGGCGGCATTCCGGTAGATAGAAGTTCGAAACACAACATGGTCGACCAAGTGGTCAATATCATCAAAAAAGAGGAGGAATTCTTCTTAGTAATGTCGCCCGAAGGCACCCGAAAACGCACCGAACGCTGGAAAACAGGTTTTTACCACATTGCAAAAGGACTAAACGCGCCCATTATTTGTGCCTATATCGACTACAAAACCAAGCGGGTAGGGTTGGAGCACATCCTGTATCCAACAGACGATGAGGCCGCTGATTTCGCGAAAATTGAAGCATTTTACAGCACTGTTACTGCTAAGTATCCTGAAAAATTCAATCCTAAAGTGAAATGACAGCGGTAGAAGAAAGCAAACCCAAGTTGCCCAAAGAATTGGAATTGGCGCAATCGCTTACCACCTTGCTTGACGACCGCTTTCGTATTCCCATTATTGGTGTGCGATTCGGAGTGGACTCTCTTTTGGGTCTTATACCCGTGGCAGGCGATGCCGTTTCGTTTGTCATTTCTGGCCTTATCATTTCCACCTTTATTCGCCATGGCATGCCTAAGCGTTTGATTGCGCGTATGATGCTGAATAGTGGACTCGATTTTATGTTTGGCTCCATTCCTCTGCTAGGCGATGTGTTCGACATGGCGTTCAAAGCCAACAGACGCAATTTGAAACTGGCTACGGACCATTTTAGCAAGCAGCCAAAATAGAATAGCCGAAAACAATACCCTACTCCTTTGCGTTCGCACTGCATGGAACGTCCCGATTCAGTTTTGCAAGGCATTCGGCCTGTGCTTCATTTGCCCGAAACTCCAGATTGCAACGTTGTGGAGCACTTTCAGAATACCGTGCTGCGCCCCATTATCAAATTTCAGCACCACCTTATTTTGAGCATGGTGACGCAGCATTCCAGTTATGTGCCTGCGAAGCTGAAGGTACTCACCGATGCACAATTTCTGCAGGCCATACGCATCCTGCTGCAAAGCAACATACCCCTGCGCAATCAGCTTATTGGGGCTGTATTGGGGTTGTTTACCATGCCTGAGTTTGAAGTTTATTCCTTGCATACCACAGAATTGAACAGGCGTATCATTCAAATGATAGCCCAGCGGGTGTCAGACACAGTGAGGGCGTAGACTTCTACTGTCAAATTCGCTACGGGGCGCTTATCCTTTTTCCCTGCAACCTATATTTGGGCTCTTATCGAAAAACACTATGAGCAAACTAGGCAATTACATTTCGGGGCAGTGGATAACGGGCGATGGCGATGGAACCCAACTTTACAATGCAGTTACAGGCGCACAAGTAGTCACTGCTAGTAGCAAAGGGCTCGATTTTGAAGCGGCATTGCACTATGGTCGCCAAAAAGGACACGCCCTTCGCAGTATGACGTTTCAAGAGCGTGGCCGCATGATAAAGGCATTAGCCATGTATCTGATGGAGCGCAAAGCCAAGTATTACGAAGTCAGTTATGCCACGGGAGCTACCAAAGTGGATAGCTGGATAGATATTGAAGGAGGTATTGGAAATCTATTTGCCAATGCCAGTTTGCGCAAGCAATTCCCAAACGAAACGTATTATGTAGATGGAGAATTTGCTCCGCTGTCCAAAGGTGGCTCGTTTATAGGCCATCACATTATGGTGCCCAAAGAAGGAGTTGCCATCCACATCAACGCCTACAACTTTCCCATTTGGGGAATGCTAGAGAAAGTGGCGGTAAACTGGTTGGCGGGTATGCCAGCTATTGTAAAACCTGCCACGGTCACCTCGTTTCTTACCCAAGCTATGGTAGAAGATATTGTGGCTTCGGGCATACTTCCAGAAGGTGCCTTGCAATTGATTTGCGGTAGCGCGGGCAATTTGCTCGACTTTGTAGACAATCAAGATGTAGTCACCTTCACGGGTTCGGCCAGCACAGGGCGCATGCTGAAGGCGCATCCTGCCATTATCAACAATAGCGTTCCGTTCAATATGGAGGCCGATAGCCTCAACTCAAGCGTGCTTGGTCCCGATGCTATTCCGGGCACTCCAGAGTTTGAGTTGTTCATCAAAGAAGTAGTGAAAGAAATCACGGTGAAATGCGGACAGAAATGCACCGCCATCCGCAGAATCATTGTACCCGAAAATTTGGTGGAAGATGTGCAAATAGCAGTAGGCCAACGTTTGGAGAAAACCACTATTGGCGACCCACGCATGGAAGGCGTCCGCATGGGTGCTATGGCAGGTCGCGCGCAAATGAATGATGTGAAGGCCAAAGTGCAGGAATTATTGAAAGATTCGAGCATCGTGTTTGGCAACTTGGATAATGTAACCCTAACAGGTGCAGATAGCGAACGGGGTGCATTCATGTCGCCCATCTTGCTGCGCAACGATGACCCATTTAACCGCATCAGTACCCACGAAATAGAAGCCTTTGGCCCTGTAAGTACTATTCTGCCCTATGCCACATTGGATGATGCCATTCGACTTACCAAGATGGGCAAAGGCTCGTTGTGTTGTTCTATTGTTACGAACAACGAGAAATCGGCTCGGCAGTTTGCGCTCGGTGCAGCATCGTATCACGGTAGGGTTTTGGTGCTCAATGGCGAGTGTGCTAAAGAGAGCACAGGTCATGGTTCGCCCATGCCGCTATTGGTGCATGGTGGTCCAGGCCGAGCGGGTGGAGGAGAGGAAATGGGTGGCAAGCGTGGCGTGTTGCATTATTTGCAGCGCACGGCCATTCAAGGTTCGCCAAGTATGATTACGGCCATTACCAACGTATATCAAACAGGAGCAAAGCAAAAAGAAGTGCTGCTCAATCCGTTTATGAAACACTTTGAGGAGTTGGAGATTGGCGAAACATTGGTAACCCACAAGCACACCGTAACCGAATCGGACATTATCAATTTTGCCAACGTCAGTGGCGACCATTTTTATGCCCACGTTGATGCTACTTCGTTAGACGGAACCTTGTTTGAAGGTCGCGTGGCCCACGGCTATTGGATATTGAGCAAGGCCGCTGGCATGTTTGTAGAGCCGCGCAAATGCCCTGTGTTGTTGAATTATGGCTTGGAAGATGCCCGCTTTGTGAAGCCCGTTTATCCGGGCATGACCATAGGCGTGCGCCTTACCTGCAAAGAGAAAGTGGAGCAAGAAAAGCGTGACGATGCCGACATTGCCAAAGGCATTGTGAAATGGTTGGTGGAGGTGTACGACCAAACCAACGAAACTTGTGCTGTGGCCACCATCCTCACCATGGTGAAAAAGTTGGAGCAAGGATAGCAGTACAATGTCCGCCACTCGAACACCAAAACCACTCCCAACAGTATTAGCCCCTTTTGTATATGCCGAAGGTGTGGAGGTGGGTTGCGATGAGGCAGGGCGTGGTTGTTTGGCAGGGCCTGTGGTAGCAGCTGCGGTTATTCTAAATCCACTAAAGCTCATAGTTGGACTAAACGACAGCAAGCAACTTACCGAACATAAGCGCGAATTGCTGCGTCCCGAGATAGAGGAGAAAGCCTTGGCATGGGCCATTGGCATTGTTTCCAACGAAGAAATAGACTGCATCAATATCCTAAATGCTAGCTTTTTGGCCATGCACCGCGCGTTAGACCAACTGACACTGCGGCCTGATTTGATAGTGGTGGATGGCAATCGCTTCAATCGCTATGGCACCATTCCGCATGTATGCATGGTGAAAGGCGATGCACGATTTATGCACATTGCTGCCGCTTCTATCCTGGCAAAAACCCATCGGGATGGTATTATGCTAGGGTTACACCGCCAGTTTCCGCATTACGCTTGGGATAAAAACAAAGGCTATCCTACAAAGGCGCATCGCAACGGCATTCGACAGTCTGGCGCTACGCCTCACCATCGCATGAGTTTTACGTTGCTGGAGGCCGACCCCATTCCATCCCAATCCTAACAGGAGCGAAGGCGCTGCTGTGAAATTCGTAGCATCCTTCTTTTCTACTAATTTGGCCGAACGTCACGCACATGTGCTGCGGAATACGCTTTAAACCCCATGCGATAAGCTTATGAAACGCCTCTCTGGTCTTAGTTACGCATCGCTGCTCTTGCTCATTTCGCTTAGCTATTATTCGTGTAAATCAAGCAGCTATCACACAAAAGCGGTGGTGGTAGCAACCAAAGAAGTGGAGGTGGAAAAGGAAGTGACCCCTTCAAAAAAGGAAGATGCGGTAGTTCACAAAGAAGTAGTTGAGGTGAAAGTGGAAGAAAAACCAGCTGCGCCAAGCCCCGTAATAGTGGAAGCTGATTCCATAATTGAGCCTTCGTCTGCTAAGCACTGGAAGGCATCTGGAAAAACCTACAGCGGGGGAGCAAGCTATTACGCTCACCACTTTCATGGAAGAAAAACAGCTTCGGGCGAGTTGTACCACAACGAAAAGAACACAGCTGCTATTCGCACCAATGCGCTTCCTTTTGCCTTTGGAACCATGGTGGAAGTAACCAGCATTAAAACGGGGAAGTCGGTGGTGGTTCAGGTAAACGACAAAATGAGCGATAAGGCCAAAGGAATCATCGACCTCTCGTATGAAGCCGCCAAAGCCATCGAGCTAATTCGTGACGGAAGAACGGAAGTAACCATTCGGGTGGTTACGGAGGAGGAGCATTGAGGGAAAAACGCCCGCAGGCGCGAGGGTGTTTTTCCTAGTTTCTTGTATTCGGAGGTGTATTCGCCACACAAATTTATTCATAATGTAGCCCATCTAAGGTTCGCTATTTGCGAGTTACAACCAAGCTACAACCATTTCTCGTTGCTGTTGTTACCTTTACCTAAATGAAGATGAAAACGATAGGATTAGCGCTGTTGTGCGTGCTTGTAGTAATGGGTTGTGGAGATGGCGCTCCTTTGCCCACAGTTGCGAATGTAGATTTGGCTAAGTATGCGGGCACATGGCACGAAATAGCTGCATTTCCCAGCAGTTTTCAGAAAGGATGCAATTGCACCACCGCCACCTACACCATAGAAGCCGACCATGTGAAGGTGGACAACAAATGCTTTCGCGATGGCAAATGGGGCGGCATAGTGGGCAAAGCATTTGCCCAAGAAGGAACAGGCAATGCCCAATTGAAGGTGCAGTTTTTCTGGCCTTTTAAGGGAGATTATTACATCATTGCCCTAGCGGACGATTACAGCTATGCCTTGGTGGGCCATCCCAATCGCGAATACCTGTGGGTGTTGGCACGCAATCCGCAAATGGATGAGGCTACCTACCAAATGCTTTTGGCAAAGGCCACAACCCTAAATTTTGATGTAACGCAATTGGTACGCACTGCGCGAAACTGTTGAGGCAAAATTGTACCCTACAGAAGGTGCAACAAGCAAAGTGCGTGCTCACATCCCAATGTGAATAATTACGCAGTTGCTATGAATTAGTAGCACGATTAGTATTGTTCTTCGAGCATGATGCAGGGGAGTATGTTTCGCGCGGTTTATGCGCTTCTTTTTGGATTGTCGGTTCAGTCGGTGTGGGCGCAAGCACAGCCTAGGCCCGTGTTTTACAATCACGGCAAAGAGGCTTGGGTCGATTCGGTGTTTCAATCTTTAACACCCGACCAACGCCTTGCGCAGCTGTTTATGGTGGCTGCATACAGCAATAGAGACGAAAAGCATTTGCTGCAATTGGATACACTTGTAAGCCAATATGGCATTGGGGGGCTCATCTATTTTCAAGGTGGCCCCGTGCGCCAAGCCAAGCATTGCAATACGCTACAAGCCCGTGCCAAAGTGCCCATGCTTATTGCTATGGATGCCGAATGGGGCTTGGGCATGCGCTTAGATAGCACCATAAGTTACCCCAAACAAATGACCCTTGGCGCCATACAAGACGATGCGGCTGTAGAGCGTTTTGGTGAAGAAGTAGCGCGGCAGGTGCGCAGGTTGGGCATGCATATCAACTTTGCTCCCGTGGTGGATGTGAACAGCAATTCGGCCAATCCCGTTATTGGCACCCGCAGCTTTGGCGAAAGCAAGTTGGCCGTAAGTCGTAAGGGAGCGGCCTACACCAAAGGCATGCAAAAACATAAGGTATTGGCCTGCGCAAAGCATTTCCCGGGGCATGGCGATACCGATACCGATTCACATCATGCCTTGCCTGTTGTCAATCACAGCTATGGCCGATTAGACACCCTCGAACTCTATCCTTTTCGCCAACTGATAGCCAATGGCGTGGGTAGCATGATGGTGGCCCACCTCGATATTCCAAGCCTGGATACTACCAAAAACAGAGCATCTACCCTTAGTCCCAATGTGGTGAATGGCTTGCTCAAAGATTCGTTGGGGTTTGAAGGCATTGTGTTTACCGATGCGCTCAATATGAAAGGCGTAAGCAGTTTTTACAAACCGGGTGAAGTGGATTTGTTGGCCATGTTGGCAGGTAATGATGTGATGTTGTTTGCCGAAAACGTGCCCATAGCCATGGACGAGATATGCGATGCCGTAGCCACAGGCCGCATAGCACAAGAAGAAATAGACGCCCGATGCAAGAAGTTGCTGCATGTAAAAGCATGGGCAGGATTGGATAAGTATCGACCCATCGAACTCAAAAATCTGTATGAAGATTTGAACAATGGGCAGGCTAAAGCCATGGAATATGAGTTGGTATCGGTATCGCTCACCTTGCTGCGCAACGAGAAGAATATCCTGCCTTTAAAACACCTCGAACGTGGTCCTATTGCCTCGCTTGTGGTAGGCGATTCGGGTGGCACAGCATTTCAGCGCACTCTATCTCGCTATGCTGCCATAGACCATTATACCATGACCAAGGCGCTGCCCGATTCGGAAGTGCAAGAAATTTTGCAATGCCTAACGGAATACGACCACGTGATTATCAGTTTGCACGGCATAGCGGGCAAGCGGGCCAACAATTATGGTATTACGCAGGAGTTGCTCAATCTTATCAATGTGGTAAGCGGCAGTTCAAAGGTTATCCTCAACGTATTTGGTAATCCCTACGCTCTGGGCCGATTGCCAGGAATAGAAACGCTGGATGCTGTATTGTTTTCTTACGATAAATCGCCTGTTTCGGAGCATTTAGCAGCTCAGGCTATTTTTGGTGGCATTGAGGTGAAAGGCAAATTGCCGGTTACAGCCAACCGCATTTTCCCTGTAGGCTCAGGCATTGTAACCAAGAAAATACGCTTGGGCTATGGGCAACCGTTGCAAGCAGGAATGAATGCCGATGTGTTGAAGAATATCGCGCCTATAGTGCAGAAAGCTATTGCCGAAAAAGCTATTCCAGGGGCGCAAGTGTTGGTGGCGCGAAATGGAATGGTGGTATACGAGCAGATGTTTGGGCATCACACCTATGAAGCCAAGCGCGGTGTGCAGTGGAACGATGTGTACGACATTGCTTCCATCACCAAAATTGCGGCATCGTTGGCTTCGTTTATGACCTTGGTGGACCATGGAAAGGTGAAGGTGGACGATAAATTATCCAAGCATCTGCCGCATCTTAAACTGACCAACAAGAAAGACATCACCTTCCGCGATGTGTTAGCGCATTATGCCCAGTTGCAGGCGTGGGTGCCGTTTTACACCAAGACATTGAAGGATGGGAATCCTAATCCGGCCTATTATGACACAATTGCATCCAAAGCGTTTCCTTATCGCGTAGCTGAGCATTTGTATATGCGCAAGGATTATCCCGATAGTATCCGAAAAACGATTGATGATTCGGAATTGCGTCCCAAGCGCGAATACAAATACAGCGACTTAGGGTACTTCTACATTCGTGATATAGTAGAGCAGAAAACGGGCAAACCCTTGGATGTATTTGTGCAGCGTAAGTTCTATAGCAAGTTGGGCTTACAAAACATGGGCTACCATCCACGCGAGAAAATTCCGTTGGATAGAATTGCACCCACTGAGTATGACATGAGCTTCAGAAAGCAGCTGATTCAAGGCGATGTGCACGACCCCGCTGCGGCCATGTTTGGCGGTGTGGGCGGCCATGCTGGTCTGTTTAGCAATGCCAATGATTTGGCCGTGATGATGCAGATGTATTTGAATATGGGCCAATATGGTGGGCAGCGCTTCATTGGGGAAGAAACTATGAAGGAGTTTATTAAATGCCAGTTTTGCAAAGAGGGCAACCGCAGAGCCATTGGATTCGATAAGCCCGAACCAGATGGAAAAGGCGGCCCAACCTGCGATTGTGTATCGTACTTAAGTTTTGGTCACACTGGGTTTACAGGTACCATGGCATGGGCCGACCCCGAAAGTGATTTGGTGTATATATTCTTGTCGAATCGCGTGTATCCAGATGCAAACAACAATAAGCTGCTGAATATGAATGTGCGCACCGATGTGCAGCAAGTGATTTACGATGCCATTATTAAATGAACATCGCTGTAAATACCCGATTGCTGTTGCACAACCGCTTAGACGGTTGGGGTCGGTTTGCGTATGAGGTGCTGAAACCTATGGTGCTCAACAATCCAGAGCACAGGTTCATTTTCTTTTTCGATAGGGCCTTTCATCCCGAATTTGTATTTGCCAAGAATGTAGTTCCAGTGGTGTTGCATCCCCAAGCGCGCCATCCTTGGTTGTGGCACATTTGGTTCGAATGGATGCTGCCACGAGCGCTCAATGCCTACAGCGCAGATGTGTTTCTTTCTCCTGATGGCTATTTGTCCATGGCCTCAAAAGTGCCCGCATTGCCTGTAATCCACGACCTCAATTTCTATCACAATCCGCTTGATTTACCAGCGCATCATAGCACCTATCTCAATCGCAACTTTCCGCTGTTTGCCAAAAAAGCAACGCGCATTGCCACGGTATCCGAGTTTTCGAAGCAAGATATTGTAACGCAATATGGCATCTCTCCAGATAAGATTGATGTGGTGTACAATGGAGTTTCCGAACGGTTTAAACCAAAAACCGGTGCAGAACAAGTGCAAACCCGTCAAAAATGGTCAAACGGGAAGCCTTACTTTATCTATGTAGGAGCGCTTCATCCACGAAAAAACATTGCCCGTATGTTGCGTGCATTCGACCAGTTTCGTGAAACCTCCAAGCAGGACTACAAGTTAATTTTGGTAGGCAATCGCCAGTGGTGGACAGAAGCAATGGAATCGGCTTTAGCGGAAATTACGCATAAAAAAGATGTGATTTTTACAGGTAGAGTAGAAGAGGAAGACCTACAACAACTCTTGGGTGCAGCCTTTGCAAGTTTGTATGTAAGCACCTTCGAAGGGTTTGGAATACCAATAATCGAGGCATTTCAAGCGAGTGTTCCTGTTATCACTTCCAATGTGTCGGCCATGCCCGAAGTGGCAGGCGATGGGGCACTTTTGGTCAATCCAATGGCTGTAGAATCTATAGCAGAAGCCATGCTAAACCTAAGCGCCAATGCTCAATTGCGCGAAGATTTGATTGCCAAAGGCAAGGTGCAAGCCAAGCAATTTACATGGCAGCGCAGTTCCGAATTGCTGTGGAATTCAATCCTAAAAGTGAAGGCATAAGGCTTAAAGCAAAGGTACGACTTAGGATAGTCCCAAGCCGCTCATCATACCACCTGCCATAGACCGCATTTCGCTTTCAAACACATTTTCTGCCTGTTGAATAGCGTTGTTGGTAGCGATAATGAGCAGTTTTGGGAGTTCTGATTTGTCTGCGCGACTTAGAACAGAATCAGGAATAATGATGTCGGTAATCTTTTTATTACCATTGGCGATTACCGTAACGCCTTGGCATTCGCCTTTTACAGAAACGTGGTTCAACCGTTCTTTTGCAGCATCCATTTGCTGCTTCATTTGATGCAGTTGCTTTAACTTATCTAGCATGCAACTTAATGAGTTTTCTTAACATTACTGGCTTCTGACAGTATTTTGAGTCGATGCTTGTTGAGCGAATCTTTAGCTAAGGACAAATCCAAATCATCCACATCGAGACTGAAACGACTGTCAAATACTTCTGGACAGGTATCCATCACCAGTTGATTTAACTTCTCAACTTCGAGCATGATAGCGTCCATTTGGTCGTAATCCATATCGTAAATCTATAGTTAACGATAGAAATAATTTCGTTTTCCTTCGAAAGATTTGAACATTATTTCAAACAGATTTTTCCACGATTGGCATTGTATTTTGCTGAGCCGCGGTGTATCTCCATAAAAATAGCACTAATAGTTGCGGTAATAGTAGAGTAATACTTACGATTGGAGTGATTAGTACTGCTATTAAGGGGGTCAGAAATAGGGCTATTCCTAAGGAAATTGCAAGCATTTTGCGCGGGTAAAGCGCTGTGAATAGACTAAAGAAGAATAAGTCTAGTTTTTTTAGGGTAGTCCAACTGTGGCTTGGTCGCGCACCTTTTGTGTAGGTTAATACCTGCACGTTTTCGGCATGTTGATATAGTTGAATGAGCGTGTTTCCAGGTTTATATCCTTGACTCAAGAACTTGTTAAGCACCGCTCGGTCTGCAAGCATAAAATCGCTTCCATTTGCTGGTAGGTTACGCACGCCAACAGCGCTCAATACGCCATAATACATTCTTCCAAATGCCTTGTTCGCTAAAGTTCCACTGCGTGAAATGCGCGCTGCTTGCACCAATTCAATCCCTGTTTGCCATGCGCGAATAAGATTGGGCAGTTCACTCGCAGGGTCGTCACCATCGGCAGCCATTACAACAACTGCATCTCCATTTGCGCATTTCAACCCTGAAACGAGCGCTATGTAAGCACCACAGTTGCTCGCCAATCGTAGCCCACGAACAGGAATTTTGAATTGGTTTTTAATGCTGCCAATGCACTTCCACGTGTCGTCCATAGAAGCATCATCCACCAAAATAAGTTCGAATTCAATGGCCGAATCTGCTAATTCTGCTGCGATTTGAGCCACTGCTTTGCATGTGTGTTCGAGTTGCTTTTCATTGTTGTAGCAAGGGATTACAATCGAAACCAGCGGCATCACCTCAGATGGCATTGGTCCAAGGCATGCCTCTATCAAATCGTGCAGTCCACGGATAAAGTGGTGCGCCATCTTCTGATTTCAGTTCGCGCACATCGCCTTTTCGCAAGGCGGGCGAGCCCAACATCAACGAGAAATCTTCTACATCATTCGAAACCGTAGCATTGGCACCAATAAGGCAGTTTGCTCCAATCTGCACACCCGGAAGTATCACTGCACTCACACAAATCTGCGTGTAGTCGCCAATAGTTGGGGAAGTGGTGGCGAGACTAGGCGGAAAGCGGTCGTTTGTCAGCACCGCAAACGGATAGATGAACACATAATCGCCCAAAACACTGCCTTTTGCCAAATGCACACTGCTGTGTAAACGGGTATAATTACCTATAACCACCTGACCTTGGACATCGCTAAAGGTACCAACAATACAATGACTTCCAATAGTACACTGTTCGCGAATAACGGCATGATGGCCTGTTTCGAAATGCGAGCCAATGGTGCATCCTGCATAAATCACGGTATGGCTGCGCACCAGTGCTTTGGCTCCAATTACAGTTGTCGGTTGGATATAATGGACATCGGTGTAATAGTCCGAAATAGGTTCGCCAATTACGCAATCGTTGCAAATGGTGCTGTTGTCGCCAATAATCACATTATCGTAAATCACAGTGTTGTCACCAATACGAACACCCAAGCCAATGCTGGCTTTCGGACTAATTCGAACGTTGTGATTGGTGAATTTCATGGAGGAAAATGAAACGAGTAAATTGTCGATGTGCTAAACTATGGCGCGCTTAATTCTCAATAATATCCCACGTATGGTCCGATAGCAGTTTTACTGAAGCCACGTGTTCGTAGGGCATGGAACGTCCCCATTCTGAAGGTTTCACCATGCTCAATACCAGCTTGCCATCTTTTTTGCGATACAAATTGTAGTAATGCCCAATTAGCGGATCGAAGCCCATTTCTGCGCCATAAATGAGCAAGGAAATTTGCTTGCGTTGCTCAATGCGTTCCACTTGCATGGCCAGCAACTTTATTTGCTCTCTAATCTGGTCGAGTTGCAATTCGGTTTGCTCGGTCATGGCCGACAACGCATTGCTTTTTATTCTACCCACATCTTCGGGGCGAATAACTACACCACCAATGGTATGCGCGTAGGGCAGCAAACTTGGGGTTTCGGTAATCTTATCTTTATCTATCGGATTGTAATCCATTGCGTCAAAGTTAGCCTTTGGCATACGAACAGCTAACTGTGCCAATCTGTTCCAAATTTTGTTGACAAGCCTTCTTACTTTCGCCCCATGATTGCATATCCCAATGCCAAGATAAACCTCGGATTGAACATTCTGCGCAAGCGGGATGATGGATATCATGCCATAGAAAGTGTGTTTTATCCCATTCCGTGCAAAGATATTTTGGAATTAGTGGTTGATGATTCAGCAGCATCAGGTACCGTAACGTTTACTAGTTCTGGAATTGCTGTTCCTAGCGATGGCAAGCCCAATTTGTGCGAACGAGCCTATGGATTGCTGCATCAACTTCACGGTTTGCCCGCTATTAAAATGCACTTGCACAAGATGATTCCCATTGGAGCAGGTTTGGGTGGCGGCAGTGCCGATGCGGCTTTTGCGTTGAATATGCTCAATTCGCTATTTCAATTGAGCCACCCTAAAGAACAATTGGAAAACCTAGCAGCACAGTTGGGTAGCGATTGTCCTTTTTTCGTTACTAATACCCCGAAATTGGTTTCGGGTAGAGGAGAAGTGATGGTGGAAACCACGGTTAACTTGGCAGGATATTATCTGGCGGTAGCCTATCCCAATATCCATATCAGCACGGCAGAAGCGTATGCAGGCGTTCGACCAGCGGTACCTAACATTTCCGTTGCGGAATTAGTGCAGCAACCCATAACGCAATGGAAATCTGCGCTGAAAAATGATTTTGAAGAAAGTTTGCTTTCGAAATATCCAGAAATAGCAGCGTTGAAAGCAGCGATGTATGCCCAAGGTGCCATCTATGCATCTATGACGGGAAGCGGATCGGCTGTGTATGGCATTTTCGTTTCAAAGCCAGTCGATTTGGCCTTTTCTGAAGAAATAACGATGCGTTTGCTAGAAATTTGATGTCGGCCTCCAATAAGTTCCGTTTTTTCACGTTATCTGCCGCGTCTTAATTCTTTTCTTTGTCCACGGCATGCACATGAAATACCTTGTACTTCTGGCTTTTTCTTTGGTAATCGCACCGCAAACCTTCGCCCAGCTTGGCGGTAGCGGCACCTACAGCTTTCTAAATCTTACCACATCTGCCCGAAACGCAGCCATGGGAGGTAGCCAGATAGCCATTAAAGATGGCGATTTAGATTTGGTGTATCTCAATCCAGCCATACTCGATAGTTCGATGCACAACTATTTGGTAACCGATTTCACGAACTATTACGCAGACATCAATTATGGATATGTGGGGTATGCCCGAACGTTTAAGAAGGTGGGCAACTTGGCGTTTGGTTTAAAACACATTAACTATGGTTCGTTTACTAGGGCTGACGAACTAGGAAATGTGCAAGGAAGTTTTGCTACTAACGATGGAGTATTTCATGTCACATGGGCCAAGCCTTTCGGTAAATTCTTCTCAACTGGAGCCAATCTTAAGGCCATCTATTCGCAATATGCCGACTATGGTTCGTTTGGCATGGCACTCGATTTGGCGGCAATGTTTCATCACCCAAAAACAGATTGGACGGTGAGCATAGTAGCACGAAATCTAGGTTCGCAGTTCGATTCGTATGTGTCGGGAAACTACGAGCCATTGCCCATTGGCCTTGATATAGGCATTAGTAAAAAGCTGAAATACGTGCCGTTACGCATGACGATGATTATTCGCGATTTGCAGAAACCTGACCTTACCTATCAAGACCCAACCAATTCGCCACCAGCCATTGACCCACTAACGGGCGAGGTGAACGAATACAAAACTGACATTGGCGATGCCATAATGCGTCACCTTATTTTTAGTGCCGAGCTCACTATTGCCAAGCGCATTATGGTGCGCATGGGCTACAACTATGGTCGCAGACAGGAAATGAAAGTGAGCGCCAAACCAGCCACCGCTGGCTTTTCGTGGGGAGTTGGTGTTAAAGTAAATCGGTTTACCATTAGCTACGGCCGTGCTACCTATCACCTGGCAGGCGGCACAAATCAAATTTCTATCAGCACCAATCTGGGTGAACACATTAAGGTGGTGCGCGCACCTAAGGCCGACAAGCCCAAGAAGGAGAAAAAGGCCGAAGCCCCTGAAGCAACCAATGAATAAGGGTACCATTACTATTGCTATAGACGGCTATTCATCCTGCGGAAAAAGCACCATGGCCAAGGCAATGGCAGCCAAATTGGGCTATGCTTATGTAGATAGTGGCGCCATGTATAGAGCTGTTGCGCTCTTCGCTTTGCGAAATGATTGGGTAGACGAGCATCGCATAAATGCTGCTGCATTGGTTGCGGCCTTGCCTCAGATTTCTGTTGAGTTTCGTACAAATGCCACAACGCAGCAAGCCGATGTGTATTTGAATGGTGAGAATGTAGAAGATGAAATTCGCTCCATGCGGGTTTCGGCTGTGGTGAGCCATGTGAGCGTAATAAAAGAGGTACGAGCCAAATTGCGCACCATGCAGCAGCAAATGGGAATCAAAGGCAGAGTTGTTATGGATGGTCGTGACATTGGCACTGCGGTGTTTCCACATGCTGAGTTGAAGATATTTATGACTGCCGACCCTGATATAAGAGCCCAACGGAGGTTTGATGAACTGGCCGCAAAAGGCAAACAAGTATCTCTCGAAGAGATAAAAGCCAATTTGGCCGAGCGCGATTTTGAAGATACCCACCGCGCTGAAGACCCGTTGATTCAAGCAACAGATGCCTTGGTGTTGGACAACTCGCACCTTACGCCAATCCAACAGTTGGACCTCGCCTTACTATGGACCAACACCCAAATTGGGTTGTAAGGTGTTCTTCTAACGAATCTTTCGAGGTTATTGGTGGCTCTCGCTTGTACTCAGTAGTGTTAGATAACACGTCAAAATCATAACTCTAAACCTTACCTTAGCCCAACTCGTACCTTGTACGGTGTACTCTTCTCATTCTTGATTAATAGTCCATGAAATCTACTTTTTTAACCGTGTTCTTGCTTACTTTTAGTGGCATTTGCCTAGCCCAAAGCGCAAATCATACTCCACCAGAAAATTATTTGATGAGCTACGAGTTGAAGTATTCGTATTCCATGGATTCGTTAAATCAGTTTTGGAAAAGCAGTGGTATTCCGCAACTGGTAGTCCCGGTGCGCAATGCGGTTGATATGTATGAAGTGACTTACAAAGGACTGTGGTTGGACAGCACCTACATCATGGCCAAGGGTGTGGTGTACGTGCCAAGAGTAGAGGCGCCTTCGGCAGAAATGGTCTATTGCCATGGTACGCGCATTAGCCTCAATCAATCCTATGGCATTCAAGATTTGGAGCAAGTTGTCACTATGATGCACGCGGTGGATAACTATATCGCCATCTTTCCTTTCTATTACGGATTTGCTGGAGGCGAAAAAGAACACGTGTATCAAGACTCTTGGACCGAGGCCATGGCAACCATTTATATGATAAAGGCCACTCGCGAATTGTGCGCTAAAGTTGAGAAAAGCACTTCGGGGCAGTTGTTTCTTACGGGCTATTCTCAGGGTGGCCATGCATCTATGGCTACGCATAAAGCGCTCGAGTCGGGCTCGTTTCCTGAGATTACACTCACCGCATCTTCGCCCATGTCTGGTGCCTACGATATGACGGGAGAACAGTCGAAAAGCATGTTTCGGTACTACACACAACCTCATTATTTACCCTATTTGATTTTGTCCTATCAATATGCCTATAACCTATGGCCAGGTGATGTGTATGAAGTTTTCAAAGAACCCTATCGCTCCAAAATACGGGAGGTGTTTGCGCAGCCTCGCATCACCGATTTTGGAGATGTAAATGCCATGTTGCCCAAGATTCCGAGCCATATGTTGGAAGGTCATATTGTGGAAAATTTTGAATGCGATTCCACATTTCCGTTCACCTGTAAGCTGAGAGAGAACTGTTTGACAGATTGGAAACCGAAATCACCTATGCAAATTTGTGCGTGCTATGGTGACGATGAAGTGATGTATCACAACACCGAAGTGGCGTATGCGGCTTTATCAAAGGACAATGAGAACGTGCACAAGCGCATATTCGGAAAGCACTTATCGCACAACCCGTGCGCACCATTTGCCATACTTCATTCCAAGTTCTTCTTCGACAATTTTAGAAGAGGAAAGAAGCATCCAGAGCTGTTTAGTCTTGGGCGCAAAATGGTGCTTGCCATTGGCAAAGACATCGCCAACCGTCAGGCCAAAAAACACCTCAAGAAGTTTGGCAAGGTGGAGCACGATGCGCTAGCCAGCCGAAAGGGAAAGAAATAAAACGCCCTTTTTTGGGGCTGCTAGGGTTATAGCAACTCCAAAGGTTCTTGGGTAGTTTCTTCAGGAAGTTCGCCAGTTAGCGTTTCAAGAAATGCTGCAATGCTGTTTATCTCAGCATCCGTCAAATCTTTGTTTAGGTTCACTTTGGCTATAATCTTAATGGCTGCGGGCAATTCAGCCACGCTTCCATCATGGAAATAAGGCGCTGTTTTGGTCACATTGCGCAGCGAAGGCACCTTGAACATGTATTTGTCAGCCTCATTTTTGGTTACTGCAAAACGGCCTTCATCCACCTTCACGCTCTTGGTATATTCCCAATAATCGTGGTGTACACCAAACTTTTGAAACATATTTCCGCCCAATAATTCGCCACCATGGCAAGAGGTGCAACCCACGTTGATAAAGGTTTGCAAACCTTTCTTTTCTTCCAATGAAAGCGCATCGGCCTGACCACTTAAATAGCTATCCCATTTAGATGGCGTAAGCAATGTGCGCTCAAACGCACCAATAGCCTTAGTTAAATTTTTGTAGGTGATAGAGGCCTTTTCATCGGGGAATGCAGATGCAAACAGTTTTTTATACAAGTCGAGGTCTGCAAGTCGTTTCATAAGGAAAGCCTCGCTTGGCATGGCCATTTCCACAGGATTCAAGATGGGCATTCCCGCTTGTTCTTCCACGTCTTTGGCTCTTCCATCCCAAAACTGCGCAAAGTGCAATGCGGCATTCAGTGATGTGGGTGAATTTCGACCGCCTTTTTCTCCTTTATCGCCCGGAGAAGTAGGAAGGTTGTCCACTCCAAAAGTGGCTAAGTTGTGGCAGGTGTTGCAACTTTGTGTGCCGTCTAATGAAAGGCGTTTATCAAAATATAGCACCTTACCCAACTTTATTTTCTCGGGTGTAAGAATGTTTTCTGGGTTCTCGGCAGATGCGCTAAGCGGTTTAAACATACCACGAGCCATGTCACCAACTTCCAATTCTAGCTTATCGCTTTCGGCTTTTTCCTTTGCCAAACGGGCTTGCTCTATTTCTTCTGGGCTTTGACCACAACCAACTAAAATTGACGCGAGCATTGCTAATGGAATCCAAATTTTAAGCATGATGAAAAGTTTATGTTTCTAATTGCGAAATTAGGCAAGGTATGAATCGAATCTCTGTGACTTTCGATACAAAACATAGCGTTTTTTAGAATGTTTATGGGGATGTAAAATTCTTCCCCCAAATCAATTTCATTCAGGACATTTGACGCATTCCCAGTTGAAACTCCACTTATATGGCTCATCCAAAGTATCCGCATCTCTTTTCTCCCCTCGACCTTGGCTTTACCACCTTGCGCAATCGCACACTTATGGGCTCCATGCACACGGGGCTTGAAGAAGAGAAGGGCGGCTACGAGAAGATGGCGGCCTATTTTGGAGAGCGTGCCGCGGGCGGTGTGGGTCTAATTGTTACGGGAGGAATTGCACCTGATGTGTCGGGGTGGACAGGTCCATTTGCCACGCGCCTTGCATCAAAGAGTTCGGCTGAGAAACATAAAGTAGTGACCGAAGCTGTGCACAAACATGGCGGTAAAATCGCCATGCAGATACTTCACTCTGGGCGCTACGGCTACCATCCGTTTTGTGTGGCACCTAGTGCTGTGAAATCGCCCATTAGTCCTTTTAAACCTTGGGCACTGAGCAGGCGAGGAATCAATCGCACCATTTCGCATTTTGCCCGTGCGGCCAAACTAGCTCAATATGCCAACTACGATGGTGTGGAAATAATGGGTTCAGAAGGATACCTTATCAACCAGTTTATTGCCAAGCGCACCAACTTTCGCACCGATGAATATGGCGGAAGCTATGAAAACCGAATTCGGTTTGCACTCGAAGTGGTGCGTGCAGTGCGCGAGGCTGTGGGGCGCGAGTTCATTATCATTTTTCGATTGAGTATGATGGATTTGGTGGAAGGCGGCAGCACATGGCAAGAGGTGGTGCAGTTGGCCAAGGAACTCGAAAAAGCAGGTGTTACCATTATCAATACTGGCATTGGTTGGCACGAAGCGCGCATTCCTACCATTGCTACTATGGTGCCACGCGGTGCTTTTTCGTGGGTAACGAAGAAGATGAAAGGCGAGGTGAGTATTCCGCTTATTACTACCAACCGCATCAATATGCCGCATGTGGCTGAACAAATATTGGCCGATGGTCATGCCGATATGGTCAGTATGGCGCGGCCTTTTCTTGCCGATCCCGAATTGGTAAACAAAGCAGAGCAGGGCAGAGAGGACGAAATAAACACCTGCATTGGATGCAACCAAGCGTGTTTGGACCACATTTTTCAGCGCAAATTGACCAGTTGTTTGGTAAACCCAAGGGCTTGCCACGAAACGGAGTTGAATTATCTACCTACCACAAAAAGCAAGCGCATTGCAGTGGTAGGTGCTGGTCCAGCAGGATTGGCTGCGGCAACTGTTGCAGCGCAGCGCGGACACAGCGTCACCCTATTTGAAGCATCGGGAGAGATTGGCGGTCAATTTAACATCGCCAAGCAGATTCCTGGTAAGGAAGAGTTTTATGAAACCATTCGCTACTTCAACAAGCAGTTGCAAGTGACGGGTGTGGAGTTGAAATTGAATACTTGGGCAAACGAAGAAACGTTGGCTGGTTTTGATGAAGTTATTCTAGCCACAGGAATAACGCCCAACACACCCAAGATTCCTGGGATAGACCACCCAAAAGTGATGGGGTATTTGGATGTGCTTCGCGATAAGAAACATGTGGGCAAGCGTGTGGCCATTATTGGAGCAGGAGGAATAGGATTCGATACAGCAGAGTTTCTAAGCCATAGCGGACCAAGCACTTCGCAGAACCTTGCAACATTTCTCAAAGAATGGGGTATTGATGAAACTAACGAAGCCACTGGAGGCATTGAAGGCGTTATTGCACATCCAGAACCATCACCTCGTGAGATTTATTTATTGCAACGCAAAGAGACCAAAGTTGGCGATGGTTTGGGTAAAACCACGGGTTGGATTCATCGCAGTGCGCTAAAAAGCAAGAAGGTGAAAATGATGAATGCGGTGCAATACGACCGCATTGACGACCAAGGTCTGCACATAACAGTGGGCGGTAAGCCGCAAGTGTTGGAAGTAGACAACGTGGTGATTTGTGCAGGTCAGCGCAGCAACAATGCAATGGATGCTACCTTGAAAGCCAAAGGCGTTGCGGTTCATGTTATTGGTGGAGCATTCTTAGCCACAGAGCTGGATGCCAAACGCGCCATTGACCAAGGAAGCAGATTGTCGGCAGGTCTTTGAACTGAAAACTCTCCTTGTGGTTAGTTCTTAACAACCTTGAAACTCTGGGTTGCATCGGTACTTCTTACCGTGAGGATGTAAACGCCTGCGCTCAAACCATCCGAAGAAACAGTAAACTTGTCCACAGTAGAATTGGCTGTGCGTAATGTTTTTCCTAATGCATCAACTAGTTCAATGGAGAAAGGCGCTTTGCCCGCAACAACCGCGCTTCCATTGCTGCTGGCAAAATCGGCAGAACCCAACAAGCGGAAACTACCTGGTTTTTGTGCATTCAAATCTTCCACGCCCACGTTCCAAGGAATCAATCCACGATCGAACATGCGCTGGCGAATTGGGCTAAAATGCGCTGCGTCAAACAAGAGCGTATCTGCTTGAATAAAGGCAACAGCAGCCTGTGGCATGGTCATTCCAGAGGTGAAACTGTAGGCAGCTTGCAGCATGATGGCATCGGTAGCTTCTCTGCCAATATCGCCCCATATCTGCATCAACGTGGCCGACCAAATATCTGCATCGGTGTAAATGTTTTGTTGCAGGTTCTCAGGATAATGGTCAGTGCTAACGGTGCTGCGGCCATCCCAAAACTCATTGTGTCCATCCCAATTGAACACATCTGCCCAACCAAATGTGCTCAAGCTGCGCGAATAGGACGATGCGAAATAGTCGCCAATAGCCTCGTCCATAGCCCTGCGCTCGGTGCCTGAATTAGAGCCAGGTGATGCGCTGTGCATAATGGCATGCCCATATTCATGCACCACCACATCGGCATCTTCTGCATCGTCTACACCGCCTTCGCCAAACGAAAGGCGTGGCGGGTTAAATCCTTGGTTAAAGTTGGAATTGTCGCTACCGTTCAAGGCATGTGCATCCACGTGAATGGCGTAATCCATCAAGTCGTTAAAACCAAGAGAATGGATGTAATTGCGCATTGTGGTGAGGTGATAGAGCACATTGCAGTCTTCAAAACCATTCTGCGTGCGGGTATAATTGAACTCGTTTGCGGAACTAGAACTTGCAGTGGTTATCGGATCAGAAAACTCTACAATTTCTGCAGCACTGTTCTTTAGCGAGAACATTCCACTGGCGAAGGTTGCTGCAACTTGCCGCGGCACTCGTTGGGCATTTACCACACTCACATCTTGGTCGTTTTGATCCGAATATGGCACGCCATACACTTCTTGGGAGGAGGTGATTGGGTCGGGATTAAATACCCAAACTGTCACAACACTATCCTGTGGAGCAGGAGAAAAGTAGGTGATTAAATCATTTTGATAGATAACCCTCACCGCCTTATTGAGTACCATTTCGTAGTAGCGGTCTTGCTTTTCTATCACCTCAAGGCGAATGGTTGGGAGGAGTGCCTCACCATCAAAAAAATAGGTTTCTTCTAAGATATAGCGCTCCAATGTCCCATTTTCTGGATGATTGTAATGCACCATCAACCCCTCATGAAAAACGTCATGCGGAGGAAATACCGTATCTATGTTTTCTGGAAGAACAAACGTATGGTCGAAGATGCTAAGCACCTGCCCATCTGCCCGCAGATTCACTTTTACACTTCCACGAAATACTTTTCGTGCTCCAAAGGTTTGGGAAAAAACAAGGTGCAATCCTTTAGGGCTTTTGGTGGCGTGTTCCAGTTTTAATCCGCTGCCTTCTGGTTGCAAATTGGGAATGGTTTGCAGCAGATAAGCCGCCACAGCTGCAGTATCGATAGTGAGCTTTGGGAATACATCCATCAGCACCGCCTCTTTGGCATCAATGGGATATTTCGTTCCGTTATCGGCCACCCAAGCTTTTTGCGCAAACAATAGCGTTGGTAATAAAAGCAAGAAAGGGAGTAGGCGAAGGTTCAAAGTGAAGTGGTGGTGTTAGTGGAACTAAACACACAAACTAAGGAATTGTTACACTCGTGTTGCCCGATACCAAGTTGATATGGCAGCAATCGTGGCGAATGACGAACTGCTCGTTTACTTTGAGTACACCGCCTTTGAAACCATTGAACAGAAAGGTGTCGCCAGCCAAAGAGGTGAGATTCTTCTCATTGTCCGACAAAACGATGTAGATGCCTGGATCCATCATTTGATCCATAGGATGCACTACGGCACCCGATTCAACCACTACGGTATGCACCGAATCGAGCAGATAGGGCGCTTGTGCTGTGTCTTTTGCTTCAAGGGTTATGAACCGAAACTCTTCGGTACACATTTGGTCTTGCGGGCATTCTTCGGTGGATTTGTTGCATCCAACACTGGCTGCTAGTGCAAGGCAAATAGAAAGTGGGGTTAGGATTTTCATGGCGTAGCTATTTTACGAGATGGTGATGTAAAGGTAAGCCGACCTTAGAAAACAGTTACATTGATTCAATGGCTTACCCCATCCCATATTCGCGCTCTACTTTGGCAATGCGAACGCGATAGCCTTCATACCAGCGGTCTTTGCCGCCTTGCTTTGCTCGTATGTGTTTGGCATAGCGCGCCCATTGCTGTATGCTTTCCATATCGCGCCAATAGAGCACAGCCACACCAAAACCTTCGGCATTGCGCAATGTTTCAGCCCCAATGTACCCATCAAAGGCAAGGGCTTCTTGGTAGAGTTCATCATTCAGTTCAGAATAGCCATCGTCAATGGCAGTGCGCTGCGAGGTGAACACAACGGTGTAGTAGGGTACTGGGGGAGTAAGGCAAAACATGGACGTGGAGGTTTGTGGTAAGTATACTGATAAGTTGCTAATCCCAGCTGGTGCCTTTCACCACTTGCCAGCCAAGAGCGCCTTTGCCAAAGGTGTAGGTAATGGTTGGGGTGCGGTGCAATTCGTGGGAATAAAACTCGCGTATGCGGTAAAACTCTTCGTAAGCACCATTTTCTAGATGGATTTCCGTAACGGAACCCCGCGACTCGGAATCGGCAATGGCATAGGTTTCGGTGTAATTAGTGCTGAAGAAATAATTGACCGTAAGCACACTAGCCATCACCAAAGGGGCAATGCCAAATATGCTGAGTATCATGCCATCTGCAAGGTCGAATTTCAAGCGCTTGCGCAGGGCAAACAGTCCCAAAAAGCTCACAGAACCAAACAACACCAACCATCTGCTGGCGGTGAGTAGCGGAATAAGTGTTATTTCGATGAGGAAATAGATGACAAACGCACAGCCGAAAAACAGGGGAACAAGCGCTACGTAGGCATTGCTATCGTTTTGGGGTTCTTTGCTCCATTGGGCTAGGCCACCCTGGGGCTTAGATAGTTTGGGGATGCTATGGGCAAGTTCGCGCTTCATGCGCTACAAAGATGTGATTTTCTAAAGGGTATTTTTCTCGCAGAGAAAATACCAACAGACAATTCCTCTAGTTCTTCCTAAAAACTGATGGATGTTTCGTTTCGGCATTTGCATCCTGCGCATCTTTGCATCCGCTAACATTAAGGCATGAAACGTTACGGTTGGATAATTGCTGCTTTGCTCGGAATTTGGGTGGTGGGGATGATTATCGTTTATCCCATGCTGAAAAAAAGAGAGCGTTTGCAGGTATTTCAGCCCGTGGATGTTAACGTAAAGTTGGTGGACAAAGACATGCAGCGTCAAGGCCGCGACCACCACATAGCGCCATTTCACTTCATAGACCAAGAGGGCGGTTCGGTGACTCAAGCCGATTTTGAAGGCGTGGTGTATGTAGCCGACTTCTTCTTTACCACTTGCCCCAGCATTTGCCCAAAAATGAGCACCAACCTGAGTGCATTGGCTTTGGAGTATGCCAACGAGCCTCGCATCAAGTTTTTGTCGCATTCCGTAACGCCCGAGAAAGACAGTGTGGCAGTGTTGGCGGCTTATGCAGCCAAGTATAACGCCAATGCCGCGCAATGGAAATTGGTGACGGGCGATAAGAAACACATCTACGAACTGGCCCGCAGAAGTTACTTTGCCGTGACCACCGAGGGCGATGGTGGGCCTGATGATTTCATCCACACCGAAAACTTCATTTTGGTGGATACCAAAAGCCGCATTCGTGGGTTTTATGATGGAACTTCGAAGCCCGATATGGAACGCTTGCGCGGAGATATTGCTATTTTGATGCTGGAGGTTTTTCCAGAATAGACAGACACAACATTTGATGCACCCTTGCGTTAGTACTTTTACACGATGAACAAACGCTATTTCATAGTTCTCTTTGCCTTGGTAGTGCTGGCGCAGGTGGGCTGCGAGCCCGAACCAAGCGAGCCCGACTACATTCCCACGCCCTACACCCTCGATATTCCTCAGGGATTGCCGCCTATGATTGTTCCCGCCTCTAACCCGATGACGGTGGAAGGCGTTGCGTTGGGTAGAAAACTGTTTTATGAAGTATTGCTTTCTGGCGACAACACCATGTCGTGCGGCACATGCCATTTGCAAGAAAATGGGTTTGCTGAGCCCTTGCAAGTGAGCCAAGGTATTACAGGAGCATTGGGCACACGCAATGCCATGCCGCTTATCAATATGGGATGGAATCAGTTTGGATTCTTTTGGGATGGTCGTGAAGCTACCTTAGAATACCAAGCCTTAGACCCCATTACCAATCCCATCGAAATGAACACCACTTGGCCCGATGTGGAAGCCAAACTTAATGCCCACGGCACCTATCCGCGCTTGTTTAAAGAAGCTTATGGGGTAGACCGTATTGACTCGCTCACCGTGGCCAAAGCCATTGCCCAGTTTGTGCGCACCCTCATTTCGGGCAACTCGCGGTTTGATGCATGGTACAACCGCCAAGAAACCCCTTTGAATGCCCAAGAATTGCGCGGATTCACCCTGTATACCACCGAAGCTGCCGACTGCTTTCATTGCCATGGCTTGGGAGGGTTGATTACCGATAACAAATACCACAACAATGGTTTGGACGTGGTGTATACCGATATGGGTCGCTTTGATATAACAGGAAATCCTATGGATAGAGCTACATTCCGAACGCCAACCTTGCGCAACATTGAAATGACCGCGCCCTATATGCACGATGGCCGTTTCTTTACCCTCGAAGAAGTGGTGGAACACTACAGCGAACACGTAGTACAATCGCCAACAATTAGTCCGCTCATGGAATTGGTTGGCGAGTCAGGCGCACACTTGACCCAAGAGGAGAAGGCAGACTTGGTCGCTTTTCTACGTACCCTAACTGACCCAGAGTTTTTGATAAATCCAAATTTTAGCGACCCGAACTAAACCCTAACCCCGATTAAAATTCAATCATGAAACAGACCATCTTTTTCGCAGCACTTCTTTTTTATGCTGCTTTTATGCTTTTAGGTTGCGAGAAATACAAGGGTTGCACCGACCCTGCGGCAATCAACTACGATTTGTATGCCCAAGAGGATGATGGCAACTGCGTTTATCCTGCTGATACTGCCGCATTGAAGATGCAATTCACGTTTAAACTTGGAGCTGCAGATTTTGCCTACAACACAGAGGCGATTAACTGGGAAGGCCGAAAAGTGAAGTTTACCCTTGCCCAGTTTTACGTAAGCAAAATAGTATTGGGCGATAGCCTTTTTGCCGACCGCTACCTGATGGTAACGCCCACTAAAACCCTGCACACCATTGGCACCTTTGCCGATGGCGTATATCCAAGTTTGAAGTTTAATGTTGGGGTAGATAGTGCAGTAAATCATCTTGATCCTGCCAGCTGGCCTGCCGAGCATACCTTATCAAGCAATAATCCCGACCATGCCCATTGGGGATGGAATCCTGGCTACATCCACATGAAATTGGAAGGTGTGGTAGACACCACTGCCGACATGAGCGGCCCTGCCAATGCCCCTTTCGTTATCCATATTGGATTAGATGAGTTTATGTCGGCATTGACCTTTGCCCAATCTGTGCCCATGCTCGGAACTAACACCATCAACTTGACGGTAGATTGGTTGCGCTTCATGGACAATATCGATTTGCGCTATGACCGCGCTACAGATTCCTTCAACGACCCTGTGTTGGCCGGTGCGGTGCAAGCCAATATCCCCGCTGCGTTCACCATAGAATAAGGCCGTGATTGCCCGCTCCAATCCACTTGCAACTCCCAAGCATATCCAAGGGTATAGTAGAGATTGGTGGAGGTGGAAGGCAAGTAGTACCCAAACCATAGTAAGCCTACTCCTTTCGTTAGTTCTGCTTTCGGGGTGCGCCAAAGACGAGGAACCTTTGCCTTTGTTCAATGTGCCTGCTTGGTTTCCTGCGTTGCCTGTGCCTGCCGATAATGCCCTTACACCCGCACGCATAGCCTTGGGGCGCAGGCTGTTTTACGAGCCATTATTATCTTCCGATTCCAGCAAATCATGTGCTTCGTGCCACATCCAAGTACTGGGTTTTGCCGATGCAAATCCTCTTGCTATAGGCGTGCACAATAGGGTAGGGCTGCGCAATTCGCCCACGCTTGCCAATATTGCTTATGTACCCAATTTGTTTGCCGAAGGCGGAGTGACTAGCTTGGAGCTTCAAGCCCAAGCTCCCATTTTTAATCCAGACGAAATGGGGTTTACCATAGCGGGGTTTTTGGATCGTATTGCAATGGATGCCACCTATACCGCCATGTTTGAAGCAGCCTACAGCCGTGCGCCCGATGCCTATGGCATATCCAGAGCGTTGGCAGCCTTTCAGCGCACATTGATTAGCGGCCATTCGCGCTATGATGCTTTTGCCTATCAAGGCGACACAGACGCCTTATCTGCTGCAGAAAAGCGGGGTCACGACCTCTTTTTTAGTTCAGCAACCCAATGCAGCCAATGCCATACCCCACCGCTGTTTAGCACAATGGATTATGCCAACATTGGGCTTTATACTACCTATGCCGATTCGGGCAGGGCGCGACTCACTTCATTGCCCCAAGACAATGGCAAGTTTCGAATACCCACGTTACGTAATGTGGCCCTCACAGCACCCTATATGCACAATGGCAGCATGAGCACCCTTACCGAAGTGGTGGCGCATTTTAACAGTGGTGGTGTGTCCCATTCCAATAAAAGTGACCTGATAAAGCCACTAAACTTCACCACCGCCCAACAAGCCGATTTGGTAGCATTTTTAGGTGCATTGACGGATGAAGGGTTTGTTGTTAATCCAGATTTTGGAGCACCAAAAATAGATTAAAGGTAGGGCAGGGTATAGACTTGATAATGCCCCATAAAATCCGATAAACTGAACCTATTGATGTGTTTAACTAAGCCCATCTATCTCAGTTTTTCTTCATCCTTAATTTTCGTTTCCCACCCTTTTCTGGCAATTCAAGTCACTTTTACTGAAATTGGAGAAAAATACTTGCCTGTAGAAGGGAGGTAGATTAGAATGCTAAATAAAACAATCCACGCTGGATAATGTTAAGTACATAGTATATCAGATTAAGACCATGTACCAGCTCAATGGACATCATTTACTGCTCTAATTTCTTACTGACCCATCTCTAAAGCATGCTAAAAATGTTAAAAAACTTCACACTTTCGGATAAACTGCTGTTTCTTGCCGCAATACTTTCTTTAATCTTTTCTGAAGTACTTTATTTTCAAGGAGAGAAAGAAGACGGAACTTTTATTGGGCTATGGGTTCCTTCTATACTGGCATTTGGAATTTATCTCAAACTAATTAACCAGACCAAGAAATGATAACGTTAATCCCATACTTCGCTGGAGTAATAACCCTTCTTTTCGGATTCGGTTTTGCTCTTGCTATAAAAGAGGCCAACAAAAAGTAAAATGTGCCGTGCGTCTATCCCCAGATAGGTGCAATGTGCCTGTTTTTCGATTGAAACCTTAGTTGAACATGTTATCAGTTATCAGTAAAGGCATAACTCGATGTTTTGATAGTTTTTCCTGGTTTTTTGGTAAAATTTAGCGTAGGAGGATATCGAAATAAACGTGATAATGCTCCTAGCCCTTTAAGTCCTACTGTTTTGTAGCGATTGAATACCATTAAATGCCATGAAGCAAGATATTGCTATTGTATGGTTTAAAAGAGATTTGCGGTTTACCGACCACGAACCTTTGTATGTTGCTCAAAAGCAAAGCCTACCCATTCTGTTACTGTATTGTTTTGAACCGTCAGTGATGAACTATGACGATAGCGATGTTCGTCATTGGCGTTTTGTCTATCAATCCTTGCAGGAGATGCAATTAAAATTGAATGACTTAAATGCACAGCTATATGTTTTTCATGCTGAGGCTAGTACTGTTTTCCAGAATCTTGCTGAGAAATACGTTATCAAAAAGGTTTTTTCGCATCAAGAAATTGGGAACAAAATAACGTACGACAGAGATTTGCTAATCAAACGCTTTTGTCTGAACAAGGGTATCAATTGGAAAGAGTACCAGCATAACGGAGTAATAAGAAAGCTGAAATCTAGGAAAGATTGGGAGCAAAGATGGAAACACCACATGGAGGAAACTCCGAAATTAATTGATGACCACCAGTGGTATTTTTTAACGTTAGATGAGGGCTTTTACCAAGCGATAAAAGGGCCAGAATTAAGTGATGCGATTTCTACAAAAAATAAAGCGTTTCAGCCGGGTGGTGAAACCAATGCTTGGAAGTATTTGCAAAGTTTTTTGAAGGAGCGCTATGTAAACTACTCCAAGCATATTTCTAAGCCATTGTATAGTAGAAAAGGGTGCAGTAGAATTTCACCCTATTTAAGTTACGGTAACATCAGCATGCGCATGGTGTATCAATTTACTATGCAGCATTACGTATTGGCCACGAATAAGAGGGCTCTATCCAACTTTATATCACGTTTGCATTGGCATTGCCATTTCATGCAAAAGTTTGAAGATGAATGCCGTATGGAGTTTGAAAATGTAAACTCGGCCTACAATGCTTTAGTTAAGCCAAGAAATGAGGTCTACATTACAGCATGGCAAACTGGACAAACAGGAGTGCCGCTTATAGATGCTTGCATGCGATGTGTAGTGGCAACGGGGTATATAAATTTCAGAATGCGTGCCATGGTGGTTTCCTTTTTTGTTTTCAATCTGTGGCAAGATTGGCGTGAGTTACATTTTTTGGCCCGGCAGTTTTTAGACTATGAACCAGGTATTCATTACCCGCAATTGCAAATGCAGTCGGGCGTCACGGGTATTAATACCATCCGCATTTACAATCCCATAAAAAACTCAGAGGAGCATGACGAGGAGGGTGTTTTTATCAAAACTTGGATTCCTGAGCTTCAGCATGTTCCCAAAGATTGTATTCATGAGCCCTGGAAAATGACTTCTATGGAACAAGCGCTGTATCAGGTTACCATAGGTGAAGATTATCCCAAGCCGATTGTGGATATTGATGCCACTCGAAAAGCAGCAAGTGATTTGGTTTGGAGTTTTAGGAAAACAAAAGAAGTGAAAGAAGAAGGGAGCAGAATTTTGAAAAAACATGTGAATACCGCGTCTGCATCTAGGTTAAAAAGAAGGGTATAGGAGATTATGCCATCCATTAAAAAACAACATTTGCCTTCCAAGATTTGCCTTGTGTGTCAACGTCCTTTTGTGTGGCGAAAGAAGTGGGAAAAGAATTGGGATAAAGTAAACTATTGCAGCGATAAATGCCGAATGAATAAGCAAAAAGCATGAATACAGGAATTCTTTTTCCGCATCAATTATTTGAACAAAATGTACTGATTTCGAAATGTGAAACCATTTACTTGGTAGAAGAATGGTTGTTCTTTAAACAGTACAATTTTCATAAACAAAAAATTTGTTTTCATAGAGCAAGCATGAAGTTTTATGAAAGCTATCTGTTTTCTAGAAGCATTAACGTAGTATACATTGAGTCGATTGACGAGCTAAGTGATGTTAGAAGATTGATTCCACATCTGAAATCCCTAGGAATTACCAATTTAGAATACATTGATACCACCGATAATTGGTTGGAACAGCGGATTGCAAAGTCGTGTAAGACCCATGATTTACCGATAAAGAAGAATCGTTCGAGCTTATTTTTCAACTCTCCCAAGGAAATCGAAGCATACTTTCAGGGTAAAAAACGGATGTTTCAAACTGATTTTTATAAGCATCAGAGGCAAACCAGAAGCATTTTATTAGAAAGCAATCAAAAACCTATAGGAGGCAAATGGACGTTTGATGATGAGAATCGGATGAAGTACCCGAAAGGGAAAATACCTCCTTTGTGCGAGGCATTAAAGCCAAATCATTTTTACAAAGAAGCAGCTACCTACACGCAAGTATATTTTGCCAACAACTATGGAACGTTAAACCCTGATTTTATCTATCCTACCACTTTTGTGGAAAGTAGAGCATGGTTGCAGGATTTTTTTGGAACTCGATTTTTAGAGTTTGGTGCGTATGAAGATGCTATAGTTTCAAATCAACTAGTGTTGCATCACAGTGTATTGACACCTATGCTGAATGTGGGTTTGTTATCGCCAGAGTTTATTATTGATGAAACACTTCAATACGCAAGCAATCATGAAATTCCATTAAATTCTGTAGAGGGTTTTATCCGTCAAATAGTGGGTTGGAGAGAGTTTATACGCGCTGTGTATCAATTGAAAGGGAGCGAAGAACGGGTCAAAAACCATTGGGGCTTTACACGGAAAATACCGGCATCTTTTTGGAACGGTACAACAGGAGTGGAACCAATTGATTGCACTATTAAAAAGGTATTGGAAACAGGATATTGCCATCATATTGAACGGTTAATGGTGTTGGGAAATTTTATGTTGCTATGCGAATTTGACCCAGATGAGGTTTATCGTTGGTTTATGGAAATGTTTATCGATGCTTACGATTGGGTTATGGTGCCCAATGTATACGGTATGAGTCAGTTTGCAGATGGAGGCCTAATGGCTACAAAGCCCTACATCAGCGGAAGCAACTATTTAATGAAAATGAGCGATTACCAAAAGGGAAGCTGGCAGCCCGTGTGGGATGGCTTGTTTTGGAGGTTTATGCATGTACACCGCGATTTTTTTCTCCAAAATCCAAGGCTTGGAATGTTGGTAAACACATTTGATAAAATGCCCCTAGAAAAACAGTCAACGCATTTGAATAACGCCCAGCAGTTTTTGGATACGCTGTAGGTTTCCGAATTTCAATTGGTTGTTTTTACTGCAACCGAGTATTGAAACCTAGTTTTTGGTCTCGGTAAACAACTCTTCGAGTACGTCTACCTCAATGGCCAAAATCACGTTCAACACGCGTCTTTGGTCTGCTGCTGGCAGCGAATCAAACAATCGATTTCCTTCTATCAACATATCCAGTCCAATGGTTAGCCCAGCTATCTCGGTTTCGCAATAGGAGTGAGGTGCCTTTTTCATTTTTGCAATCAGCTCCGTCATTATTTGAATGAGCTGTTTCACCAGTTTACGGTCGTAGAGTATCTCCAAAAGCTCGGTGGTGTTTGCGACAAACTCATCAATATCTCGCTTACGTAGCGAGGTAATAAACCCATTGATATCGGCAGTGGAGTAGGGAGGGCGCTTACTGCTGTTGCTGGCCTTGCGCGCCAGTTTTGCTTCAAATTCGGTAGCCACCCTAAACGACCGAAAGGCTTTCATACCCGTGCTTATCAACTTTGGTATACTTGAACCATGACGAAACAAAATGGCTGCCGAATCGAACACAATGCGCATCATTTTATCGGGGTTCTTTAGGTAGTTGTCCAAACTACGGAAGGCCTCTTCTAGCAATTCCCGCTTTTCAGGATGCGGATAGACCTGTTCTAGAAAGAAATCCCGATACATGGTCATACGCTGCTCATCCAACGAGCTAGGCAACTCATATTTGCCATTAAGTCCTGCATATTGGTATCGGTCGTTTATTAGATTTCGGAACCCAATAATTACCCCGTTCAAGAGTTCTTTGTCACTTGCCTTCATATTGCAAACTTGGAGAATTTAAGGGAGTAAATGCTTGTTCAACGCAGCTAAATCTGGTTGAAAATTCCTTGGGTTATCTGCAATTTCAGCTCGCTTATTTGGATGTAAGAAAGCATAGCATGAATTGACCGTGCTCAGCTTCTTGTGCACTAATTCGAGCTGTTCCTCGATTCACTAAACAACTAATTCATTCCTCATTCCTATTTCAGAAAGACGAACTGATAGTAGTTTAAAGGATAATTGAATGCCTAGGAGGACGTCAGTCAATTAAACCTAGCATAGAAGCAGATTTTTTAAAGTCCAACTTATTCGCTTCTATTTTCCTCATTACCCGCTTTTGGCAACTTAACCTGTAGGAGGGTTTTAAACGCTTGAAGAAGCGTAATCATGGTAATTACTACCAGAAGCATTGCTACTAGAGCAATAACAAACACTACATTGGTGGTAGTTGACATTTCCACTGTTTGTTGCGGAGCTTCTTCCCCAGCAACTTGAGCATCGGCAGGAGCTGCAGTTACCGAGGCTGTGGCCGCTTGCTTTCCATTCCAATCCTTTAAAAAAGTTACCACATCGCTTAATTCTGTATCCGTCAAATACGAATAATTGGGCATCACCATTTTTTTGTACTCCTCAAAAATTTGATTGGCGTGTGCATCACCGCTTTTTCGGAGTTCCTCGTTATTCTTTATCCACTTTTTGGTCCAATCTTCGCCTTGGTCTGCAACTACATTCATCAATGCCGGACCAATGAGCTTTGTATCCATCTTGTGACAAGCGGAACAGTTCATTTTAAAGATTTTCTCTCCAGCATCATAATTTTGACCAACAGCCGCAAGACTTGTAAGGGCTAATCCGAGTATGATTGACGTTGCTTTCATTTTTTTGATTTAAACGAGTTTTATTGAAGGTTCGAAGTTTTCGAATCCTTTGAAAACAAGGCACAAATTGCTTTGTTGCAACTAAAAATGAGATATGAATACTAGGCGACAGACCTGCGATTCTTATCAGCGAAGTGTTTTGGGTGGTTGAAATTCTATGCTGTTGAAAAACAATAATTTATGCGGTGAATAATTACTCTATCAGCTAGTTAAACTGTAAAAAAATGACAAAAATCATATTTCACGACCAAAACAAAACGGTTTCCATTTAGGTTCATTCACAAACTTAACCTAATTAAAAAATGAAAAAATCATTGTGGGTAGTGGGATTGTTAAGTGTTGTTGCAATTTCATGTTCAGAGCCTAGTAAAGAGCAAGTAGAACCAACACCAGAAACGAGTGCGGTTGAATCATCTCTCCCAAAAGAGGAAGTGGCATTGACCTTAAAGGCAAACGACCAAATGAAGTTTGACCTAAGTGAACTAAAGGTTCCGTCTAACAGTAGGGTAACACTTACCTTGGTGAATGAGGGCGTTTTACCAAAAGAGGCGATGGGGCACAATTTTGTGCTACTGAGCCAAGGAACGGATGTAGCCGATTATGCGCTTAGAGCCATACAAGCAGGGGCAGCAGCCAACCATATTCCGGCTGGTAGCGAAACTTTGGCACACACCAAATTATTGGGTGGTGGTGAGTCAGTTACTATAACGTTTGACGCACCAGCAAATGGTTCGTACGATTTTATTTGCAGTTTTCCAGGGCACTATGGAATGATGAAAGGGAAATTCATCGTGGGATAATTTTGGGTTATAATTTCATGATGGAGGCG
Source organism: Chryseobacterium gleum (assembly GCA_945903645.1). Classification (GTDB taxonomy): domain Bacteria; phylum Bacteroidota; class Bacteroidia; order UBA10329; family UBA10329; genus UBA10329. Next base: position 49,097 of record CAMDOM010000019.1, read on the forward strand.
CGAGCATAGACTGTTCGCGCCTTTTTTATGTCTACTCAGGTAAGGCTCTCCCAGCGCATACTACTCTAAACCATCCTTGTTTCGTTAAGAAAATAAATTGCCAAGCCACCCCTGCCTCCCTTAATCCCGGCCAAGGAGGAGAAATTGACGGGTAGGGGAGCTAAAGGAGAGGAGAAAAATCAGTCTAAATTAGAACCGCATGCGTGGCATCAGTGCACTGATATTCGCTGTTGGCCTCTGTTTTTTGATAGTTCTGTTGCGCTATTGCTGCAGCCGAGAGGATAAAAACTAACGAGCGCTAGTGCAATGGGTATAATTCTCACAGTACACTTGCCGCTGGCATTCTAAGAAAGGCAATGCCTAACCAAATAACTGAAGCTGTCATGGTAATGGCGCCACCCAAAACCAATATAGGGGGTAGACCAAAATAGACTTCCGACAAAATGCCAAGGGGCATCAATAAACCGGATAATGCCAAAAATGAAATAGATTGGACGTTTTTGAGTTTGTCGCTAAACCGAAGCAATAAATAACCGATAAGAATGTTGAGGAAGGCAAAGAGATTGCCATGTACATGTGCTAATCGGCTTTCAAAATGCTTGCCGATACTATACGAGTTAGCCCATTCTACCTTGTCTGGACCAAAGTCACGAAAGTAAATAAGCAGAAAGCCATACGCCATAAAAAAGCCCATGGTCAAAAAACCTACGGCAATATTATTTTTCCCATTTATGGTCTTATGATAAAATTATTTCAAAAAATTTGACAAATATGGTGTTAAATAAATGAAATTGGTATGATATAAGTCACATTGCGATTTAGTTGTTAGTCATTACCTAATTCCATGACTCTCTTAGCCTTATTCGTAACTAAGCGAAGCGATCTCACGGTTACAAAATAATTTTGAAAAAGAAGCAGACCGTAAATGGGTTACGGTCTGCTTCTTTTGGTTTGCAGGGGTTAACCTAATTCCTCAAAAAATGAAACCACGAAAACTCCCCATCGGTATCCTTATTAGCTAAAAAACATGATGTGCTTTTTGGCTATAAATTCAATGTTTTAGGGGGTTACAGGAACGAGCCCCGAGGCTCAGTGAAATCTATGAGAAAAGAATGTTTGGAGGGAAGAATAAGCGGTATTTTAATTTGCCTACCTAAAAACATGTCGTGAAAATTTCTAATCTCAATTCTTTCAGGAAATATTTCGATTTGGAGTTTTATAAATTCTAACTGGTGGTTACAACATTAAATAGCCTAACAACCTGAGTTCGGGATAAGACAATCACAGCTATTTGTGAATAAATAGTTGATATACAAATAAATAGCAGCAAAGGTGTTGGGTAATTTAGTGGTGCGAACTGCTAAAAACCTGAACCGATGCTGCTGACCAAAACTACTGAGATATTC
>CAMDOM010000020.1 GCA_945903645.1 Chryseobacterium gleum
CCATCGCCTTCTTTGGTTATAACCTCCGAAATTTTCCCTTTCTTAGTGTTGAAATTGTAGCGCATATTTTCGGCCACAAATTCCGATTCACCACTCTTGAATACGGGTTTACCTACTATTCTTCCTGTTGAGTCGGCTACACCAATGGCATACACTTCCTTTTTTTCTTGGTCTATTTCAATGTACTCGGCCTTCAAATCAATATCCTGATAATTGATTTGAGCTTCTCCAAAGAGATACACCATTTTTAAATCAACACTAAAGCGAATGGAATCGCGCGCATGATATTTTACCGGGCTATCTAAACCTTCGCCTGCATTTTTCTTTTTGGTAAAAGACAGAGAATCCTGTGCAACTACGGTAGTGTCTGACTGCGCTGGCAGGCTATCTAATTCGAATACTTTAGTAGAATCGGTTAACTGTAAGTTACTGTCGAGCGAGTAAATCTTGCCGCCTTTCAAGGGCTTATTGACCACAGAATCTGTTGGCGCATCCTGAGCCATTGCGCAGCGCGAAACTAAAAGGACTAACAGGCAGTACCTTACCAATCGTATAAACACGTTTCTGATGCGCAAAGGGGCTGCTTTATATTGCAGGAAAAGGCGTTATTTTGGGCGTTCAAAGCTAACTATTTCACCAAACCGCTACAGATAGTAACAATTGATGGAGGCGAGTACGCTACAACGCTTTTTTTGGGTCTTTATTGCATTCGTTGCGGTCGTGTTTTCTGGCTACGCTCAAAAGGCCGAACTGGCCTATAAAATGAAGACCGTTGTGATTGATGCAGGGCATGGTGGAAATGACCCTGGCAATCTTGGAACTGGAAGATATAAGAACAAGGAAAAGGATATTTCTCTTGATGTTGCGAAGCGACTAGGCACATTGATTAAACAAACCTATCCGAATGTTTCGGTAAAATATACCCGAGAAACGGATATTTTTATTGGTTTAAATGAGCGGGCTGACGTTGCAAACAAAGCCGATGCCGACATTTTTATAAGTATTCACTGTAATGCGGCCAAAAGTACTTCTGCGCAAGGGGTAGAAACGTTTGCGCTGGGCTTGCATCGCAATGACGAGAATTTGCAGGTGGCCATGAAAGAAAACCAAGCCATCTTTTTAGAGGACGATTATCAAACTAAATACGAGGGCTTTGACCCTAATTCTCCAGAAAGCATCATTGCTCTTACCATTATGCAAAGTGCCTTTTTGGAACAAAGTCTTCGGATTTCCTCTTATATACAAGGACAGTTTAAGGATAGTGTTGGTAGGAAGGATAGAGGTGTGAAGCAAGCAGGTTTCCTTGTACTACGCAGAACTACAATGCCAAGCATACTGATTGAGCTTGGGTTTCTGACTAATGCTCAAGAAGAGGATTTCTTGAATTCTGAGAACGGCAAAGCCACTATGGTATCGGCTATTTTTCGCGGATTTCAGGAGTACAAAGAGCGCGTTGAAGGCGGAACTTCTGCGGTAAAACCTTCAGAAGTAAAATCGCAAACAGAGGCTGTTAAAGAAAAACATGTTGAGACAGAAAAACCAAAAGAAACTCCAGCGCCTAGCACGGCCGAGCAAGAGAAAGCGCAGAAGCAGCAAGCTTTGGATGCGGCAATTGCAGAAAAAGCACGTTTAGAGAAATTAAAACAGGAACAGGCCATCGAAGCCCAAAAGAAAAACAGAGAGGAGCAGAAGAGGAAGGAAGAAGCAGACAGGTTGGCCGCTGAAAAACGTGCAAAAGAGGGAGAATTGGAAGCGGCAAAAGTTTTGGCCGAACAGAAAGAAAAGCAAGAAAAAGAAGATCGCCTAAAACGTGAAATGGTAGCGGAACAAGCGCGTGTTGAGTTTGCTGAACGCTTGTCCGAGCGCGAAAAAGCAAAGCAAGATTCGATACAACAGGTTCACGCTAGGCAACGTGAGAAAGTGAATAATGAGCCAGAGAGGAAAGAATCTACCGTAGAAACTGCCCCAGTAAAGAAGGATGTAGTTCCGCAACTTTCGGATAAGCCCATAACAACCGATGAGGCCGAACTTTTATTTCTCGAAAAGCGAAAGGTTGAACTTGAAAGCAGAATAGCTAAGGTAAAAGGTGTGGAATCATCATCAGCTGTTTCTTCGGAGGCTGTAGACCTTAAATCAGTGGAAAATCCTGCAGCACCCGTTAAAACGGAAACTCCTGTAAAGCAATCGGTGCCTACAAGGGTTGAAAAAGGTGTGGTATTGTCGGTACAAGTTGCCTCATCAGCCAAACCGCTTGATGTAAATTCGCCACAATTCAAAGGGCAAAAAGCTTCAAGCTATGCACAAGACGGTCAGTACAAGTACATCATTGGCAGTTTCACCACTTTCGCAGCTGCAAGCGCAGAGCAATCGAGGCTCAGAAAATTGGGATTTGAAGGGGCATTTGTGGTTGCTTTTAGAGATGGACTTCGCATCACAGCCGATGAGGCAAGACGGGTTTTAAAGTAAAAAGAGTACATGAGATATTCGAAAGAAGTTAGAACTGCTTTAGTAACCATTGCAACATTGGTGGCTTTCGTTTGGGGGTATAATTTCCTGAAAGGCAATGATATTTTTAGCAAGCAAAGGGTATACTATTCGGTGTTCGAAAATGCAGGAGGATTGGTTACTTCCGCGCCAGTATTAGCTAATGGATATAAGGTTGGTTTGGTTAGGAGTATCTATTTCGAGCCTGACAACGGGCGAAGGTTGATTGTTGAAATAATGCTCACTGCTGATGACTTCGAGATTCCCAATGGTACAGTGGCCGAACTTTCATCTGATTTGTTTGGAACAACAAGCATTCAATTGATGTTAGGAAGTATCGAAGGCTTCTTTGCGGAAGGAGATACCTTGCCAACGCAATTGAAAGTTGGTTTAATGGCAAGCCTCGACCCTTTGAAAGACAAAGCCGATAAACTCATACAAAATTTGGATTCCTTGGTGTTAGATATTCGAGATGCGTTGGGTAAAGGTGAAAAAGCCTCTTCCATCAACACTGCGTTGAGAGACTTAGCAGTAACAATGGAAAATCTAAAACGCGCTACAGGAAAAATCGATGGTCTAGTTTCGAAAGATGGAGATTTGAGCAGAATTCTAGCCGATGTGGAAGCATTCACATCGGTGCTAGACGAAAACAAAGGTGAAATAGATCGGTTGCTGGGCAATTTGGCAACCTTCTCCGATTCGCTTGCGGCAGCTGATATTGCTTCCACAATCAACAATGCAAACAAAACTTTTGCAGAATTGGCGGTTGCTATGGAGAAAATCAATAGTGGAGAAGGCACTATTGGTAAGCTCATAAGCAACGATACCATATTCACTAATCTGGCATCAGCCACAGCCAATTTGGATAGCCTCTTTATCGACATCAAAGCGCGGCCTAGCAGATACGTTCATGTATCCTTGTTTGGCAAGAAAAACAAGGACTGATTCTGAATCAAACCACCACCAGTTAAGCACATATCTATGCAGTATATCCCTAACATAATTTTCCTCATAGCATTTCTAGCAGCCGGAGGGTTGTTTTATCGCAACGCTAGTAAAATATATCGTAACATAATGCTTGGTCGCTCGGTGGATAGAACCGACCGCCCATCCGACCGCTTGAAAACCATGCTCAAAGTGGCATTCGGTCAAAGTAAAATGATGGTGAGGCCAATTCCTGCCCTATTGCATTTCATGGTCTATATTGGATTCATTCTCATCAATATTGAGGTGTTGGAAATAGTGATTGATGGTATTTTGGGCACACATCGCGTTTTTGCGGCCCCACTTGGGGTATTGTATACCGTTGCAATAGGGTTCTTCGAAATTCTTGCGGTGCTCGTTATAGTGGCATGTATCGCTTTTTTGTGGAGAAGAAATGTGATGAAGTTGGCGCGGTTTCACAAGCCCGAAATGAAAGGTTGGGCTTTCACCGATGCCAATAACATCTTGGTAATTGAAATAGTGTTGATGTGCGCCCTTTTGATAATGAATGCTAGCGAAGCTAATATGCCAGAGGAACATCGGTCGGGACCGTTTCTTATCAGTCAGTTTTTAGCACCAATGTTTGTAGGACTTGGATTCGAAACACTTCACATCATCGAACGCGTTTGCTGGTGGGCGCATATTCTTGGCATTTTTGCCTTTCTCAATTATCTCCCTTTTTCGAAGCATTTGCACATTATGTTGGCGTTTCCCAACACGTATATGTCCAATCTGGAGAAAAAAGGAAGGTTCACTAACTTAGAAAGTGTTACCAATGAGGTGAAGTTGATGATGGACCCCAATGCTGACCCGTATGCAGCCCCAGTCGCAGGTACTTCGGAACCGCAGCGGTTTGGTGCAAAGGATGTGCAAGATTTATCTCAGATTCAATTACTTAACGCTTACACCTGCACTGAGTGTGGCCGTTGCACATCTAACTGTCCTGCCAATATCACCGGCAAGTTGCTTTCTCCGCGCAAAATAATGATGGATACCCGCGACCGATTGGAAGAAGTGGGCAAAAATATGGACACCAATGGTGGTCAGTTTATGGACGATGGTAAGAGTCTATTGCATAACTTTATTACTCCAGAAGAATTGTGGGCCTGCACTTCGTGCAATGCTTGTGTGGAAAGTTGCCCGGTAAATATTGATCCGCTTAGCATTATTGTCGATTTGCGCAGATACTTGGTAATGGAAGAATCTAAGCCACCTTCAGCGCTAGCCACTGTGTTTAGCAACATCGAGAACAACGGAGCGCCTTGGCAGTTTTCTCCTGCCGATAGAGCAAATTGGACTGCAGAAAATTGATGAATTACTACTTGTTTTTGGGAGTGATTTAATTCCAGACCTTTTTAGATAATTAAGAAACTGATTGATATGAGCGATTTATTAAAAGTGCCAACAATGGCCGAAATGATGGCCGCAGGCGAAACTCCAGACATTCTATTTTGGGTAGGATGTTCGGGCAGTTTTGACGACCGTGCCAAGAAAATCACCAAGGCTATTGTGAAAATTCTGAATAAGGTGAACATCAAGTTTGCCATATTGGGAACGGAAGAAACCTGCACTGGAGACCCTGCAAAGCGCGCTGGAAACGAGTTTTTATTTCAAATGCAAGCCATGACTAACATTCAGGTTTTGAATGCTTACGAGGTGAAAAAAATAGTAACTGGCTGCCCACATTGTTTCAATACCTTGAAAAATGAATATCCTGAATTGGGTGGAAAGTATGAGGTAATTCATCATACTCAATTGATTCAGCAATTGATTGATGAAGGAAAATTGAAGGTGGATGGAGGCTCCTTCAAAGGTCAGAAAATCACGTTTCACGATCCATGTTATCTGGGTAGAGCAAATGATGAGTATGAAGCACCGCGAGCAATCATTCAAAAGTTAGATGCTGAATTGGCCGAAATGAAACGCTCTCGCGCCAATGGATTGTGCTGTGGTGCTGGCGGTGCTCAAATGTTTAAGGAAGCCGAGCATGGCGACAAAGAAGTGAACATGGAGCGTGCAGAGGAAGCCCTCGAATTAAAGCCACAGGTTATTGCTACTGGTTGTCCGTTTTGCAACACAATGATGACCGATGGTGTGAAATACAACAACAAATCGGAAGAAACCAAAGTGCTTGATGTGGCCGAGCTTATTGCCCAAGCTGCCGATTTGTGATGCTGGCGCCCACAATTTCCCCCGATATGAATACTAGTTTATCCGATTTCGATGCATTTTCGCTTCATGCCCGTACATGGGTGTATCAAGGTTCGCGGACGCTTATGGATGACGAAACTGCTTTGGTGGGCACCTTAGCCAACGCTTTTGTAAAAGACTGGAAAGCTCACGGCCAGCCGCTTATGGCTGCAGCTGATGTACTGTATAATCGCTTTTTGGTAATAATGGTAGATGAAGATGCTGCCCATGCCAGCGGCTGTTCTATTGATAGTTCAGTGGCGTTTATCCGTTCGCTGCAGAATCGCCTCAATGTTGATTTTATGGACCGTATGCAATTGGCCTATATTTCATCTTCCAATGCGGTGATGCAGGTGCATGTTAACCAATTGGAAACTGCGTTTGCCCAAGGAGAGTTAAACGCTGCCACCACTGTGTTTAATAATATGGTTGTTTCGCACGCAGAACTTCAATCCAAATGGCGCATTCCTTTAGCGCAAAGCTGGGCAGCAACCAGAGTAGGGGAGTTGGGGTAGCCTACTCTTTGGTTGGTGCTCAATGCTTTTGATTGTAGGTTCTAGTAGGTTGTAGTTCTGTGAATCAGAGCTGGTTTAGGTTATAGCAAATCCTGAATCTATTTCAGGAACATGATAGGTCGGATATTCCCATTTGTTTTTAAAGCACCCATTGCCAGTAAAAGTCTACACAGAAATTGGGATTGCCTTAAACTATTTAAACTTTTGTCCGTTGGTAACTACCTAATTGATTTGATTAGTGCAATTAGAAACTATGGCGTGGTTGGTAGTTTTTCATGAGAAATATACGGTCAGAAAGCTACCATAAGCATCAAAGTGATTGGAGGTAACTAGCTCTTAAAGCAATGGACTGATTTAGTTTTGTCAAGTCAAACATTGGTTTTTCGCTAAACCCTTTCATCTGCCAATCGTCTTACTCACCATGAAACACATATACTTCCTCTTGGTGCTGTTCGCCACCACGCTTGCCACCGCCCAATCACTCTACTTTCCGCCTATAGTTGGCAACGCTTGGGAAACCACCACGCCCGAAGAGCTGGGCTGGTGCCCCGAAAAGGTGGACACCCTGCTCGACTATTTGGACGCCAAAAACACCAAAGCATTCATTTTGCTCAAAGACGGGCGTATCGTCATTGAGCAGTATTTCGGTACTTTCACTCAAGACAGCGCATGGTATTGGGCCTCGGCTGGCAAAACCATCACTTCCTTTATGGTGGGCATTGCGCAGCAAGAAGGCCATCTCTCCATAGCCGACACCACCTCCGATTATCTCGGCACAGGCTGGACCAGCTGCACCTCTCAAGAGGAGGAGAAAATCACCATTCGCCACCAACTTAGCATGACCAGCGGCCTTGATGATGATGTGCCCGACCACTTTTGCACCCTCGCCTCGTGCCTCCTCTGCATTGCCAATCCAGGCACCCGCTGGGCCTACCACAACGGTCCCTATACCCTGCTTGACGGGGTGATTGAGGCGGCCTCCGGCCAAACCCTTAACACCTACACCACCCAAAAACTGAAAACCCCAACAGGAATGACGGGGGCGTTTTTTTCATCGGGCTACAATAATGTGTTCTTTAGCAAACCCCGAAGTATGGCCCGTTTTGGTCTATTGATGCTTAATAACGGAAACTGGAACGGAAACCAAATAATGACCGATGCCACTTATTTCAACGCCATGGTAAATACCTCGCAATCGCTCAACCTGAGCTACGGCTACTTATGGTGGCTCAACGGCAAGGCCACAGCCATGCTGCCCGGCTCACAATTTCAGTTTGCAGGTCCGCTAAACCCCAACGCACCCGATGATATGTATGCGGCATTGGGCAAAGACGGGCAGATCATCAACGTGGTGCCCAGCCTCAATCTGGTATACATCCGCATGGGTAATGCCCCCGGAGTGGGCGAAGTGCCCATCACTTTCAACGACACCATCTGGCAGCGGGTAAACGATCTGATGTGCAGTTCTGTTGGGGTAAATGATGCGGATGTTGCCCAAGAAATTCGCATCTATCCGAACCCAGGCAGCGGAGAATTCAACCTTTCTATCCCCTCAACTATTGAGGTAATGGACATGTATGGAAGAATACTACTAGGCCCCATGCGCACCAGCACCATCAACCTAAGCGCCCATAGTGATGGGGTTTATTTGGTACGGATAACGGAGGATGGGCTGCCGAGAATTGAGCGAGTGCTCAAGGCATCTTCTTCCATTTTCACCCCTTAAAATTGATTATTCTATCTTTGTACCATGCTAAGGATAGATAAGAAGAGATTCCGATTCCCTACCGCACTGGTTATTTTGGCCCTTTCGGCTTGGACCATGATGCTCGTTTCCTATTCGTTTTCGAACAAACATGATTCGGATGATGCATTCGAAAAACGCTTTCAAGAGGACTACCGCGTTTACAGTTTAACGCTTCCCAACAACCTCACGTTTTGCGGCAATCGTGTGCCCACATTCGATACCGATATCCGCGAGCGTATGGACCGCGAACTGTTGGTAAACACCTACTGGCAAAGCAACACCATGCTGTTTCACAAGCGCGCCCATCGCTGGTTTCCTGTAATAGAACCGATATTGAAGCAGTATGGCGTCCCCGAAGATTTTAAGTATCTCGCAGTGATAGAAAGCGGATTGATAAACTCCGTATCGCCATCTGGCGCAGTGGGCTATTGGCAGATATTGGAACCTACCGCCAAAGAATTGGGTCTAGAGGTGAATACCGAAGTTGACGAACGCTATCATGTAGAGAAATCCACGGTTGCCGCTTGCAAATTTCTGCGCGATGCTTACGATAAACTGGGCAGTTGGGAAATGGCCGCTGCGGCCTACAACATGGGCCTTGGCGGAGTGAGTAAGCAGATGAAACGCCAAAACACCACCAACTACTACGACCTTATTCTGGGTTCTGAAACCAGTCGCTATGTGTTTCGCATCATTGCCGCCAAGTTGATTCTTGAAAATCCAACTCGCTACGGATTTCATTACCGCGAAAAAGACCTCTACAAACCAGAGAAAACCTACGAGGTGAAGATTGATAGTACCATCACCGATTTTAGCCACGTGGTAGCCAAACTAAACACTACCTACAAGATCCTCAAAATCTTTAATCCTTGGCTGCGCGAACCCACATTGGCCAACAAGGACAACAAGACCTACATCTTGAAATTGCCCGAAAAGGGATATTTCAACATTTCGGCTATGGATCCATCTATACTGGCCGACAGCGCCCTGTGGGAGCATCCAGAGGATTTCTCGTCTAAGGTTGTTTTGCCCGAAGCGACAGAGTAATGTAGTATGCGAGGAACGAAGTAGCCTCTTGTAGGTAATACACCCTTCATTCCTTCATCACATCATTCCTGCAAAATCATTTTTCTCCTTTAAGCATTTTCTTTTCAGCCATCTTCCCCGTTTCTTTGTTCTTTCATAATGAAAGAGAAGAAATCGAAGGCCAAAGAGGCAATTGTTGAAGCAATAACGCCCGAATTAGACGAGCTTCAGTACTTGGAAGTATATGGTGCTCGGGTTCACAATTTGAAGAATATTGATGTGAAAATTCCCCGCGATAAGTTGGTGGTTATCACCGGCCTTAGCGGAAGCGGCAAGAGCAGCCTAGCTTTCGATACCATTTATGCCGAGGGTCAACGCAGATACATTGAAACATTTGCCAGTTATGCCCGCCAGTTTTTGGGCACTTTGGAGCGGCCAGATGTGGACGAAATCACAGGTCTCAGCCCGGTTATCAGCATCGAACAAAAGAGCACCAACCGCAATCCGCGCAGCACCGTGGGCACCATCACCGAAGTGTATGACCTCATCCGTTTGCTCTACGCTAGGACAGGGGAGGCTTTCAGCTACAATACGGGCGAGCGCATGGTGAAGTATTCTGACGATGATATTCTGCGCTCCATTCGCCAGGATTTGGATGGAAAGAGGGTGAACATTCTTGCCCCAGTGGTGCGCGGCAGAAAAGGCCATTACCGCGAATTGTTTGAGCAAGTGAGGCGCCAAGGATTTACTAAAGTGCGCATAGATGGCGTGCTGGAAGATATAAAGGCCGATATGAAGCTGGACCGTTACAAAACCCACGATATTGAAATTGTTGTAGACCGCCTTGAGGTAGATGCCAGCGCCACCAAACGTCTTTCCGACTCGTTGCAATTGGCCATGAAACACGGTAAAGGCTCTATGATGGTGATGGAGCAATTGAGCCTTGTGCCTCGCTTTTATAGTCGGTTTTTAATGTGCCCCACCACGGGCATTGCCTATGACGAACCTGCACCCAATCTGTTTTCCTTCAACTCGCCCTATGGCGCTTGCTCCGATTGCAGCGGACTGGGAACTGTGGCCGAAGTAGACGAAAATCTCATCATCCCAGACCGGAAAAAAAGCATTTACCGTGGCGGCATTGCCCCTATTGGAGATTACAAAAACAACTGGATATTTCGCCAATTGGAGGCCATTTGTGTGAAATATGACGCCAAGCTGCAAACCCCCATCGAGGAGCTACCCTCAGAAGTGCTCAAAATGATTTTGAACGGGGGAAACGAAGTGCTTAAAGTGAAAGATTCGAGCGGCACAGGTACTACTCACATGGATGGATTCGAGGGTATCGTAAGTTTCATAGCTGCGCAAAAAGATGAGTCCAACAGCGCGGCATTGGCAAAATGGGCCGACCGATTTACTGCACTTAAACCATGCCCAACATGCCATGGTGCGCGGCTGAACAAGCAAGCCTTGAATTTTCGGATGGATGGAAAAAACATAGCGGAACTCTCTGCCATCGACCTAGGCGAACTACAAGCATGGTTCTCTGCATTGGCAAGCAAACTGGACGAACGCAGGGCTTTTATTGCCCACGAAATCATCAAAGAGGTGCAAACCCGCATCCAATTTTTGCTGGATGTAGGACTCGATTACCTCTCGCTAGATCGCGAAGCCCGCACCCTTTCGGGCGGTGAGGCGCAGCGTATTCGACTGGCTACGCAAATTGGGTCGCAGTTGGTGGGAGTGCTCTACATATTGGACGAACCCAGCATTGGCCTACATCAGCGCGACAATCAACGTCTCATTGATGCCTTGAAAAAATTGCGCGACACAGGCAATTCCGTCATCGTGGTGGAACACGATAAGGATATGATGGTGGCTGCCGACCATGTTATCGACATTGGCCCCAAAGCGGGCATCCATGGAGGGCGTATCGTGGGCCAAGGCACGTATGCCGAACTGATAAAAACCAATTCGCTCACGGCATCGCACCTCAACGGCACCAATACAATTCCGCATCGCACTGCGTTTCGCGAGGGCAATGGCAAAACATTGGGTTTAACGGGAGTTACGGGAAATAACCTTGTCAACGTGTCGGTGAAGTTTCCATTGGGCAAGTTCATTTGTGTTACAGGCGTTTCGGGTAGCGGAAAATCGACCCTGATCAACGAAACGCTCTATCCAATTCTAAGCAGCAAATTGCATCGCAGCGAGTTGAAGCCCATGCCCTACAAAACCCTGACAGGCATCGAACATCTCGACAAAGTGATTGCCATAGACCAAGACCCCATTGGCCGCACTCCGCGCAGCAATCCTGCTACCTACACTGGCGTTTTCACTGACATCCGTGACCTATTTGCAAGCCTGCCCGAGTCGCAAATTAGAGGTTACAAGGTGGGTCGTTTTTCCTTTAATGTGGTAGGTGGGCGCTGCGATGAATGTCTTGGTGCAGGAGTTAAAACCATTGGCATGAATTTCCTGCCCGATGTGCACGTTCTTTGTCCGCGTTGCAATGGCTTGCGCTACAATCGCGAAACCCGCGAAGTGCGATTCAAAGGCAAATCCATAGCCGATGTGTTGGATATGGATATCGACCAAGCGGTGGTGTTTTTTGAGAGTATTCCATCCATAGTGCGCAAAATTCGCAGCATAGCCGATGTGGGTTTGGGCTACATAAAACTTGGACAAAGCAGTACCACACTGTCTGGTGGCGAGGCGCAACGCATCAAATTGGCAGCTGAACTGGGCAGGCGCGATACGGGAAAAACCTTCTACATCTTGGACGAACCCACCACGGGCCTTCATTTTGAAGATGTTCGCATATTGCTTGACGTGCTCAATAAACTGGTGGACAAAGGTAACACTGTACTAGTAATAGAACACAATATGGATGTGATTCGCACAGCCGACCACATCATAGACCTCGGCCCCGAAGGCGGCAAGCGCGGAGGTCAGCTATTGGTGGAAGGAAATCCACTCCAATTAGCCAAATCGGGAAAAGGACATACCGCAGAATACTTAAAGCGAGAGTTGGAAAGTATTCTTACTACGAGAAAATAGCGGGGCAAATGCCCAACCCACTATCCTTCGTGGCATAGACAACGGGGCATATGCCTAGTCCACTATCCTTCATGGCATAGGCAACGGGGCAAAAATTCTACTCACAAAGGCAGGCTTCGCATTCGGCTTGGGTAGCAAACCCGTATTGCGAACATCCCGAATAGCCTATTGAGTCGCAGGCATTGCTCTCTGCATTGTAGAACCAGCGCTGGAAATATGCCAAGCAAGCTTCATCCGTTGGAGGTATGTCTTGGCAGGTGGCTGGGGTTTCGTCCGTGCAATCGTTTGCGCAGCACATCAAAGTGGTGAAAGCGAAGGCGAGTAAGAGCAGGGGTAGTACGGTTTTCATCTCGTGGGTTTATAGTTTGTCTTCCACAATTGTCAAAATCTCTTTTTCAAGCGCAATGGCCTCATGTTCTAGTTGCTGGGCTTTTGAAAGTATATCCTCCAAGAAAGCCTTGTCGTGCAATCCGCCAGCATTGATGCGCACATTGAGGTGGGCGCCCATCACAGCCGAACGAGCACATAAGGCCCCGACACCAGCATCGCTCACCGAGTTGGGATTGCCCACTTCGGCCATAGCTTTAAGGTTAGACATGCTGGCATGAGCTACCTGCATCACCTTGAACGGGATTAAAATGGCTTGCTTAGTAGCATCCTGAATTGCAGCGGTTCGGATGGCCTTTTCTGCATCCTTGGCCTTCGGCAAACCAAAAGCTGCCATAATACCGTTGAACGCGGCCGTGTCTTCATCCACCAAGCGCAACAGCTCTTCTTTCATGGCTTGTCCGTGTTCGGCATGGTCGCTAAACTCTTCCCAGCGTTCGTCCCAGCCGCGCTTGTGCGAGCTTAGATTGGCCACCATAGTGCCCAACGAAATGCCCAGCGCACCAACATACGCAGCAATGCTGCCACCACCTGGGGCAGGGCTTTCGCTGGCGGTTTCATCGGCAAAAGCTGTAAGACTCATGTCTACCAATCGCTTGCTGGCATCATCGGCAATCATGTATTCAATAATGCGCTGCTTTGGGTCGAAGGGAGTAAGTTCATCTAAGCCAAGGCTGCGAATGGCAATTTTTATCAGCTCGCTCTCACTTACACCCACCGAGCGTTGCTGTTTTTTGAGGAAAAACCGACCCGCGTCTAGCATGGCTTCTAGCGGCACTAGGCCAACCAGTTCAGAGCCTGTAACCCGCAATCCACGCTCCCAAGCTTTGTTACAAGCAGTGTCGAATGCCACATGCATGGGGGTAACGGTGATGTTGGTCAAATTGAGCGACACTTGAGCAATTCCGTATTCCTCAATAAACCACCCAATACCTTTCACGGCTTTCAGCGCCCCAGGTTCGCGAATGGGGTTGCCATTGGCGTCTTTCACTTCCTTGCCTGTCACGGGGTCGCCTTCGCGCAGCACCCGTCCGTTTTCGCGCAAGTCGAAAGCCAAATTGTTGGCGCGCCTCACCGAAGTGGTGTTTAGGTTAATGTTATAGGCAATCAGAAAATCGCGGGCCGATATGGCGATGGCACCAGTACTTTTTACGCTATCGGTGAATGTTGCATCGCCAAAATCGGGTTTCCATGCAGGGTCAGTTAACTTCTTGGGCAATCCTTCATATTCGCCTGCTCGGCAATTGGCAAGGTTTCTACGTTTTTCTTCGGTGCAGGAATATTCATAGAAATAGCCAGGAATGCCCAACTCTTTACCAACTCGTTCGCCCAGTTTGTGGGCATAAGGCACCACATCTTCCATACTAATGTTGGCAATGGGAATAAGCGGACACACATCTGTAGCACCAAAGCGAGGATGCTCTCCCTGATGCTTGCTCATGTCAATCAATTCAGCGGCCTTTTTTATGAGAAGAAATGCCGCTTCGATTACCGCATCTGGCTCACCCACAAAGGTGATTACCGTCCGATTGGTGGCCGCACCTGGATCCACATTCAGCAATTTGATGCCCTCAACGGTGGTAACTACATTCGCAATGGCGTTAATTTTTACTAGGTCGCGACCTTCCGAAATGTTCGGTACACACTCTATAAGTTGTTTCATTTTTTAGCGGTTCAACGTGCATGAAGAGGGTTTTGCCTCTGAAACGGCAAGTATAGTTGTTTATGTTTCATTAAAGGTATATCACGATATTCGCAGCCGCACAAAGCAACGGTCAAAAGCACACAACTAAGAATGGCGTCTAATCTTGTAATTGTTGATTATGGAATGGGAAACGTACATTCTGTGTTCAAAAAGATTAACCGTCTTAATGTGAATTGCAAGCTATCCTCCAGTCCTGAAGAAATTTTACGTGCAGATAAACTGATTCTTCCCGGTGTGGGCCATTTTGGAATGGCTATGGAGCATTTAAAAACCAATCACATTCTCGAATCGCTTACCGAGGCTGTGATGCAAAAAAAGACGCCAATCTTAGGTATTTGCCTTGGAATGCAGCTTATGGCTACCCATAGCGAGGAAGGCATGGTAGATGGGTTGGGCTGGTTTGATAGCAAAGTGGTTCGGTTCAAAATACAAGACACCTTGCATTACAAAATCCCACATACGGGATGGAATCAGATAACCATTGCCAAGGAAAGCCCCTTGATGCGGCAAATTCTCCCACAATCGGAATTCTACTTTGTGCATTCCTATCACATGGTTACTTCGCAATTGCAAGACGTGTTGAACGAAACCGAATACGAATACTCGTTCGTTTCTGGAGTTGAGAAAGAAAACATATTTGGCGTTCAGTACCATCCAGAGAAAAGCCATGATACAGGAGAGCAGCTGCTTAAGAATTTCTTGGCTATTTAAGATGATTATTCGGTTTCAGGTTCCAATTTCTAGGGTGATTAAAGCAAACAAGTAAGGAATGTTTAGACCGCGCGTTATTCCCGTATTGCTACTGCGCAAGTTGGGTTTGGTTAAATCTATTGGCTTCAAAAACCACAATTATATAGGCGATCCCATCAATGCCGTGCGAATATTCAACGATTTGAGGGCGGACGAACTTATCTTCCTAGACATTGATGCAACCAACGAGAATCGCTGCATTTCCTATGATTTTGTGCGTCAAGTGGGCGAAGAAGCCAATATGCCATTTGCCGTAGGCGGTGGAATTCGTAACCTAGAGCATATTGGTCAACTCATCAAAGCAGGAGCCGAAAAAGTGGTTATAAACGCTGCAGCAGTGAACAACCCAGATTTTATTCGTCAAGCTGCCGATGCCTATGGCTCGTCTACCATTGTTGTTTGTATGGATGTGAAGAAGAAATTTCTTGGAGGATTGCGCACTTGGACCAACAACGGAAACAAAGCTTCACAGTATTCGCCTGTTGAATTTGCCCAGCAAATGGCCAAACTAGGTGCAGGAGAAATAGTAGTCCAATCTGTCGAATGCGATGGTTCTATGACAGGATATGATATTCCCCTCATTAAAAGCATCTCTGAGGCTGTAACTATTCCTGTAGTTGCTCTTGGCGGTGCGGGAAGCGTTACGGATTTAGAAAACGCATATACCCAAGGATTTGCCAATGGTCTTGCGGCTGGAAGTATGTTTGTTTATCATGGAAAAAAGCGAGGGGTTTTGGTTAATTATCCCGAAAAAAGCGACTTGAATTTTCAAACAAACAGGAAGTGAAACGTATCACTTTCGTAGGTTAATTTGGGGTCAAACTAAATTTCCCAATGGTCTCCTCAAAATACAAGATTTGTACGCGATGTGTTATGGACACAACGGACTTGGACATAACCTTCGATGCTCAGGGCTTATGCAACAACTGCACAGATTTTTTGGATAAGAGGATTCAGCATAAATATCAAGGAGCCGCTACAGAACAGGAGCTGTTGCGATTAGTTGCCCAGATAAAAAAAGCAGGACAAGGCAAGGAATACGATTGCGTTATGGGCATGAGTGGCGGAATAGATAGCAGTTATGCGGCCTATATAGCCAAGCAGCATGGGCTTCGTGTGTTAGCCATACACATGGATAATGGCTGGAATTCGGATGATGCAGCGCTCAACATCAAAAACGTAACCCAAAAACTGGGTATTGATTACGAAAGCTGGGTGCTTGATTGGGAGGAATTTAAAGACTTACAACTGTCATTCCTTAAAGCTTCTGTACCCGAAGCGGAAACTCCAACCGATATGGCTATTCCCGCAGCAATGCACTCTGTCGCGGCCAAATACGGGGTGAAGTATATTATTAGCGGAGGAAATTTTGCTACAGAAGGTATCCTCCCACGCTCGTGGCACTACAACGCCAAAGACACCACCTATCTAAAGGACATTCACAAAACTTTTGGCACCAAACCACTTAAACGATTTCCGTTGTTTGGGTTCATAGAAGAGATGTATTACAAGGTGTTTAAGGGAATTAAAATTATTTATCTGCTCAACTATGTGCCATATTCCAAAAAGGATAGCATGCATATTCTGGAAACAGAATTGAATTGGAGGTACTACGGTGGCAAGCATTATGAGTCCAAATACACTGGGTTTATCCAGTCTTATTATCTATTCAAGAAGTTTGGATTTGATTATAGACGAGCCACTTTAGCTACGCAAATTTGTACGGGAGAGGTAACCCGAGAAGATGCTTTGCTTGAATTGAAATCGCTTCCATACGATGAGGTAAAGGTGAAACACGAAAAGGACTACATTGCCAAAAAACTTGGAATTACGCTAGCCGAGTTTGAGCAAATTATCGATGCTCCTGCGAAGTCTTATCGCGATTATCGCAACAACGAAAAGTGGTTGGGCTTTATTTACGATATGTATCGAAAACTTTACAAGAAAGAAAAGCTAGCAAACTTCTAGGGTAGTCTTTTTGAATTTTCTAACCTGAGTTCGAGTTAAGCCACTAAGCATAGTTGAGTTTCGATAGCTTGAATAAGCTTTGGATTGGTTTCTTGAAACAAAGGCTTAATAGAGGGTTTTTGATCGGCAAAAGAATAAGTGGCTATTGCAATCATGAGGTTGAGTAGGTATCCAGATATGGATTGATGCCTGGTATGTTCGGCCTGAAAGATGTTCTTGAGTTGGTTATTGACCGTTTCAATGACCGACCGTTTGCGCAGTAAGATTCGCTCCTCATTGCTCAATGCTACCGTCTTCATGTTGCGTCTCACTTGTGTGATGAGCTGTAACGATGGATGTATTCAGATTATACGCAGGGCGCAAAGTGAATCATTATTTTAACATTTCACTTACAACATAAAACTAAGAATTATCTTACACTATAAAAAAGGTAAGGCAGCATAAACTACTCCGAACCTTTTTTGGGCATACGTTCTCAAAAAGCACTAAAATTCACACGCCCACCTGCACGAAGTATCTGTAATAGCAACAGCTGCAAACCCCTCCCAAGTATCTACCCCTACGAAATACTGAGGATTTGCAAGCATTGCAGACCTCCAATTGTCAGTTTCACAAATTGTGTCAAGCCCATAGCAAGGTGGTGCAATCCCATTACTATTGATTGCCATGCAACATCTTGTTTCATTATCGCTACAACTCAGAATAAGAGTAGCAGATAAGAGTAGTACTTTTGTACATGGTTTGAATTTTAATGTAAATGTAGTTCACCTATCCAAGCAATTTGTGGAGGTCAAACTGAAAAACGAAAAAAGGTACTCCGACACGCATACCACAGGGCGCAAAGTGATGCGAACCGAGTTCTTTTACCTCATTAGCGCTATTTCATTAGCATTTCACGCCAAGCACGAAAAAAGATAGGTTCTATCTTCAAAGATTCCCAAGCGGGAAAGGCAACCGCTAAACGATGCGTTTGACAGATTTTCAAACGTTACGAACGAAAACAACCATTTACACTTACGTTTTCCGAGGTGCGTATTTATACCCAAAACAAACCCTGTTTGAAACGGATGAAGGACATTTTTGGGCAAAAAGTGGGCAAACAAAAAAGGGTTACACTAATTTAATAGCGTAACCCTTTGATTATCAAGTGACCCTGTAGGGATTCGAACCCCAAACCTCCTGATCCGTAGTCAAGTGCTCTATCCAGTTGAGCTACAGAGCCAATTCCCTTTTTGTAAGGGGCTGCAAATATATTTAATCCTCCGTCTTATTTTCAAACGAACGAACAAAATTCCTTTTCTGTATTTCAGTACTTAATACATAGGTGAAATTGGCAGCCCCTTTCTCTCCTTTTTTAGTTCTGCTATCATCTTTAGTATCCCTAATTTGACCATTGAAATCGTCTGCAGAGCCTATTGCACCTAGAATTCCTCGTTGATAGTTGAAGAAAAACCAAACGCCATCGCTAGGCTCCAAATAAACCGTTAGCACATCGCCATTGCGTTTCTTTTTTAGCTCTATTAGGCCAAACATCATTTTGTTTATTTGGAAATCTCCTATGGAAGAAACTCCAATAAAGCCTTTATAGCGGTAAGAACCCGTTTTTGCATCCCATTGTAGTTTCACATCTGTGAGTAGCAATGTTTTCCGAAGCTCCTTAGGTAATTTTTTGAAACTTCCGTAGAGGTTAAGTTCTTGAATCAGCTTGGTGGTTTGCTCTTTTCCAACCAACTCAATAAGAGAATTTTCATACTCGGTTCCGTAGAAGATTTGATCCAATGGAGGGAAATGGACAGTCAACTTTTCCGCCATTATTCGCAAACATTCATCATTAAAGAAGAAATCGAGGCCCATGAGCACATTGAACTGGGTTGAATCGTTGTTCATGTTGTGTACAACGGTTCCTGTAGTTGTCATTTCGAGTTGTCCGAAATCGAGACCCATTTGCAATTTGCCTTGGCCTTGAGCAATACACTCATTACTTAAGCTGACATAATTACCTGCCACCACAGCACCTTTCAGTTTTTCCTTGTTTGAGATACGATATTCTTGGCTCGCATTATCAAAATGCAAATATCCATCCGCTGCCACGATGTCAATATCGTTTGCTTTTCGTTTGTTGGAAAGGAATGTTGGGTAAACCGTAGTACTGTCTTTACTAATTACAACGCCAGATGACATTGAATTTCCATTGGCATCTTTAGGATTTGCGGGAATCGGGATATAAATGCTGGCAGGATCAATTTCTTCTTTGAACGCTAGCCAATCGCGGGTTATGCCAGGACAATCATGCTTAATACGCGTACTACCCTCATATTGCAAGTGTTGGCGGCTGGCCGAAAGTTTTGCCTTGCCTTTGTAATCAAAGTTTGGACTAAGGGTGAAGGCAGCATCCTCCGCAATAATTCCTTCGCCATAAGTTTGTTTTACCGAATCGACTCGGATGTCAGCAAAAACTATGCTCTGCTTTTTTCCAGTTACGTCCTTGTAGTCATACTTTGCCGAGGCGGTGTATTTCCATCTGCCCGTTATATTAACAGCAGCCTCATAGAAGGTGTGGAACTTGGTGGTGCGGTTGGCCACAATTCCAGCATTTTGGAGTGGGTCAATAACCGCATCTGCTCTAACGGTTAGAGCACCACCGTCAGGCTTTATAATTGCATCAGCCACGTCTATGTACGCCACTTTGCTAGCTGATATGGTATTGGTTTTCAAATCAAACAATGCAGAAGGCGACTTGAATTGGAGTGAATCTTGGTTTGGGTGTGTGCTTACGAAACGTGAACCTTCACCTTGGTCTGAGCCAATTTCAATATTTTTCTGATTGATATTCCACTTAAACTCATCTATATAGCACAGGTATTTGTTGACTGGAAAGTCAACGAAATCACCACCTGTATTGGAGCGGAACCGACCTTGACGCGTCTTCAAATCGATGTCCATTTTCACGTTTGTTGTTCGAAAAGCAAAGGCATCCGAACCAGGACCTTTAAGTTTGAATGCAGCTTGATCTGCATGAAAATCTTGGAACTTAAAGTTGAAGTTTTTGGATTCCATTTCCGAATCAGCAAAATCAATTTGGCCAGCGCCATCAAGCCCTTTGGGAGATAAGTCTATCATGCCATGGTGGGCCAATTCGCCTCCATAAATGTCAAATGCATTCTGAACCTTATGCGCATAAAAGTGATCTTCCTTCGGCATCCAATGGATTCGAACATCTACGCCTTTCACAGGAGGATATTGCACACCACCACTTTGGCTTGCCATGGTGAAATCTTGGGCAATTCCATTTACCGAATCTGGGAAAAACAAGAGGTCTCTCGATTTTGAAACCGAAGTTAGATATTCCAATTGGCCATCACCGCGAAGTCCTTCATGACTCATGTTGATAGTTGCTTTGTAATCACCCTTGCCTGCAAAAACAGGGTAGCCCTCGGCCGGTGTTTCACGCACAAATCCAAGCGAAAAGTCGGGCTGCAAGCGCAGTGTTTCCTGAAAATTTGGGAATATTCCTCCCGAAACAAACTCGCCAGCAAATTCCAATCCTTCCTTGGTGAAATTATCCAACGAGTCGATTGTAAATGGAACAAGGTGCATATAGAAGTCCTCTTTTTTATAGGCTCCATCTTGAATTGAACGGCTATCGTAATAGACATACGAATCTTCCAAACTATTGAAAACGGGATAGCGTGGATGGTCTTTTACTCCAGATTTGTTGTCCTGTCTATCCACTAAAAGCTCGCCATTTAAGTCGCGCAACAGTGTTTTTACTTTTTTGAGCTTTTGTTTGCCAAAGTCGTCCATTGGCCCGTCTGGAACTGACAATCGGAGGGAATCCACTTGCTTGAGGTCTATTTTAAACTCATCATAATGGAAGTAAAATTTCTTGCCATAGAAATCCAATCTACCTGCCAATACTTTGCCATCAAACGCAAAATCGCGGTTCTTTTTAACAGTTAATTCCTGATTGTATGGGAAAATAGTTACGTTTTGAGAATCGGACAGAAATATGCGCCCCACACCATTCAAGTCCAAATCCCAGTTTAAGAGATTCAGTTTTCCGTTGGGTAAACCTTTGATAACCGATTCGAATTGCAATACATCATAGTCGGTCTTTTTAGATTTAGACAATACATAATGGTGCAATTTGGGCTTCACATCAACCTCGTCTTTATCGTAATTGTAGTCCATATAGCCTGCATTCGCTAGATTGATTAGAAACACTTTTGTATCCGAAAGGTCTGCTCTGAGCACACCTGCTGCTTCGTCCAAACGTAGGTTTTGTCGATTATTCTTTTGGCAATAATCCCGTATTTTCCATAGGGGGTGGGTGTCGGCCATACCTTTTACTTTGTCGTATCTAAACTCGTCATAGTAGGTTTCAGATTCGAACATGGCGCCACTTTGATCGCCTCCGCTTTTGTTTTCCAACGAAAGCCATTCTTCCCCCAAGCTCCATGTGAGCGCCTCCACGTGAATCTCTACTTTATGGTAAGAATCGAAAAATGGGCTGCGTCCTGTACCTTCTTTGTCCTTGGTGAACACCACAGAATGGCTTTCCACATTGTAATTCATCTGTATGCCAGGGTGGTAAATGGAGTCTTGCTCGTACAAAATGGACAGTTTCACTTTATCTGCCAGCACCTTGTCTTTTTTGATTACAAAAGCTCTGGAGCGCGCAATAATAAAGGGCTCTACTTTTTTGGTGATTTGATTTTTCTTTTTAAACATGAACATGGCCTCAAACCCAACGGTGCCCGAACCAAGAAATTTTACCCCATGTTGGGAAAACCCACCTGAATAATCCACATCCTTAAAAATCTCCTTAATCACAATGCGTTTGTCATACGAATCGAAGCGTGGATAGGAGGCCTTGTCGTCCTTTACGTCTGCTAATATCTTTTCCGTCAATGTTCCTCTGTGCGGTTTTGAGAGGTATTTGGGGTGATAAAACGTTACGGAATCAATGGTATATCCCGGTTTGCTCACATCCAAGATGTAATCTCCCAGTTGGGCATAGGTTTCGGCCGCGTCAAAACCGGCCCGAACCCAATCCACTTTTCCTCCTTTGCCTTGCCATTGCTGACGCGTTGGGAAATAAACGCCTGAAGTGCCATAAATGATAGAGCTATCGCCTTTGGAGTAGGCTTTCAAGTCAATTTTACCGAACACCACTTTGGGGATGCTATCGTATTCAAGCGAATACTGTTCGGCTTTGGCCACCCATTTCACACTCTTAGAATCGAAGAGAACAAAATCAGTAAAGAGCCCGCGGCACATTTCTAAATAATCGGTGAACTGCTTTCGCGAAAGTTGGGTCACCACCTTTTCCAATCCGTCATGAAAAGCGTCAAAATCGGTGGACGATTTCGAGCTATTGGCAAATGCAATTAAGGTGTAGATGTAGTTTTCGAAATCAACAGCTTTCTTCTTTTTGTCAACCATCAAGTTGCTCACTTTGTAAACGCGGTCTTTCTGTGTTGGACTAAAATGGCCGCTATTCCAAATGGGAAGCACCGTTTCTTCAAAGAATTTCTCGGCCTTTTTTTCGTCTCCTTGGGCAAAAAGAGCCTGCAGTTCTTGAATGTATTTGTCACTGTCGGCAGTGAAAGGTTTCATTTGTTGCGCCTGCACCGACATGGCAACCAGCGCGAATAGAATTCCAAAAAAAGTGCTTTTCATCATGGCATAAATATAGCGGGCAAAGGTGGGAAAAAGGTTTGGCTGCGCATTTGAAATCAACACATTCACCACAGTTGATTGCACGTAAAGTGATGTTTTTTTGTCATTTATATTCATCTTAATAGCTGTTATAAATCGCTCTTTACTAGGTAGTTTTATGGCAATTTTAATTTGACTACTTTCTTTTAGTTGCGGAAATATGGACAACACCAAGCTTAGCTGCATACCAGGATACCATTTGGAATTAGGGTGTAAGTGAGGAAACTTTACGCTCAAATAATCAAGTATTGATGGAAACTGCCACTAATTTGGCGTCTATTCCTAGCAGTTATGACGGAGGTGCGCCCTAAATGGATGGCAATCTGACGGCCGCTTCTGCCAAGGAAATTGTACCTAGTTCAATACCCAAAAAAGCAAGTAAATTTGAACGATTGACTATCAAGGTAGTGATGGAACCTATGCGTCAATTAAATCGCGATAGGTTGAGCAGCCTCTTGCGGAGATTGGTGTTTTCATAAGAAGGCGAAGAAAAATACGGTTGGAGCGTGGTTGGAATCATTGCCATGTCACTTAGTGCTATTGCGTCTATCGCCTTATCACTTGTAGTTTTTACGCTAGTTTAGGGTGCTACGTTTTGGCTTTTGCCGCTCATACTGGGCTACATTTTTGGTTTGGTGGGAATGATTCTCGGCATAGTTGGAAATCGCCAAACAAAAGCAGGAGGCAAAAAGGTAGAGGATTTGCCATTGCTGGAATGATACTCGGCATTGTGAGTTTTGCCTTAAGCCTTATTGCTCTTGTGATAGGCTTGGTAATAAACCTGCAGACTAGCAACTATATTTTTAACCGTTAAATAGGTCAACCCTAAATAGAATATATGAGAAAACCTCAAATGCACCTGCAGTTGAGGTTTTTTCCTTTCTGTCTGGCGATGGGTAGCATTGCCCATGGGCTTTCCTTACCTTTCGGACCTATAAATCAAATGGATAAGAAATATCTGCAACTCATTTATGAGAACGTAAATGTGGCCCTCACTAGCATTAGAGGGCAGTTATTGCGCACCATTCTCACCATGCTCATCATTGCTATTGGAATTATGGCGCTGGTTGGCATTCTTACATCTATTGATGGTATTCGTGGTTCTATCAATAGCAATTTTACGAGTATGGGAGCCAATACCTTCACTATTCGAAACAGAGGAACCCAGGTTAGAATTGGCATGGGAGGTATGAAACCCAAAACCTACGAGCGCATTCATTATCGGCAGGCAATTAAGTTCAAGGAGATTTTTGACTACCCTGCGCTAGTATCAATTTCGGCCATGGCAAGTTTTTCTGCCAAATTGAAGTATGAAAACGAAGCTACCCAGCCGAACATCAATGTGATGGGTTGCGATGATGCTTATTTCGCGGTGAGTGGCTATGAGATTGAGGAAGGGCGCAATTTTTCTGACCCTGAATTGCGGTTTGGCATTCCTGTAATTGTAATTGGGAAGGAGGTGCGCAAGACTCTTTTTTCTGCAAATCAAGACCCGATTGGCAAAGAAGTTTTGGTGGGAGCATATCGCTATAAAGTGATAGGAGTTTTGGCCGAGAAAGGCTCGAGCATGAGCTTTGGAGGCGATAAAACCTGCATGATTCCCCTCACAAATGCCCGTCAAAACTATCTTGGAGGAACTACATCTTTCACTGTTAGTGTATTAGCCACCGATGCCACGCGTTTGGATGAAGCGATAAGTGAAGCAACGGGCTATTTTCGAGTTTCCCGTGGATTAAAAGCAACCACGGAAAATAATTTTGACATTCTGCGGAGCGATAATTTATCCCGCATACTAGGCGATAACCTCTATCAAGTGCAATTGGCGGGAATGCTCATCGGTATCGTTACGTTGATGGGCGCAGCAATTGGTTTGATGAATATTATGTTGGTTTCAGTAACCGAACGCACAAGAGAAATTGGGGTGCGGAAGGCTTTGGGAGCCACTAAAGCATTTATTCGACTTCAATTTCTTGTAGAAGCAGTGCTTATCTCAGTTATTGGGGGAATTGTGGGGATTTTGCTCGGAATAGGAATAGGAAATTCAGTCTCCGCTTTTATTGGAGGTGGATTTATCATTCCTTGGCTTTGGATAACCGTAGGCGTGGTATTGTGCTTTGTGACGGGTGTGGTTTCTGGAATTTATCCCGCCATCAAAGCTTCGAATCTCGACCCAATTGAGTCGTTACGATTCGAGTAGCAATCTCCGAACTAGTCAAATACACCAATGGTAAGTCCTTCACTTTCTGAAGGCCAATTGCGCACATTCAACGTTCTTTGATTGAAGGTAAGTGTTATGGCTTCAGACGATGCGGTTGGAAAAAAAACGTCCACACCGCTTAAGAACGAAAGACTTCCAAATAGACCTACGGCATTAGCATCGGTTTGTCCGTTTCCATTATCGTAAAGGAAAAATGCAATGGATGTATTGTCTGCTGAGGCAAATTCTGGAGTGCTGAGTTCCACATTGTTTGCGAAAAGCTCATCGCGACCAGTAATTACGGATTGACTAGATGCAAAAGCAATAACCACCGCTTGTTCGTCATCCGCTGGTAGACTTGCCAATAGAATTCCAGCCAAGGAAGAAGCTGGAGGCATTGCACGTAGATAAACGATATTGTCAGATGTGAGAAAAGGCTCTCTGTAATAGTGCAGCTTGCGCCCAGATGCTTCTGCTGGCGTTACTTCAAATTCATAAAACGCACCTTCCTCAGCTTTAAAACAACCCCATTGTCCAAATTCGTTTGTGGTGTAAGTGATTATGGGTTCGTTCGCAATTCGCAATCCCGTAGCTCCATCCACCTCAAACACCTGCACAATTGCACCAACCAAGGGCTCATTTTCCCCTAAAGTGAGCACCTTTCCTCCAATCTCTCTGGTTTCATCCGAAACTATAGTTGATGAAATTGCCGCTGTGCCACGAAAAAATTGAAACATTGCTTCGAATGTTTCGGGGGAAGTGGCTACCTCGTAATGATCCTTTCCAATTAACTGTACGTTTTGAGCGCCTGGAATATCTGCACCTGCAACAATCGCATAATAAGGCGACCAAATGTTTAGGGTTGGCACCTCGCCATTGGGGCCAGCTGGAGCAGTTTGAGGGCTGCTTCCTAAGTGCACATAATGCGCAACTTTTACTGCGCGTGTGGCATCAGCCAAATAATCGTAGCCCAAACCACCACCAGCACTATGTCCAGCTAATTCTATTTGAGAAGCTCCAGTTCTGGCCAAAACACCTTCAATAAATGCGTCTAATGCCTCAACCTTAGAACCACCTCCTAGTGAGTTCCAGTCGAACACGTAAACGCTGACGCCACAATAATTATTTTGAAGAAATCGCTTTGCTTGCTTGGCATAAGTGTCTCCTGAAGCCAAAAAACCATGACACATTACAATTGGCAGATAGGTTGTGTCGCATGTTTGTGATTCATCCACATTGTTGATTATCTCATCATCTGGCGAACAAGCAGAAATAAACACAGCGATAACTGCTGAAAGGAAGAGAAGCTTTTTCATGATTTCGTTCGAATTGAACGTTGAAATTAAGAATTACTCCAACTCAGTTAAAGCATCAGAAACCAATTAGATTCGCCCATTCAATCAATCAGTAAAAAATATGATTACCCGAATTGTAAAACTCATATTTGAACCGCAAAATGTGGGTGAATTTCAAGCCATATTCAATAGGAATAGTGCGCTTATTCGGGCATTTGAGGGTTGTCATGGTGTTCGGTTAATGCGCGATTTAGAGAACACTTCTATCTTCTTCACCATCTCAATTTGGGAAAGTGAAGCCCATTTGAATCGCTATCGAAAGTCGGAGCTTTTTATAGCCACATGGGCAAGCACAAAAAAACTGTTTGCTGCTCCAGCTAAAGCGAATTCGTTAGAGGAAGTTGGATAAAACCAAAACATGTAATTGGAATTAGGCACTATGAATCGGAACAAACTACTTCATCACATCGCGGAATCATCTGGGGTTTTGGATGATGAAGGTGTCTTGAAATTCGTGGCTGCACATGATGCCTCCACTCCTGTAAGCATTCGGTTACATCCATCAAAATGGACTGGTAAGCCAAGTTTGTCGCCAGTTCCTTGGGCGTCCAATGCTTTTTACACTAACGGTAGACCTTCATTCACATTCGACCCACTGTTTCATGCCGGAGTTTATTATGTGCAAGAAGCCAGCTCTATGTTTTTGGAACAGGCTGTAAAGGCGTGTGGGTTTGAGGATAAGGACATTTTGGCTTTGGACTTATGTGCGGCTCCAGGAGGTAAGTCGACACATTTGTTGTCTATTTTGGGGAAAGATGCGGTTTTGGTGAGCAACGAAGTGGTTCGACCGCGCGCAAAAGTTCTATGCGATAATGTCACGAAATGGGGCATGTCCAACGTTTGCGTTACAGGAAGCGATACGGCTCTTTTTCTTGGTCTGCCCGACTATTTTGACCTTGTAGTTGTGGATGCTCCATGCTCAGGAGAAGGATTATTTCGCAAAGATGTGGATGCCATGCAGCACTGGTCCGAAGAGGCCGTGAACCACTGTGCTACACGACAAGCGAATATATTGGAACACGCGTGGGCAACGCTTCGCCCAGGAGGTTGCCTTATCTACAGCACATGCACCTACAACCGATTGGAAAATGAGGGAAATGTGCAGCGTCTTATTGAACTTGGCGGAACCAGTATTTCAATTCCAATCGATTCGAGTTGGGGAGTCACTGAAGTTTGTGGGGAGAATTTTTGGGCATATCGTTTTATGCCACATCTAACGATGGGCGAAGGATTCTTTATCTCCGCGATTCGTAAGCCAGAGTCTGGTCAAGCGTTTCGGCCAACTCAGGGAAAAACGGGGTGGAAAGTTTATACAAATGCGGAAGCGCAAGGATGGATAAGTCCTGCCGAGCTGCAAGACTTGGATTTAGTTGTTCACAATGACAAGCTTTTGGCCCTGTCCAAGCTGATGAGTGCACTACTTCCGGGAACCATTCAACACGTTTATCCGCTGCAAATTGGAGTGGAAGTAGCCACAGTAAAGAATGGAGTTAATACGCCTTCACATGCTTTAGCTGCGTCAGTAGTAGTAAATGATGATGCTTTTCCTCGAATCGAAATATCGCTGCAGGAAGCTGTGCAATACTTGCGCGGAAATCCAGTTACGGGAATTGGAGCAAAAGGCTGGGGCATCGTTTCCTATAACGGACAAAACCTTGGGTTCGTCAAAGGAGCGGGAAATCGATGGAATAATCATTATCCCACACCATTGCGCATACGCGATATGCGAACGGATGTGATGACTACTCCGTTGGTTGATTTGACGTGATTACTGGTTCTTGTGCCTTCAGTCCAAGCACTTCCATGGCAAATTTTCGAGTTTCGAACTGCACACTTGCAACGTCTCTCGACCGTGCAGGATTTGTGATTACGTGTGCGCCCACATTCGGAAATTCGATCATTCGTTTATTTGCCTCTGGAGTTCCCAATAGGCCCAACATATTGCGCATTGCGGAAACGGAAACCACGCTATCCTGCGCTGCCTCGTTTTTGAAATAGCATCCTACAAAAACAGGTTGATGAATTTTCGCAAAGATTGACGGAACCATTGTTGCCTCAATTAATTGGCGCACTGCCACCAAGCCTTCCAATCGGTAACGTGTTTGCCAATAACGTTTGAAATCTGTTGGAGCATCGTATTCGCGAAACTCACTTCCTGTAAATAGTCGTGCTAATTGAAGTCCCCAAGGCCCAGTGAGCATTTTTGAGTTGGGGTCAAATATGTCGATGTTGGGCGAGTAGCAAAACACAGCAGCAATAGATGGGTCGTTTGCCGCTAGGTACAATCCAAGCGTTGCGCCAGTTGACGACCCCATAATTATCACCTTTTCACCAATCACTTTGGCTATAGCAATGGCTTCTTTTGCCGATTCTATATAGTTTTCGGGTGTTAAGTCTATGAATGGTTCTGATGTGTCTAGACCGTGCCCATACAAGCGTGGCTCAAATAGGTTCATTCCAAATTCCTTCGCAAATTCAGTGGTTACAGGACGTCCTTCCATTTTACTTGCAGAAAATCCATGTAAGAAAACTATAGCGTAGCCTGTTTTATGAATGGAATCGCCTGCCCAAATTATTGCCGCTTCGTTTTCGGGTTTTAGCGTGTTGAAACGTTTTTCCAAACGGGTCAAATGCGAATCCAATTTTGATATTTCCACGGAACAAGACAGTGGAGCGGGGTCGAGAATCGGTGAAGCTGACTTAGGTCCAAGCATAAATGCAATTGCCGCTACAGCAATTAGAAGCAAAGCGATGTAGGCGGCTTTTTTCATGGAATCCTACTCTTTTTTACCTATTCGAAGCGTTACTTCTTCTATCCGGTTGGCATTCATGCGGTCTATGGAAAAATCGAAATGGTTGATGCGAATTTCCTGTCCCACCTCTGGAATGCTTTGATGGTTGGTAATAATGAATCCAGCCAATGTGCCGTAATCATCCGACTCAGGCAGGCCGATTCCATATTCCTCATTCAAATAGTAAATATCGTGCCGACCTGAAAAACGGAATACGTTATCGCCCAATTGTTCCTCCACCAAATCTTCGGTATCGTGTTCATCATCGAAATCACCAAAAATTTCTTCTATAATATCCTCAACAGTTACCATGCCTGCTGTACCGCCAAATTCATTTAGAACCACCGCCACACTCCGATGTTGTTGTGCAAATTGCTTCAACAGGTCTTTGGCTTTAGTGCTTTCTGGAACCAAACTTATGGGGCGAATAATGCTTCGCAGGCTTTTAGGATTATGGAATAGTTCGAAGGAATGCACGTACCCAATAATGTTGTCGATGTCGTCTCGGTAGATTAGAATTTTGGAATAGCCCGTGCTTATAAGTTTTACGCGAAGTTCCTCTACTTCACTTTCCACATCCATAGCTTCAATTTCGGTGCGCGGAACCATACACTCACGAACCTTTAGCTCAGAGAAACTTAGGGCATTGCGAAAAATTCGAATTTCGTGGTCCACTTTTTCTTCTTCGGTAGACACAGGGTTGTAGTCATTCACAAATTGATCCAAATCAACTCTGCCAAAGCTCAATTTTTCCTCGTTTACTTTCATCTTGAAAAGTGAGGAAAGTATTTTGTTGGAAAAGCGATCTAGCAACCAAACAACAGGGTAAAGTAGGGTGTAGACCACTTTGGCCGGTATTGCAAACAGCATTAACATCCTATTGGGGTTAATGCGAAAGAATGCCTTAGGGGTGAATTCTGCGGTAATTAAAACAATTAGGGTAGCAATTACAGTTTGAGCAAGAAGAGCAAGCATTCCGTTTTTAATCCATTGGCCTAGGATGGGGTCAAGTACAGATGCCATAAGAATACCATATGCCACCAATGCGATATTATTAGCTACCAACATAGTGCTGATAAATCGGGAAGGACGCTCCAGGAAATTAGCCATAATTCCAGCTGCGGTACTTCCTTTTTTGCGCTCTACTTCAAGCTTAAATCGATTGGCGGTAATAAACGCAATCTCCATTCCCGAAGAAAAAGCCGAGAACAACAGACAAATAATTATGCCAATAGAAACAGTCATTTGTTTGGGTTTTGCTGTTCATCTTGCTCAAATTTTTTGCGCTGTTTCCTGCGAAATGCGTAAAAAATTCCTGCCATAAATGTGCCCGCAAAAAACCATTGCGCAGCTTCCCAGCCGTGTTGATTAAACTGATATGCACCCATACCAAGCGAGAATATTCCTATGCCTAACCATGCCAATTCAAGGCCTTTCAGTACTCTTAGCATCTTCTATATTGATAGTTCCTTTTATGTTTTTTATTCGGTATTTGGTGAAATCTTGATTGGACTCCAAACCGTGTCCGAAGATAACTTCATCTTCCGTTGTAATTTTCACAAACTCTTCCGTGGTGATAGTCTTTTTTTCTTTGTTCCAAACAAGATGTTCGGTATTCAATGTTTCCTTTTTGGTGTTAACGACCACAACATCTTCACGCGCCTCCATCAATCCCGTTTTTTGATGATTGGTTGCGGATTTAGAACGCAATTCTGAAGTGACATTTCCACCACCGTCAAAGAAACGAACATGAACCCCTTGTGTCATCTCAATTCTGGGATTGTCACCAGTGTAGCGTTCCAGATGGGTTGCTGTTAATACGACCTTAACTAATGCAGAGTCTGAGTACATAATGCGCACATCATCACCAGTTTCGGAGGGTAGTTCGATAGGACTATCTACAATTGCTGCCACTTCTTCCAAGTCATTTACACATGCTGAAAACGAAAAGGCAACAAAAAGAAAAAGGTAAGGGAGCGATAGGCTCCTTACCTTTTTCATAAGTGATATGTGGTTAGAATCAGTTGGCAAAACGTGCTCTGGTTTCTACTCCAATCCATCCGCCAACACTAACCACTTGCCCTTCTTGAATTCCCAAGAAGAAACATTGTTTTTGAGAAGGGAAATATTTCCG
The DNA here is from genome assembly GCA_945903645.1 of Chryseobacterium gleum. Classification (GTDB taxonomy): domain Bacteria; phylum Bacteroidota; class Bacteroidia; order UBA10329; family UBA10329; genus UBA10329. The sequence goes on from CAMDOM010000020.1 coordinate 31,013, forward strand.
TGCTTGAGCACTTTTGCTATTTGCTTCAGCAGCGATAGATGAATCAACCGATTTCGCTTTATTGAACATATCATCGGCTGCCCAATAGCCATAAGTTTTAGAACATTCATCAGAACCACAACTTGAAGATTGGCTCAAGTACAAATTTCCGATATAGATGTATGGTTCTCCCCAACCTGACTTCAATCCAGCGGCCTCGTTAGCTTTTGAGCGAGCAGCGGCATACGAACCTTTAGAACCAAGTATTTGTGCTTGCTTCATAAGGTATTCCGCTTTCACCCCCGCATCTTTTTCCATTTTCACTGCTTCTTCCAAAAACTTGCCAGCTTCACTCAAATTTTCTGCCTTCACGTAGCCTTCATAAAGGTTATAGGCAGCTGAAGCGGAAGGGTTGATTTTGTAGAGTTTCTCCGATACAGAAAGGAAGAATGGATTGGCAGTCCATCTGCGTTTCACCATCATTGTGCTTACTTTTCCAAGCAGAGCAGAGTCACTTGGTGCGGCATCCACTTTTGGTTTCATTAAACCAACATATTGATCTTCTTGAGCAATACGTTCAAAGTTTTGATCCACAACTTCCTTGGATTGCTTGTAAAACGTGAAGCTTTTGTCCGCCTCTCCTTTTGCAAGGTTTGAGTCAATTACACTCGATACTTCATCATAAAGAACAAACAATACCTCAACATCCAATTTCTTGTCTGCTAACATTTTCATAGCAGCTTGATACAAGCGTAAAACAACATTTGCCTCTGTTTCACCCTTGCCCAACGTTAACGACTCTCTCAACGTTTGATACGCAACACTTTGATCACCTGTGGCAAATTCGTATTGGTCTATACCCTTACGACCCAACGTGTAGGCCTTATCAGTTGGATATAGCTCGATACGCTTATCATAAATCATCATTAAGGTGTCTGTGTATGCTTGCTTCACAGCAGCATTTTCCTTATTTTTTTCGATGAAATACTGAATGAGCGTTGGGCCATTTATCACGATGTTCTTCGACCCAGCAGGACAGTTTAGAAATGCCCATCTCCATCCTGGCATCGCATCGTCATAGTTTTTTTGCTTGAAGTATTCGCGGTAAAGCGAAATGCTTTCACGGCATTTGTCGGGTTCGCTTCCCAATTTCTCGTCTTGAGCGAAAGATGGATTTAATCCAAGAGTTAGGGCAGCACAAAAGGTGAGTGCACCAAGAGATTTTTTAGTGTTTGTCATTCTGTTTTTATTCAAAGTAAGCTTCATGTTTAATCGTATTTACGTTTGATGAACCACCGGTCGTTAAGTGTGAATCCAAGACGGAAATTCCAGTAATTCTCGAGTAATAGGTTTTGAGAAATCGTTCCCCGTTGTCCCCATTCAACTGCTAAGTTGACCATACTCTGAATGAACATATCGTTTCCTGCTTTTTTTCTCGATAGTGGAAACCCTAAACCAAGAGTTATGCCATACTCCGAAAGTTGCGTTCCGCGAACAGTATATTCACTCATGCCAACAAATCCACCTAAGCGATAATGCATCTTGGTGAAGTAGCGGAAGAACCCACGAGCAGCATAATCTCCTTTAGGACGATACTCAACACCCACAGAACCTTTATAAGCGTCAGACAGCGAGTCGGAACCACCAGAAGTGCTTTGATATTGACTCCAAAACTGTTGGTTAAATTCTGCGCCTATCATCCATTTATCCATAATTTTCCAGGTCATGCCAAATCCATATTTCCATGGAATGGTGATACTTGCGTCTGAGTTTTCTTCAAAAACGATGGTATCGCGATAGATGTCTTCATCGAAGGATGAAAGAAGGTAAGTTCTTCCAAGTTTGGAGGTAGACGCACTAACTTGCATAGGATGAGCAAACGTGGCTCCAAATACCAAAACGTTTCTCTGGTTCGCTTTTAGGGCGTATTGCAAACCGTAGTCCACGTAAAATCCACCCACGTTGGTAATGTTATCTGTACGAACATTGAATAATCCACTTGAAGGAAATTCAACGCGCTGCAAACGATTTAGCTTTCCAAACAGATACGATACATTTAATCCAACGGAGAAATTTTTGAACGGTTTAGCGCCTAATCCAATGAAGAACTGGCTCAATCCGCCATCACCTTGGTATTTATAATTTATTGAACCAGTAGATGTGTCGGAGTTTGCATATTGCTGCAAATCAGTTACCGAATAGTTGATGCTTGTAAATTCTCGCAATCCAAATGCACCACCCAACCATTTCGTTATTGGGAAACCTAGCGTGAAGTATGACAAGTTGAATCGGTTCACATCCTCACGCTGGGTGGTAGAGCTAATTGTGGCAATACTGGCATACGCTCCAACATCAAAAGAGGTAAATCGCAGCGAAGTGTAGGATGCAGGATTTATGAAATTTACCACATACGGAATGCTGTCTTCGCGAATAGCCACCCCCATGTTTCCAAGTCCAGCCGAGCGCACATTTGGACCTGCAAGTCCGTTGCCAATGCCATTTCTGGCGTAAGGAGAATTGGTTACTGGCTGCGCAATTGTGGTGACCGTGAAGCCACACAACAACATGAAAAAGTAAATGGAGGCGCGGAGCCTATAGGTTGTAGCGTAAAATCTCATATAATCCCCGAAGGACCAGAAATGGGTCTGCAAAGATGGGTGTTTTAAGGTCATTTGCAAAAAAGGGAAAGTCGCCACCTGTAGCAACAATTTTAAGGTCCAAAAATTGAGTTGATAATGCACCAATAGTGCCCTGTAGCTCGGTAAGAATGCCATGTTGAACTCCAATGCGCATTGCTTCATCCGTGCTTTTTCCAATTAAGCTGCTGGTGGAAAGCGGTTCAAGATGGGGAAGTTTGGATGTGTAGTCGTTTAAAGCGCGAAACCGCATGCGCAATCCGGGTGATATACTGCCTCCAAGATATTCTCCCTTTTCAGAAACTATATCGTAGGTAATGCACGTGCCCATGTCAATGGCCAAAACGGTATTTGCTGGGAAATAGTAATGCGCTGCTACTGCTGCGCAAATCCTATCAACCCCCAATGTGTGCGGAGTGCGGTAGCTCGAAGTTATGGGAAGCGAAGTTTTACCATCTGCAAGAAGCACCTGCTGCTGTTGAATCGCTTCTAATACCGAATCATCGAGGGTAATAACAGTGGCAAGTGCAATTTTTTTATCGCGGTTGGAGGTAATCAAGTCTTTGATAAACGCAGTTTCTGACGGGCCTACAATTACATCGCCCACAGGGTGTGCATCATCAAATACCAAGGCTTTGGTAAGCGTATTGCCTATATCGATGGTTAAAAACATGCCCGTCAAAGATAGATTGACATTCAAGTTTCAAGCAAATTGAACAAACTGCATATAGATTACAGGGTCAACGCATCAAAATTTCATTAGTGTTCTAAGGTATGCGTGATTCCAACCAGTGTTGAGTCTTTTGCTTTTGATTCCGAGTTTGATGGATTGTTCTCGTTTGAGTGTTGTAAGGAAAACTGCCTTTATCCAAGATGGCAAACTCTGTGCGCCAGCGATAAAGTATTTTAGGCACAATCCCAAGCTCTTGCGCCAGTTGGCGAACATTATCGCGTTGGTAACTCATCTCCACTGCTTTCAATTTAAAAGCACGGTCAAAAATCCTTCTTGTCATGGTTTTTAAGGTTGTGAATCTTCGCAATCTATCCCTTAAACGACTGTCTCGTCAAATGTAGCAGGTCCACTTTAAGTGCGCTACTTTTGCGGCCGAAATAAAAAACCACGGAAATGGCTAAAATCGAGATAGGAGATACTGCTCCAGCGTTTGAATTGAAAGATAAGGATGGCAACTTAGTGCGATTGAGCGATTATCGCGGCAAAAAGAGCGTGGTGCTCTATTTCTATCCTAAAGACGAAACGCCAGGATGCACAGCCCAAGCCTGTTCTTTTCGCGATAGCTACGAAGATTTTAGGGCAGCAGGAGCGGAGGTGATTGGGGTGAGTAGCGATACCAAAAGCGCCCACGATTCGTTTGCCGCCAAACATCAATTGCCGTTTGTGTTACTTAGCGATATTATAGGAAAGGTGCGCAAAGCCTATGGCGCCTATGATTTGTTTGGCCTAATACCCGGCCGAGTTACGTTCGTTATCAATAAAGATGGGGTGGTTATCCATAAGTTCGATTCGCAACTGAGCCCCACCAAGCATATCCAAGAATCGCTGGCCAAGCTGAAATGAATCTTGGCGATTCCATGCAACTTTACGTCCTTTGCGACCTCATTAAATAGATAAAACACGAAGTGAAAAACCTCTCTCTTATTCTAAATGGCGTGTTGGCAGTGGCCATTGCCGTGCTGTATTATTTTCATTTTTCGGCCCAAAGTGCGAGCAAAATGCCCGATTCTACGGTGGATATGGCCAAAGTGGACAGTATTTCTTCCTTTATGCGCATAGCCTATGTGAACACCGATACGCTTTGGGAACAGTATGAAATGATAGATGTGTTGCAAGAAGAACTGGAGGCCGAGCGCGCCAAAAGCGAGAAGAAAGTGACTGGTCGTGCTAAAACAATTGAGGCCCAATTGAAAGAAATGATGGGAGCATTGCAAAAGAAAGCGCAAGACTTTCAGGCCAATTCGGAAGGCATGAGCGAGTTGATTTACAACACCAAAATGCGCGAATTGCAAGAGCTGGAGGCCAATGCGCGTCAGTTTGAAGCTCAAGCCCAAGAGGAAGTGGGTGGATTGCAACAAACATTGACCAATAAACTTTTGGAGCAAGAAACCAAAGGCACTGAGGACATCAATAATCGCTTGAAAGCCTACATAAAGGAATACAACAAGGACAAGGATTTTACTTACGTTTTGGCCTATTCATCGCAAGCAGGTGGCATTTTATTGGGAAATCCTGCATTGGACATTACCGCTGATATTGTGGCTGGGCTCAATGCCCTTTATCAAGAAGAAAAGGCTGCAAAAGAAGCCAAAGCTGCTAAGAAATAGGAATGGTTATCCCGTTTTTGAAGCTCGTTAGATGGCCCAATCTGTTGATTATTGGGCTTATTTTCATCCTCATCAAAACCCAATTGATTGAGGGATTTTATGCCACTACGCTTTTAGAATCGTGTTTAACCAATTGGCATTGGGTGCTTATGGCATCGGCCACAGTGCTTATTGCGGCATCGGGCAATGTGGTAAACGACATATTTGACCAAGATATAGACGGTCATAATCGGCCAGATAAAACCATTGTAGGCGTTTCTATAAGCGAAGAACAGGCTTGGAATATCTATTATGCGCTTTCGGGCACGGGCTTGGCATTGGGTGTTTTTCTAGCCTATTTGCTTGGGCATACTTCTAATGGTATGGTGTTTTTACTAGCGCTTGGCGGACTTTGGTTTTATTCCTATTCCTACAAGCGTCAGTTTTTGATTGGCAATTTGGTAGTGGCATTTTTGGCCGGATTGACGGTGTATTTACCGTTGTTGTTTGAAATGATGTGCAACCCAATGGGTTGGAAAATGCTGCCATGGATGCCGTTTTTAGTTGCGCTTTCGTTCTTCGCAGCGCTAAGCACGCTTATTCGCGAGATTATTAAGGATATGGAAGATGTGCAAGGCGACCAGCGTATGTTTTGCAGCACGGTTCCAATTGTGATTGGAATATCGGCAACTAAAGCGGTGGTGGCAGTGCTTACGCTTGTGTTGATGGCGGCTGTGGCGCGCTACCAATGGGTGAAATGGGAGGAAAATGATATGTTGTCCTTTTTCTACATTCTTGCCTCCGTGCAGGTGCCAGCAGGCTTGATGCTGCGTGAGGTGATGGTATCTACCAATTCGAAAGGATATGGCAAAGCCAGCAAATTGGCCAAAGTGCTGATGATTGGCGGTATTAGTTCGATGCTACTTTTTAGATGGGTATTGGTGTGATGCGCGAAAATGGGCGTAAGCTGGTGTTGGCTTCTGCGTCTCCGCGAAGAAGTTATTTGCTGAACGAATTAGGCGTTCCCTTCGAAATTGAAGCACGCCACGCAGAAGAACATTATCCCGAACATTTAGAACGCGAGCAAATTCCTTTGCATTTGGCTGCGCTTAAATCGGCAACTTTTTTGGAGCATGAGCTTGAGGATGGGCGCATCATACTAACAGCCGATACCATAGTTTGGGTGAACGGACATGTGTTGAACAAACCAGAAAATGACATGGATGCCAAGCGTATGTTGCGCATTCTTTCGGGCACTATGCATGAGGTGTATAGCGCTATTCAGCTGCGCAGCAAAGACCAAGTACTACTTGATTTCGACCGAACAGAAGTGTATTTCAGGGAGTTGACAGACGCAGAAATTGACCATTATGTGGACACGTTTCATCCGCTGGACAAGGCGGGAGCCTATGGTATTCAAGAATGGATAGGCTACATTGGCATTGAGCGCATCAATGGATGCTATTTCAATGTAATGGGTTTGCCGCTGCGCAAAGTTTATAGCGCCTTGCAGCGCATGCAGCCTTAGGGCAAGAGATTTAGGCTATCTACTGCGCGAACTACATCGCCAGAGGTATAAAAATCTACCATCACAAAATTGGAAGTGTAAGGGGTTAAAATACCAGAACCACTAGACCTGATAAGGCTAAGTTGGAAAGTACAAAAAAGCAATAGAATGGTTTATAATCAGTTGATTAACCCTTCTGAATCAATGGGACCGGGAATGACTTGAAATCCCTCGGAATCATCCAATTTGCGTTGAAGGGCAACCATTTTAATTGCCGTAACGGCTGCTTCATCTCCTTTATTGCCATGTTTGCCACCGGCCCTATCAATGGCTTGTTGCATGCTGTCAGGAGTTAGAACCCCAAAAATGATGGGTAAATTGTACTCTATATTCAGGTTTGTGATTCCCTGCGCCACAGCTTGGCAAATGAAATCGAAATGGCGGGTTTCGCCTTGAATAACGCAGCCAAGGCAGATTACGGCATCAAACTCATTGCGCATTGCCATCAACTGGGCGCCTAACGTCAATTCAAAACTTCCGGGCACATATTGCCGAACGATATTGCTTGGTTTGGTTCCGTACTTGATTAGCGTATCAAATGCACCTTGATATAGCGCATTCGTTATCTCTGGGTTCCATTCACTAACTACAATTCCAAAGCGCATACCTTCTGCTGAAGGCACGTCAGCGGGATTGTGCGCAGAAAGATTCTGTAAGGACGAGGCCAAATTATTTCAACTGAGCTTGGGCGCGAGCAAGATACTTTTCTGCGTTGCGGCCTTCAATACTGGTTGCGAAATTCTCTTTAATCTCTGAATAGTAGGTCACTGCCTTGTCAAAGCTTCCTACTTTTTCCGAAGCCAAACCAGCTTTCATAAGGTATACCGGTGTAGTGAATTCGTTGTCCGATTTCTTAGAAGCTTTTTCGTAGAAAGCAAGTGCTTTTTCGGCATCACCCAACTCCATGTGTGCATCTCCAGAGGCACCTAGAACAATAGCGCTCAAAATCAAATCGTCCGAATCAAATTTGTCCAAATGTGTTAATGCATCTTCATATTGACCCAAACGTAGGTAGCAAATACCAGCATAGTATTCTGCAAGGTTTCCAGCGTTGGTAGAGCCGTATTCGTCAGCAATGTCTAAGAATCCAAGGTAAGTGGCATCTCCATTCAAAGCGATATCGAAGCTGTCTTTTTGGAAGTATTGTTCAGCAACAAACATTTGCCCTTGCGCCTCTGTTTCCAATGGTCCCAAGTAAAAACGATTGTAGGAGTAGTAACCTAAAATGATAAATACAATTGCGCCAATGCTAGCTAAAATTTGAATTTGATTCTTGTGTATAAACTCTTCAGCTTTTGAATACACCAATTCAACATCAACAACTGCTTCGTTTTTTTCTACTTCCGTATGCTTTTTGGCCATGGTCTTATTTTACGAATCGCAAAAGTAGTTTTTATTTGGAATCATAATTACCCAAAAATCGCTTCCTGTGTTGGGTTCATTGTAGCATTAAAACGCCCATTTAATAAGGCAATGCCTACTTTTGGGCGTCAATTTCGCAAAAGGTGCAAATCCTACAACTCTCGCTTGTCAACTTCAAGAACATCTCAAGCGCTGATCTGCTTTTGGGCAAGAAATTCAACTGTTTTGTAGGTAATAACGGGTCGGGGAAAACAACAATTCTAGACGCGCTGCACTACCTATCTGTGTGCAAGAGCTTTTTGAATGCGATGGACACGCAGAACATCAGCCACGAGCAACCATTCTTTCTGATTACGGGAACGTTTGAGCGAAATGGAGAAAGTGAAGCGATTCATTGTGCCATGAAACGGGAGGGAAAGAAACTTTTTAAGCGAAACAGAAAGGAATATCAGCGTTTGGTGGACCATGTGGGCTTGTTGCCTTCCGTTATTATTTCTCCGGCTGATGGCGACTTGATTTCTGGTGGAAGCGATGTGAGAAGGAAGTTTTTGGATGGGGTTCTTGCGCAACTTGATCGAAATTATTTAGAGCAATTAGTGGCCTACAATAAGGTGTTAGCGCAACGCAATGCGCTTTTGAAATCTTTTTCTGAAGGCAATCCTTTTGATGGCGGTTTGCTGGAGGTTTGGGACCTTCAGTTGGCGGAGCGCGGAGAACGCATTCACGCACTTCGGGCCGCATTTTTCGAATCGTTTCGTACTGCTTTTCAATCCTATTACACAGTGATTTCTGGCGGAATGGAACAAGTGGACATTATCTATCAAAGTCCATTGGATGAAGGCCCCATGCTGCAATTGCTTAGCGATGCTTTGGTGCGCGATAGGGCTGCAACACATACTACGGTTGGTATTCATAAAGATGATGTGCTTTTTACTTTAGAGGGTTATCCGCTTCGGAAATTCGCTTCTCAAGGGCAGCAAAAGTCTATGCTGGTGGCGCTCAAATTGGCGCAATATGCAGTGATGAACAGTCAGTTGGAACTACTTCCATTGCTTTTGCTCGATGATATATTCGATAAGTTGGACGACAATCGCGTTAGTCAATTGCTGGATTTAGTTGGCGGTCCAGATTTTGGGCAGATTATGATTACCGATACTCATCCTAAGCGGATTGCCGAGTTGCTGCGTGGGCATGAGGAAGTGAAGGTTTTTAGCGTTTCGAGCGGGCAAGTGGAGGGCTCGAAAGGCTAGTTCGGCACTGCTTGAAACATTTCTCGCGGAAGCGCATATTTCTCAATCCAAGGTTTGTTGGAAGGAATGTTGCGAATGAGAATGATGCTTACATCATCTACCAAAATCGGCACCCAATCGGCATCTTGAGTTCGCCTAATGAGGAAAGGTTGTGCCCAAGGCGTTGCATCGTGACGGTAGAAACAAATGGTGTTGATGTCATATTTCTCCACCATTTGCTTGAAAAAGGCATCGTTTTCTTGCATCGGTTTGTAAATGGAATCGAAAAATGCTACCGAATATGCCTCTGGACGATTGTCTACAAACACCTTTTGCTTTTCCTTCAAGAAGTAGATGAGGTAGCTTCCAATGTCGTAGTTGTTAAATATATGTCCGGGAATTTCTGCGCGTTCTAAGAATTTGCCGCTTGTTTCCACGCCTTCAAACGTGCCCAGTGCATTGTATTCCTTGTTTGCCGATGCGTAACTTCCTTTCATTGGAATGAAAATGACGCAGCAGAAGATTCCAACATACGGCAGCACCTTCAGTATCACTTCGCGCGATTTAAAATTGAGCGTTGCCGTTGCTTCAAACGCAATACCAGCAAGGAATGGAATACAAAATAGGACAAAAAGTGGAATGCCACGAACCGCCATTGCGCTTAGAGCAAGAAAACCAAGGTATAGGATACCTTCGGCAAATAGGGATTTCCATTTTCCTTTCACGATGGCCCAAATTGCTGCGCCAATTGCGATTGCTCCGAAAAGCTCTAAATGAATAAACTCTGGATTGCCAAAGCGATCTTGGAGAAAAAGTACGGTCTGGTTTTCAATGACCATATAGCCGTATTCGTTGAATATGGTGAGTGGCGCAAGCAGACCGCGATGAAAATGTGGGTTGATTAAACTAACGCTAACTAGTGCACCAAGAAGAGTGGCTATTTGGCGGGTTTTGGCTGTGTTCTTTTTGATGAGAAACGCATCTAGCAAAAACATTCCTGCAATTCCAATGCCTAGGAAGAAGAATATGTGAAGGTTGACCCAAAGCAGTTGCAGTGGAATTAGTGTTAGCAGCAGTGTTTTGAAACTCAAGGTATCGCTTGCATTTCGCGAGAGCATCATGTAATAAATGGCCAAAAGCAAATAGCTAAATCCTTCAGGACGAACTTCTACGCGATATGCGTAAAGCGGTACAACTAACATGGTGATGAGCAATGCCCAATGTGCTGATGATTTTTGAGCTGTAGCCTTTACCATCATTGCAAGGCTTGATACAGATAAAAAAAGGTAGAGTAGCGATAAGCCACTAAATCCCAACGCTTGATTGACTAAATGAAATATAACTCCACTGCCCCAATGATGGTTGGTGAATGGTTGTTTTGGCTCGGTGAACGAATAGAAATTTGTAGTTAGAACATCCGTCATTCCTTGGAGCAAAAGAGCTCCGTTGGTAATATGTCGGCCCAAATCGGCAGTGGCAAAATTGATGGGAATGGCGAGAAATACCGCAGCATAAATGGCTAGCAAAGAGGCCCAAATGGCAAGGGAACGGCTTTGTGACGACTCAACTTTCATGTCGCCAAATTAAGGTTTGCAAGCAATTGAAAACCGCTAGTTCCTTTGGTTAGCATGCCTTCGAAAAACACATCCAAAAAACGCGGCAACGTTTTATTCCTGCCGCTCGAAGGCTCCAAGGTCGGGGCCTGTGTCAAACGCGCGGGGATTGCCATTGAGGTCGTTTTGCAATTCTGCAATGGCATTCACAATAGACATGTAGCCCACGTCTTTGGCGGGAGATAGGGTATCTAGCTCAAATTTATTTTCACTCGGATCTTTAAAATTTGGATCTTCATTATATATGATGTCCACAAATTGGGAAGCATTACTCACGTCCACGTCATCAGGATTGACGCGTATTAAACAGCGCTCAAATTGGAATTGAAAAGTTGTTGAGGTATTCACATCATTGCCAAGTTCATTCAAATTGTTTCCATAAATGATACAATTACCGAAGTAGGCATTGAAATCAAACGCATAGGTTTGACCTTGCGCTTCATACCAATTGTTTTGCAATAGGGCAGGGGTTTGGCGGTTGCCATTTACCCAATAATTGGCAAAAGTGCAGTGCCTAAAATTGTAGGTTCCACCAAGTGTTAATGCTGCCGAAAACTGTCCACCACTTCCGAACACACAGTTGTAGGCATCAATTTTTGCGGTTTGGGCAAAAAGGCTTGCTCCAGCCATATTCTCAATTACTGTATTGCTCATTCGCAATGTAGGATTGGGAGAAGTTTCGTTGAAGAAATCTACTTGCACGCCCACGTTGCCATTCTTAATAATGGCGTAGTTAATAGTATTGTCCTTGCTGCCTTGAGCAAGCCAAATGCGATCCCACTCACCTGATTGATCCACATAAAACTCATCTAAACGGTCGCTGGAAAATACTACTTCATTGCCTTGAACACCATTTACATGCAGCGTGCCATCCCGGTAAACTAGAATTCCAGATCCTTTGTGGCTGAAAATTCTTGTTCCAGCTTCAATATCTAGAGTGCAAGCAGAATCAACTACCGCAGTTCCATAAATTACTATAGGCTTGGCAGAAGTCCAAACCATATTTGGACATTCAATTATAGAATAAGCGCCAAGACCCTCGAGATAATTTGTAGGATAGTAAAATATCGCGTCCCAACCACACGCAGCCAAATCGACATCTTGCTGGACTCCATCGGTTACAAAAATCACACTGTCAGTTACCATTGCTGGGCCGCTTTGGTTGTTGGGGTCGAGTGTCACATCTACAAAAACGAACATCGAATCGTTACCTTGTATCGTAATGTTGCTGAATATGATGCCCGGAGTGCCATCAACGTTAAGGCGATACTTGCTTTGCTGTCCACCAGCTAGGTAAATACTGCTTATAGTTACCTCATCGCCACTCGGATTGTAAACCTTAAACTGACGTGTGATGGAGCCTATGGTGGTGAAAACGGTGTCGAAGATTACGGTGTCTTCCGAGAAGTTTAATGAACCTTGGCCGGGAACGAGGTCGTCTTGACATCCTGTTAATATAGCGAAAGGTAGAATGAAGAGTGGCAATAGCCAGCGAAGTGGGCTCATGGGCGTCAAAGATAAAGGATTGAATTAACGGAATTGTTAGGGAAATAATGTGTGGTGAGGTAATTATTTTTACTGAGGATTAATATTTCTTTTCCTTGAAATAATGTGAGTTTTCATTTGAACGAAATGAGTACTTTCGCAGCCCAATTCAGAATAAATAATCCAATGAAAGACGGAATCCACCCAAGTAACTATAGACTAGTCGTTTTCAAAGACATGTCTAATGATCACAATTTCGTTACGCGTTCTTGCGTAAATACCAAAGACACCATTGTACTAGAAGACGGCAACACCTATCCATTGGTGAAGTTGGAGATTACTAGCGCATCGCATCCTTTCTACACAGGCAAAATGAAGCTTGTGGATACTGCTGGACGTGTGGACAAGTTCCGTACACGCTTTGCAAACCACAAAGCATCTCAGCGCACTGGGGAAGAATAATTTATTTAAAAAAGATATGCAGGCCTCGATCACCCCAAGTGGTCGGGGCTTTGCTTTTTGTGGTTATTTGGTGCACTCAAAGTGCTACATGCTATTCCTATGAACCTTATTCTTTTTGATGGCCCATTTCGGGTGCAGTTACTTCCGCTCACGTTTACCCGACCCGTATGTGAGTTGCGTATTGGTATTCTCACTATTCGCGAGAAATGGGAGAAGTATTTGGAAAGTGCCTCTAGCACGCTTACTGAGGATTATCTCCAGAAGAAATATTCCCTTCAATCCAGTTCTGATAATTTATTGGTGCATGGTGCGGTGTGCCCAACATACGCTTTGGTTGATGCCATTGAGAAGTTAGAAATTGGTCAGCAATTAGTGAAAGGTCAAACGCTTTTGGCTGCCCGATTGTCCAATACAGACGCTTCATTCCTGGAAATTCGAGGAGACGCGATTTCGTTTGATGAGGAAATCACCATCATCCAACATCCATGGGACATGTTTGCCCAAAATGGAGCAGAACTAAATGCTGATTTCGCTTTGCTCACCAAAGGAAGGACAACCGCACCCGTATCAAAAACCAATGTTTTGATTGGAGATGCTCCGGTGTTTTTGGAAGCGGGAGCAAAAGTAGAGGCCTCCATTTTGAATACCAATGCTGGACCGATATATATCAGTAAAGATGCCGAGGTGATGGAAGGCAGTCTTATTCGCGGTCCGTTTTCACTTGGCGAGCACAGTCAGTTGAAAATGGGCGCAAAAATTTATGGTCCTACAACTATTGGCCCGCATTCAAAAGTGGGTGGCGAGGTGAATAATTCGGTTATACTTGGCTATTCCAACAAAGGACACGATGGCTTTTTAGGTAATTCCGTTTTGGGCGAATGGTGCAACCTTGGGGCAGATACTAATACCTCAAATCTGAAAAATAACTACGATGAAGTGCGGGTTTGGAGCTATGTGACCAAGAATTTTGTCCGCACAGGTCTACAGTTTTGCGGTTTGATTATGGGTGATCATTCTAAATCGGGCATCAATACTATGTTTAACACAGGAACTGTAGTGGGTGTAAGTGCCAATGTTTTTGGAAGTGGATTTCCTCGAACGTTTGTGCCATCATACAGTTGGGGCGGTGCCTTTGGGTTTGTTGATTATCGCATAGACAAAGCCTTGGAAGTTGCCCAACGCGTAATGGAACGGAGAGGAATTGTGCTGAACGAAGTAGAAGAAGATATTCTGCGAACGGTTTATGACCTGACAAAGCAATATCGTTCCTGACCTTTTGGCGGAGCATTGTCATAATAGTGCGAATGGCACGTTGGTTGCCATTCGCACGCGACTTTAAAGTTTCCCTAGGAACACATTTAGGCAACTGGACCTGTTTTTGCCTCTAAAATTTTTATTTCGAGCTGATGAAAGACCAATTTGAAGATATTTTTTCCATTCCTCACTTGGTTGAGGATGAAACTGAATATATCCCTCTTCTATCTCCAGAAGATGAAGAGTCGATGAATGCAGAGGAAATCCCTGACATTTTAGGCATACTGCCATTACGCAATACTGTGCTTTTTCCGGGCGTAGTTATTCCAATCACGGTGGGTCGCGATAAGTCAATCAAGTTGATAAAGGACGCCTACAAAAAATCGAAAATCATTGGTGTTTTGGCGCAGAAGGATGTGGGCATTGAAGATCCTTCGCCTAATGATATGAATACCATTGGCACTGTGGCGCGCATCCTAAAAATGTTGCGCATGCCTGACGGAAATACAACCGTTATCATTCAAGGTAAAAAGCGATTTGCATTGCGTGAAATGGTTCAAACCGAGCCCTATTTCAAGGCAACCATCACGCCTTTTGATGAGGTGAAACCAGCTAAGAAAACGAAGGAATTTACTGCGTTGGTTGGTTCACTAAAAGACTTGGCTTTAAGCATTATACGCCAGTCACCTAACATTCCAAGTGAAAGTGAATTTGCCATTAAAAACATCGAAAGCCCTTCGTTTCTGATTAATTTCATTTCGTCCAATATGGATGCGGATGTGGCCGAGAAACAGAAAATGCTTGAAGTGGCCGACCTAGAGCAGCGAGCCGTAATGGTGCTTGAGCACCTCACAAAAAGCCTTCAAATGCTTGAACTGAAAAATCAGATTCAAAGCAAAGTGAAAGTGGATTTGGATAAACAGCAGCGCGATTATTTCCTCAATCAGCAAATGAAGCAGATTCAGGAAGAGTTGGGTGGAAGTTCGTTCGATCAAGAGATTGACGAAATGAACGAGCGGGCCAAGAATAAGAAATGGTCTCAATCTGTAGCGGATTACTTTCAGAAGGAAATGAGCAAATTGGAGCGTATGAATCCAAGTGCAGCGGAGTATTCGGTTCAAATGAACTACTTAGAGATAATGCTTGATTTGCCGTGGAACGAAAAATCGAAGGATAATTTCGATTTGAAACACGCTCAAAAAGTGCTGGAAAACGATCACTTTGGACTCAAAAAAGTGAAGGAGCGTATTCTTGAGCATTTGGCTGTATTGAAGCTGAAAGGCGATATGAAAGCGCCAATTTTGTGCTTGGTTGGCCCTCCAGGAGTAGGTAAAACGAGTCTTGGAAAATCTATTGCTACGGCTGTAGGGCGCGAATATGTGCGGATGTCGCTGGGTGGCGTGAAAGACGAATCTGAGATTCGTGGTCATCGCAAAACCTACATTGGGGCTATGCCGGGACGTATTCTCAAGAATATTATCAAAGCCAAATATTCAAATCCAGTGTTTGTGTTGGATGAAATAGACAAAGTAGGCCGCGATTTTCATGGCGATCCTTCTTCGGCACTGTTGGAAGTGTTGGATCCAGAGCAAAATACCTCATTTCACGATAATTTCCTAGAGCTGGATTACGATTTGAGCAATGTGATGTTTATCGCCACGGCCAATTCGCTCAGCACCATTCAGCCTGCTTTGCGCGATCGCCTTGAGATTATTGAGGTAAGTGGCTACACGGTGGAAGAGAAACAGGAAATTGCCAAGCGCCACCTGCTACCCAAGCAAATTACTGAGCATGGTTTGAAAAAGGCTAATCTAAAGATTTCTAAGCAGGTGATGGAAAAGGTGATAGATGAATACACCCGCGAAAGTGGCGTGCGTTCGTTAGAAAAAACCATCGCCAAAATTGTTAGAAACCGCGCCATGTTTGTTGCCATGGACGAACCCAAGGATTCTAATGTAACCGCTGAAGATGTTGAAACTATACTAGGCCCACCTCGCATGCAGCGCGATCGATATCAAGATAACGATATCGCTGGTGTGGTTACAGGCTTGGCATGGACTGCCGTTGGGGGCGATATTCTGTTTATCGAAACCAGTCTAAGCAAAGGCAAAGGCAAGTTGACATTAACGGGAAACTTGGGCGATGTGATGAAAGAATCGGCTACCATTGCCCTCGAATATCTTCGCGCCCATGCCGATAAACTCGACCTAAAACCAGAGGTGTTTGATAACTGGAATTTGCATATCCACGTTCCAGAAGGAGCAACACCAAAGGATGGCCCTTCGGCTGGCATTACTATGTTCACAGCCTTGGCATCAGTTTATACCCAAAGAAAAGTGCGTAGCCACATGGCTATGACGGGCGAAATTACCCTGCGCGGAAAAGTGCTTCCCGTTGGTGGTATAAAAGAAAAGATTTTGGCAGCCAAACGTGCGCACATCAAAGAGATTATCCTATGCGAAGACAATCGCAAGGACATTCTTGAAATTGAGCCCGAATATTTGAAAGGGCTGTCGTTTCATTATGTGAAAACTATGGATGATGTGATTGCGCTTGCACTTTTGAAGGAGAAAGTGAAAAATGCCATCACCATCGAGTAAATCGTTTTTATTTGAAATTTATAATTTCTTATTCGTAATTGAAATAAGTGGAAATCCTTTTTGCCTCAAACAACGCGCATAAAGTAGAGGAAGTGCGCGCTGCATTGCCGCGGCAGTTCACACTTCGCACATTGCGCGAAGTAATGGGCAATGTAGACATACCCGAAACAGGAGTGACGTTAGAGGAAAATGCGGCCATAAAAGCACGTTTTCTTTTCGCGGAAACTGGCATGAATTGCTTTGCAGACGATACAGGTTTAGAAATTTCCGCCCTAAACGGTGCGCCAGGCGTCTACTCTGCGCGCTATGCTGGCGAAGGTTGCTCGTTTGAGGATAATGTGAATAAAGTGCTGCTCAATTTAAAAGGAGAAACCGACCGTTCGGCTTGTTTTCGAACCGTTATTTGCCTCATTTTGCAGGGAAAAGAATACTTTTTTGAAGGAGAGATTAAAGGCCAAATTCTTGCCTGTAGATTGGGGAATCAGGGCTTTGGTTACGATCCTATTTTCAAGCCCAACGGCTACGACCTCACCTTTGCCGAAATGCCCCTCGAACTGAAAAATACCATTAGCCATAGAGGATTAGCGGTGCAGCAGTTGGTGGGGTTTTTGTCTGACAGTATAAAGTGTTGAGCACATTCTAAGATGTATTATCAGCCATTGAATGGTTGGTTTAGAATGTCTTTCTCCAATCACTGCTTCGTTAAATTTTAAAACATAACCAATAACCTGAGTTCGGGTTAAGCCGCCAATAGCAATTGGCTTTCATTGGCGTAGATTTCGGCTGGTTTTGTTTCCTTGACAATTGGGGTGATGCTGGGTTTTTTCTCAAAGAAAGAATAGGCTGCAAGTGCGCCCATTAGGTTCAGTAGG
>CAMDOM010000021.1 GCA_945903645.1 Chryseobacterium gleum
GGATCGACAGTCCATTTGAACAAGCAAAGGAAGATCCCGTCCAAAATCACATACAGGGGGTTCTTTTCTGAAAATCACCCAAAACAACCCTCTATCTCAGCGAAACCGCCCGAAAAATCTTCTCCGAAAAAGGTTTAGGACGGGATTGACATAATCGTAGTTTATTGCTCCGCCTTGCGAATTTTTGATTTTAAAGCCTGCCCAAGTGCCTACTGTAGTAATTTCAGTTTCTGCCCTAAACGTTATGCGTGCACCAGGCTGTCCTACCATATTTATAGTTCCTCTTGTCTCCAAATAGTATTGCGTCCCTGAAAGGCCATTCTCCTGTACTCTAACCTCTACACCCGGATCAATGGTTAACGTTACTTCTGGGAAAACAACAATGTTTCCAGTCATCACGTAAGGACTATTGGCCAAGGACCATGTTGTATTTGAATAAATACCACCGCTAACATTAGTTTGAGATTTACCACTTTCAGCAAAAAGTAAAACAGCAATCAAAGTAAAAAACAAATTGATTTTCATGGATATGTTCATTGATTCGACAAAACAGTAAGTGCTAGAAAATGTTTCAACGTGTAAAAAACTAGATTCTTTCTCCAATCGAACTTGTTGTATGCCATTTCGGTTGAGAAATTGTTCCTTGCTGCCGATTTGGGCTATCGCCAGAGTCTTTCCCTAGGGCCTACTATTCCGTAGCAGATTGTAAAAAGCACCTCGGCTTCGCTAAGCACCGGCTTTGTCGAAGCATCCTAAGGGAGTTTACTGCGGCATGCAGTAATATAGGGTTTACACCAAAATTAAAATCAGTCCAAATCAGTTGCATCAGTCCAATCAGCGTTCCATGCCTATCCTACTATACCAACGTCTGCTCGCACCAGATTGTGCCTCTTGCGCAGTATTCCGAACCGTCATCAGTTCACGATAACGGTACTTTATTTGTGGGTTAATGGCTTTATAATTGAATTGGGCTACCTCAATTTAAGAGACAGCCCCTTTTTTGGGGTTTATTTGCAGGCAATAGTGTCTCTTTATGTCGTAAAGAATCAAGACCAAACAGAATACGAATAAAACCGATGCCACACGAGCGGCACTGCTTTTTTAGATGCGATTACTTCACTTTTCGCAGCGCTACGGTGCGGTGAAAAAAACAAAAAAATACCCATCCTACGCAAGTAAGATGGGTATGACTCTAGGATAACAATCGGATTCTACTCCTCGGTTCTAGACAATGCATATATTACCAGACCAAACCCTATTTTATTTATGGCATCAGCTATGTTGTATACGATATCCATGGAATGTGAAGCTGCTGCTGGATTTGACACTAAGGTAATTCCAAACGACCCAATGGGAGCGCCCAAGATGTAACCTACGGGGTAAATCAGCCAACCCACTACCACAAACCAGGCAAGCGCGCGAGTGGCTTTTGCCACTTGGGGGCCTGCATTTTGGGATAGTTTGGCAACTTCTCCAAACCACACGAGATACGCAATGTAGCCGTAAGCAAACATTGAAACTAGAAACCACAGACTACTATGGTCACGGTCAATTACTTCTCCCAAGTAACCAGTTATCAGCATCGCTAAAGATGCGGCTATCAGTTTCCATAACAAAGATACTTTCGCTCCCGCCTTTTTGGTGATTAAATAAAACTCAACACACATCAACGGCACCGTGAGTATCCAGTCTACATAACGAAAAAATGTAGGCGATTCACCTGTTTCCAGGTTGTATCCCCGCATATAGTAGTAATGCACTCCCGCAATCATCGTAATTAAACCAGATACCAATACAGAGGTTCTCCACTTTTTGGAAGTGTTATTCACCTCAAATAAAAAGAAGACGGATGCAGCCATCATAGCCATAGTTCCGATAAAGAATGTAAACGCAACGTAGTTGTCGCTAGCAATTTTTAAGTGTTCCATTTTGTTAATTTTTTTGTGGTCCTACTCTTGTGGATTTTCGGAAACTCCGCTACTTTTTTGTAAGTAATATTTCCGAAACATCTGTAAGCAGGATTTTGTTTTACTTCTACGTTTTTTTTCTGCCCGAGCTAGGCTGTGCTAAGCTAACGCGAGGGTCTTTCCCGGGTGACTAGTATTCGGTAGCGTCCTAGCTACCACATCTATCCCACCCTAGCTAGTTTAAACGTTTCCAATGAGCTCATTTCAGCGTTCCGCTTCGCGAACTCGCAAAGGCATTTTGATTTTTTTGCTCTGTTGCCTTTAAATTCTTTAGGTAATATTGTGTTTCATTAGTAAATAATTTTCCGTTAACATGAAACAGACTATTACTTGGGGTTTTTTGCTTTTAGCCGCTTCTACTATCACCGCGCAGCAACGAGGAGATATTGTAAGTTTCGATTCGATACAAGCCTACACTGCTGTAGATTTTGGGCTAGAGGTAGAAACCCTTACGGGTCTTCCTGGGTCAATTTTGGGCTCTGATTATGATTTTACAGTCTATCGCGTACTGTATTACACCCAAGATTACCATCCAGATAGTTTAACCATTGCTTCTGGTTTGGTGTGCATTCCGGTAAATTATGCATGCCCCGAACTTGGGTTGATGAGTTATGGTCATGGGCTATGCCTAAAGAACGGCCAAGTGCCGTCAAACAATCAACCATCAAATAGTTACGCATTGATATGTAAGGGAATGGCTGCAAACGGATTTGTGGGTGTAGCCCCCGACTATATTCACATGAGCCAGTGGGCATCTCCAGGGCCTCAGGCATTCATACACGCCCGCACCGAAGCCAATAGCACCATAGATTTATTGCGTGCAGCACGCACGTTTTGTGCATCAAAGAGCATTACGCTTAGCGGTCAAGTATTCTTATCAGGATACTCGCAGGGAGGAAATAGTACGGTTGCTACCGCCAAAGTGATGCAAGAAGAATACCCTTCTGAGTTTAATATTTTGGGTGCAGTAGCTGGTGGTGGGTCTTACGATCTGTCGGGTGTGTGTGCAGATAGTCTTACATCCATAACCCGAAAAACCCCCGAAAAGCATAGTTTGCCATTGGTTATCCGCTCGTTGGGTGTGGTATATGAAGACTCTCTTAGTGCTTGGGGCACAGGAATTACTATGGAGAATCTTATCGACACCGTTTTTAAGTCGCCATACAAGGAACAATTACCGGTTTTGCTAGATCGAAATGATTCAAACAGCGATACAGGATTTTTAGATTCTATTCCTGCTAGGATGATCGAGGACCAGTGGCTCATACCTTTTCAAGCCGACCCTAATCATTTCTTTCGCAGGCTATTAGCGGATAACGATGTAGACGATTGGGCACCCCAAATGCCTTTGGTATTGTATCACAGCGATGCAGATATCGAAAATCCTTATCCAAATGCGGTGAACACCTTAGCGTTGTTTGAGGCAAATGGTGCACCTGATGTAACCCTAAATACCGTAGCCGACATGAGTCATGGAGAAGCTGGTCAGTTTCATGTGCTTTTTACGTTGGATTACGTGAAGGACAAGCGCCAAGATTGTTTGACCTCTGTTGTAGACATAACCAACTCATCTGCGGTTTCCTTGCATCTATTTCCAAACCCAACGTCCAATGTGTTGCATGTGAGTGTTAGCGGTGCAGGCCATGCAGCGTATTCGAGCATAAAGCTTTTTAATGCTGCTGGCGAACTAATTTCCCAATCGCGGATAAACCAGCAAACCGCTTTGGATGTGAGTACCCTTCCATCGGGCATGTATTTGGTGAGTGTGGAGGGAGACACGGGAGCTAAGCTTATGAAATTAGTGGTTATTTCGCGATAAGATGCCCGATTGGGCATACGGGAAACCCCCGTCCGAGCTAGGGCTGTGCAAAACTGAGGCGAGGGTTGTTTCCCCCTCGTTTCTACTATATGGTAGCAGTCCGTCCAAAGCCTTTCGATAGGGTTCTTGCTACCCTAAAAATTAGTCTAAATCAGTTTTATCAGTTCAATCGGTGTGCTATCCAGCCTCTCTGCCTTGTGTGGTAATGTAAACCTTACTCCATGCATTGGTTTACTCAATAACTAGAGCAAGTTATCTACTACTTCTTTGCCTAATAGGAGCAGATGTACAACGCTTTCGGGTGGTTAATTCACGGGCTGGCGTTGTGGGCAAGTTTAAGTAATAACAGCAGAACGGACAGACCAACATAAAGTCTAACTTTGCCACTTCCCTAACTATCATTCACAACTGAGAGTATAAAAACTTAAAAAGTGGAGTCCAGCGACCACTCAGAAAAACGGGGCGAAACTGAAAAGCCAGACGAGTAGAAAGTTAAGAATAAAAAGATGACGTATTCAATAATCAAAGAATCAACAATGTGGTCCACTAATTCATTAACACAGAAAGCGGAAAAAATACTGGATGAAAAAACTAAGGATGGTTACGAAATTGTGACAGTTGCTTTTGGACTAAATATATGGTGGATGCCAACAGCATTTATAACTCTGAGAAAATAGCCATAAACAAAATACCACCCCAGCCAAGCTAAGTGTTCCCGATGCGCTCGCAGCATCCGACCAAAGGAGCCTGACCTGAGCTTGACGAAGGGCGCTCTTCAGCTGACCCCGATTCCGAGACTTCGGAACTCAGTACGGATTGAATAGCACACGGACGGTTTCTAGCTTCGGCATAGAAATCGCTTAGCTAAAACCGAAGGTGTGGGAGTAACTGGATAACTAAATACTCGCTCAGGCGGTTTATATTTAAAAGATAGTAGCAAGCAGTTTTTACACAGCTAGAGGTAGGATTAAAAACTAACCTAATCTACTGTAAAAACAGTAAACAATTGAATTTTGGAAACAGCGATAGGTAAAACAAGCAAAGAAGAACATCTGTTGGTTGCAGATGTGTTCAACAAGTACCGGATTTTATACAACTAGTCTTCTGATATTGACATGGCAAACCACTACGTGAAAGCAATAGTGCCTTTTTTGTTAATTGTACTTATACAGTTCACTTTCTTAAATGCTTTAGCACAGCCTTACGAAAAAGGAAAATTACTGTATGCTAATCCCCTTTCGGATAAAATAGATACGACAGATTGGCGAATGGAGGGGTTGGGAGAAGTTCAATTTTCAAATGGATGGATGAAAATGTTCTCGACAAAAGAAAAAGGGCATCATGTGTATTGGTGCCCACAAGAATTTCCAGCAGATTTTATTGCTGAATGGGAAGTTCAAAATCTACATACCAAAGTAGGATTGTGCATCGTGTTTTTTTCTGCCAAAGGTTTAAACGGTGAGGACATCTTTGACATCACTTTGCCTAAAAGAGATGGAACTTTTACTAACTATACCAAAGGTGCCATCAATAATTATCATATCTCCTATTATGCCAATAGCAAAGATCACCCTGGAAGAGAAACTGCCCATCTACGGAAAAACAAGGGATTTCATAAAGTACAAGAGAATGAAATGGGTATTCCCCTTCGTTCACAAGCCATTCACAAAATTCAATTAGTAAAATTTGAAGGAATAATACAGCTCTTTATTGACGGTCGAAAAGCAATTGACTGGGTAGATGACGGACAAAAGTTAGGTAAAATTTTGCAGGGAGGTAAAATAGGTCTTCGGCAAATGAAATGGACGCAATTTAACTACCGAAATTTCAACGTTTGGGAATGCAAGAAAGACACAAAAGGTGAATGATAAATTATTTGCCGAATTGCATGCTCGGAACAAATCTCATTACCGTATAAATGAGATGATAACAGCAAAGTAATTTTATATTCCAAAGGCAAGAGCTAGGCTATCGTTGGGGTCTTCCCCGATGCCTACAACCCGCAGCAACTGCTTTCGTTATATTAATATCCCAATAAAGCTTGGCTCTTTCAAGAACTGCTTTGAAAAATAACAATAGGACCACATTCAAACAGACAATAGTACTGTGATTAATAGCAGTTTTCGGTCTGTCTGCGGGTAAGCAAAAAGAGACAATTGAAATTCGGGAGGATTTCAAGAAGTATTACGACCAATTTCAAGTAGAGGGCTCTTTTGTGCAGTGCGACCCGCAAGCTGACAAGTATATTTTTTACAACCAAGACCAATATAACGAGACCTTTTCACCTGCTTCAACATTTAAAATTTGCAACTCGCCTATCGGACTTGAGACAGGAGTAATAAAGGATACGGATTTTGTGTTGCCGTGGGATAGCATTATTAGACAAAATTCAAACTGGAATGCCGACCACGACTTAAAATCAGCTTTCAAAAATTCGACAGTTTGGTATTATCAAGAACTTGCAAGGCGAGTGGGCGGCCAACAAATGAACTATTGGCTTGATAAAGCTAATTATGGCAATGCCGACACTTCGGGTGGCATTGATAAGTTTTGGCTCATGGGTGGCTTGCGCATTTCGCCCGAACAGCAAATTGATTTTCTAAAACGTCTTCAAGACAACCAACTTCCTTTTTCTCAGCGCTCAATGGCTATTGTGAAAAATATCATGATTGCAAAGGACACCTTAGACTATGTGTTACGCGCCAAAACGGGATGGAGCGTGCAAGATAATCTAGATGTTGGTTGGTATATTGGTTATCTTGAAACCAAGGGTAAGGTGTATTATTTCGTTAACTGCATTCAGTCGGCTGACTTAAACAACACGGAATTTGCACAAGCGAGAATAGAAATCGTTCAACTAATACTTGACGACTTTAAATTTATTGACTACTGAGCGTTGCAGCTGTGTCTATGGGTGTGTCTTTTTTCCTTCAGGCCCAAAGCTTCTGCCAATACTCAGACGAATCAAAATAATTGGGCATCAAAGAGGCTTTCCGCAAATGATGAGTTCATATAGACCTTGCACTATCGAAGATGTACTCCCGAAGTTTCGGGACGACTATGGTCAATCTTAAATCGTCATTTTCTTAAAAACATAACCCTTACCTTCGCGCGGACTAAAAAAAGGAATACTCATGCGAGAAGTAGTGATAGTGAGTGCCGTGCGCACACCGTTGGGAAGTTTTAATGGCAAGCTAAGTGGAATTTCGGCCCCGCGTTTGGGTGCTATTGCCATAAAAGGTGCAGTGGCAAAAGCGGGTCTAGACCTTGCCTTGGTGCAAGAAGTATATATGGGTTGTGTGTTGCAAGCAGGTATGGGTCAAGCTCCTGCACGCCAAGCATCTAAGTTTGCTGGTTTGGGCGATAATGTGCCTGCAACTACTGTAAATAAAGTATGTGCATCAGGTATGAAAGCCGTGATGCTAGCTGCCCAAAGCATTATGCTAGGCGATAATGATATTGTGGTGGCAGGTGGTATGGAAAACATGAGCCTTGTGCCGCATTACTTGCCCTATTCAAGAGTAGGAGTGAAGTATGGCAACATCGTAATGCAAGACGGTTTGGCCTTGGATGGCTTAACGGATGTGTACCACCAATATCCCATGGGCAATGCTGCCGAGTTGTGCTCCAAGGAATATAACATTACCCGCGAGCAGCAAGATGCCTATGCCACAGAAAGTTATGTGCGCAGCGCGAAGGCTTGGAAAGCAGCAGCATTCGCCAACGAAATAGTACCAGTAGAGGTGCCACAGCGCAAAGGTGATGCCGTTATTGTAGACACAGATGAAGAGTTTGCCAATGTGCGGTTAGATAAGTTTGCTGAGTTGCGCCCTGCCTTTACCAAAGACGGCACAGTGACAGCCGCCAATGCATCAACCATGAACGATGGTGCTGCTGCTCTAATACTTATGAGCAAAGAAAAAGCGCAGGAATTGGGCATCAAGCCATTAGCTACTATCCTATCGTTTGCAGATGCAGCGCAAGCCCCAGAGTGGTTTACAACTACCCCGTCTAAGGCTATTCCAAAGGCATTGGCCAAAGCAGGACTAACCTCAGAAAGCGTTGATTTGTATGAGATAAACGAAGCGTTTTCGGTGGTGGCAATTGCCAACAATCAAATCATGAAACTAGACCCTGCAAAGGTGAATGTGAATGGCGGTGCAGTATCGCTTGGGCATCCACTAGGGTGCAGCGGTGCGCGCATTATCGTTACCCTTATCCATGCGCTCCATGCCCGCAACCTAAGCACAGGTGCAGCAGGTATCTGCAACGGTGGAGGTGGTGCTAGCGCGTTAGTACTGAAAGTATCGTAATTGAAAATTAAGAACCGACAGAAGGGAGCTCATTGCTTTTGCAATAATTAATAATTAAAAATGAAGTCCCAAGGCTTCGAGTCGTCACACATTGGTAATTCATAATTCGTAATTCAAAAAAGTGGCCGAATACGGTATTTGCAATCTTAGCGTAATCCCTTGCAGGGAAGAGCCTTCTGATAAAAGTCAGATGGTAACTCAATTGCTATTTGGCGAATGTTTTCAGGTGCTTTCTAAAAAGGGCAATTGGCGGCATATCGCTAATGGGCTCGATGGCTACAAGAGTTGGATAGATGTGAAGCAATACACTGAGATATCTGCTTCGGCCTTCGAAACATTTAGTTCCCACATGCCCGTGTGTGCATCCGATTTGGTGCAAATAGTGAAGAACGAAATAACAGGAGCCATGATACCTGTGCTTGCGGGCAGTTCGTTGCCCAATTACCATCAAGGCCATATTGCCTTTGGAGAAGAGTCGTATGAGTTTGATGGCGAGATAAACCATCCAAACGAAGGCAATATTCGGCAGCAGTTAATGGAATTGGCCATGGTGTTTCGCAACGCTCCCTACTTATGGGGTGGGCGTTCGCCCTTTGGTATCGACTGTTCGGGACTCACCCAAGTGTTGTATAAAATGGTGGGCGTAGCCATTAAGCGTGATGCTTATCAGCAAGCAGAACAGGGCAACACCCTAAGTTTTGTGGAAGAAGCCAACATTGGCGATCTTGCTTTTTTCGACAATGATGAGGGACACATTATTCATGTAGGCATGATGCTGGGTGGCAATACCATAATTCATGCATCGGGAAAGGTACGCATTGATAAACTTGACCATCAGGGCATTTTTAATATAGATACAGGACGCTATTCGCATAAGCTTCGCCTCATTCGCAGGATAATAGATTAGAAGAAGTTTCTAGGCAAAGGGTAGAGAAAACCGTGAGCTCGCAGTGGTGTGTTTTTATTCTTTTCAGAATTTGATTGTTTGGGGGCAAACATGCCTCTTTTGCTTCAAATTTCTTTACTAGCCATCATCTATTTTGGGTCAAGTTTGCTTAACAGATTTTAACAATTGCGCTGTATTGCCCTTGTTGCTGTTTACTTCCACCGAATTAACTTCGCGACCCGAAAACAACATATCATGACAGACATCAAACAGATTAATGAGATGATCGAACGCGAAAGTTCGTTCGTACAATTGCTTTCTATGGAAATGGAAAAGGTGATTGTGGGTCAGCATCACATGGTAGATAGCCTGCTGATTGGCCTGCTTTCAAAGGGGCACATTTTGCTTGAAGGTGTACCTGGATTGGCAAAAACACTTGCCATAAATACCCTTGCATCGTGCATCAATGCGGGTTTTAGTCGCATTCAGTTTACTCCAGATTTGTTGCCTGCCGACTTGGTAGGTACCATGATTTACAATCAAAAAACGGGTGACTTTGTAGTGCGCAAGGGTCCATTGTTTTCTAACTTCATTTTGGCGGACGAGATTAATCGCGCCCCGGCCAAAGTGCAAAGTGCTTTGCTCGAAGCCATGCAAGAGAAACAAGTGACCATTGGCGATACCACGTTTAAGTTGGACGAACCTTTCTTGGTAATGGCCACCCAAAACCCAGTGGAGCAGGAGGGAACCTACCCGCTTCCAGAAGCGCAAGTAGACCGTTTTATGCTTAAAGTGGTTATCTCCTATCCTAAGAAGGAAGAGGAAACCAAGATTATTCGTCAAAACTTGGGCGGCACTTTCCCTACGGCCAATGCCATTATGTCTCCTGCCGATATTGTTCGTGCCCGCGAGGTGGTGCAGCAAGTGTATATGGATGAGAAAATTGAGAAGTATATCGTTGACATTGTATTCGCAAGCCGCTATCCTGCCGAGAATGGCTTAACCAAGTTGAAAGATCTCATCAGTTTTGGAGGTTCACCTCGTGCAAGTATCAGCTTGGCAAAAGCAGCAAAAGCCTATGCTTTTATTAAGCGAAGAGGTTATGTGATTCCAGAAGATGTAAGGGCGGTGTGCAACGATGTGTTGCGCCATCGCATTGGCCTTACCTACGAGGCCGAAGCGGAAAACATTACCACGGAGGAAATTATAGCCGATATTCTGAATACGGTAGAAGTGCCTTAATCAGTTTTGTCAACTTTTCAAAAGTTGACAAAGCTTGCCGTCTTCCATCGTCCCATCTTAATATGGAAACCACCGAACTCCTTAAGAAAGTCCGCAAGATTGAGATAAAGACCCGAGGTCTGAGCAATCAGATTTTCTCAGGTCAGTATCATTCTGCGTTTAAAGGCCGAGGAATGGCTTTTTCGGAGGTGCGCGAATACCAAATGGGCGATGATGTGCGTAGCATCGATTGGAACGTTACGGCTCGCACGGGCAATCCATTCGTTAAAGTGTTTGAAGAAGAACGCGAACTCACCGTGATGATGTTGGTGGATGTGAGTGGTTCGGGCGATTTTGGTTCACGCCAAATGATGAAACGCCAAATGATGACCGAAATATGCGCGGTTATTTCATTTAGCGCATTGCAGAACAACGACAAAGTGGGCGTTATCTTTTTTAGCGATAAAATTGAGAAGTTTATTCCTCCTAAAAAAGGCAAAAGCCATACGCTTCGCATCATTCGCGAATTGATTGACTTTACACCCGAAAGCAAAGGAACCGATGTTGGAGGAGCATTGCGCTACCTAACCAATGCCGTGAAGAAACGTAGTATTGCCTTTTTGCTTTCCGATTTTATGGACAAAGGCTACAATGATGCCTTAAAAATTTCGAGCCGAAAACACGACATGGTTGCCATTCGCATACACGACCAGTTGGAAGGTGAGATACCAAACGTTGGTTTGTTGCCGTTGACGGATGCCGAAACCAATGAACTTGTTTGGGTGAATACCTCCGACCCAAAAGTGCGCACGCGCCTAAAAGCAGAAGCATTGCGGATGGAAGCAGAAATGAAAGATGTTTTTAGAAAGAGTGGTGTAGATATGGCTGAGGTGCGAACCGATGGAAGCTACGTAATACCGTTGATGAACCTTTTTAAAAGACGCGGAAAATGATGCGAATTCATTCGCTAATTATTGGGTTGGTAGTGTTGTTTTCTGTTCACGTGGCACAGGGGCAATCCATTCGCGCTACTGTCGATAGCACGCAACTTTTAATTGGCGACCAATTTCACCTGGATGTTTGGGCCGATATGCCTGCTGGCACTACTGTAGCATGGCCGCTTTTTGCAGATACCTTAACCTCAACCATCGAAATATTAGAAGCGTCAGTGCAAGACACTGTTCGCAAGGAAAATGGCGACTTTACCGTGCATCAGCGCTTGGTGCTCACCAGTTTTGATACAGGTTTTATGGTGGTGCCTTCGCTGTCATTTTTGTTCAATAACGATAGTGCGCAACTCGCCTTTTCCGATTCATTCCTTGTTTTAG
Organism: Chryseobacterium gleum; assembly: GCA_945903645.1. Classification (GTDB taxonomy): domain Bacteria; phylum Bacteroidota; class Bacteroidia; order UBA10329; family UBA10329; genus UBA10329. The sequence continues at coordinate 11,535 of CAMDOM010000021.1, forward strand.
TCACTGAGTTTCCGGTGGATATGGACAAGGAAATTATGGACATCAAAGGTCCAATGGATGTGCCAGTAGATTGGAAGAAATACATCATTTATGGGCTCATTGCCTTGGTGATTATTGGATTGCTTATCGTAGTATTCCTCTACTGGAAAAAACACCGCAAGCCCAAAGCTGCACCTTCCGCACGTCCAATTCCTACACGTCCAGCACACGAAATAGCCTTAGAGAAACTGGAAACACTTCGGTTGAAAAAGTTGTGGCAAAACGACCGTTCCAAGGAGTATTACATCGAATTGTCAGACGTGGTGCGCGAATACATTGAGTTTAGATATGGCATTATGGCTTTAGAACTCACTACGGACGAAACCGTTCGCGCGCTGCAGTTGAAAGGTGCGGATGTCGAATTGATAAAGTCCTTAAAAGGCATGATGAAGCTTGCCGACCTTGCCAAGTTTGCTAAATACAGACCAATGGCCGATGAGAACGATAGGAGCTTTGATATTGCCAAAGAGTTTATAACCAAAACTATAGTGGTAGAAAAACCTACTGAACCTGCCACACCAAAAGGGGAAAGCTAGATGTTCAACTTTTCTGACATAGCATTCAAGAATCTCGATCTGCTTTGGCTGCTATTGGTGTTGCCATTGGTGGTGGCGCATCATGTTTTTCTGCATCGCAAAAACATGCCGCAGTTGCGCTATTCCAGTTTGGCTGGGGTGAAGCAAGCAGCATCTCCGCGCACAGCTTATTTCACCCACATTCCAGTGGTGTTGCGCACCTTGGCAATTGCATTGCTAATTGTGGCAATAGCTCGTCCGCAAAGCAGCAGCAGTTGGCAAGATGTGACCACCGAAGGCATTGACATTGTACTTTGTCTCGATATTTCGGGCTCAATGTTGGCCGAAGATTTCAAGCCAAATCGGTTGGAAGCGTCCAAGAAAGTGGCCATGAATTTTATGAAAGGCCGCCCAAACGACAGGGTAGGACTGGTCATTTTTTCTGCCGAAAGTTTCACGCAGTGTCCGCTTACCACCGACCACAGCATTTTGCTCAATCTATTTCAAGACGTGAAAACTGGAATGCTTGAAGATGGCACTGCCATTGGACTTGGTTTGGCAACCTCAGTGCAGCGTTTAAAGGATAGCGAAGCCGTGAGTAAAGTCGTGATTTTGCTAACCGATGGAGATAACAATTCAGGTTCCATTGCGCCAATTACCGCAGCCGAAATAGCTAAAGAGTTTGGAGTTCGGGTTTATACCATTGGAGTGGGAACGCGCGGTTCAGCGCCATTTCCATTTACTGATCCATTTGGCCGAACAGTATACCAAGATGTGGAGGTTCGCATCAATGAAGCCTTATTGAAAGAAATGGCCGAAATGACTGATGGCAAGTATTTCAGGGCTACCGACAACGATGCTTTGGAGGCGGTGTATGCCGAAATAGACCAAATGGAACGCTCCAAAATTGACGTGACAGAATACAGAAAACGGAAGGAAGAGTTTATGCCTTTTGCTCTGTTGGCCTTGTTACTTGTGCTGGCAGAAGTTTTAGTTCGTCAAACCTTTCTTCGAAGTGTAATTAGTTAAGGGTTAATCACACATGAGAGCATTTCATCAGTCATCAATCATCCATCAATACTAACAGAAGTTGTTTCGTTTCGCTCACGATATCGTCCTATATGCTTTGGCTTTGGTGCCATTGATGTCAGTCGTGTTTTGGCTTAACGCTCGCTGGCGCAAAAAAGCCTTAGCGCAATTGGGCGATGGAGCAATAGTTGCAGCCCTAATGCCGTTGTATTCGCCAGCGCGCAGAAGATGGAAACTCGCTTTGCAAGCCATATCTGTTGGGTTTATAGTGCTCGGAATAGCCAATCCACAAGTTGGTTCGAAATATGAAGAAGTGAAGCGTAAGGGCTTCGAGATGATGATTTGCCTTGACGTATCGAACAGCATGTTGGCAGAAGATTTGCAGCCCAACAGGCTGGAACGTGCCAAGCAAGCTATTTCTACTATGGTAGACCGCTTGAAGAATGATAAGATAGGAATAGTGGTTTTTGCTGGCGATGCCTACATCCAACTTCCTCTAACTGTTGATCACAGCGCAGCTAAACTCTTCTTACGCTCCATCAATACCGAAATGATTGCCACGCAGGGCACAGCTATTGGTAAGGCCATTAATTTGGCAACGGCATCCTTTAGCCCCGACACCAAAAGCAGCAAGAACATTGTCATTATTTCGGATGGAGAGGGCCATGAAGATGATCCGTTGGCTGCAGCAGAAGAGGCAGCCAAGCTTGGAATATCCGTGCATACTATTGGTATTGGCTCTATGGACGGAACACCAATTCCTGTTTACAATAGAGGCCAAATGATGGGGTATCGCAAGGACAACCAAGGCAATACGGTAGTTACAAAATTAGATGAGGTCACGTTGCAAAAAGTAGCAGCTACTGGCAATGGAACTTATGCCCGCGCCAACAATAGCAGAACAGGACTCAACGAATTGATGGACAATTTGGAAGGGATGAAACGGGAAGAGTTTGGAAGTAAAATGTTTACGAGTTACGAAGACCGTTTTCAGTACTTTCTCGGCATAGCATTGGCATTGTTGATTCTTGAATTTTTACTTCCGTCTCGAAAAAGAAGACTTTTTACTGATTTCAGTTTATTCAAAAAATGAGCTACTCAAAGGGAATCATAAAATATGCGTGGCTGCATGCCTTTGGGTTGATGCTCATTGGCTTGGCGGCATTTGGTCAGAAAGGCAATGGCCTAATCACTGAAGGCAACAAATTGTACGAGAAAGGTGAATTTGGCGAAGCAGAAGTGCGCTATCGCAAGGCCGAAACGGAGAAAGGCGATGCATTTGTTTCGAAGTTCAATTTAGGTGATGCACTTTTTAAACAACAGCGCTATGAAGAGGCCGCTGCAGCTTTTCAGCAGCTACCTAGCACCACAGAGAATAAAGAGCAAAAGGCTGCAGCATACCACAATTTGGGCAATTCGTATTTGAAAATGAAGAAGTATGAGGAAAGCGTGGATGCCTATAAACAAGCGCTGCGAAACTCACCAAAAGACGAAGACACCAAGTACAATTTGAGCTATGCACGCAGAATGATTCAAAAGCAGGAAGAGCAGAAAAAGCAAGATCAGAACAAAGACGAAAAGAACAAAGACGAAAAGAAAGAAGAGCAGCAACAGCAGAAGAAAGACGACCAAAAGAAGGGAGATGAAAAGAAAGATCAACAGCAACCTCAAGATCAAAAGAATCAGGAGAAAGGCGAAGAACAAAAACAGCCCAAACCGAACGAAATATCGCGCAAGGACGCAGAGCGCATGCTAGATGCAATTAATCAAGACGAACAGGATATTCGGCAACGCTTGGAGAAACAGAAGCAAAAAGTACCAAAAGGCAATGTGGAAAAGGATTGGTAAGAGCTGTTAGCCAAGTTGACAAAAACAATAAAAATAGTTGGTGTAAATGACGAGGATTGATTGAAGTTTGTGAAGTGAAAATGAAAGCGAGAATCGCCCAAGTTTTAGTGTTGTGTATGGTAGCAGTGGCCAGTGTTTACGGGCAAACTGCTAAGTTGACCGCTGCTGCCCCAGCTCAGGTGGCAGTAAACGAAAACTTCCGAATTACTTGGGAACTAAACACCAATGGCTCAGATTTCGTGGCACCAGAGATTACTGATTTTCAAGTGCTTGGTGGACCTAATCAAAGTACCGCTATGCAATATGTGAACGGTAGCATGTCGCAGTCTATTTCGTTTTCCTATATCGTTAGAGGAACGAAAGAAGGAATATTCTCCATTGGCCCAGGCCGCATCAAAGTGGGAAATCAAGTTATTCAGTCCAATGGGCTCAAAATCAAAGTGGTAAAAGGTGCAGCAGCAGCCAATGGCCAGCAACAGCAGCAGCAACAGCCTCAACAACAACAGCAAAAGCAACAATCAACCGCTGCCAATGGCGACAACCTATTTGCCAAGGTGGAAGTGAACAAAACCAATGTGGCATTGGGTGAAATTCTTGTAGCGAAGTTGAAAATATACAGTAGAGTTACGGTTGTTGGCTTCGACAAATGGGAGTTACCTTCTTTTGAAGGTTTTTGGAACAAACCGTTGGAACAAGGCGATCAGATTCAAATGGAGCGTGAGGTGCTTAACGGTGTAGCGTATGACGTTGGCATAATAAAAACATACGTGCTGTATCCACAGAAAGCAGGCAAGATTGAAATCGGTCCATTGAGCATGACCGCGGTGGTGCGCGAACAAGCTCAAAACAGAAGACGTTCCATTTGGGATCCCTTTGGCATGTCCTACCAAGATTCAAATGTGCCATTGAAATCCAAACCGGTAACCATCAATGTGTCGGCTTTGCCCGAAGGTAAACCAGATGATTTTAGTGGACTAACGGGCAATTTTAAGTTGAGCGCCAAGTTGGATAAAGCGCAAACAACATCCAATCAAGCAGTTAATCTCACAGTTACCATAAGTGGTGAGGGAAACTTGTATCAAGTACAAGCACCCAAAATTGATTTTCCGCCAGATATTGAAGCCTACGAGCCTAAGGTTTCTGACAATATCAAGGTAAGTAGCGGTGGTGTTTCTGGCAGCAGAACATTCGAGTATGTGCTTATTCCGCGCTATGCTGGCAATTTTGAACTGGGCCCATTCAGTTTTAACTACTACGATTCTGGCTCCAAATCCTACAAAACAACAAGTCAAGAGGCATTTACCTTAGTGGTAGAAAAAGGGGTTGGCGATGAAGAAGCAAGTCCAAATGCCGTAAACATTGCCGAAAAAGAAGATATCCGCATGATAGGAAGCGACATTCGCTATATTAAACAAGGACAATATGCAGTAAGCGATAAGAATGATTTTTTCTTCCGTTCTGTGCCATTCTACGCCCTTATTGCTACTCCTGCATTGCTGTTTGCTTTGCTACTTGGCTATTTGGGTTATGCCGATAAATTGGGGGCTGATGTTATCGGAATGAAAAGCCGAGGTGCTACTAAGCTTGCCAAAAAACGCCTAAATGTGGCCAAGAAACTATTGGCAGAGAATAAGTCTACAGCGTTCTACGAAGAAGTGTTCAAGGCACTCACAGAGTATGTTGCCTTTCGACACAACATTCCAGTTTCGGTGCTCACCAAGGATAAGATTAGGGAGACATTGTCTGCCAAGAATGTCAATATCTCACATATTGATGGGTTTGTTGCAGCGCTAGATAAAGCCGAATTTGCTCGTTTTGCTCCAGGTGCCGATAAGGAAATGGGCAGTATGTATGATGAAGCCTTGGATGCTATTGTAAAAGTAGAAGGGGCGTAGATGATGTATTTATATTCAGAAGTGAATAGGGTTATGACGAATCGTCAAAGCAAGAATGGTTTTTATTCAGTCTTCCAAAGGGGATTCTTCGTTGTGTTGTTTGCAGCTTTAATCATTTCGCCAAGTTCCGTTCTGGCCCAGTTCGAAGCATCCATTGCTAAAGCCGATTCCGCCTACATGGCAGGTGAATACGAATCCGCAATTTCCGGCTATGAGCAAGTTCTTGCTCAAGGTCAGGTTTCAGCTTCCTTATATTTCAATCTCGGAAACGCATTGTTTAAGGCAAAACGCATCGCCCCAAGCATTTTGAACTATGAACGCGCTTTGAAATTGGCGCCTCAAGATGAGGATATTCGTTTCAATCTCAAGTTGGCGAGTATGACCACCATAGATCGCATTGAGCAAATACCAGTGTTGTTTATTAGCAGATGGCACGATGCTTTTATGCAGGCATTGCCAATGGATATGTGGGCTTGGTTGTGTGTGGTGGCTTTCCTATTTGTGTTTATTGGGCTGGCAATTTTTCGAATTTCAGACAATGAAGGTATGCGCAAAGCACTGTTCTATACGGCCTTGGTTTTGGTGGTTTGGGGCATATTGTCTGGTTATGCCGCTCAGCAACAATACCACCAATTAACTCAAGATGACAGAGCTGTGGTTTTTGAATCCACATTGAATGCGAAAAGTTCACCAGAGCAAACAGGCAAAGATTTGTTCGTTATTCACGAAGGTTTGGTAGTTCAAATCACTGAAGAAATTGGCGATTGGTATCGCATTCAGCTTTCGGATGGCAATGTGGGTTGGGTTCCAAAAGCTTCACTGGAGGTTATCTAAACTTTCCGAACTATGGCGTGTTGCAGCGTGTAGTTCACCTTAAACATCAAAAACACATGACACAATTATCCATTGGAGACAACGCTCCAAACTTTTCTGCCAAAGACCAAAACGGAAACAACATCACTTTAAGTCAGTTTGCTGGCAAGCGTGTAATCTTGTTTTTTTACCCAAAAGACAATACACCCGGATGTACTGTAGAAGCTTGCGACTTACGCGATAATTATTCCGATTTGAAGAAACTAGGCTTCGAAATCATTGGCATTTCAGCAGATGATGAAAAGAGCCATCTCAAGTTCATCGAAAAGTTTCAATTGCCTTTTCCATTGATTGCCGATACGGACAAAGCTGTTATTCAGGCATTTGGTGTTTGGGGACCGAAGAAGTTTATGGGAAGAGAATTTGACGGTATTCATCGCACTACATTTGTAATCGATGCTAATGGAAAAATTGAGGCCGTTATCACTAAGGTTAGTACAAAAAATCACGCTGCTCAAATCATTGAGCACTTAGGAATGGCATAAAAAAACACTGAAACACAAAAAATAAAATGGCAAAAGACGTTCAATCAGAAAAATTAAAGGCCCTTCAAATGGCCATGGATAAGCTTGAAAAAACCCATGGAAAAGGCTCCATCATGCGCATGGGCGATTCTAAAGTGGAAGATGTAGATGCAATTTCCACAGGGTCACTTGGGTTGGATGTTGCTTTAGGTGTAGGTGGATTTCCACGTGGTAGAATCGTTGAAATTTATGGGCCAGAGTCCAGCGGTAAAACAACACTTGCCATTCATGCCATTGCCGAAGCCCAGAAAGCAGGTGGAATTGCCGCCTTTATTGATGCTGAACACGCATTTGATCGGTTTTATGCCGAAAAATTGGGAGTAGACATCAATAATCTTCTCATTTCTCAGCCCGATAATGGCGAGCAAGCCTTAGAAATTGTAGATAACCTTATCCGTTCAGGAGCCATTGACATTATCGTTATCGACTCGGTAGCAGCGCTTACTCCTCGCAGCGAAATTGAAGGGGAAATGGGAGATAGCAAGGTGGGTCTTCATGCGCGCCTTATGTCTCAGGCCTTAAGAAAATTGACTGGAACAATAAGCAAGACAGGCACCGTTTGCATCTTCATCAATCAGCTTCGCGAGAAGATTGGTGTAATGTTTGGCAATCCAGAAACCACAACTGGTGGAAATGCCTTGAAGTTTTACGCTTCCATTCGTTTGGACATTAGACGTTCTACCCAAATTAAAAATGGCGAGGATGTAATGGGCAATCGCGTCAAAGTGAAAGTGGTAAAAAACAAAGTAGCACCTCCTTTCCGTAAAGCCGAATTCGACATCCTATACGGTTCAGGTATTTCCAAAATTGGTGAGATTATTGATTTGGGTGTTGAAGCAGGCGTTATCAAGAAAAGTGGGTCATGGTTTAGCTATGAAGATACCAAATTGGGACAAGGCCGAGATGCGGTTAAAGAATTGTTGACCGACAATCCTGAATTGATGGAGCAGATGGAAAAGAAGATTAAAGATCTGATTAGCTCTGGTGCTGTGACTGTTAAAATGGAAGAATAATGCGTGGACTGCTCGTTGTTTGTGTTGCAATTGGGTTGTTTGCCATGTCGTGTGGCAGTTCTACCACCGATGGAATTGCATCCGTTGCAGATTCTACAGCCATGCTTCCGGGATACAAACAGCTCGATAGTCTTACCAAATTACTGGATGCTTCGCCCAACAATACCGATTTGCTAAATGAGCGTGCTAAGCTTTTTCTAAAGGTTGGCGAGTTGAACTTTGCCCTTGCGGACATTGGTCGCGCCATTTTATTAGACAGCTCAAAAGCAGACTATTTCCTCACCATTGCTGACGTGTATTTTCAACGTAATGAGCCAAAACTTTGTCTCAAATCGTTGGAAGTGGCAAAAGGATTGGAACCTAAAAATGTGGAGCCTTTGTACAAGCTCGCACAATTTAATCTCTATATAGATAAGCACCAAGAAAGTATGGCATTGGCCAATGATATGCTGCGCATAGATGCCCAAGACGACAGGCCGTTTGTTATAAAAGCTCTGTGCTACAAGGCAATGAAGGATACCACTAAGGCCATAGAAAACTATATGTTGGCCGCAGAGCAAAATCCCGACAACTTTGATGCACAAATGGAATTGGGAATTTTGCATTGGGCCAGAAAAGGTCCAATGGCCGAATCGTTTCTGAAAAATGCATTGGCCATTCGTCCGGATGCAACCGAAGCACTCTACGCTTTAGGAATAGTGTATCAAGATGCAGAAAAATTGGATGACGCCTTAGCCGCATATTCTCAATTGACGCGGATTGACAGCACATATTCGGCAGCCTATTTTAATATGGGATACATTCAACAGCAGTATTTGCAGAACTACGATGAGGCATTGGCACATTTCAATAAGGCTGTTGCTACTTCGCCCAGATATTATCAAGCTATATACATGCGCGGTTTGTGCTACGAGTCTAAAGGCGATAAGCTGAAAGCGAAGAACGAGTATGCAAGTGCATTGGCTATTGAACCAGCTTATGATAAAGCCCTTGCAGGCATGAAACGAGTGCAGCGCTAGAAAAAACCAATTTCAGCACCTGAAATTCCTTGATACGAAATTCGTGTTGTGCGTGTCGTTCAATTTCTAATTTTACCCAACTTAAATCATTGTTTATGAAACACATAGTTACTCTCCTTTCGTGTTGCGTTTCCACCTTGGTCATTACGCAAATGGCTATGGCTCAGAATGAAGCATGTTCCAACACAATCCAGATTACTACTGCTGCACAAGAGTATTTCAAAGATATTCGTGGAGAGGTTACCACAATTGACATTCGTGGAGTTGCAAAGCCCTATCAAAAATCAAAAGTGCTTATAAAAGAAGGCACGGCTATGTTTATTACCGAAGATGAGTGGTATCCTGAGGCGGTGTCGTATCTTGCTGAAACGCGCTTCTACTCGGCTGAATTGCAAGCTGAATATGACCGTGTGAAGAAGTTACTTACCGAATGCCTTGGCGATTGGGTGTTGGTGGAAAAGGACAAAACCAACGATATTTATTTAGAAGATACTGAATATCGCAAAGCCATTTTCTCTGAAAATAAGAAAGGCAAAAGGGTTAAAATTGAGCTGTTCCTTTACAACCAACGCGAGCTAGACACTTGGGTAGTAGAATTCAAAGTGCTGGGAGTAGGCAAGAAGCTTGAACCAGTAGCCACACCGGAATAAAAAAATCCCCACTCAGCAACGAGTGGGGATTTTTTGTTTTAGGCCAGATTGGAATCACACTTTTTTAACGAACAGTTGTGCCATTTCGTGCTTCACCACTTTAATCTGTTCGCCTTTTTCGATAAAACCGTTTAGTGCAGTCGCATCATACAGTTCACCTTCTATCTCTACCTTTCCAGAAGGGCGAAGTATGGTGAAAGTAATGCCTTCATGGCCAACCAATGCCGATTCAGAAGCGTCCACGCCAATAAAACCATCTTCTTTTCGTTGAATACTGGTGAGCACCACATTGCTCATCATGGTGGAGGTGAGAAATTTTCGCGCTAACGAAATAGACCCAAATAGTCCTAGAATTAATCCAAGAATTACGGTTAGACCAGCAGTGATGAGTTTGTTGGGCATTACCATGTCGAAATCAAATCCAACGTTGTTCACCAGGCTAAGCGTAAGTCCTGTGAGCACCAGCGCAATGCCCGACACTCCAGCAACACCAAAGCCTGGAAGCACAATTATCTCTATTCCTATAAAAACTAGTCCAGCTAAAAATAGAATAATTTCCCAATTCTCGGCCAATCCTTCCAAATATAATGGGGCAAAATATAGCGTAGCTGCTGCGACAGCTGCCACCAAAGGAAATCCAACACCCGGTGTTTGCAGCTCGAAGTAGATGCCGCCAATAATTATCATAATTAGAATGCCACTAATGGCAGGATTGATAAGCCAACCAATGAGTTTGTCAATTGGTGTGGGTTCAAAATGTTTAAGCTCATAATCAGTGATGCCATTAATAGCAAGCACTTCTGGAATGCTCTCGGCCATGTCTTCGCAAAACCCATGTTTCATCGCCTCGCTTGCAGTAAATGTGAGCACCTTACCACTATCGTTTATCCCATCAATAGCGATAGATGCATCTACCATTGCTTGGGCTATATCTGGGTTTCGGCCTTTTGCTTCGGCCGTGGCGCGCATGGTGCTGCGCATATAGCTTTGATATTTATCCGGCATTTGCGCTCCTTGTTGATCCACTACCGTGGCGGCACCAATGTTTGCTCCTTTCCGCATAAAAATACTATCGCATGCTATGGAGATGAGCGCGCCTGCAGATGCCGCATTGTTATCAATAAACACCCAAACTGGTATATCTGAATTTAGGATTTTGGTACGCATCGAATCCGCGTGAAGCACCATACCGCCATAAGTGTTCATGTGCAGTAGAATGAGGTCGGCTTTCCATGCTTCGGCTTCCTCAAATCCTTTTTGCATTTCGCGCCAAATTGGCGGGCCAATTTCATCCTTAATATCTAGCGTGTAAACCCGTTGATGCGGATTTTTTTGTGCCTGCGCGCCTAAAAACGAACTCAGGAAAACCAATAAAATTAGGACGTGTTTCATGTTCACCAAGGTAGGCTTTCGCGCAGAAACACCGCCAACCATTTGCTTGTATTTTATCCCTTCACTTCTTCACGCCCATCCGCATGATCTGCAAATCTTCCTTGCGAAGCAGTATGCACCGGATCGCGTTTATCCGAAGGCCAACCTCCAAATTGAGTGCGTTGATAGTCTTGAAACGCTTGATGTATTTCCTCACGTGTGTTCATTGCAAATGGGCCATTTTGCACAATGGGTTCGTTTATAGGTCGGCCCTGCAACACCAACACTCTTGCCTCTCCCGTTCCGTTGTTTAAGGCGATGGTTTCATTTGGGCGTACTTCCACAGAATAGAATGCGGTAATAGATTTGCCGGCCACAGTTAGCGCATCACCTTGGTATCTATAAAGTCTGCGGTTTATACCTTTCTCAGATTTTGGTAACGTAAATATGGCGCCTTCTTCTAAGCGGATGTTCCAAATAGCTACATGGTTATTTTTATCGTTTGCCCATGAGTCGGTTGGAGGAGTTGGGGCATGATGGTCGGCAATGCTCCCCACCAGTACTTCTACTTCCGTCAATTTTTCTCCCGCGTCAGTATACATATAATGCGGAATTGCATCGCGCCACAACATTAAGAAATGCGGTTCCACCATCTTGTTTTTTCATGGCAAGTTGAGCCAAATCTGAAACAGCTCCATTGGATTATACCGATCTCTCTTTACTAAAGGAAACATCTCAGAATGCTGAACGCCTTTCCCTGCCGTCATCCAATGCACATCGCCATCTCCATAGCGCCCTTTTGCACCCATGCTATCGGCATGGTTCACCACGCCTTTTCGAACAACTGTTATGGTTTCGAATCCTCGATGCGGATGATAGGGGAAACCGGGCACAGTTTCGCCATGATACATGCGCCATCCATCTTTCAGAATAAAATCTTGCCCAATATGCCGACCTTCAAGCGAAGTAGCTGGCCCCATTTTGTCGTTGCCTTTTGGGAAGTTGTCATCGTGGTGAACGCAAAATAGAAACGGATCGGCTGTTTCCCATTGAAATCCAAGGGGTTTTATGTTGATAATTGGATTTTGAGAAGCACTTTGAGCCATAGCTGTGGAGGTTAATTCATCTGCTTTGGAAAGAATTGGAAAGGCAATTAGCGATGAAATGCCCATAGATAAACGCGTAAGTAATCCTCTTCGGGGAATTTTTTCTTCCATAGGAATATGATTTTGATAGGCAAGTTTAATGGCTAAACATCAAACGTCATCACATGATGGATTGAACCGGATATAGCTGCTATCTGATGCTATAAATGCTGTTTCGAAAGGCCGAAAGCGAAGCGTACTTTTGCGCCCCTCCAAAAAAGCACTCTTATGATTTCTACAGTCAATTTATCACTGCAATACGGCAAACGCGTTTTGTTCGATGATGTGAACATCAAATTCAATACAGGCAATTGTTATGGCGTGATTGGAGCAAATGGAGCGGGAAAATCTACTTTTCTCAAAATCCTTTCGGGCGAAATTCATCCGAATACAGGAAGTGTGCACATCGAAAATGGCAAGCGCATGGCGGTATTGCGTCAAGATCACACAGCCTATAATGATCAAACCGTGCTCGACACCGTGATGATGGGTCATTCTGTGCTTTGGAAAATTATGCAAGAGAAAAATGCCATCTACATGAAACCCGATTTTTCGGATGCAGATGGCATAAAAGCAGCAGAGTTGGAAGAGAAGTTTGCAGAGATTAACGGATGGAATGCAGAGGCTGATGCTGCTTCGTTGCTCAGCGGATTAGGAATTGCCGAAGAGCACCATTTTTCGTTAATGAAGGATATTAGTGGGACACTGAAAGTGCGTGTTCTTTTGGCTCAAGCGCTTTTTGGGGATCCAGATATTTTGATTCTTGACGAACCAACCAACGACCTCGATTTGCGCACCGTACGCTGGTTAGAAGATTTTTTGCTCGATTTTAAGAACACGGTTATTGTCGTTTCGCACGATAGACACTTCCTAGATACCGTGTGTACTAATGTAGCCGATATTGATTTTAACAAGATTAAGGTGTACACGGGCAACTACTCGTTTTGGTACGAAAGCAGCCAGTTGGCGTTGCGCCAGCGTAGCAGTTCCAATAAAAAGGCAGAAGACAGACGCAAGGAATTGATGGATTTCGTGCAGCGGTTTAGCGCCAATGCTTCCAAATCGCGGCAGGCAACTAGTCGAAAAAAGCTATTGGAGAAAATCAATATTGATGAGATTCAAGCCTCGTCCAGACGCTATCCTGCCATCATTTTTAAGCAAGAGCGCGATGCTGGAAATCAAGTACTTAGTGTGCAAAGCATATCGAAAAGCCTTAATGGGCAAATGCAATTCAAAGACCTCACTTTCGAGGTGAACAAGGGTGATAAAATTGCTTTTATAAGCAATAGTGGGTTGGCCACAAGCACGTTGTTTCAAGTGTTGATGGGTGAGGACAAGCAAGATAAAGGCACGTTTATCTATGGGCAAACTATTACGCCTGCATATATGCCCAACGATAACGGCCATTTTTTCAATAGCGATATAAATCTAATTGATTGGCTTCGTCAGTATTCTGTGGAGAAAAGCGAGATTCATATTCGTGGATTTTTAGGAAAAATGCTGTTTAGTGGAGAAGAGGTATTTAAATCATGTAAAGTGCTCTCTGGTGGCGAAAAAGTGCGTTGCATGGTGAGCCGCGTAATGCTTGCCAATGGCAACTTGCTCATCATTGACGAACCTACCAATCACTTGGATTTGGAGTCTATTCAGGCATTCAACAACGGACTTAAAGATTTTGATGGCACGGTATTGTTCACCTCGCACGACCATCAGTTTGTGCAAACCGTTGCCAACCGCATCATCGAGATTACTCCAAATGGATTTATCGATAAGGTAATGACCTACGATGAGTATATCGACAATGCTAAGGTGACTGAGTTGCGTGAAAAACTAGGCGCGGTATAAATTATTTTTCATCGTTTCGCTGCTTGTACTGGTCGATTAGGACCAACTACTCGTACTTCTTTCTGCGTGTTTCGCCCACGCTTGTTAATAAAATATAAAGGAATCGCGTAGGAAAGACGAACTTCAAAGGTTCTTTTTACGTTTTTTGCTTTGTCGCATCACAAGTGCGCATCCGCGGTAATGGCAAGTAAGAAATCGAAGAGAGTTTCGGATGTAGATACTTTTGAATCAGAGAGTTATCAGGCTCCTGACACCCGCTATTTCAAATCGAAAGAGTTATTTGATACTGCTATTGGACAAGATTTTATTCTGCATGCCAATCAAAACACTGCCCGTGGCGAGAAATTTTTGGTCGGTTTATCGCACGGACAATCACCTTCGGGTGCCTACACCTACATTCTAAATCATTATCACGAGATAAAGCGGCCCGAACTGCTGCGCTATACGTTCGTCAATTCGCCTTTGCAGCGCCAGCGCCACCTAAAAGGCGTGATGGATGCCAAGAGTTTTTTGATGCGTCTTGTGCGCGAACGCTATATTACCAAGGAACATATTTTGGGGCGTACTCTAAATCGATTAAGTCTAGAACAATACTGCCTGGATTTCAACGCAGCGCTTGGAAATTACCTCATTGAGGAGAAAAAAACGGGTATGGATTATGTGTTTCTTGCTTCCGACCCAAGTGGCCGCGTAGCTGGAATAGCACGTCATTCAGAGGCTTTTGGTTCCAAGGAGTATGCTGTAATTGTAGAAGGTCGATCAGAACAAGAGCTTACAGGCACACCACATTTCCTTATGCAAAGCAAGCGGATTGCCTTTTTGGCCACCAAGGCCGATAAAAGACGACCTTTGGCTTGGCTTTATTATCGCTGGGGACAACCTGATGAAAGCCCCAGTTTTTTGCGGTATATGGATAATGTGAAGAAACGTATGACCGTTTTTATTGATGATTTGGCGCTCACTTGGCCTCAAGTTATTGTAACTCGGCCCACTGCGCATGGTGATAGCCTCATTCGTATTGACTTGCCAAAACCCTATAACGAGCAGTCCAAGAAAAAACTGCCTGTGGTTCTATTAATACATGGCTTTCTGGGGCTCAATTCATACGATGCGTTGCTCACATCCATTCCATCGCACAAATACTTGGCAGCAGCCATGCATTATGGATCTGTTCCTCACGGCCTATCACCAAGGGATTATTCCAAACATATTATGCTCAATATCGATGCGGTTGTCAAACACTTTGGAGAAAAGGGGCATGACGTGTACATCTTCGACCATTCCATGGGAAACATCTATTTCCTTATGATGGATAGGGAGTTTGATAGGTTGCTGGGCATCAATACTTATTTGAAAGGTCGAATTGGCGCTAATCCATTTTTTGGAGAAGAAGCCAAACATGCCATGTTGGGCTTCATGGACAATGTAATTCTGCCATCAGGTCAAGGCATCATTGCCAAAACCCTATTTATTGCTGCACGGAATATTGTACCTATGGACAGTAAAGTGGGTGTGCGCAATAGAGGAATTGGTCTTTCGGAATGGCTTATTAGCAAAGAAACTTCCTTTCGCGATAGGGTGTGGAAAGCTGCCAAAGAACGTATTCTGTATTTGATGACTACCATGGGTTCGCTGCCGCACCTCAATCGCATTCCCATCGAGCAAGCGCTTAGCAGATTACCCGCTAAGTTGTTTGCCATACAAACACATTCGGCATTACAAGAATCAAAGGTGTTTGATAAGCAAGTGGGGTTAACACACATGACCCAACACCAAATTCCGATATTGATATTGAAAAGCGAGAAAGACGGTGTCGCCAAGTTTGTGCCGCGCCTCTATCAAGGAGAAGGTATTCATGTAATGGATGTAACCGATTTTGACGAAAAAGACCTCTTCCGCGAGCATCTCTTTCATATGATGCAACCACTGCAAACCGCTAATATCATCGACAAGTTTATCTCTGAGGCAGAGTTGAAACGGGTTATGCCCGCTGAATTACAAGAGCTGCATTAAGTTGCAAGTCCAAATCTCGTTGCAACAAGAAGGAAACATCTGCCTTAGAGGATAATTATAGCTTTGTGCAGCTAATTGTATTAGCTATCCTTTAGCATTAGTTTACCCACCCCCGTTTATGGCCAAATTCGATTTAGCATCTATTTTATTCAAAAAGCAGCGAATAGCAATCGTTACGGGTGCCAACATTGGGCTAGGTTACGAAACTGCCTTGGTGTTGTCCGAGAAGAACTTTAAGGTTATACTCGCTTGTCACAATTTGGAAAAGGCGGAAGCTGCCAAAGCAAGCATCCTGCAACAAGTGGCCCATGCCGAAGTGGATGTCATGCAACTAGATCTTTCACGATTGCAAAGTGTGCGCGATTTTACCGCAAATTTCACTGCACAATACGACCAACTTCACTTGCTGATAAACAATGCTGGCATTATGATGCCGCCCTATAGTCTTACCGAAGATGGTTTTGAAAACCAATTGGGCACCAACTATCTCGGTCATTTTTTACTCACCAATTTGTTGTTTGAAACCTTGGAAAAGACACAGGGTGCACGTGTGGTTTCGGTGTCGAGTCTAGCCCATGATTGGGGCGAAATCTACTTTGAAGACATGCAATTTGAGCAATCCTATGACGCCCGAAAGGCTTATGGACAAAGTAAATTAGCCTGTTTGATGTTTGCCTATGAGTTTCATAAACGATTGCGAAGCAAGCGTTCTGCAACCATTTCTGTGGCGGCTCATCCTGGAGTATCTTACACTAATTTGGGGCAGCATTTGCCCAAATATTTGCAATCAATAGGTAAGTTAATTCGCCCTTTAATTTCGCAGAGCGCCAAAGATGGGGCGCTCCCCATATTACGTGCTGCTTTAGACCCCAAGGTTATACCGGGCAAGTATTATGGTCCAGGAGGGTTCTTTCAATTGCGTGGCGAGCCAAGGCGAATTGCATCTAATCGACTAAGTAAAAACGTAGCCATTGCTTCGCAGCTATGGTTAGTATCTGAGCAATTGACCCAAATGCCATTTGAGGTGAAGCGATAGACGCAGATATCCTTTCGTTCGATTCCCTTTACAATTAAGTACCGCTCTTTTTTGGGAAATTAAATAGGGTGCTAGTGGCAATGGGTACAAGTAAAATGGCTACGGTCAGCAGTGAAATGCCCATGTCAGCCGTGTGGCTCAATAGAAATTTGGTAAGGGCTGTGTCGGGATAGAAATGTTCGTACACAGAGAATGTCAGCTTTAATCCCAAAATGGCTATAACCATAAACGCAGCTGTTTCAAGAAATCGGTATTTCGCCATAAGTTTCACAAACCATTGGGCAATAAAGCGCATGGCTAGAATACCGATGAATACGCCTGTACACACCAAAATTATATTGTCCGTAAAGGCCACTGCAGCAAAAACATTGTCGATAGAAAAAGCCAAATCCATGAGCTCTACCAGGCCCACTGTGGCCCAAAAGGTACCCACGGAACCAACGGTGACACGATAGAACCAGTTGCTCTTTTTGTCGAGTATATCGTCCTCTTTTGTGGGGGTCTGCTTGCCTTTCCAAAAGCTATAAACCAAATAGAGTAAATAGAGCCCGCCCAGTGGTTTTAGCCACCAAATTTTAATGAGAAAAGCGGCAAACAACATGGCCAAACCTCGAAAAACATATGCGCCCCAAATGCCATATTTCAAGGCCTTGTCGCGTTGCTTTTCGGGTAAATCCATTACCATGGTGGCTAGCACTGCTGCATTGTCTACCGATAGTAAGCTTTCAATAATTATTAAATTGCCAATTATAGCCAAGGATGCCCCTGGATTCTGGATAATTTCATTAAAAAAATCGTTCATTTTGGGTTAAACTGAAGTGTAATTATTTCTTGAACTAACGGTTGTAGCGGGAGAGTACTAATCGAATTTAGTTGCAATTGAGCATTTATTTGTTGATTCGTTTTGTCCTCACATTTCCCCCAATGCTTCAGCCACCACTTCATCAATTGTACGAGTAGAGGGAAACAGGGATAAAACGCTTTGCATCACTCTATCTACCACGGCATCTGGACAAGAGGCTCCTGAAGTAAGGGCAATACGAACTAAATCCTTGGAAGGGATGAAGGAAGCACTTCGCTGCATAAAATGCTTTTGGTAGTTAAAATGGTGGATGCCGCCATTTGCTTCAATTTCTTTTTCGGAACTGATGAAATAGGTGGGAAACTTGGTTTCGCAAAGCTCCACCAAATGGGAAGTGTTTGAACTGTTGTAGCCTCCAACCACAATGGCTAAATCAGCATCCGTTTCAAGCAAACCGAGGGTGGAAGTTTGGTTTTCGTTGGTTGCATAGCACAGGGTGTCGCGCGTGTCGGCAAAGTGGTTGCGATAGGCATCCTCACCAAACTGCAACACCATCGCACGCTTTAGGTGGTCGGCAATAGCTTGAGTTTCCGTGGCAAGCATGGTTGTTTGATTGACCACTCCAATGCGCGATAAATGAATTTTTGGATTGAAACCATCCGAGGCGCGGCTGCGAAATAGTGTTTCGAAGGTGTTTAATGGGACTTGGCCTTGAATTATTTGTCCTAGAATTTGGGCTTCTTGCAAGTCTTTAATAACGAGCGAAGGCGCATTTTGGTAGCTGTGTGAAAATGTAGCGCGGGTTTCTTCGTGTTGTTGCTTTCCATGTATGATTACCGAAAAGTTGTCTTCGCCCAACTTGGCCGAACGTTTCCAAACCTTTTCTACAAACGGACATGTAGTGTTGTATGCAGTAGGTTCAATTCCCAAGCTGCGTAGTTTGGCAGCTGTTTCTACTGTGGTGCCAAATGCAGGAATAATAACCACATCATTGGGCGTAAGTTCATCCCAAGGAATTAGCTGCTTTCCTTCGGTGTCCATAATAAATTTGATGCCATGGCCTTGGAGGTCGTCATTCACATCAGGGTTGTGAATCATTTGACTTAACAAGAAGATGCGCTTATCTGGGTTTTCATGAATGGCGCGATAGCTTATTTCTATGGCATTTTCCACCCCATAGCAAAACCCAAAATGACGAGCTACAATAAACTGCACTGGACCGAAATCTAAAATAGTAGGAGCAAAATTTTGTTTGCGCGGGTCGGCAAGTTTTCGAGCATCTTTGATAGGGCCAATAATATCGGAGCGATAGAATGCAGGAACCTCAAATTTTTTCATCGAGTGCAAAAGTAACAGTTGGGTCGAATCGCTTTGAGAATCAGAGCAACTAATCCATTTTTAGGAGTGGTATGTAGCGATATACCCTCGAAAGGGTATTGCCTCAGGCAAATGTCCCCAATAAATTTGTCCCCTTATTTAGAATCAATCTAATTAACTAAATCAAGTATGAGCAAGTTCAAACTACAACCAATTGTGCTGCTTGCAATGGCTTCAAGCACGTTGTTTATCTTTGGTTGCGATAACGAAACCGACCCCATAGATGAATTGGAAGTACCATCAACCTATGTGTTCACTCGCAATGGAACTACCACTGTAGACTACGCTGGGCAAACCCAACGTTTGAATCAACTGGTATTAATGGTAGACTATATGAAAACGGCCAATGTGGCTGGTTCACCTGCCCTTGATGGAGTGCTGTTGAAGAATATGTTTTCCAACACAGGAAATCCATTTGCGGGTTTCTCCTTTACCAAAGACCTTAAATCGAAATGTTTCGTTGCCGATGTTCCTCAACTAGAGGCATGGATGGACGAATTGGCTGCTGCGAGTGCATTGCAGCAGGAGGCCTCTGAGGGAGTTGCTGGTTTGCTCGTGCAAGGCAGTGTAGACCCAACAGTAGGCTATTTGGTTAATGCCAACGGAATTCAACTAGCAGAAGTGATAGAAAAGAGTGTGATGGGAGGTGTATTTTTCTTTCAAGCTATGGAAACCTACCTCTCGGTAGACTATATGGAAGAGTTGAACAACGACAGTTTGGTAGAGTTGACTAACTACACCAACATGGAACATTATATGGATGAAGCCTTCGGTTACGTTGGCATTCCCGTAGATTACCCATCGCTTACAACGATAGATGAAGCCCGATTTTGGGGTGAGTACATTTCTGCGCGCAACGAAGGGTTGTATCTCGGAATTGCAAGTGAATTTGCCACAGCATTTCGTACAGCTAGGGCTGCCATTGCGGCTAAAGACTACCAATCACGGGATGATGCAATTCAAACCATTCAAGAGAAATGGGCAATTGTGATAGCTGCCTCTGCGGTTGACTATCTAAGCGCATCGTTGAGTACCGAAGGACTTCCTGTTTATAGAAAAAATCATAAGTTGAGCGAGGCTATAGGCTTTTGTATTGCGTTGAAGTATCATTTTAATGGTGGAAATTCTAAGTTCTCTCCCAGCTATAATTATCAATCTATACAACAAGCGTTGGATTTAATTGGCCCAACTTCGAACCTTTATGCCGTGGACGATGTTGCTATAAATTCGGCAATTCTTAAGTTAAAGGAGGCGTTTCCGGTAGATGTTATCAAGTAATTAAGAAGCGAAAACGTGCTGCTAAACCCGAATGCGAAAGGGTATTTTCGCTCGACTTTCAAATGTTGAATTTATATAAATCTAAATAGTTGAAAAAGTACCTTATACTTGGAGTAATGCTAGCAATGGGTAGCTCGGCATGTGATACCGATGGCCCAGAAGAAGTGAACTGCGATTTCGATTTGCAGGCGATGCGCACTAATTATGCGGATGAAATAATTGTCCCCAAAGTTGAGCAGTGGTATACTTCCACACAGTTGCTTGCAGCCATGGCAGCCCAGTATGCGAGTGCACCAAGCGAACCAAATTTGGTTGAATTGCGCATCATGTGGTACGCTTCCTATAGAAGCTATCAGGCGGTTTGTGCATTTGGCTTTGGACCTGGTATTATTGAAGGTTTAGCCTTTCGCGAATATGTCAATACTTTTCCAACCAATGCTGTTTTAATAGATGGCTATCTGGCAAGTGGAGCGGTAGACGCAACACTCAATCCGAATACTACAGTAGGTTATCCAGCGTTAGAATATCTCATTTTTGGTCCAATTGGCACTTCGCAAGCAGATGTTGTTGCTGCCTACACAAGTGGTGCGGATGCAGCCAGCAGAGCCGCCTACGTGGTTTCATCAGCGAATCGCATTAGCGCTATTGCCCAGCAGCAGGTGGATGGTTGGGAAACCTATAAGTCCACGTTTATAAACAGCACTGGAACAGCAGAAGGAAGCACGTTGTCGCTTTTGGTAAATGAATTGAACTACGATTTGGAGATATTGAAATCGTTCAAATTCAAAATCCCGCTGGGAAAGTTTAATGGCGGTGTGGCGCTTCCAAATCAGGTTGAAGGATACTATTCTGGGGGAACTGCCGCGTTGGCGATTGACCAATTTAATTCCTTTAGGTCAATTTACTTTGGAGTGGGATTGGATAATAGTGATGGTTTGGGTCTGCACGATTACTTGCTATGCCTAAAAGCTGGGCAAGATGCTGACGGGCTATTGGCCGATGCCATTGCCGATAAGTTTCAAGACATGGAGGATGCCATGTTGCTGCTGCAAGATCCAATGGCCGAGCAATTGGTTACAGCGAAGCCAACCGTGGATGCCGCTTATCTTCAAATGCAAATGATGACTCCGCTTTTAAAGCGCGAAATGGCATCGGCATTGGGTATTCAAATTTCCTATCAAGATAATGATGGCGATTGATGATGCTCACCACGTGGGTTAAACGAGCATCTCAGCACATGAATCGTCAAGTGGACAGCGCTCCCTTGGCGGTTCTTCGCATTCTTTTTGGAGTGATGATGTTGTTGGGAACGCTCAGATTTATGGCCTATGGTTGGGTGGATGAATTGTATGTTTTGCCCAAATATCATTTCACCTACTATGGTTTCGAATGGGTGAAACCGTTTGGAGAAACGGGCATGTGGCTCGTATTTGGCACTATGGTCTTGACAAGCGCGTTCATTGCTTTAGGTTTCATGTTTCGAGCCTCGGCCCTGCTTTTTTTCCTGTTGTTCACGTATGTAGAACTCATAGATGTGACCAACTATTTGAACCACTACTATTTCATTAGTCTATGCAGTTTTTTGTTGCTGCTTTCTCCAGCTGGTAAAACGTTTTCGATAGATGGAAAGCTGTTTCCAAACCACCGAATCGCCACTGTTCCTTTTTGGAGCATTGGAATGTTTCGTCTACAGTTGGGCATTTTGTATGTGTTTGCGGGCATAGCCAAAATCAATTATGACTGGATGATGTGGGCGCAACCACTTTCCATTTGGTTTGTGAGTTTCAGAGAAGTACCGCTTGTGGGTGGGCTCTTTCAACTTAAAGAAACAGCTTACGTTTTTAGTTGGGCAGGTGCATTATATGACCTAACCGTTCCATTCTTTTTACTCTGGGCACCTACACGAATTTGGGCATACCTCACCGTTGTGGGGTTTCATTTCATTACATGGCTCATGTTTCCAATTGGTATGTTTCCTTGGGTAATGATGGTGTTTACTTGGGTGTTTTTTCCTATTGCTTTTCATCGCAAATTGATAGATAGAATAAGGAAAATGTTTAGTGGCAATAAAATTAGATTGGTAGAAAAAAGCCTTACATCAATTCATTCTTCTTCCAAAACCTCGGTATCTTCATTCCTTAATTCCTTAATTCCGTTAGTTCTCGTGGTGTTCTTCGCAGTGCAGCTTTTTCTGCCTTTGCGCCATTTCTTGTATCCAGGAAATTTGTTTTGGACCGAGCAGGGTTATCGTTTTTCATGGCGCGTAATGCTGATGGAGAAAAATGGCTTTGCGCAGTTTAAGGTGAGCGACCCTGAAACGGGCAAGCAATGGGAAATTCACAATACCCATTATCTTACTCCTCAACAGGAAAAAATGATGAGTACGCAACCCGATTTATTGCTTCAATTTGCGCACATTTTGGATAACGAATTTCAAAGCATAGGGGTGGCAAATCCCATTGTGACTGTCGATGTGCAAGTTTCATTGAATGGCAGACGTAGTCGACCATTTATCAATCCAAATGTTGATTTGTCATCTTTAAGTGATTCATGGAGCCCCAAAACATGGATACTTCCTTATTCTAGAGAATTATGAAAAGGTTCTATTTCCTTTTCATGCTGCTCTTAAGTATTCTTTCTGCCAATGCGCAGCGGGTCTCATTTCAAGGTATTGTGACCGATGCAGATGGCAAAGCCTTGTTTGGAGTAACTGTTCATGCTGCGGGAATTGAACAGAGTGTTTTTACTGATGAAGAAGGTTTCTATCGCATTGTGGGAATCAATCCAGGCCCAGTGAAACTAACCTTTTTTCAGCCAGGATTTAAAAAAGTAGAGCAGATAATTGACACCAAAAGTGGTAGACAAACCGTGAACATCAAGCTTGAACCATTGACGGTAGATATGCAAGATGTTGTGGTGAAAGCAGAAGGTAGAAAGGAAGAAAAACCTATGACGCGTTTGAAAGCGGTAGATGGGTTTGGGATTTATGCAGGACGTAAGACCGAAGTAATCCAAATGACCAACATCAACGCAAACCTAGGCGCAAGTCGCGCAAGGCAAGTATTTGCCCGCGTTGCAGGTCTCAATATTTGGGAGTCGGATTGCTCGGGCATTCAACTTGGCGTTGGTGGACGAGGTTTGAGTCCAAGCAGATCCGAAAACTTTAACACCCGTCAAAATGGGTATGACATTGCTGCCGATGCGTTGGGCTACCCGGAAAGCTACTATTCGCCACCAATGGAAGCCGTAGAAAAGGTGGAAGTGGTGCGTGGTGCGGCTTCATTGCAGTATGGTCCACAATTTGGAGGCATGTTAAACTTCGTTCTGAAGGATGGTCCAGAAGCAAAAAAGTTTGAAGTGGAAAGCAGACAAACGTTGGCTTCCTACGGGTTTTTCAACTCGTTTAATTCCATTGGAGGTACAGTGGGTCGATTCCGGTACTACACATTCCTTCAATATCGTATAGGCAATTGCTGGCGGTGCAATTCTGAGTTCGATAGCTATTCGGCCTATGGTTCAATTTCTTACACCGCACCCAATGGCACATCGGTGCGTGCTGAATATACTCGACTTTGGTATTTGGCGCGGCAAGCAGGTGGATTGACCGATGCGCAGTTTGAACAGGACGCACAGGCTTCCTATCGTACACGAAACTGGTTTAGCATCGACTGGAACTTATTTTCGTTGAGTGTTAATCATGCGTTCAATGATAAATCTAAACTCAATTTTCGTGCATTTGGAGTGGTGGCTTCACGTGATGCGTTGGGTTTTCTTGGGTCTCCAGATCAAGCGGATCCTATTAGCAATCCAAGTTCGCCCGCTTATCTTTCTAATAGAGATTTGATTTCTGGACGATTCAGAAACTTTGGTGTCGAGATTCGGCAATTACAGCGGTACTCTATTGGAAGTCAACCTCAAGTTCTTTTGATTGGATTGCGGGTGTATCGCGGGCAAACCACCAATAGGCAAGGCGCGGCAAGCGCGGGCAGCAATGCCGATTTTTCGTTCATCGATGTAGAAGATGATGAGGCATCGTCCAATCACCCAAGTTTTAATGGGGCATTGTTTGCCGAGCATGTCTTTAACATAACCAGCAAATTAAGTGTCACTCCAGGTTTCCGGGTTGAGTATATTCGAACGGGAACCGAAGGTCAAAGTAGACGCACCTATCGCAACTTGGCTGGCGATATAGTTCTTGATTCCATTACCTCCAACAATTTTGTAAAGGACCGTTGGTTCCCGCTTTTTGGGTTGGGAACCAGTTACCGCCCTTGGAAATTTTTTGAAGTCTATGCAAATGTTTCGCAGAACTACAAACCAATCAATTTCAATGATTTGTTTGTGGCCAATCCAAGTTTTCGCGTTGATCCAAACATGCAAGACGAAACAGGATTTAATGCCGACTTGGGAATAAGAGGCGAGTTTTTGCAATGGCTGAGTTACGATGTAACCTTCTTTTCAATGCTTTACAACAATCGTATTGGCTATATTCAAAAGCTCGATGAGGAGCTTTTTACCATTTATAGACTGCGAACAAATGTTTCCGATGCATTAACATTGGGAGTGGAGAGTTTGGTGGAGATTAACCTCTTGGGTATGTTTGGATATACAGGTCGCTGGAAAATGGGCGTTTATTCCAATTTTACTTGGCTTAGTTCGCGTTATATAAACTCAGAAGAAACTGCCTATGAAGGCAATCGCGTGGAACTAACACCCGAAATTCAGTTTCGTGGCGGACTAGATTTAGGCTTTAAACGCTTTTCGTTCACATCTCAAATTTCATACACTGGCAATCAATACACCGATGCGACCAATGCCGAAAAAACAGGAAATGCGATAAATGGCATTGTTCCGGCATACTACGTTTGGGATTTAGGCTTGCGCTATAATCATGAAAAATGGCGCATTTCTGTTGGAATGGACAATGCTTTAGACCGCAGATATTTCACGCGAAGAGCCACTGGATATCCTGGCCCTGGCATAATTCCATCCGAAGGTAGGTCTGTTTGGTTAACGGTTGGATTACAGTTTTAACCAGATTTGACGTGCCAATGAATTGCTTCTAGTTGTAGATATTAGTGGCTTTTGATTTGAATGTAACTAAGACAGATTTTTCTGTTTGTTGGTTATCGAGTGATTACTAATTTGTACACGATTTTTTCCGTAATTGCGGCATCAAAAAATCCCATTGGAGATGATGAATAAAACAAATGTATCAAGGTCAAAAAACGCAATTAGCATGTTCGCTCTTTGCTCCATTTTCATGGTTGGCTGTGTGTCAGATGTGAAAAAAGAAGCTCAGGATGAGGCTGCTAATGCCGATTCTGCTGCTGCCAATCGCATAATGACCATCGGTGGAAATATGTTCAGTATTCCATCACCTATTCAAACTGCTTTGCTTATTGAAAAATCAGGAGCAGAATACGATAAGAAGTTTCTAAATGACCCAAAGAAATCTACTACGTATGCCACTATTTATCAGAAAGCGCTAAATCTTGGAGTATACGGAGCCGATGTTGGATATGTAACCATTTATGACCAAAGCCAAGATGCGTTGAAATATCTTGGTGTAATCAACAAACTGGCTGATGAATTGGGAATTACTGGTGCTTTTGATGAGCAAACCATCAAGCGTTTCGAAAGCAACTTTGGTAAACGCGATTCAATGTTAAGTCTGGTTTCCGTGGCCTACAGAAATTCAGATGCATTCCTGAAAGAGAATGACCGCATGAATGTTGGTGCTTTAATTTTGGCTGGAGGTTGGATTGAAACGCTTTACTTCTCGACACAATTGGCTGCTAAAAGTGGCAATAAAGATATTATCAATCGTATTGGGGAGCAGAAATATACGCTCAATAACATTGTTAAAATGCTTACTCCATATTACGACCAACCGGAATATGATGCTTTGGTAGATGAGCTTATTGAGCTTTCATACGACTTTGATGCCATTGATATTAAATACACCTACGGACCATCAACAGTAGATATCGCAACTAAAACTACTACTATCAATAGTAAAACTGAGGTAATTATCACCAAAGAGCACCTGAAAGGCATTGCTGCACGAGTGGAAAAATTGAGGAATAAAATTGTAGGATAAACCATCTGACATTATATACAATGAGAACAATTATCATAGCCATATTGGTAAGCTTTGGTTTCGCGGCAAGCGTTTCTGCTCAATGCGATTCTATTGCATCAATTTGCTCGAAAAATATTACTGCGAAGTATATTTCTGATGGTCAATCCTACAGAGCATTGCTAAGCGGAGAAGAAGTTGCCGAATTCAAAGCCACCTTTTATGGTGGAAGCATATACCGTATTTCTGCATGTAGTGGATTCACAGCGGGTAACTTGATTTTCTCCATTTATGATGAGGATCGAAATCTCTTGTATTCTAGCAGCGATTACAAAAACGCACCGTATTGGGATTTTAAGTTTGCTTCAACTGTTGATTGCACCATAGAAGCAAAGCTAAACTCTAACAATCTCAAGTCTGGCTGTGCGGCCATGGTTATCGGCTTTAAATAATACTTGTGCGGCTTTTTGTCGTAACCCAAGACCCCGATACCTCGTTGTATCGGGGTCTTTGTTTTTTTAGACTCTTTCCAAATTAATGAGCGAACGAATACTACGTGCCTTAATGCAACTTTTCGCCCTGCTAGCAAAGGGCGAAAGCTCTTCCGGAAGGGAAGTGGTGCGCGTGTTTCTGGATCAGCAACTTAGCAAAGTCCTAGTTGAGAAATACCTGATTGTCTTTGATGAATATTTCCAAGAATATCACGGAGTAAGCGAAGAACAATCTGAAAAACAAAAAAAAAGGTTATCCCGCAGTTCTGTAAAAATTCTGCGCATTTGCACCACCGTCAATGGCGAATTGGTGCAAAAGCAGAAGATGATTGTTCTTTTCCGTTTGCTTCAGTTTGTCAATGCTGAAGGAGCAATTGATGGGAAAGAACTTGAATCTGTTTCTACCGTAGCCGATGTTTTTAATATCGATGAACAGGAGTTTTTGCGCTGCTTGCATTTTGTAAAGGCAACAAAGGACGATCTTCAGGATTCTGAGAATATTTTGGTGGTAAATAGCAGTGACGGTTCGCAGTTATCCCGTGCACACCATATTCACTCAGATGTTTTGCACGGTGAAATCCGCGTGCTGAATATGCCGAGCGTTGCACTGTATGTGTTCCGCTATTTTGGTAGCGATACGCTGTTTATGAATGGGCAGCCTTTGCGTCCTGATCGGGTTCACATCCTCGGACAAGGCTCATCAATTCGGGCATCTGGTCTTTCTCCAATTCATTACAGCGATATAGTTGGAAGGTTTCTTCGGGCATCTGTTGCAATCGAAAGTACTTTTCAAGTCAAGGATGTAGAGTTCTTCTTTCCTCGTGGTCGCCAAGGACTTCAACGTCTCAATATCTGCGAACCTGCCGGCCAGTTGTTGGGCATTATGGGTGCAAGCGGTGCTGGAAAGTCCACTTTTCTAAACATTTTAAATGGCACACAGCGCCCCACAAGTGGAACGGTCAATATCAACGGTATAAGTATCTACGATTTTCCGAATAAAGTGGAAGGTCTAATTGGGCATATCTCGCAGGACGATTTGCTACTTGAAGATCTCACTGTATTTGAGAATCTCTATTACAATGCACGACTTTGTTTTGATGGCTACACCAAGTTTAAGCTAAGTAAAATGGTACTGGCTATGCTCAAAAACTTGGGTCTCTATGAGATTCGAGATTTGAAAGTTGGCAGTCCATTAAACAAGAAAATTAGCGGAGGGCAACGCAAACGGCTCAATATCGCATTGGAGCTTATTCGTGAACCGTCTATCCTTTTTGTAGATGAGCCAACTTCTGGACTTTCCTCTCGCGATAGTGAGAATATCATGGACTTGCTCAAGGAACTTGCCCTCAAAGGCAAGTTGGTGTTTGTGGTCATTCATCAGCCTTCGTCCGACATCTACAAGATGTTCGATAAGTTGATGATTCTCGATACGGGTGGATATCCAGTCTATTATGGAAATCCCATTGAAGCCATTAGCTATTTCAAGGGTCAAATAAATGATGTGACTAGCGAAGATGTGGAGTGCTTCAATTGCGGTAATGTCAATCCAGAGCAAGTCTTCAACATCATCGAGAGCAGAGTTTTGGACGAATACGGTCAACTTACCGAGGATCGGAGAGTGCTTCCTAAAGAATGGAACGAGAAATTTATGCGTTCGGGGCTTCTCGAACGCGAAATGGCTACCGACAATGGAGCAGGAAAGGAATTGCCCAAGGGAAGTAGCATTCCTTCGTGGTTTGAGCAGTTTAAAGTATTCATAACACGCGATGTGCGGTCTAAAATGGCCGATACGCAATACATGCTCATCAATTTCCTCGAAACGCCTGTGCTTGCAGTTATTCTAGCCATGTTGGTGCGCTATTATGTGAGCGATGATGCCGGCTATCTGTTTCGCGAAAACGACAATATTCCTGCCTACATGTTTATGTGTGTGGTGGTGGCGCTGTTCTTCGGTCTCACAGTTAGTGCTGAGGAAATTATCAAAGACCGAAAGATTCTAAAGCGCGAGGCATTCCTCAACCTTAGTCGCTCTGGTTATCTCACTTCCAAAGTGATGGTTATGTTTTTCATATCCGCAGTGCAAACCCTTTCGTTTGTCCTTATCGGCAATGCCATTTTGGAGGTGCACGGCATGAACATGGCTTATTTCTTAGTCTTGTTTTCCACTGCTTGTTTTGCCAATATGCTAGGGCTCAATATTTCGGCCAGTTTCCGAAATGCAGTCACTATCTATATTTTGGTACCATTTCTCATCATTCCACAGTTGTTGCTAAGTGGTGTGATTGTCAAATTTGATAAACTAAACCCTGGCTTTTCATCCGATGAATTTGTGCCAATAACTGGCGATATAATGGCGTCAAAATGGGCCTACGAGGCGCTTGCGGTGCATCAGTTTAAGGACAACCGCTACCAAAAACCGTTCTTTGAATACGAGAAAGCAATGAGCGAAGCCACCTATCGCAAAGACTATTGGCTGCCCGAATTGCGAAAACGTATTACTTCTTTGGATGATTTAGTTAAAGCCGATAGTGCCAATTCTGAAAAAGCTATGCGGCTTTCCAATCTTATTGCCAATGAGGTGAAAGCAGAAATGGGTAGAAATAGCAAATTGAGTTTGCCAAATCCGAAATTACTTGATGCCAGACCACTTTCTTCTGAATCTATTGCTGAATTGCGAGAATTCACAATATCCGCAACGCGGCATTACGTTAAAATCAGAAATTCAGTGGATATAGAAAAGGATGAAGTTGTTGCACAGTTGGTGAAAACTCCAGAATCAAAAGCGGAGTTCAACGCCATCCGCGATGCGTATTACAATGAAAGTTTGGCCGATTTAGTGCTCAATAGCAACGATTTCTACCGAATTATAGAGCGCAATGATAAACTTGTTCAACGTATTCATCCCATCTATCAAGACCCGGTTGGAAGCAATGTACTTCGTTCGCACTTTTTTGCGCCACGCAAACAAATTTTCGATTTATACATCGATACCTATTGGGCAAATGTGATGGTCATTTGGCTAATGACGGCCTTCCTTGCCATCACGTTGCGATTCGATGTGCTCAACCGCATCCTCGGTTTCTTCGCTGAGCTTGCCGACCGATTTCCTCAATTGAGAAAAAGAAACTAGAATAATTCAATAGTACTTCCCGTGTTTAGCTGTATTAATTTGCGTTTTATTGTCGCCCAATAAACGTATGCATGCAGAATAGTTTTCAACATATGGTATGCGTGCATAATAGTTTTTACATTTGCTCCCGATGGGAGAAAAACGCAATCTGAAGCCGGAAGAGTCGGTGTGCTTTTGCACCAAGACTACGTGGCATGCCATATCTCGATTGTACAATACCACCGGAGCGCAGCACGATATTAGCGCGTCTACTGGATTTGTGTTGCTCAATATCGATACTGAGAACGGGACACCCGCCACCAAAATTGGCCCGCAGTTGGGCATGGAGGCACGCAGTCTAACGCGCATGTTGAAAAGCATGGAGGAGAAAGGACTCATTTACAAAATGTCGGATGCATCTGACGGACGTGTGATGCGCATCTTTCTAACTGAAGAAGGGAAGCGCAAACGCGCCTTGGCAAAAATTGGTGTTGTCGCGTTCAACAAAGCAGTTCGCGAGGTTGTTCCTTCCGAGAAGTTGGATATCTATTTCGAAGTGGCGAGCTCCATCAACGAAATCATTGACAAACGAAGCATTTACGAGAAAGTCAACATTAATTCAATTCGCGAAAAGGTGTATTGAACATCCAAGCGAACCAAAATCATAGAACCATAAACTCAATTCAATAACACATGAAGAGAACAATCAAAAAAGTAGCAGTCCTTGGGTCAGGTGTCATGGGGTCACGTATTGCATGTCATTTCGCCAATGTCGGCTTAGAAGTAATTCTGCTCGATATCGTGCCGCGCGAGCCAAACGATGCTGAGAAAGCAAAAGGATTAACGCTTGAATCTAAAGCTGTTCGCAATCGTATTGTGAATGATGCATTGGCATTTGCGCTAAAAAGCAATCCAGCTCCATTGTATAAAAAGAGCTACGCAAACCGTGTGAGCACAGGCAATTTTGACGATGATTTGAGTCGTATTGCCGATTGCGATTGGGTAATTGAAGTAGTAATCGAGCGCTTAGACATTAAGCAACAAGTGTTTACGAACGTAGAGAAATACCGTAAGCCAGGTACGTTGATTACATCTAACACTTCGGGTATTCCAATTCACTTAATGTTAGAGGGTAGGAGCGAGGACTTCCAGAAGCATTTTGCTGGAACGCACTTCTTCAATCCGCCACGTTACCTCAAGCTTTTGGAGGTTATTCCAACGCCAAAAACGGACCCAGCGGTTACTGCATTCCTAATGGAATATGGAGATAAATTCTTGGGCAAAACAACCGTTTTGTGCAAAGACACTCCAGCATTTATCGCCAATCGCGTAGGGGTATACAGCATTCAGGCGTTGTTCCATATCGTTCAAGAAATGGGACTAAGCGTTACTGAGGTAGATAAAATGACAGGACCAATTCTAGGTCGTGCCAAGTCTGCCACGTTCCGCACATGCGATGTGGTTGGATTAGACACTTTGGTGTTGGTGTCAAAAGGACTTCATGCCAATTGCCCAAATGATGAAGCCCGTCATTTGTTCGAGATTCCAAGCTATATCACACAAATGGTGGAGAAAGGATGGCTTGGTTCTAAAACTGGTCAAGGCTTCTTTAAAAAGGAGGGTAAGGATATTTTGGAATTAGACCTTGCCACTTTAGAATATCGTCTTGCTCCACGGGTTGATTATCCAACCTTGAAAGCTGCAAAAGCTGAGGATAACCTCAGCAAGCGCATGCGCATTTTGATGGGAGGAACCGATAAAGCGGGCGAATTCTATCGCAAAGCATTTTACGGTCTGTTCGAGTATGTGAGCAATCGCATACCTGAAATTACGGACGACCTCTACAAAATTGACGATGCCATTGGAGCTGGTTTTGGCTGGAAAATGGGTCCTTACACAGCGTGGGATGCCCTTGGAGTAGCCGAAACAGTAAAGGCCATGGAAGCTGTTGGTAGAAAACCTGCGCAGTGGGTGTATGACATGCTTGCCAAAGGTGTGAAATCGTTCTACGCTGTAGATAAAGGCAAGAAGTTGTATTACGATATTCCTTCTGGGGCATACAAAGTGATTCCAGGTACCGAGCACCTCATTATTTTGGATGCATTGCGCGATACCAATGTGGTGTGGGGTAATGCTGGAGCTACCTTGTTTGATATTGGCGATGGCGTTTTGAACTTGGAGTTCCACACCAAGATGAACACCATTGGCAGCGAAATTCTTCAAGGAATAAACAAAGCCATTGACATTGCTGAAGGCGATGCGAAATGGAAAGGCCTTGTAATTGCCAACGATGGAGAGAATTTCTCTGCGGGAGCAAACTTGGGAATGATATTCATGCTTGCCGCCAATCAAGAGTTGGACGAGTTGGATATGGCTGTTCGTGCCTTCCAAAACACGGTAATGCGCATTCGCACATCTTCCATTCCAGTAGTTTCTGCGCCTCATGCTTTGACCTTAGGTGGAGGTTGCGAAATCTGCTTGCATTCTGATAAAGTGATTGCAGCTTCCGAAACCTACATTGGTTTGGTGGAGTTTGGAGCAGGAGTTATTCCTGCTGGTTGCGGTTCTAAAGAAATGGCGCTTCGTGCCTCTGACGATTACCAAGAAAACAACCTTCAATTGCCAGCCCTTCGCGAGCGTTTCCTCACTGTTGGTATGGCAAAAGTGGCCACTAGCGCAGCCGAAGCATTTGATTTAGGTATTTTGAGAAAAGGAATTGATGAAATTTGCATCAATGGCGACCGCAGAATAGCACGTGCCAAAAGCGCTGTGCTCGAAATGCACGAAGCGGGTTACACTGCTCCATTAGAGCGTAAGGATATCTTGGTATTGGGCAAAAAAGGATTGGGAATTTTTGTGGCTGGTGCACGTAGCATGGAAGCTGGAAAATTCATTTCCGAGCACGACCGCATCATTTCCGAAGAGTTTGGATTTGTATTGGCCGGTGGCGATTTATCAGAGCCTACGCAAGTTTCCGAGCGCTATCTGTTGGACCTAGAGCGAAAGGCTTTCCTCAAGCTGGCCATCACGCGCAAGTCTATGGAAAGGATGCAAAGCCTCATCACCTCTGGAAAACCATTGCGTAACTAAACTGTTTTTAGCCCGAAATTAGGGCCATGAATACACGATTCATCTCTTATGTTCTATTCGCACTGTTTGCCTTTCAACCTGTGTTGCTCACCGCTCAAAATTTCGAGCGTCCTAAGTATGCACCTCGAAAAAGCAATCATCGCAACGAGCGCGACCAGTACGACAGAAAGCAAGGGGTATGGCAAATGTATTCTGCGTCCAATCTTCTAATAGCCGAAATCAATTATCTCAACGATAAAAAACATGGACTCTCCACGCGATATTATCCACACAGCGGCACCGTTATGGAGCAAGCTGAATATTTCGATGGAAGATTCCATGGCGGCTACAAGAAGTATTTCTATACAGGCAACTTAAAAACCGAAGGTGACTATGATTTTAATAAGCGCACAGGGTATTGGGTCAATTATTATCACACCACAGGAGAAATAAGTTCGGAGGGCAGTTATGAAAAAGGTAAAAAAGACGGAGAGTGGAAGTTTTACGATTCTAAAGGTCAATTGAAATACTCCTACACCTACAAAGCCGGTGTGTTGGTAGCGAAGAATGGATTAAGTCTAGAAGAATTGAAAAAACAAGAAACAGAGAAAAGTCAAAGCATTTCAATCCCGAAGTAAGGAGCGAGTGGTTACAAAAACTAAAAACTAGAAAGCGGCCAAAGCGCTGCAAAATCAATCAATCATCAACATTAATAAGCACAACATGGACGCATACATTGTAGCAGGATTTCGTACCGCTGTGGGCAAAGCACCACGTGGAATTTTTAGATTTACTCGGCCCGATGACCTCGCAGCTGAGGTAATTCGTCACTTGGTGAAAGCGGTTCCAAACTTGGACCCCGATACCATTGATGACGTGATTGCTGGTTGCGCCACTCCCGAGGCCGAAATGGGCCTCAACATGGGCCGTATGATTTCGTTAATGGGTCTGGATACGGTGAAAGTGCCGGGCATGACCGTAAATCGCTACTGCTCTTCGGGCATAGAAACAATTGCAATTGCAGCAGCCAAGATTAACGCGGGCATGGCCGATTGCATTATTGCAGGCGGTGCCGAAAGCATGAGCCCAATGCCGTTTGGTGGTTGGACAGTTACTCCTAATGTGGAAGTGGCCAAGCACCATAGCGATTGGTATTGGGGCATGGGACTAACAGCCGAAGCAGTTGCTGAGAAATACAACATCAGCCGCGAAGACCAAGATTTGTTCTCCTACAACTCGCATGAGAAAGCTTTGGCAGCCATTAAGAACGGAAAGTTTGCGGACGATATCGTTCCTATTACGGTGAAACACGTTTACCTCGATGAGAACGAAAAACGCAAAGAGCGTGAGTTTGTGGTATCGCAAGACGAAGGCCCACGCGCTGGTAGCACTGTGGATGCATTGGCCAAATTAAAGCCTGTGTTCAAAACTGGAGGAAGTGTAACTGCCGGCAATAGCTCGCAAACATCAGACGGTGCAGCATTCGTTATGGTAGTATCCGAGCGTAAGTTGAAAGAATTGTGCGTAAAACCAATTGCACGCATGGTAACCTATGCGGTTTCTGGTTTGGAGCCTAGCCTTATGGGTGTTGGCCCTATCTATGCCATTCCGCAAGCATTGAAGCAAGCTGGGCTGAAACTGGACGACATCGATTTGTTCGAACTTAACGAGGCATTTGCTTCACAGTCGTTGGCAGTAATGCGCGAGTTGGGTATCAATCCCGATAAAGTGAATGTGAATGGTGGTGCTATTGCACTTGGTCATCCACTTGGATGCACAGGCGGCAAACTGACCGTACAATTGCTTAACGAATTGAAAAGACGTAATGGCAAATACGGTATCGTTACTATGTGTGTAGGCACAGGGCAAGGCGCTGCTGGTATTTATGAAATGCTTTAAGAATAAACGAATGAGCCAGTGCCACAACAATAGGTACTGTTTTAATGTTAATCGTCAATCAATAATCACCAATCATAAATTAAAAGAATGGCAACTTTAGAGAAAAAAGCCCTTCAAGGGGGCGAATGGCTTATCCGCCAAACGGATGCCCAAAACGTGTTCATCCCAGAAGAATGGACCGAAGAACAACTGATGGTGGCACAAACCTGCCGCGATTTTATTGCCC
>CAMDOM010000022.1 GCA_945903645.1 Chryseobacterium gleum
CTTATTCATCATCCCCTTCTCATATTCCTTTACAACCATGCGCCTAAACGCATCACTGTAGGTTCGAGGTCGGGCTAATGGCTTTTTTCTAATTGTTTCTTCTGACATATGTTGACTGGATTTTAGTCAACTTTTTTCAGGACTAGACAACCGCCCAATACCCCCCCTAATTCTTCACCCCCCTCACCTGCAATACGATGCCTTTGGCGATGCTGTCTTCATATTCCTCGCGGATAGCCTCGATGGTAATGGCCAGTTTCATTTCGTCTAGCAAGCGTTGGATTGGGGGCGTGGGGTCGAAGCCTGTGGAGTGACTAGGCAATAATTACTTTTGTGTGGATGCAAAATCTGCTAAAAAAAGAAATTCAACATGTCATTTCAGGAAAGAGCCAAGTTAGGTTTGGAGCAGCTATCCAAACAGTTGCCAGTTACCTTAGCACAGGCACGAAGCCAAGCACAAGCGTTGAAGGCACAAAGTCGCTCAAGCAACAAGAAACAAAGAGATTAGAAACCTTCGCTACTGAGCACAATCTGTGGATAACGGATATTGATTTCACACAATATGTGAGCGAAGGTGCAGAGCAACGGGTGTATTTAAAGGACACGAATCATGTTCTTAAACTGAATGACTCCATTTATTACAACAGTTGGGTAGATTATTTTCACAATCTACTGCTGCACAATTTCTTCTTTGAAGACACTGCCTACACATTGAGGGGATTTGCCAAAGAGGACCAAGTGCTTTACGCGGTAGTTGAACAGGCCTATGTTTCGATGACTGACAAAACAGATTTGGGTCAGTTAAAGAAGTTCTTACATGAAAATGGGTTCATGAACACAAGAAACAATGATTATTTCAATCACGATTTGCAGGTAATTCTTGAAGACCTGCATGATGAAAATGTACTGACGAGAAACAATGTGCTTTACTTCATAGACACCGTATTCTATCTTACCGAAGAATTCTGGCTAGACATGAAACTCGAAAAATAAACCCAGCTACATTCCCCTAACCCCCACAGCCATCCCGCAGAATCACTCCCAATTCCGAAGTTTGGGAATTCAGGATGCAACCGCCCAATTACCCCATGCAATTTCCCCCAAGCGCACAACCCTGCCCACCATTTACCGTTTACATTTGCGCTGTGGTTACAATTTCTTAACTTTAATTTCTTACTCTCTTAAAGATGAAAAGACTTTACGTAACGCTAGTGCTCATCACCAGTGTTTTGTCATCACAGGCCCAATGGGTAACCGACCCCGCCATCAACAATCTTATTTGCTCCCAACCGCAAGACCAGCAAGACGCCCGCCTTGTTAGCGATACCAAACACGGGGCAATTATTACGTGGGTCGATTTTCGTGACGACCAAAACGAGCTGGTTGCCGATATCTACGCCCAGCGCATCAATGCCAGTGGTGTTACCATGTGGGGAACAAATGGCATGGCGGTGTGCACCAACGCTACCGACCAAACAGCTCCTGTTCTTATAGAAGATGGTGCGGGCGGCACCATAATCGCTTGGCAAGACTGGCGCAGTGGCAACCGCGACATCTATGCCCAGCGCATCGACTCGCTTGGCAATGTGCTGTGGACAGCGAACGGCATTGGTGTAGTGGTGAAAAACACCAACCAAAGCAGCCCCAAAATAGTAAGTGATGGTGCCGATGGTGCCGTCATTGTGTGGGAAGATTCCATTAATGGCAACCTCGATATTTTCGCCCAACACATTTCGGGCAATGGCACCTCCACGTGGACGGCAGGTGGCGTGGCGGTATGCACTGCTGCGGACAAGCAAACCAACCCAAGGGTAGTAGTAGATGCAGCAGGCGCGGCCTATTTCACATGGCAGGATAGGCGCAACGGCAACGATTACGATATCTATTGCCAAAAACTAAATGCTGCTGGTGACCCGCAATGGACCGCAAATGGCATTGCTATAAACACCGCTACAAATTCGCAAATCAACCCTAAAATGAAACTAGATGCCAGTGATGCCATCATCATAGCCTGGCAGAACTACATTACCGGAGCAGGCTACGATGTGTATGCCCAACGGGTTGATGCAGCAGGTGCTGCCCAATGGACTGCGGGAGGCATACAAGTATGCGCCCTCAACGGCAACCAAAGCGCCATCGACATCACCACCGAAAACATCACCGATGGGGCCATCATCGCATGGAAAGACGGACGAAACACCAATGTGAACATCTATTGCCAAAAAGTAGACTTCAACGGAAACCGTCTGTGGACTTCTAACGGAGTTTTGATTTCCGAAGCATCACGCAATCAAATCAATCCCAACATTGTGGGCGATGGCATAGGTGGCGGCATCATAGCGTGGCAAGATTCGGTGGCAGGCATTTGGGATGTATTTGCGCAGCGCATCTCTAGCGCAGGCGAATCGCTTTGGACTGCTGGAGGCACTGCCATTGGCATTGCTACCGACAACCAAACCAGCCCTAAGAATATTAGCGATGGCATAGGCGGCAGCATCTTCTCGTTTCAAGACAAACGCTCGGGCGATTTCGACATCTATGCCTACAAAATTGCGGGCGACACCACCACGGGCATTGCTCAGGCAGATGCGAGTTTAAGCGTAACCGTTTTTCCCAATCCGTTTTCAAGCGCTACCACCACTCGTCTTCCCGAAGGTGTAAAACAAGTGCGCGTGTTCGATACCGTAGGCCGCCAAGTGCATCAGGCATCCCACATTTCGGGCACCAGCTATACGCTAAATAGAGCGAACCTAGCCAGCGGCACCTACGTACTTTCGGTGCAGGTATCTAACGCCCAATATTCCACGCTTCTCATCATCGAATAATGAAAAACACGAGCATCGGTTTCCTTTTCCTAATTATTTGCGGGCTGGGCTTCGCGGCCTGCGAGAGCATTCCTGGAGAAGGAGGCACTTCTACCATCACAGGCAAAGTTTTCGTGCGCGAATATTCGTCCGTAGGCAATTTGCTTGGCGAATATTATGGTGAGGAAGAACGTGTGTATATCGTGTATGGAAGCGGCAACACCTTCGATGATGATACCCGAACCAGTTTCGATGGTTCTTACAAGTTTCAATACCTCAACAAAGGCAACTACCGCGTATTCGCCTACTCGAGATGCGATACTTGCGCATCGGGGCAACTAGCGGTTATTCAAGATGTAGAAATCACATCGAGCAACGAAACCCTCGAACTGGAAGACCTTATTGTGCGCAAGTAATGGCCATGGAATCTGAGCATAGCGCACTTGCGGTAACCCAACAATTTCGACCCATCACCTTGGCCGAAATGGATGGCGTGCAATTGCTCAATCGCATGGATACCAAGTATGTGATGCCTATTGGCAAACTAGCGCCTTTTCTGGAAATGGTGAAAAACGGCTACCGCATATTGTACACCAATCCGCTGCGCTATACCGACTACGATTCGCTCTACTTCGATACCCCCGACTTTCAACTCTATGCTATGCACCACCGCGGCAAAGCAGGCAGATACAAGGTAAGATGCCGTGGCTATGCCGATACCAAGATGTTTTTTCTCGAAATAAAACACAAGAACAACAAGGGGCGAACTGATAAATCGCGAAGCCAACGCTTGGGCATCGAGCAGCAGCTATCGTCCGAGTCATTGGCGTTTATTGCCCGCAAAACAACGCTAAACCCACGCATACTAGAGGCCAAGTTGCAAGTGCAGTTTTCGCGCATGACGCTGGTAAACAATGCAGAAAATGAACGGCTTACCATCGACTTTAACCTCAGTTTTACTGGCAATGGCACCACCTATGCCATGCCGGGCATTGTGGTGGTAGAAATAAAGCAAAGCAGTTTTTCGTCTAAAAGTGATGCCATTGCAGCGCTTCGCGAATTGCGCGTGCGAGAAAGCAACATGAGTAAATACTGCATTGGCGCGGCCAAAATATATCCTCACCTGCGCAGCAATAATTTTAAAGAAGTGATACACACCATAACCAAACTACAAAACAATGGAACTGCTGGGAACCAAGCTGCTTAACGAAAAAGACTTCTTCGAACTGGTGCTCCGGTTCTTTTTCGACTTCGCCTTTCTGTTTATTGTGGTGCGCTGGTTGTACTACCCCACCCACAAGCGCAAAGACTACCTCTTTACGTTTATCATCTTCAACATTCTCATTTTCTTCTTGAGTTTCTTGCTCAGCAGCGTGAAGTTGCAATTGGGCTTTGCCTTCGGGTTGTTTGCCGTGTTCAGCATTTTGCGCTATCGCACCGAGGCGCTACCTATTAAGGAAATGACCTACCTGTTTATCGTTATTGGCATAGCGGTAATCAATGCTGTGGCCAACAAGAAAATAAGCTGGGCCGAACTCGTGTTTACCAATGCGGCTATTGTAGGCGCTGTTTATGTGCTCGAACGCATGTGGCTGCTGCGCCACGAAACCCAACGCTTGGTGGTGTATGACAATATCGAACTGATAAAACCCGAAAACAGCGCACAGCTTATTGCCGACCTTAAGAACCGAACTGGCCTGCTCGTCACGCGCACCCGCATAGACAAGATAGACCTGCTGCGCGATGTGGCATTTCTCTATGTGTATTACTATGACGACCAAAACCAATGTGATGTGCCTGTGAACGATGATGGAGACGATGATGACTAAGCAGCTCTGGGCTAGCATTATTTCGTTAAGCGGTCGTCTGGGTGCTGTGGCGCTTGCCTTGGCTTGGTTCTCGCCCGCCTTTGCTCAAACCAACGATTTTCAAATGTGGTCTTCCGCAGGCATCAAAACAGACATCAGCAAGAGTTTCACCGTAGGGTTTCAAACGCAACTGCGCCTAACGGACAACTCCACCAAAGTAGGTTCCATTTTGCTCGAACCGGAAGCGAGCTTTCGGGTAAATAAATACCTAAAACTGGGCTTGGGCTATCGGTTCACCATTCGCCCCGGCAGCGACAATATTAACAGCACCGCCCACCGCGTGAACTTTGATGTGGAAGGCAAAAAGAAATTTGGAAACCTAGGGCTCTCCCTACGGCTGCGCATTCAGCAGGGGTTTCAAGACCCGTATGTAAACGAAAATCGCGCGCCATATTCTGCTCCCACCTACAACCGCAACAAGCTTTCGGTGGAATATAAAGTGAGCAAACTATGGACGCCCTTTGTAGAAGGCGAACTCTTTTTTCCCCTCACCGACCCGCGCCATCTTGGCCTAGACCGCTATCGCGTTACGGTGGGTTCGGCTTTCAACCTCAAAAACCGCAACGCAGTAGATGTCTTCTTTCGCGTGCAGCAAGAAGTGAACACCGCCAACCCCCAAACTGCCTACATCCTAGGCCTTGGCTACACCTACGACCTCAAACTGCCCAAGAAGAAAAAGAAGAAAAAGGATAAGGAGAAAGTGAAGAATTGAGTTGGGTTTGTTAATGGCATTGTCGCCCGAGCACGCGCAAAGCCTCGCGCTGGCATGTACGGCTTGATGTAAATGATAAAAGTTATCAATACATGTGTCGAGTGTTCGTTTATTTTATTGAGGTTTGCAACTGTCACATCCATTTCAAAACATTCATCGCATGGCTATCGTATTCTACAATCCTTATAATGTACTAGCGCAACAGTTTAAAACTGGGCTTGATACCATTGGAGCAGCTCTTCCATTGCCTCCACCACCTCCGCCTGTTAAACCACCTATGCCTCCAACGATTGAAGAGCTCATCAATCAAATCATTGACTATGTAATCCTAGTATATGGTGCTGGAAGTTCGAACCCAGTAGTTGAGTTGGAACTAAGCATAGTATTGAGTGAAACCATTAATGGATACATCAACTCGGCATCGGGTAGCCCAGTATACTATGATACACGGCAGCAAGAATTTATTTTTCAACTTGTAGAGGGTATCAAGGGTTTGCCCATGGCAAATATCCACGGACGTATTGAAAATATTGAAGAAAACATTGCCACCTCGGGCATGAGTAGCGAATTGCAAGCTCCTTTGCTAATGGCTGCGGCAATGGGCAAGGCCGCCACTAATTATTGGCTAAGTCAATCGGATGGTAGCCCATGGGTGCCATTTCTTACTGAAGATGCCAATTACTTAGCGTTTTTAGTTTCGGCTACTATGGAAGGAACATTAATAGGAGCCAAACTAATGACCTTGAAAGGAACTGCTATTGATAATGTTTCTAAATCTGGCGTAAATGCAATATCTGCCTTGGCATCCACGCTTGTTATCTCCTCGGGTAAGGTATTGTACAACTGGCAGCCGAGAGTTGTAGAGGTGAAATAAAATTTTCAAACTAATTTCTGAAACGCCATAAAATGGATAAGAATTATTTGCTCTATGGGAATAAATACCCGTTTCTGTTTGAACATACAAAATGTTCACGTACAAACATTCTTTTAAATCAGCATGGCTCACTCTTGCCTAATGCGGAACAAACTGGGAGAAAATTGCATTTGTTTCAATCTTTTGATTTCCATGGAGCAAAAGTGAGCGTGTTTATAGATACGTTAGACAATCAATATGTTAAGATGAGTATTGCTTCAGAAATATTTACTGGAATAATTCAATTTAACGTTTTTGACAGTAATAATTTTGATCTGTTTAATGAGAATAGTCAGAGAATTTTTAGTACAAAAGGGAATCCAGTGGTTGCTGGCCACCCACTTCTTAGGGATAATTTTGGAGATTGCTTTTTAAAAACGATTAAAGACAATTTCACGGAAGATGTTGTAGGGTTTCTAACCCTGACATTTTTTCCTCGAATTACTTGTTCAGTTGTAGCTGTTCATTGTCTGCTATCATAATTTATCTCTTCAAATAATTGCTTACAGAAGCAAATCCCAATGAAATCTTTGAGTAAATCACTGTACCTAGTGCATCTCTTCATTATCGTTATAGTCATTGCTTGTTTTTTGTTTTATGACTTGAATTTTTATGATATGGACGTGTTAATTTATATTATTGGGTATTTGATTGTGATGGGAGGTATGAGGATTATATATATGTATCATTTGTTCTTCATCAATAAGTCTCTTAGTAATGAGGTTAAGAAAAGTTATTTTTTTCAGATGCACCTTAGTTTCATACCATTCAGTATTGGATATTGGTATCGTTACATACTACCTAATCGGTAAAGAGATTTTCTATTGGACACGCATGCAACCTAAAGTCGCGCAAGAGTTCCTCAGGATTTTTCCCACGAGTATTGTGGACGTGGTTTGTCGGCTTTATTATTGGTTTCATGGCCCTAGATTGTGCAGGTGGATAGAAAACCATGGACGGACTTAAATTACTTATAGGTGCAATTTTGGTTACAGGTGTATTGTTAAATTCTCAATCCACTTGGTTCAAGCTACTCTGTGTCCTAATCTATGCGGTGGGAATATTGATTCAACTATACCAAAGGCACAAGAAAAAGGCTCAATAGAACCCCCAAGGGTTCTGGAGGCATAACAGCTTTGGCATCCACGCTTGTTATTTCTTTGGGAAAAGTTTTGTACAATTGGCAGCCGAGGGTTGTGGAGGTGAAGTAATATTATTTCAAACCAATTTCTAAAACACATTAAAATGGATGCAAATTATTTATTGTACGGGAAGAAGTATCCGTTTCTCTTTGAGAATACTCCTGAAGAATCAGGAATTCTTTTAAAAGATAGCTGTAATTGTCATGGAAGTACTTCGAGATTATATACTGAACCAGCTACTGCTGAATTGCTAGCAAAGTTTGGTTTCGGCATGAAATCTCGATTTGACTTCATTTTAAAAAATAAAAGTCATCCTGAGTTTGTTCTATATCTCCCGAATGAACAACTTGGATTTAGAATTTTGGCTATTCAAAATAATCTTATTGTCAAGGAATTGTCGTTGAAGATAATACTCGAAAATGACTTAATCACAGTTCGCACCACCCTTCCAGGTGGCGCCATAAGTAATATTGTACTCTCAACAAAGACAAACACGCCTGTAGTCTTTGAGCCAGTAGTTCCCACATCCCGCCTTAGTTGGGATGACCGTTGGGATAATTGTATGAGAAAGCAGATTCCAAGTGAAGGCCCCTTTTCAGTTTTTAATTGGGTTGTGTCAGGTGAGTCTCTGCGCGATGCTGGAGATTGTATTGGTAGAGTAAGTGGTTGGTGGTGATACCTAAAAAAAAAGAATATGAAACCAATATCCATTATTTATATCAAGTGGCTTTTTTGCTCTGCGATTGTGTTGGCAGTGCTCAGGCTGTTACAAATTCCATTCACTACAGCGCTTTATTCATTAATTATTGGACTCGTTGGATTCCTATTTTCCCCTGTGCAGGTGATTGTCGCATTAGTTGATAGCCGCCTAAATGGCAATGGCAAAGTGTTTTCCATGCTGGTATGTTTTTACGTAGCCATGATTTGTGGGCACTCGGCCATTTTTCATTTACTACCAGATACTTCACTTGCTTACCAACTGTTTTCGCCAATTTTGTCAGTATTGCTTTTCGCTGCCTCGGAGTTTATGTGGAAACGGAGCAACGCTGCTTCCAAAATGGAAACAACTAATCTAAGGACTTTCGGTTGGTGGTTTCTTCCTTTGGTAGCTTATCCGCTTTTATATCGCTTCATAGTCAATTAAGCCCTAAGCAAAAAATGCGTCAATGGTGGCCTTTCAGTTGCCCACCCGCGCCAAGCTATGCCGTTGCCCGGGCGAGCGTCTTTCGCTCGTCCGTTGTATGTGGTGGGCTGTTGTCCACCCAAT
This sequence comes from Chryseobacterium gleum, assembly GCA_945903645.1. Taxonomy (GTDB): domain Bacteria; phylum Bacteroidota; class Bacteroidia; order UBA10329; family UBA10329; genus UBA10329. The sequence goes on from CAMDOM010000022.1 coordinate 8,707, forward strand.
AGTTGGGTCTTCATGGCGCATGTTCATTTGATATTCACCAAAGAACAACAATTTTAAGTTCACAATTGGGGTGTGCGCTGCTGTGCAAATAATGGCCCGAACACAGGCATAGCCTCGTGTTGTCGTGAGGTGGTTTATTTGGTGGTTTGCGAAGTTGTTTGACAGAAAGATGTAACTTGATAAGAACGCTTAAGGAACCGGTATGTACCGTTCAATAACCGAGTAGCCCGAAACATCGAATTTCAGTTTCAACTCGCCAGCTGCAATGCTTTCGATGTTGTCTTCGTAGCTGCCTACGCCTGGGAAGTTGATGGCTATTTTGGTATCGTTGCTAGTGAGCTGCCACGTGCCAATAAGGCCCGTTTCGCCAGCTTGGCAGAGGTTGGTGCCCACCAGAATTTTAAACGTTCCATCGGCTTCGTAACGAAACACGTTATCGAGACGGCAGGGATTTACAGGTTCAGGACTGTTGCCGGTGCTGGTTCTGCGTTCGGCCGAAACGAGTATCCATTCATTGGCGGTAAGATTGTCGAATGCGGTAGCATCTTCCTCTTCACTGCAACCAACTAGTGTAGTTAGGGATATTGAAAGAACAAGGAATGATTTTAGGAATGGTGTTTTCATGGAAGCAGATTTCAGGATAAATGTTTTGATTAAAAGTTGATTTTGGTAGGTCTAGAGTTGCACCAGCAAGCCTTCTTTAATAAGTCATTTCACAAAAACCACTTTGCCTTTGCTGTCTATGCAACCCACCCGCGCCAAGCTATGCCGCTGCTCGGTCGAGCGTCTTTCGCTCGTCCGTTGTATGTGGTGGGCTCCAGCCCACCCGATAGTTGGGTCTTCATGGCGCATGTTCATTTGATATTCACCAAAGAACAACAATTTTAAGTTCACAAACGCCTACCAAGGCAAGGATTTGGTTTTTTTGCACCCTGCGGCTGTTACGTATATTTAAAGCGTGACGAAAAAAGCCATGAACTGTTCCCTATGCCACACCGGAAATTGTGAAGAAGGCCACGTAACTACCACGTTAACTCGAGGAGAGGCTATCCTTATTGTCAAAAACGTACCAGCAATGGTGTGCGAACAATGCGGGCATTATTATCTATCAGCCGCCACCACCAAAGAAATACTCAAAAAGGGCAATGCGGCCATTGCCAATGGCAGCGAACTGGAGGTTATCAACCTAAAAGCTGCATAACGCAAGTCGTTTATAAAAAGTGCTTTAGTTAGCTTCCGCTCGCCTTTAGGTTTGCCTTTGAACTAACCCTACAGCCATATCGCCTTGCATAAGGCAAATAATTCATTGGCAAAGCCTCCAAATCTATGGACAAAGAACCAAGATCAACAGGCAAATCCCATGAATTCATTGCCAAAGCCTACTAACCTATGGGCAAACTTCCCTAAGTCCCAAAATACTGGGCAAGGCTTACTGTGTGTGGCATCAAACTCCCCCAATCGATGAGCCGAAGTGCCAATGTGAGAACAATCGTTTTCAAAAGCCATGCGCTTACCGCTAATCACCACTACTAATACATCCTTAGTTTCGCCTTACTATCCTATCTTATCTTTACAGCCCTTTTCTAACGTCTGTTTGTGCTAAGAACGCTGTCCATCCGCCATTCCATTTTTCTCTGCACTGTGGCGGTGATGCTATTGGGTATCGTTATTTCACCATCGGCTCAAGCTCAGTTCTACAATGGTTCGCAGATGGAGTTTGGCAAAAACCGTTTACAATACGAAGTAATCGATTGGCAACTCTACCGCTTCGATCGCTTTGATGTGTACTTCTATCTTGGTGGAAACGAGCTTGCCGAATACACCATGCGCAGCAGCGACCGCATTATGCGCGACCTCGAAAAAACCCTCGACTTTACCCTCGACAAGCGCATCGAAGTGGTTATCTACAACAAACTCTCGGACCTCAAGCAAAGCAACATTGGCTTGGTCACCGACCAGCAATACAACATTGGCGGAGTAACCCACATTGTGGGCACCAAGCTGATGATCTACTTCGATGGCGACTACGTAGAGTTCGAAAAGCAATTGCGTGCAGGGTTGGTTCGCGTAATGGTTGACCAAATGATGTATGGAGGCAACCTGCGCAACGTGATTCGCAATAGCACTTTGCTCAACATACCAGCTTGGTTCACCGAAGGCTTGGTATCGTACCTCAGCCGCGATTGGGACAACGAAATCAACAACCGTGTGAAAGACGGTATCCTCTCTGGTCGCTGGAAACAATTCAACCGATTGGAAGGTGCCGATGCCCGCGATGCTGGCCATGCCATTTGGAAATACGTGATAGAAACGTACGGCCAAAGCGTACTGAGCAACATTCTCTACATGACCCGAGTGAGCCGCAATGCCGACAATGGTTTCCTTTTCGTTATTGGCGTTTCGCTCAAAAACCTTGCTGCCGAGTGGTTCAATTTTTATGATTCGATGTATTACCGTGCCGATGGCAAACTAAGCTTGCCCGAAGGCAAACCCATCAATAAAGTGCGCAAAAAACCGCGTCCTATGATTTTGATAGACGAACCGCGCTTGAGCAGAAATGGCGAATTCTTGAGCTACGTGCGTAACGATATGGGTCGCATTCGGGTGCGGTTGCGCTCCATCGACAGCAAAAAAGAACGCAACATCTACCGTCAGGGATTTAGAACCCACACCAAGATGGACGAGAGTTATCCTATCACGGCTTGGCACCCAAGTTCGGAGTTAATCAGCATTATCACCGAGAAAAAAGGCAAAATCTGGTTGGTGCTCTACAATACACGCACCAAGAAAAGCGAGAAGCGCGAACTGTTCAATTTTGAAAAAATCCTATCAGTAGACTATTCAGACGATGGTCGTGAGTTCGTGTTTACCGCAGTGCAAAAGGGTCGCAGCGATGTATATATCTACAACATTGTCTCGAACACGTACCAAAAAATAACAGACGATATATTTACCGATGTGGATGCGCGATTCATGGACCGCAGTCGCAAAGTGGTGTTTAGTTCCAACCGCACCAACGATACCATCAAGCAGTTTGACGAGAAGTTGCTCACTCCCGGAATCGACCTCAATATTTTCATCTACGACCGCAAAAGCGATGATATGCTACTGCGCAGAGTGACATCCACGCCTTTTGTAAACGAGACATTGCCTTTGGAATACGATGGCAAGCGGCTTTCGTACCTGAGCGATGCCAATGGCACCCTAAACCGCTATGTAGCTGAGTTGGACAGCGCTGTTGCTTATATCGACACTACGGTGCATTACCGCTATTTCACCCGCAGTTCGCAAGCCAGCCAATACCCGCGCAACATTGAAGACCACGATGTTGACACTACCAAAGGCCGAATTGCCGAAGTGATTTTTGCAAACGGAAATTATCGCCTTACGCTAAAGGACAGAACCACCGAACTGGCTGCAAAGCGCATCGAAACTGGATATTCTGGATTCCAACCCAAAGGAAGCATTGCAGTTCCACCCAAAAAGATACGCGTTCCATCTGCGCCACTTCCGGGCGAAGAAGACAAGAAGAATGTGCTGCAAACCCAATCGCGCCCGCAAGCAGAAAAGCAGGACAGCGGTGTAATTGATATTTTCAATTACCGGTTTGATGTTCCCATAGCAGACGAAAAGAAAGCGCCCGAAACCCCTAAAGAATCTCCGAAGCCCTTTGGAAATAAAAAGGATAAGCGAAACGATAAGGCCATGACGCGCATTGACAGCCTAAATCAGGCACTGCAATCGGTGCAACTTCCGCCAGCCGATTTCCAACTGCCCAAGCAACGCAACTACGATGTGGCTTTTAAGGTGGAGGATGTGACCACCCAGCTCGATAACAACTTTGTGAATAGTCAGTATCAGCGGTTTACGGGTGGAGGTGGGTTCTATAATCCTGGGCTCAATGGCTTGTTCAAGTTTGGAATCGCAGATATTTTGGATGATTACAAGGTGACGGGCGGGTTTCGCATTACAGGCAATTTGGGTAGCAATGAGTTCTTCCTTTCGGCACAGAATTACAAACGAAGACTCGATAAACAACTCACATTCAATCGGCAAACCTTCGAAAATTTGGTTGAACAATCCACATTGGCGAAGGTGTATACCCATTCGCTTACCTATAAAATGAACTGGCCATTTTCCGATTTCTCCGCCATTCGTGGGGCAATTATTGGGCGTAATGATAGAACGGTAATTAAAAGCACTTCTGATAGAAACCTGGTAGAGCCCGATGTACATAAATGGATGACGGGGCTAAAGGCGGAATATGTTTTTGACAACACGCTGTCGATGGGGGCCAACCTTTTTCGTGGCACTCGGCTGAAGGTTTTTGCCGAATACTATCAAGATTTGAATGCAGAAGCAGGGAATCTTTTTGTGTTAGGAGCGGATGTGCGCCATTACATAAAAGTGCATCGCGAATTGATTTGGGCCAACCGTTTTGCTGCAAGCACTTCGTTTGGTACACAGAAACTTATCTATTTCCTTGGTGGTGTGGATGGTTGGATAGCTCCCGAATATGATGCCTCCATTCCTATCGACTATTCGCAGAACTACGCTTTTCAGGCATTGGCTACCAACATGCGCGGTTTCCCGCAGAACATTAGAAATGGAAACAGTTTTGCCGCCATTAATAGCGAATTGCGCTGGCCCATATTCCGTTATCTGTTCAACCGACCTATCAAATCAGACTTCCTCTACAATTTCCAAGTGGTTGGTTTTGGCGATATTGGCACTGCTTGGACCAGCACCTCGCCCTTCTCCGAAGAAAACTCGTTGAATCGTGAAGTGATACAGCAGGGTTCGGTTACCATTACGCTTAACAACAGACGCGAACCAGTGATTGGAGGTTTTGGCGTGGGAATACGCACCAAGCTTTTTGGGTATTTTCTTCGGTTGGATCGAGCTTGGGGTGTAGAGAATTACGCGGTGAATGATGGTATGTGGTATTTCTCCCTTAGCCTCGATTTTTAAGAAACGATTGGCCAAAGACTGCCTGCACCAACTTCATTTCTTCATCTTACAAAAAATGGAAACTTCTTCAATACTGATTCTTTTAGTTCTTGGCGTGTGTGCTGGAATGTTGTCTGGCTTTGTAGGTGTTGGTGGCGGTATTGTAATTGTGCCCGCTCTAATTTTCTTTTTAGGATTTACGCAGCATCAAGCGCAAGGCACTAGCTTGGCTATGATGATACCGCCAATAGGTTTTTTGGCAGTGTACAACTACTACAAAGCGGGCCAAGTAAATATGACAGCCGCAGCCATTTTGTGCATCACCTTCTTTGTGGGTGCATACTTCGGTAGTAAACTTTCCATAGCCCTTGACCCTAAAGTGGTGAAAAAAGTATTTGCGGTCGTGATGATAGCTGCTTCGGTAAAGCTGCTTTTCGGAAAGTAACCTCAGTTTCTTAGCGCGAAATCGAGCACCACGTTTGGGAAGTGTTTATGCTCCAGTTTATGCACTTTGAAGGCGATATCTTCAGCAGTATCGTTGGGTGTTACAGCGCAACTTGCCTGGAAAAGTATTTCACCTTTGTCGTACTCAGCACTGACCAAATGAATGGTGATTCCTGATGTTGTATCGCCACAAGCTTTTACTGCGCGATGCACATGCATGCCATACATGCCTTTTCCTCCGTGCTTTGGCAACAATGCAGGGTGAATGTTGATGATGCGATTGCTGTATGCTTGCACAAGTTCATCTGGAATCAGCAAAAGAAACCCGGCCAATACAATCAAGTCGATGTGATTGTCCTTTAGCAACCGCAGCACATTACCAGTAGAATTCAGGTCCACTTTTGTAAAACCCACAGTAGGCACGCCCAAATGTTTTGCCTTTTGGAGCACCGCAGCATCAGGATTGTTGCTCAACACTAAGGTTACTTGCACCTCAGAATTAACCTCCAAATGGCGAATAATTCGTTCTGCATTTGTCCCTGTTCCCGATGCAAGAATGGCTATGCGCTTCATTCAGCGAAAGTAGCGCGCATTCCTTTATTGCACCACCACTTTAGCCGCCCTGCGCAAGCCTTGGTCGTTAGTCACCTCGAGGAAATAAATGCCGTTGGGCAATGTTCCACGGTCTACAATCAATGCGCTATTTCCGCTCAAGGCGCTCTCAGTAACAACCTTCCCGTCAATGCCCAACACGCGATAGCCTGCAGCCACTCCAAAGTTTGCAGGAAGAATCACCGTCATGCGGTCGTGCATCGGGTTGGGTAGAAGTTTCATTTCATCCACCACCGTCAATCCTTCAGCTACACCATTCGGATTGTTGATATAGATAAGATTATCATCCAAATCGAGGTAAAAATCAAGCTGTGTAAAAGCAGTGTCCGAAGGGTTTACATCAATAGAATAGGTATCGAACATTGGAATTCCTGGGACGGAAACATAAATTCTATAGCGATCGCTAGGCAAAGGAAGCACTGGCATGTCCTCGAATCTATAGCGTCCTAAGGCATCTGTTGGGCCATAGGTAAAGGCATTTCCGGGAGGGACTTTCTCCACGACTACATCTACTCCCGGAATGGGGTCTTCTGCAGCCATTTTGCCACCAGTCACGTCTATCACGGTTCCGCTTATGGAACAAATACCATCTAAAACACCAGAGGTAGTTACCATAGCAATGTCTTTCACATGCACACCACCGCAATCACTTATCAAAGCATAGGTAAGCGCATCATTGTCCCATTGGTAGTTCGAACCTTCTTGTGCGTAATAGGAAGGAACGCATGTAGGGAAAGCACTATTGTTCGCCACAGCTTTAAGAATGAAGGGAAGACCGTAGATGGGGAGCTCGGCAAACAAATATGAACCATCATTTCCTATTGCCGCAGAATCTACCTTTTCCCATCCTTCTACTCCATCCACTAATTGCTTCAATACAAACACCCAACCAGAGGTAACTGCATCACCATTAATGGTCACAGTGCCCGAATAGGTAGAGAAGTTTGGATTTACAGCCACATTTAAGGTTTGCTGCGAGCTGCTGCCACAACCGTTATTGGCGGTTATTGCTATAACACCTCCTGTAGTTCCAATCGAGGCATTTATGGCATTGGAAGTGCTTGTGCCTGACCATCCAGCAGGTAGCGTCCATGTATAGCTAGTAGCGCCAGCTACATCGGCTACATCATACGATTCTGCGCCATCTTCACACACAACTGTGCTACCCGTAATGGAAATTGGCGCAGCAGGAATGGCTACCACCGTCATGGCAAGCGCTTCGGAAGTAACAGCGGCAGGCACGGCACAAGCATCAGTGTTGGTAAGGATACACTCTACTGATGCATCTGCAGTTAAGGTGTTGGTAGCGTAGGTGTCTGTCGACACGCCTACATCCACTCCATCTACCAACCAAGCGTAGGTGGGTGCTGTGCCTGCATTGGCTACAGCAGCACTAAAGGTGACAACCGCATTTTGGCAAATTGTGCTTCCTACATCAGACAACACAAAAATCGTGGGTGTGATATTGGGGGCAATGTCAACCGTTAGGGAATTGCTAATCGCAAATGTTGGATTGGCGCAAGCAGAATTGCTGGTTACTGTACAGCTAATCACATCGCCATCGGCAAGCAAAGCACTTGCAAACGTAGGCGAGTTGCTTCCAATTGGAATAGTGTTTAATTCCCAAGCGTAAGTTGGATTTACCCCCGAACTAATTGCATCTGCTGTGAAGGTGATGGTAGCGCCATCGCAAACTTGGCCAGCAGCGTCAGATGAAATGGTGATAGAAGGAACTTCTGTAGCTGTAATTACAATCGTGATATCGTTGCTACTGGCGCTAATCACAGCTGGACAAGCGGCATTGCTGGTTACGGTGCATTGCACCACATCATCATTCACCAATGTAGCATCGCTATAGGTTGGAGAATCGCTTCCAACAGCATTGCCATTCACTGTCCATTGATACGTTGGTGTAACCAAAGCACTTGGCGCATCAGCCATAAACGTAATGTTTGTCCCAATACATACAGGGCCAGATGGGCTCGAAGAAATGCTCACCGCGAGTGTTTCAGTCGCATCAAATGCCATTGTGATGGAATTGCTTGTGGCGCTTGGTGTGCTAGGGCATGGGGCATTGCTTGTAATGGTGCAGGTTACAACCGCATCATTGATTAGCGTAGCATCAGCGTACGTGTCAGAATTGGTTCCTATGATGTTTCCATCCACTTCCCATTGATAGGTTGGGCTTAGGCCAGCATTATCGGCCGTAGCTGTAAAAGTTACGTTGGTGCCTTCGCAAAGTGGAGTTCCAGCATCTGATGAAATACTCACCGTTGGGGTCACAATAGGAATTATATCCACAGTAATGATATTGCTGTTTACAGGAGGACTAGGACAAGGAGCTGTGCTTGTAACTCTGCATTTTACCGAATCACCATCGAGCAAAGCGGCATTAGAATAGTTCGGAAGATTAAGACCAATGTTCATATCGTTCACACTCCATTGATACGACACTGTTCCAGCACTTAATACCGATACGGAAAACACGATAGGAGTTCCCGCACAAACGGAACCACTAGGGGAAGTGGAAATACTAACAGCAGGCACATCAATTGCCGTAACCGTCATATCAATCAAATTGCTGAGAACAGGTGTGTTTACAGCGCACAAATCAGTGTTGGAAACGCTAAAACTCACTTGATCACCATCTTGCAATGATGCAGTGTTGAACGTTGTAGAAGGCACGCCTTGATCAACGCCATTGATGCGCCAAGAGTGCACTGGAGAGCCTCCTTCTCCTGTGGTTACAGCAGTAAATGTAACTGCAAGGTCAGCACAAATACTTGAACCCAAGTCGGAAGAGATACTTACTGTTGGGGTCACAATAGGAATCATGTTTACCGTTATCGTATTACTGTTTACGGCAGCTTGGCTTGGGCATGCCGCTGTGCTCGTAACCCAACATTTAACCTGATTGCCATTCACTAAAGTAGCATTCGTATAGCTTGAAGAGTTCGTCCCAACGTTCACATTATTCAATTTCCACTGGTAGATGGGCGTAACTCCAGCATTCAAAGCCGCGGCTGTAAACGTGACGGAAGTACCATCGCACAATTGCCCCGCGGGATTCGCGGTTACAGTTGCCGATGCCGTTGTAGTTGGATTTACTGTCATAAAAATACTGTTGCTGGTAACCATTGCTGGAGACGCACAAGTGGCGGTGCTCGTAGCTTCACAATATATTTCATCGCCCTGCGCGTGCATATTATCAACGTAGGTGCTAGAATTCGTGCTAATTGGAACACCATTCCTAAACCAAACATAAGAAGGCGTCCCTCCGTTAACAACAGTTGCCGTGTAGGTTACGGAAGTAGTGCTACATACTGCACCCGATGGGATGGCGGCAATGGAAACCGATGGTATTGTAGCAGTAACCTCCAACCCACTGAATAACGCCAACGGATCTTCGCTAATGGCTGGCGGGTCGGTACTTAAAATGCGTACGGCATATCCAGTTCCAAGGGCTGTGCCGGGAGGTATAGTGGAATACATGCTTCCACCACCTGTACCTGGTGAAATTCCAATGCTTGTTGGGGTTAAGAAATTTCCGTTGACATCACTCAACTCCACACTAAATACATTGCTTGCGTTGAACGTTCCGGAAACAGAATAGATGAATTGAACCGAGGAACCAGCGCACCACGGAGCAGTTGGATTTGTACTCTGTATCGTTATAGAGTGATTTAATAATCGTGCAATAAAGTTTCGCGAAGTTCCATCAAATGTGGTGAATAAACCTCCTGCCACCACTCTTCCATCTGCTGCCATCAGTGAAATCGAATTCACATGATTATTAAATCCACTGCCCGGATTAAATGTAATATCCAGCGACCCTTCAGCATTTATGCGAGCTATGCATTTCCGACTAATGGTGCTATTCACTAATTGAAATTTTCCTCCAACAACGACTTGCCCATTGGATTGAAGCGCCATCGAAAGGATGCTGTTATCAAAAGAAATTCCGCTAGAAAAGCCTGTTTCCAAAACTCCAGTGGTTTCTAACCTACAAATACGGGCGGTTGAAGTTCCATCATAGGAGGTAAAATCTCCACCTACTACAATTTTATTTCCCGGCTGAATTACAATGGCATTTACTGCAGCATCGAAACCAGAGCCAGAACTGAAAGAACCATCATAAGATCCATCGGCTTTCAAACGCGCAATGCGTTTGGTAGGGAAACTAAGAATTGATGTAAATTCTCCACCAACCATGATTTTTCCATCCGATTGCACAGCAATGGCATTTACTTGGGCCAGCGAGTTAAACGCAGCAGGATTAAATAAATTATCTATTAGTCCATCCACTTTAAGTTTTAAAATTGGGGCAATTGCATTGCTTTGTAATGCTGAAAAAGATCCGCCCAGTAATATCTCATTCGATGGCAAAACCACTACTACTTCCACGTCATTATTTAAGTCGCCATTAACGGGTTCGTAGAAAGAAGCATCCCTTGTTCCATCTGCATTAAGACGAACATAACGCCCTGCGTTTAATCCTTCGTACGAAGTGAATTTTCCTCCTACAATGATTTTTCCATCCGACTGCAGGGCAATGCAATTCACATCATTGTTAAATCCCTGTGTTGGATTGAAGGTCAAATCGAGGGTGCCATCCACGTTGAGGCGCACTATGCGGTTTCTCAACGTTCCATTATAGCTAGTAAAAGAACCGCCAATAAGTACTTTCCCATCAGGCTGCACTACTACTGTATTCACCTGAGCCGAAACCCCAGTACCCGTTGGAGCAAAGGATGCATCGATGGCCCCAATCTGCGCAAAGCTTGTGCTGGTCTTTACCGCTAGGGTAAAAATTAAAAATAGCGTACCGTAAATTTTTCTCATGACGTGTAATTTTTGGAACTGATAATCCTAGTAAAAACCTTAGAAAGTGATTCGCTCACCAAGTAACTCGACCAAGAGCAATTCTGTCCGATTTGAGAAATCGATGTAATATTGGCCAGTGCCCGGTCCGGAGAATCCTGTATGTATGCGTCTCACTTTCATTTTTCTGTCCACAATAATTGTGGTTGGAAACGACAATACGCGATTAAGCATAGGAAGTTTCTCCGAAGCTTCAACTTTGCTCGAACTTCCTGCTAACAATATGGGATAGGGAATGGAAAAGTGCGTGCGCATCCGGCTAAGATTTCGAATAGTACTTAGTTCATCCGACTCGCGCTCAAATGCTAACGCAATCACCTCCAAACCTTGAGCATGATACTGCTTGTAAATATCCACCAAATAAGCCGTTTCGTCCATACAGTTGGGGCACCAACTACCCATCAATTGCACAATGACTACTTTGTTTCTAAAGCGCTCGTCAGATAGGCTTACCACATTACCCTCAATATCCTTAAACGAAAAGGCGAGTCGTTTAAAGCCGGGATTCAGGAATGTGAGCGATTCAGGATTGGGCAAGGTGGCTTTTTCGTTGCGAATGCCAATCCAAGGCTCCTGCCAGTGTTTGCCCGACCAAAATCCTCCAAATATGCTATCGCCTAAAATGCGTGCTTTAAACAGCAAGGCATGAGCCCCATCAAACGCAGATAAAAATACACTATCGCCCGACACGGTTCCTTCTAAAAAACGGAAGTCGCCAGTAGTGGTTAGAAATGTACCTTCCACATAATTGCCGTTTTGCTTAAACTCACCAACGGCCGGATAACCATCATCAGTGCCCGGACTAAACCCAACCGCCCAACGCCCAGACAACGAAACGCGAGCAGAATCCGTTTGCACAAATCGCGGCATGCCCTTTCTACCCACCAACGAAATGCTATAATCTTTGCGCGAATAATCGACAAACGACCCGCTCAACGTGCTATCCGAAAGAAATTTAGCCTTTATAACCGTGTTGAAAACCGCCAATTGCACAATTAGCGAATCATCTTTCACCTCCACCACACCGGCTTTAATGCGCTCAGCACCGTTTTGCATCCAAAATTTGACCCCTACACTATCACTTTCAATTTTTGCATGAAACGGAATGGTGTGGCCTTCAATCACCAATTCAAACAACCAATCGCCATTGGTTTGCAATGGGATGATTTCGGATAGTTTTGTTTCGCAACCGCTCCAAAGAATCCCTAGCGCAGAAACAAAAAGTAGAATTCTAGCCATCGATAAACGTGCTTTCTACCGCATATTCCGATTCGAAGAGAAACAACACTTTCAATTGTCCTTTCACCGTGTAGCCCTCTCCGGGCGTAAAGAAAAGCTTTTGCAACGAAGAATAAAGGAAGTTGTCCGTTTGGCGGTCTATGGTCAATCTAAGGCATTGCTTGTTCTGCTTGTCTAGTGTTACCACCACATTTTTCACTGGAATTTCAGCGTTCTCTGTCTTGTAGGTTATCACCAGCATTTGGTCCAAATGCACCGTATCGGTCTTAAACGAACCCCGCCATGCTGGTCTGTTAATGTCTGATTCCAAAAACAATTCCAACTCTTCCTGCCAGTTTACATCGCCTTTTTCCACCACCTGCGACTGTCCGTCTTTCGTAAGCTTTTTGCGCACATGCTTGCCCATTTTGGTCAAAGCATCCACTTGGTGGCGCATGCACGAAGGCAAATCGTAGTAGTTCCTGTCGTCCTCGTAATACACCTCCGTTGGATCTTGCGAACAAGAACTCCAAACAGAAGCAACTATTAGAAGGGGAAGGATGTGTTTCACCTGTTCAAAGTTCAGATATCGAATTTAATACCTTGAGCCAAAGGTAACTTCTTACCATAGTTGATGGTGTTGGTCTGCCTGCGCATATAAACCTTCCATGCATCAGAGCCCGACTCGCGCCCACCTCCAGTTTCTTTTTCTCCTCCAAAGGCACCACCTATTTCCGCACCCGAAGTGCCGATGTTGACATTGGCAATGCCACAATCAGAACCACCAGCCGATAAGAAAAGTTCAGCTTGGCGCATATCGGTAGTCATTATTGCAGACGAAAGTCCTTGCGCCACGCCATTTTGCATGGCAATAGCCTCGTCCAAATCACTGTATTTCAACAGGTATAGAATAGGAGCAAAAGTTTCTTGCTGCACAATAGCAAAGTGGTTTTTTGCCTCGGCAATAGCAGGGCGCACATAGCATCCACTTTCATAGCCTTCTCCAGTAAGTACACCACCTTGCACCAATACATTGCCGCCTTCGGCCACCACGCGTTCCAATGCTTTTAGGTAGGCATCTACCGCCAAATGGTCGATAAGTGGCCCCACGTGGTAGCGCTCGTCCAGCGGATTTCCAACCCGCAATTGGCTGTAAGCCTTGGTTAGGCTTTCCTTCACTTTATCATACACACTCTCGTGAATTATAAGCCTGCGGGTGCTTGTGCAGCGTTGTCCACAAGTACCAACAGCACCAAACAACGCCCCAACTATCGAAATATCCAAATCGGCATTTTCGGTGATGATGATGGCATTGTTACCGCCCAATTCAAGTAACGAACGTCCAAGTCGCTCGGCCACAGTAGCCGCCACTTTTTTGCCCATTCGCGTTGAACCCGTAGCCGAAATCAACGGCACACGATGGTCGTTGGTTAGCCATTCGCCCACACGATAATCACCTTGCAGAATGCAACTCACCCCTTCGGGCACATCATTAGCAGCAAATACTTCTTTAATGATATTCTGGCAAGCTACGGCAGATAACGGTGCTTTTTCTGATGGTTTCCAAACGCAGGTGTCGCCACATATCCAAGCCAAAGCACTGTTCCAAGCCCACACCGCCACAGGGAAGTTGAATGCCGATATAACGCCAACTACACCCAACGGATGGTATTGCTCATACATGCGGTGAAAGGGCCGTTCCGAGTGCATGGTTAACCCATACAACTGTCGCGACAACCCCACCGCAAAGTCGCAGATGTCAATCATTTCTTGCACCTCGCCCAAGCCTTCTTGCAGGCTCTTTCCCATTTCATACGACACTAATCGGCCAAGGGCATCTTTCTTTTCGCGCAGCGCATCGCCCACTTGGCGCACCACTTCGCCACGCTTGGGTGCTGGCCATGTGCGCCATTGTTTAAACGCCTCTTCGGCCTTGGCCATCACTGCGTCATAATCTTCTTTGCTGCATTCGCCCACCGAGGCTATAAATGCTCCATCCACAGGCGAATGCGATGCAAACTCACTTCCTCCACCTTTCCAATCATTTGCCCCAGTAGAAGCAGCAGGGTTTTGCGCAACCAATCCAAGTGCGTGCAGCACAGGTTGCATTTCAGTTCGGGTATCTAGGGCAGTAGCGTGCATGCGAATAAGTTGGCTAATCGGTCAAAGATAGAAATTTCACTCGCCATGGGCTAATCTGTGCAGCAACATCTGCTTTGGTAACCGCACTGGCGTCTGCGTTCAGACTCACAAAGATTTCAGAAAAATTTATCTGGAGCTACCAAAAAGTTCACGCTCATTTTACATCTAGTTACGCAGAGTTCAAGTTTCCGAAAGACGGAAAGATTTGGTATCGAATATCGGAGGAACACAAGACGGTTGTTAGGGTCGACTTTGAGAACTGCAATCTAACCGCAGTATCTCCGTCCAACCCCCACTCACATCGGCTAGTGAGATCGACAAGAATGCTTGATTTCTGGGTAATAGTGTGCGCTGGTTTTATATTGCGGTAGTGCTGCCCCCTTCGGTATACAAACCTTTGGTCATGGCGCTGTGGATCAGCGCTTTGGCTCTATTCTTTCGGAATTACGAAAAGCGAGAATCATCGCGAGTATCTGTTCGCCCGAAATTTGCTGAATCAGGTGCATTTGGTCGGTGATTATATGCACCTAGACATACATCCGCTTTGCCTCTTCCATCCACTTCTCGTTTTAGTCGGACATCTAAATCTGAGAGGCGAACCCTGTCTCCATAATGTTCCTCAGCAGATTCGTTCTCAGAATCCACACCCTATCAATCTGACGGGTATGTTAAATATTCGGCTTTATGGATGCCCAAAGCGTCTTGAACGGAACACGTTTTTTATTCTGTTGAACTCATCTGACATACCGCTTGCCGTTTCGGGGCTTCTGGTTCTCCAGGAAATCGGACACTGCAGCATCGGTTTTCTGTCTCTTTACTTTGGATGTCTGCGTCAGCAATGAACAAAGGCCCTCGATCCTCTCCAGTGTCAAATCATCCTGTCGTCTCGCATAATGCAGACGGACAACACGTGACGCATTGTTATAAAGGGTAATTTCGATAACGTGCCTGTCAGAATGATGTTCGTGCCTCAGCTCGCGGGCACCGTAAAGTTCAATGTAGTAAAGTGCGAGTGCGACAATGCGCTTTGCCCCAAAAGTGCTGTCTTCCATATCTCTAGCAAAATGGGCATTCCAAGGCTGGTTGGTACATTGCCATTGATTGCTCAGGAAGTTCTTGAGCTGCACGGACATGCTATGGTCGGTGCAGCTAGAATCAGCGTGGCATAGCAATAGGTCAACGGCCTTTGTTTCTATGGCTTCTTGCTCTCGCGTACTGGACGTTAAGTTAATTCCACGCAGATGCAAGAACGTTACCGCCCAGAAAACAACCACCAAAAAGGCTGTGAAATAGGTTATTATGGTGTGCCGCTCCATGCTGCTGCGTTCATTGTAAGTTTGGTCAACGTGTCATTCTTCAATCTTGCCTCATCAATTCCAAAATAACGCTCATATGCTCGGTTCCAACTTTGCATGCTCCTGTTCGGAAGAATTTCAGGTGGATAAAAGTTCGTGGTTGGAGGAGAAGATAAAGGCTCGAACACAGCCTCGGTCCATTCCGAGCCGTCCTTCGCCAAAGCGAGAATCCTATAGCGTTCTCGCATCTTTGTCTTGTAGCGTTGATATGTGCCATCAGTATATTCTCTGCGGATGTTGTTGATATTGTTCTCTGATAGCACTATTGATGACAGCGCAACTATACCAAGCAGCGCAATGAAGACTCGGCTTAAGCGAGGGTGTGTCCCGATTCGTTCGGTCATTCCGATTCTATCCGAGACATATGCAAAAACAGCGATAATCCATATTTGAAAGCCATAAAGCACACTGGCAAAGACCCTTTCGGGAATTCCAGTAAACGTTCCCATCGCCACATAGTAGGCCCATGTCATAAGCCACAACACTGCCAGACCGGCAAACGCAATTCCAAAAGCTCGCCAAGGCGAAATGGATTTCAGCAACCCAAACCCGCGGGGCACTGAAATGAGTAGCATCGATACCACTGCCAAAGGTATAAGTATCGTATTCGTGGTCAACCATTGCCCCACAAAGAATATAAGGTCAGAAGCACTAGCATAGGGTATGCCCAACAGATAGCTCATGTTGCGTTCTAAATGCTGTTCGGCCATCCTGTTATGAATGCCGGGACAGGTGATGAAGAAAAGGATGCTTGAAAGGCCGATGACCATCAGCGGTAACAGCCTTCTCCATCTTTCCACTCCTCCACTCCAACCATAAACGGCCATGATCAGCAAAAGCACTCCGTTCAGCACCAGGAACATCTCGTTCATCCCTAAGGAACAAATCAGCCCGAATGCGGCCACAATGAACCACACTAATTGCTGAGAACGCTGGTAACGGACCAATGCGCCTATCCACAACAGGGTGAATGTCCAAGGCCACATATAGACGAAGCTGCTAATCATCCAATAGAGGTCGTGGGGCAGGGAAGGTGAAATTGCCATGTGACACGTGATGAAGAGCAGCGAGACCAGCAGCGCATCGCCATTTTGCCAAGTGCCGTTTGCAACAGTGGCAATGAAGAATGCCCCTGCCCCCGCCAGCAGCACGATTCCCAGCAAAGGCATCAGCCAATACCCCTCTATTGCGCCAAAGGCCAGCGGATTCAAGGCATGAAGCAGATTGGTGAAATATCGCCCATCATACTCTTGCAGAAGCTTGACAACAGAATTGACTACGCCCATGTCGCGCGGCCCATAGGAAATGGACAGGTCCTCAGCGTTCGGAAAGCTGAACCATGCGCCTATAGTCAACCAGCACATGCACCAGATTATGAACAACCATAGCGGTAACTTAGATAAATGAGCGTACAAACTATGGACTACAGCCATTTGGGGGGAATAAAGTAGGCAGACTATTGAACTGGCAGGGAAGGAGTCAGTAAAGAGAAGTGCTCATCATAGACAATGTTGGCCATTTTAGCATAACCCACTGGTGTGAAGTGGCGATCGGTGGGCCAATATAGTTCTTCGATATTGGGCGCATGCATAATTGGTGCAAATGTGTCAGAAAATTTGATTCGGCTGTCTAGAGAATCCAGCGCTTCGACCAGTTGTGGATAAGGCCCTGCATCGCTCGATAATTCATGTTGAATGGGGTGCAGTACAACATGCATTACAATATCATGCTGAATTGTATATGGCAGCACGACATCGTTCAAAAGATTGCTCAAATCTTTAAGGGATTCCTGTCTAGTGCGATAGTCCTCATCGGTAGTCATTAGATTCATCCCTCTGCCCATTGGGCCATGCACAAATAGTCGACTCACGTGGCTTATGGCATAGATTGGTTCCCACCAAGGCCCTTTTCTGTAACTGAGCCCTCCATTTGGAAGAAAGCGTTCAAGACCTCCACGCATCTGGAGGTCATTTAGGTCGGTCGTATTAATCATAAAGACCACATGCCTTATGTCAAACCTGTCTCTTAGTTTCCGAAGCATCATCCAATCGAAAAATGGGTCGTTGCCGCTCACTCCGGCATTCATCACAGCATAAGTGGTGTCGTGTTGTTCGATCAGATGTTGCAGCAGTGCAGGGAAGGTGCTGTCTGAAGGTGCTCCTGCTCCCTCCGCGAACGAATCACCCAATATCAGAATAACCTTGCGATTATTAGGGGGCAGTTCGCCCCTGAGTCCAATAGAATTACAGGCAAAGTCCGGATAATACTTATCGCTTGAGGCATTTCCCCTCATTTCAAACGGATGGAACTCAAGGGTGTGAAGACTCTTTCTGTTTGGCAGTAAGTCGAACAGCAAGTTGTCTACAGCAAAAGACCTGTATAGCGACCCATAGCCTCCAGTGTGCTGCTCGCTGTAGGTCAAATGGTTCCGCAGTACGAATCGGAACGTCAGCTCACCCATGAAAAGGACGCATAGCGTAGAAAGTAATGCCAGAGCCAAGTTGCCCGTACGTTTTCCACCCCTTCGAACGACCATGACACAAACAACAGCCGGAATCATGTATGTGAGTACGGTGGTTCCGAAATCGCACGATCCAAGAAAGAGGGAAAGATAAATGACGGAAACATAAAAGAAGACTCCGATAAATGCAATCACTTTCAATGGTCGCCAAATTGGGCTGGAAAGGAATGGCCTTCGCATCAGGTCAGACATCCTTGGCACCTTTGAGTCCCGAGATTACAAACTTACCGTCCCAAGCCAAATAGCGCATCAATCCAAGTCCCATGCTTAATACTTCGCCAACATGTTCTGGTATATTCTTCAGATTCCAAAGCACAAAGCCTGGACGGAGATAGAATCTGCGATAGAACCGTTTCTTTCTCACAGTAAAATCATCATAGATTGAAGGGTCTTTCCATTGGTTCCTGTAAGGATAAATAGAGAAGTCAATTCGATTGCTGAGTTGGTTGAAAAGAGGTGTTCCAGGATACGGTGTCAAAGGATTGAACGATGCGAAGTTCAAGCGTGCATCAATGGCAAAATCCAGTGTGAGTTGAAAATCAGTGTCCGTCTCATCGGGATGACCGGACATGAAGAATGCTGCTGATTCGATACCAGCCTTTCTGCACAGATGCAGTACCTGCATAGCGCTACTGACATCCATGCTCTTGTGGTAAAGATCAAGCATCCGTTGGCTGCCCGATTCCATGCCGAAGTAAATCCGTTTGCAGCCAGCCGCCTTCATTCGGGCAAGCAAATCAGCGTCCAGATTGTCTGTCCTGCTTAGGCAGGCCCATTCCACATTGACCTGTTCTTTCACCATCAGCGCGCATATCTCCACGACTCTTTGTCGGTTTATGGTGAAGGTGTCGTCTATGAAACGTATAGATTTGATACTGAATAGACGCTTCCATTCGCTTATTTCTGTCACGATTCTTTGAGGAGACAGAGCGGTCAGTTTAGTTCCATAGGATTTAACGCAGTAGTTGCATTGATAAGGACAGCCACGGGCGGTCTGAATCATGCCGAACGGTCGGGCCAAAAGGGGTTCGTGATAGCTTCCTTCGGGCAGCAGGTCGTAGGCGGGCATGGGAAGCGCATTCGGGTCGGGAATACGGTTACCGCTTCCCTGAATGATCACCTCATCACCGATGCGTCTAGCAATCCCAGAAACCTCGTCCATTTCCATTGTTCCGTACAACGCATCATACAGGTCAGAGAATATTAGCTCCGGTTCTCCAAGAATAACGAAGTCTGCGAGCGAGTTCTTAAGAGTTTCAAGTGGAAAGTGAGTGGCGTAATGACCAAACAGGACTACAATAGGGTCAGGGAATTCTAATCGGATGTCTCGTAAGTAATCTATATCTTCCTGAAAACATTCGAATCCAGTTATGGATACTATGATATTGGGACCGAACTGTGCAATGGTGTCATGTATATCTTTTGAACTGGCGTTCTCTGCAATCGCATCAAGAAGCATAATCTCGGAATCCTTCCAATCGCGCGCCACAGCCCCGATGGAAATGAGCTCAAGGGGAGGTAAGAGGCTCTCGGGCGAGATATAGGAACACATATATCGCCTAGTAATCTTCTCCCTGTTGGGAAGATTGAGCAAAAGGATTTTTTTGACCATTGAACAAATTCCTTTTTTAGTGGTTAAAAGTAAGGCTTTATCTGTCCATTCTGCAACTTATTTTGGATAAGGCTGTCCAAAAAATTCGCGAACTTAAGGCTGCCCTCATTGTTGAAATGGCAGTCTCCTTTTGGAAAATGTAGTCGGGCATCCAACCCAACTGGTAAGTGATAGGGTCGTCCTTCAAAAAGCCGAAGAAAGGCCAGGCGGTCATCGACTGTTACTTCTTGCATACTCTCTCCGCTAATGTTTACAACAGGAATAATCGTTGTAATGCAAGGTACTTTTGACATTTCGACCGTCCTGTAAAATCGGTCCATGTAAGTTTTTGTTATCTCAACACGTTCTGACTGATCAATCCTCCGTGTATTTTCATACTGCTCAACTACGTCTTGCTTAACCAGTCCTAATCCATAGAGACTGCCCCACAACAGACTCGAAATTGAACTGGTTCTGCAGAGATTCCCGAAGGAAGTGGAGCGTGGAATGGAGACCAAAGACAAGTAGTACTCATAGGCTTCTTGAGCTACTAAGTAGATCCCCTCGGGACTACTGTCGAAAAAGCCTGCATTTGTCATGTGCTCGTGTGGCTTCTCAAAATGCGGCTCTCTTGGGAACGGCATCAGGTCGTTGGCAGGATAGAAACAGAGTACCACCAGATCGGGCATCAGTATGGGCATATACTTTTGGGCAATAGCAGCGTATTGAGCCGGGTCCGTTCCCGGAATTCCAGCACTATATACCATATAACCCCTTGCCAAAAGGCGGTCGGTAAAGCTGTTGAAATGCGGGCTGGCAGTCATCCCATACACAAAGGAATCACCAATGACCAATATTCTTGGCCTGTCAGTAACGTGCCTTTTGAATGGAATGCTACGAAAACCTTCTTTGTTGTATGGTCTTCGTAAGGATTCAATTAGGACGCGTTCCCATTCGTTCCTTGGTCCATTGAGTTTTATACGGTCATGTACCCCCACAAATTCGGTGTCCCACTCCTCATTGCCGAAAGTTGTCGAAAACCACTTTCTGACAGTGGATTGGCCGTTGAGCAGTTCGTGAGCAACACCATATATCTGATCCCAATTGTCGGCACTTTTGAGATGGCCATCGAGATTCTGCCTGAAAGCACGGTCATCGGCATGCTCCATTAAAGAGGCCACCGAATCTGTTATCCATGAACTGAACTTGTAGATTCCTGCTTCATCTGTAGAGAAATTCTTATAAACTATTAGGCTATCAACAGGCTCAAATCCTTCCAATTTTCTGAAACTGCCCGGTCGATGCCCCGAGATGCGAAGTCCCGCCTCAACCGCCAGGAGCGTTAGAATAGTGGCGGCCATGACCAATATCCAACGCATCTAAATTTGGTGTGTTACAGTGAAACCCATAGGCTTAGGGGCAGAGCTAATGCTGTGAACGCGAGAAAAGCTTTAAATTTCAACTTATCCTTCATGTTTCGATAAGTTTTAGCAGTATTCCCACCCACAAAAAAGGCTGGGACGTTTATCTGCATCACCGTTTCAGAATCGTTGCACGGTGAGTGCGTTGCCCTTAACAAATCCCAATTGGTAGATATCACTGCAGAGGCCATCTTTCCAATCATTTGCCCCAGTAGAAGCAGCAGGGTTTTGCGCAACCAATCCAAGTGCTTGCAGCACAGGTTGCGTTTCAGTACGGGTATTTAGGGCAGTAGCGTGCATGCGAATAAGTTGACTAATCGGTCAAAGATAGAAATTCCCTACATCAGAGGATAAAATGAAAGTCACCAACTGTGATAACGAAAGAAGTAACGCCACATTCAAAAAGCGTTCAATCAAACACAGAATGTCCCAAAATACTTAAAGGGAAAACACAGAAAAAGAGCCCACAAGCGTCTATTCCTGCAAATAGGTAAACGCCAAAATCTCGTGGATGCTCAACTTCAAGTTTACCACCGCTTTGCTTTGCGTAGTCACACACTTGTAGGTACCATCCTTGCAGCGCATGCCATAGCTCACAGTAGTCACATCTGCTTGCACCGCAACTTGCGCGTGTGATGCCATAATGGCCTCAAAATCGAGCGCTAGGAAATAATCATAAGCCGAATTTCCAATCAAATCTTCGGGCAAATACTGCAGCAAATCCGTCACGCTTTCCGACATAGCAATATACTTTCCATCCCGCGTGTGCAACGATACAAACGCATTGGGCGCATCCGTAGCATCGGCTATTAGCGCATAGGCGCAGTCCGTTTCAGTACACTTCAAAAACAAAGAATGCAGTTCGTCTATCGGTTTCATATGTCGGTAAAGTAACTGAAATTGAAACAAACACACAGATGTTGAAAAAACAACTTCTTTTTCATGCTTTCTGCCACACCATGGCCTGTTCTAAACTGTAATTTTCGAAAATCAACCGAACCCTTCATGGCCAAGAAAAAAGCAGAGAAGAAGATATTTGTTTTGGACACATCTGTCATCATCTACGACCACAATTCGCTCCATCAATTCAAAGAGCACGATGTAGCCATTCCCATCACAGTGCTAGAAGAGCTCGATAACTTCAAGAAAGGTAACGACACCAAAAACTTTGCAGCCCGCGAGTTTATCCGCATGGTTGATGGCCTAGCAGCTGGAGCCACACTTCAAAACTGGATACCGTTAGGAGGCGCACATTCGGGCTCGTTCAAGGTAATAATGACAGGCCATTTGGGCAAAATGGAAGTGGACGCCAACCGCGTATTTGGCGAGGCAAAACCCGACCACAACATCCTGAATGCCGCCTTGCAGGTGCAAAAAGACCATCCCGATAGAAAGGTGGTTTTGGTATCGAAAGACATCAACCTTCGCCTCAAAGCCAAAAGCCTCAATGTGAATGCCGAGGATTACGAAACAGGCAAAATAAAAGATGTTAGCGCCATCAATAAAGGCGAGAGCGTTATCAACGGTATAGACAGTGCCATCATCAACGACTTGTATCAAGCGGGGTCGTGTACAGCCGAACAGGTAGGCCTCACTGACCCGCAAAACAATCATTACTACGTGCTCAAAAACGGCAAGAAATCGGCCCTCGTGCACTACAATGGCGACACAAATTTGCTCGAGCGAATTGATAAAACAGAAGCCTATGGCATTCGCCCGCTAAATGCCGAGCAAATGTTTGCCCTGCATGCCATATTAAACCCGAAAGTGCGGTTGGTAACATTGCAAGGCGTGGCCGGAACGGGTAAAACCCTCTTAGCCTTGGCAGGTGCATTAGAGCAAAAGCGTGATTTCCATCAAATCTACCTTGCCCGCCCCATTGTGCCCCTTAGCAACCGTGATATTGGCTACCTACCAGGCGATATTAAAAGCAAGATAAACCCCTACATGGAGCCCCTTTGGGACAACCTAAAGTTTATTCAAAGCCAGTTCTCCGACAAAGGCAAAGAGGTAAAGCAAATACAGCAAATGGTGGAGCAAGAGAAGCTGATGATTACGCCACTTGCCTACATCCGAGGGCGCAGCCTCAGCAATATCTTCTTCATTATTGATGAAGCCCAAAACCTTACGCCTCATGAAGTAAAAACCATTATTACCCGTGCGGGCGAAGGCACCAAAATCATCTTTACAGGCGATATTTTCCAAATAGACACGCCCTACCTCGACACTCAAAGCAATGGCCTATCCTATCTTATAGATAAGGTAAAAGGCAATCGCCTATGTGCGCATGTTACCCTCGAAAAAGGCGAACGCTCCGAGCTGGCCAACTTGGCAAACGAGCTGCTTTAGGCTGATAGCGGCATCCCTTAAAGTCTTCCACCCAACACGGTGGTAAGCTTGTAGGTTTGGGTGGTGCCTCCAGGCTCAAAGGTTTCGAATAGAATGATGTAGGCACCAATGCGGGCTTTGCGGCCATCATCCATTGTGCCATCCCATGTAAACACACCTTCGCTAGCCAGCAACACATTGGCCGCCACGAGTCGCACCTCGCGCCCGTTGCTATCAAATATCTTTAACGTTCCCACAACATCCGTTTGTTCAAACTGGTAGTTAATGTTCAGTATGTCTTGATATCCATCGTTGTCGGGCGAAAAGATGGCCGGATCCGAACTCACTACGCCTGTTGCACCTGTGGTCAAATAGAATTGGGAGTTTCGTAGGCCCGGTGTGGCGCCTCCAATATTTTGTGCAGCCGAATGCCAATTGCCCCAGTCGTTCACATCGCGATCAGGGTCCAAGCGCTCCAATGAAAATCCCTTACTATCACTAAGCAGCGAAAAATGCATGTCTTCATTGTAGGCAAACCGTTCCAAAACCAGCGAATCCATCCCCAACAAAAACACCGTTCCTGAGTCGATATTGTATGGTGGAAACGACTCCATTTGCAGCAAGTTTCCAATGCCGTGGGTAATATAGGTTGTGGCAATGTTCACGGTGTCCTGTGTTAGGCACACATAGCCTTGGGGCGGCATGGTATAGTTTAGTTCGGTAATTATCCGTAGGTCAGAAATGATGTCGTCCGAGAAATTAGCAAGCATGGCGTTTTTCAAGTTCACGGGCCTATCCGACCTATTGTAGAGCTCCACAAAATCTCTTCCTCCAGTTACGGGGTCGGCCAACACCTCATTTATAATCACATCGCCCGGGCGCAAATCATAAGGGATAGTAAACACTGCCGAACCATTGCCCGCTTGTGTATTGCCTTCGCAATCGGCCAACCCGCTTATGCCAATGCTGTATTCAATAGCTGTGTCCAGAGGCGTGGTAAAAATGAGTTCCACCTGCATCAAATCTGGCAGTACGCCCACCGCGCTTTGCACTATAGCAGTTGGCGAAACAGTTATCAAACTTGGGTTTATGGAAGCTTCAGAAATTGGTTCGCTAATCAATAACACCACGCGGCTCGAGTCCATTATCTGCACTCCAGTCACAAACGGACCTGTCGCATCGGGCGTGGTATCATACAGCGAATTCACCGCTCCAGGTGTGCCGCCATTGGGGTCGTTGCTTGCTTTCCAGTTCGATGCTACGGTGCAACTGCGGTACGGATTTATCTGCTCAATGCTAAATCCACCATCTTCCTTAAACGAATCACCATACCACGCTGTGGTGTAGGCTAGGCGGTCAATAACCACATCGCCTGTGTCACTTAGCACCAAGTCATCACCCGTATTATTGGGCGATGCCCACGATGTAACGCCAGCAACGCGTTGGGTAAATGGAAACAACTCCACGCCTCCGGTTGGCACCAAAACGCCAAACTCGCCCGGGCCCAACACCAATACTCCTAACGTTCCTGACGAACTGTTGTCAGACAATTTCCATCCCGTAAGGTCTATAAACTTGGTGCTGGCGTTAAAAACCTCCACATACTCCGTTAGTGGCAGTCCTTGGCTCGGGTCTTCATCGGCCATAAACTCATTGATTACAATATCGCGATAGTTAGCAGCCTCTGTCACCACATACTGAAAAGGTAGTGCAACGGTAACAAGCACATTATTCGCCAAATCGAACACATTACTTATCGTGATTTCGTGTACAACTCCATTCGCAAACGTGCCAGCAAACACGAGATGCACCAACGTGGCATCTACACCATCTAACACTGCCGAACTGGGTCCATTGATGCCATTATTAACTGCATAATTCGCCAAGTTTTGAGCTGAATTGATTTCGACTGGTTCCGAAAAACGAACATCCACAGCATTGGCCGAAATTGCTTGCACCGATACCACTTCGGGCGCGGTGAGGTCTACGATGTAAGGTCCCAAATAAATGTTATCGTAGTAATACTTGGTAGCATTGCTCGAAGTATAGGTACACAGCATCCCAAAATTCGTTGTGGAAGTGTATGTTGCGTCTGTGCCCGAGGCCTGGGGCGCAAACGAAGTTCCTCCTGCGGGGTCAATGCTCACATCCCAGTTGCCGCTGGCATCGCGTCTCACCCGAATTCGCATATTAACTCCATTAGCAATCAATCCATCGGTTCCTCTACAAACAGATACCGAACTTCCGCCATCTTGCCTAAATAGCTCTATTGCATCAGTCGACAATGCTTCACCAAATTGAAGGTAATAGCCATTCAACACTCCTGTTAACGTGCTTTGGTCGCTTGCCAAATACACCCGACCAAAATTGCTACTGGAACCTGCAAACGCTTGCCGAATGTTAAACTGCCATTCTGCATTATCAAGCGAATAAGCACTGCCAAATGCCGTGCTCAAATAAGAAGCGCCTGCATCTGTGTCGTTCAATTGCAATGCGGTGTCAGCATTCACAATAAACCGAGCTACATCACCCGTCCATGTAGGGTTGCTCGAAAAATCCAAATCGGTAAAGTCATCGCTAAACTGAGCGCGGGCCTCATTACAAACCATCATCAGAACAATGGTAAACAGAAGGAGAATTGGTCGGATATACGAGGTCATGCAGCGAAATGAAAGAGGGTAAATGTAGTAGTTTTGCCCAACGCTGTATGCTAAGTCTGCGTTAAACAACATAATGAGAATAGCCTTAGTTGGTGCCACTGGTATGGTGGGCCGAATCATGTTAAAAGTGCTAGAAGAGCGCAACACGCCCTGCACAGAACTAATCCCTGTTGCATCAGAGAAATCTGCGGGCACATTGGTCACCTTCAGAGGCAAGCAATATCCTGTTATCGGTATGGCCCAAGCGGTGTCTTTGCGCCCCGATGTGGCGCTGTTTTCGGCAGGAGGAAACACCAGTTTAGAGTGGGCACCGCGCTTTGCAGAGGTCGGTTGCTATGTAATTGATAATTCTTCGGCATGGCGCATGGATTCTGCCATTCCTTTGGTGGTTCCAGAGGTAAACGCCTCGGCTCTTGACGGCAAAAGCAGAATAATTGCCAATCCAAATTGTTCTACTATTCAGTTGGTGGTGGCGCTGTGGCCATTGCACCAAGCTTTCGGAATAGAGCGCATGGTAGTTAGCACCTATCAGTCTGTAACAGGAACAGGAAAACGCGCCATGCAGCAGTTAGAAAGCGAACAAGAAGGCGCGCCACTTGCCAACGGTCCGTATGCGCACCCAATACACCGCAATGTGATACCGCAATGCGATGTGTTTCTAGAGAATGGCTACACCAAAGAGGAAATGAAAGTGGTGAACGAAAGCCGCAAAATAATGAGTCTGCCTAAGCTCAGAGTTACAGCCACAGCGGTGCGCGTACCTGTAACAGGCGGTCATTCGGAAGCAGTAAATGTGCGTTTTTCCAAACCGGTAAGTGTTGCCGAAGTGCGCACCATTCTATCCGCTGCACCGGGAGTTGTTGTGCTTGACGAACCTACCAATTCCATCTATCCCATGCCGCTAATTGCCGAAGGTAAAGACGAGGTATTTGTAGGCAGAATTCGAATGGACGAGAGCGAAGACAACGCCATCAACCTTTGGATTGTATCAGATAACTTGCGGAAAGGTGCCGCTACAAACACGGTTCAAATTCTTGAGGAATTGCTCCGAAAAGGATTGCTCACAGCTTAATTAACGTACGATAAGCGTTCTATATATTCAGATAAAACACAGCTTTTCAAATGAATGTAACTTCAGGCCATTGGACATTCGCAGCGATGTTTGTTGTTGTTTTTATTATCGGTATCGCTTGGGCGTATCGCAACGACCTGCGCAAATCTCCCGATTTATTCAAGGGTTCATCCAAGTTTCTACTTGGCGTGGTGCTCGTAATCATGATTCTTGTGGTGGGAAAAATGATTCACCGCATGGGCGCGCACTAACCGCGTAAACTCCTGTTCCGTTATTCTGTCAGGGTGATGACTTCGTAGCGAATATCGTCTACATAAATATCATGTTCGCCAGTAGTGTACGGATACACAATCCAAACATCTGTGGCCAGTTCAGAACTAGGCAATTCGGCCACCACGCGCACTGCCGTCCACGTGTTTTTTTCCAAAATCTGGTCGCCACAACCGATGTAATCATGCCCATAGTGCCGCTCATTTTGGTTAAACGAATAAGCAAGCGTTAGAGCGGGCATCTCTTCTTCTGACCATGCCATAAACGTAGCCAACACAATCTTTTTCCCAGCCACACCCATCTCCGAAAACGGAATTCCAATAGTAGCACCATACGGATTGGCAGCACTTATTTTGGACGAATGCGTGCCAGAATAGGCCAACTCAGAAGTACGCCCTTGTGTTCCCCATTTCACCGTTACTACTTCCAAGTCAGTAGAAACTTCCCATCGGCTTGCAATGAGTTCCTCTGCGGGAATCAACTCTGGTTTGGCTTCGCGATAAAATATTCCATCGTACTTCTTTCCAGTTTGAAGAAAGATTTGCCAGTAGCGCTCTTGGTTCATATCAATCCAATGCAGAATAAACTTGTTGTATTGGTAGGATTGAATAAGATTTAGGGGAATAGCCGCCAGAGACACCAACACCACAATCACTTTACCCCAAACAGGGAGTGTATGAATAAGATAGGCCATCAATAGGATGAAAAAAGGAAGGTATTCCACCAATGCCCGCATGCCAAAACTGCACCCATAATACCACGACCACCACGAAGAAATAATGTAAATCGCTCCACCGAGAAACACCAACAACCAAGCTGCCGCAGCTTTCGAACGAAGGAACAATGCAACCAAACCCACCGATGCCAGAATTGCCCAAGGATAGTACACGAAAAAACCTTTCTTATAACTGAACAGCACATTGATGATTTGCGGATCACGGAAATTGAATCCCTCTCCGCTATACGACCATACCAAAGGTTGCCCCACTTGTATCCAATACATCAACGGTTGAAACGAAACAATGGCCACTGCAACAGCAAGAGGAATAATAACCTTGGTGCTCATCAACACTTTTTTAGCAAACGCAAAGCAGGGCTTCCATCCACCAGCAATAAAAGGAAAGCTGAGAACTATAACTGCATTTGATGGACGCACCAAAACGATTAGCCCTAATACAGCTGCCAACAGCCCAAGGTTTTTTCGCGTTGTTTCCGTAATGGATTTGTCCGCAACATAGATAAAGGCAGAGAAGAGAAAGAAGCTGTACACATGCGACATGGCGGGTTCCATCACCGTGTAATAAAACAGCCCCGTGCCAGCAAATCCTCCTAAAGTGGCCCACGAAATGCTACTCCAACCGATACCTTTCTTATGAATATACTTGCTCAATAAAAACAGCCCAGCAAGAACATAAAACAGCGCGCCAAGCATTATTCCAATATGAAAAGGTTCGGAATATCCATCCACAGGAACCTTCATAATCCAAGCAGCCAAGCAGGATAGCAGAAAGAAAGGAAGCATTAGCAACGCGGATCCTACATAGTATTTATTCACCCTTCCCGCATCAGTCATGACCGTAAAATCTGCTGCGCCACCTCCAAAATACGTAGCGCTGTAGCTCGAAATAACCTGTTCCCAATCGAAAGAGCGCTCAAGGAATGCGGCCACCAAATAGCCATAATATCCTTGGGCATCGGCATGAATTATTCCATACATAGCCAGATTGTGCCATTCTCTTTTCAGCTCGAAAAAGATAGCAAGCGCCCCGCAACACAGAAGCGTAACCCACCAAAGCCATTTGTTGGAACCGTTATCGCGCATGGATGAACGTTATTTCCATATCATCCAAACATACCTCATGTTGGTCTTCTTTCATAATGTATAACACAAACGTATCACTTGCATGGCGCACAGCTCCGCAAAAAAACACAGCCGAACATTTATTCCACTCAGATCCAAAACTAAACTGCGGTCGCAGCGGTTTTTTGCGCCAGAAATAAGCCGCCTCAGTAGAATCTTGAATGGTACACACAAACGAAACATCAGACAGCCACGAGCTAGAATTTATCATGCCGCTAATACGAACAACGTTGGCGCTAACGGGAATGTCTTTTGCCTTAATGCGAAGCGTGATGCCAAAGTTGTCTTGCTTCAAGCAGCTTGACTTTGTGCCAGAGTACGCTACCGAATCCGAAATTTGCTGTTCGCCACCCCAATCATGCGATGCTTCCATGTCATGAATAAGTGTCGTGCTATCCATTCCTGCATAACTATCCTGACCTAAGTTTCCTGGATAATACCATTGCAAATCCTCGCCAGTGCGTAAAAAAAGACTGCGATATTTGATACGGTCTATGCCATCAAAAGGCAAAATGTGATGCACGTATTGATAGGTTTGAACGCCTTGAATACTAACGCACATCAACCCCAAAAACACAACAAACGATGGCCTAAGAATTCCCCATCCAAACTGAATTAAGTGTACAAGGCCGATAGCAAAAAATGGGATATACTCAATAAATGCCCTGTGTCCGAAGGCACCGCCATAGTACCACATCCACCAAGAAGAGATAACCCAAGTTATGGCCAAAAGGAACAAAAGCAATGCATTTGCCTGCGCTATATTTCGCTTGCGCATAACGAAAATGCCAATCACAGCTAGCAGAAGTATGGGTGCATACACAAAGAGTCCTCTACGATAACTAAATAGTACATTAAAAAACTCAGGCGAGAGAAAATTGAACCCTTCTCCTTGATATGACCAAAACATGGGTGCTCCCACTTGAATGAGATACAGAATGGGTTGTAGGGCCACAATTCCAACAAAAACAACAACGGATAGGAACAACACCACTGGTTTCTGAATCAACCGTTCTATACTAATTACAATAGGAAAAACCCCACTAGCAACTACTGGTAGTGCCAAAACAACCAGGCCATTTGTAGGACGAATTAGCGCAACCAACCCCAATGCAAATGCAGCCAATATCCATAACCGCTCTTGCTGGCAGATTATAGCTCTTGCCGAGAAATAGAGAAATGCCGACACCGAAAAAAATGAATACACATGTGACATTGAGGGTTCATACAGGGCATAGAATAGCAAATTGGTGCCAAAAACCAGCATAAGTAAAGCAGGAAGAATAGCTTTCCTTTTATATCCCAACAATTGAAGAAATAGCTGCAGAAATAGCAAGCCTAGCGATAGATAAAACAGCGCAGCAACGCCAATGGCAATTTGAAATGGGGGCGAAAAGCCATCCAACACATGTCCAGTGAAACTCGCTACGGCTAGTGCTACCCCGAAGAATGGTGCCATTAGCAAGGCAGTGCCTACGAAATACTTGTTCACATTACCTTTTTCGGTGACATGGAAAAAATGAACCCATTCGCCCTCAGGATAGTGTAAGTTATCTATATTCTGTACAAACCCATAGCTAAAATCGTGAAAAATGAACGCAGCCGGCAAATAGCTGTAGTAGCCTTTTCCATCTGTAATAATGAGTGGCTCTTCGACAATGGTTTGCCAACGCGTTTGAGAGGCAAATACAAGCAGGCCAATGCCCACCAAAAGTGCTAATGCTCCATTTCGCAGCACGCGCTTATTTGCTAACGAGGTTGTACTTCAAAATGCAATAGATAGCACGGAAGCCATCGCGCCATCCTATTTTTTTTCCATCCTCATAGGTACGTCCGTAATACGAAATGCCCACTTCGTAGATGCGCACTTTGGGTATGCGTGCAATTTTGGCGGTTACCTCTGGTTCAAATCCAAAGCGTTTCTCTTTCAGCGCTAAGGATTTTACCATTTTGGCATCAAACAGCTTGTAGCATGTTTCCATGTCTGTAAGATTCAAATTGGTGAACATATTGCTCAGTGCAGTAAGAAACTTGTTGCCTATGGTATGCCAAAAAAACAGAATGCGGTGCGGGTTTCCTCCCATAAATCGCGAACCGTACACAATATCTGCATTGCCTTCAACTATCGGTTTCAAGAGGTCGTTGTATTCGCGCGGGTCATATTCCAAATCGGCATCTTGAATTAGAATATAATCTCCAGTAGCAAGTTCGATGCCTTTGTGCAATGCGGCTCCTTTACCCATATTTACTGGCTGCGAGAAGAAACGAATATCCAATTCAGTGTTTTGCGCCATGTAGCGATTCACCGCTTCTACGGTGTCATCCTTCGAGCAGTCGTTAACTATGATAAGTTCTTTGGTAATGCCATTCATCAATTGAACCGCTTTGATGCGATCCAAAATCATGTGAATAGTTCTTCCTTCGTTGTATGCAGGTATAACGATGGAAAGTTTAGTAATGCTCATTGACCGGCTGTTGAGGGGATTTTGCAGGGAATTGATAATGTTGTGGAGTCTGTTTCGATTGTCTCTTCATTCATAAGTAGACCATCAAGCTGTTCTGCTTCGTCCATTATGGCGGCTTTACGATACATCGCCTTGTTGGAATTAACAATTACCAAAGTGGGGAGCAGTGCAATAAGAACCATCATTCCCTTCCTGTAGAGCTGTGACACTTGCCCATAACCATTGAATAAACCTTCGGACACAGCCATAATGATAAATGGAGTTATAAAAACGAGCGTTCGCGCTGGAGGTATTGTGCCCGAAAGGCCAACATATGCGGCACTTATGGCAATCATAAATAGCGCTTGGGTCATAAAAACGCCTTTCCATCCCTTTTTTAACCAAATGGCAATAAGAGCCAACGGAATGAATAGGGCAGCAATTAGGGGATCAAAATAAGTCAGAGTTTCCGTGGCATGATTGGCAATGCGTTCAAGGGTAAAATTTCCCAAATCATAGTTGCGAATAATCCAGTTGTCGGTAAGTGAAGTAATTGGATTGTGCCGAAGTACTGGCAGATATAAAAGTGCGGTGAGTCCTAACGACAACAGGATGTTTATTCCATTCAGGGTAAAAAGTTTTTTGTCGCGCTGCATTAGGTATTGAACCACTATGGCAAGCACAAATCCTAAAAAAGGCAGTAAAAACGTAGGAACGGCTAAAAACCCAAACGCAATCGACACCACAAATGCAATCGACCATCTTATGGTATTGGGTGTATTGTTCGAGATTTGACGTAGCGCGTAAAACGCAGTTAGCGACAACAGCGCTACAAGTGCATATCCTCGCGACACAGACCCAAAGTAGAGCCCTCCCAACGAAGCAACCCAAACGCCAGCAGAGAAAAAAGCAAAGCGAGCACTTTGCGCATCGAGCACCAATTTAAAAACTATCAGTATGGAGGCTAACGATGCGAGGAGTGAGGTTAGTCGAATTGCCACTGTGTCTGATAGCGGCAATTGCAAAAAAAACGAAGACAATAGCGAGTTTAGAATATGATTATTTGGAGAAGAATAGTCCGTTGCCGCAACTTTCCATCCGTTTCCCATAAAGTGTTGTAATGAAAAAAGTTCATCACCCGATAGCGGCAATTGCGTGATAAACCACATGCGATTGGCAAAAGCAATCAACAGCAACAAAGTAACTCCTAATCCAAGACGTCTTTTTCCTCCTATCACGTGGTTTTAATTTGATGTGATTCTTCTCGAATTAAATACAAGGGACGCTGCTTCACATTTGTGCTAATTCTACCTATGTATTCTCCTATTATTCCAACGGCAATAAGTTGAATTCCTCCGATAAAAAGCACACTCAAAATTAGTGATGTCCACCCTGGCTCGTACACTTTCCAAACAAACCGCGACCAAAGGGCGTAAATCATGAGCACAAAGGAAATGAAAGACACGATGAATCCCGATATGGTAGCCACTTTGAGGGGAAAATTAGAAAACGAGGTAATTCCATCCAAAGCGAATCCAATCATTTTGCGGTAGGTGTACCCCGTATCGCCCGATTGACGAGCAGCTCTAACATAAGGCACAGAAGCCTGATTGAATCCCATCCACGCAATCTGCCCACGAAGAAATTTTTCGCGTTCCGGCATTTGACGCAACACTTCAACTACTCTTCGCGAAACGATTCTAAAATCGCCAGTATCTACTGGTATTTGCACCGCAGTTATGCGCGTCATTATTCTGTAAAAAATGCTTGCGGTCCAGCGTTTTGCGGCACTTTCGCCTTCACGACTACTGCGTTGGGCATACACTACATCATTGCCATCGGCCATCTTTTGTAGCATGTCAGGTATGAGTTCTGGCGGATCTTGTAGGTCGCAATCAATAATGACAACACAGTCTCCCGAAGCATGGTCCAGCCCAGCTGTTACGGCCACTTGATGCCCGAAATTCCGGCTTAAATCGATGTAACTCACATGCGAGTCAGTAGCGGTCAACCCTTTAATAATTGCCAAACTATTGTCATAGCTTCCATCATTCACAAACAACAATTGGTAATCTTCCAATTGCAACCCAGCCATCACCGCAGAAAGGCGGTGATGGATAGAGGCCAAATTCCCCTCTTCGTTGAATACTGGAATAATGGTACTAACACGCATATTTCACAGGGCGGTAGTCTATAGGATGGTTCACCACAAATTAACGGGGATTATCTCAAAGAATACCAACGCGTGCTTGTTTACTTTTTCGAAGCTGTTTTATACACGGGGCACGCGTATCCCCATTAAAGACACATCATCCATTTGTTCGTTGCTGCCCATCCACTCAAGAAAGTTCTGGGCAATGGCAACATGTTGCTCTTCTGAACTAAGATGTGCAATTGAAAGCAAAAGATCAGTCAAACCTTTAGTTCGTATTTTCTTGTTTTCTGGTCCCCCAAACTGGTCGGCAAATCCATCACTAAAAAGATAAAGCATATCTCCTGGAATGACATCGGTTTCTTGGCAGCTGAATGGTTTTTCCATCACCCAATTTCCTACGGGTTGTCTATCGCCCTTAAACACAATGTGTTCCTCTCCACGGAAAATCCATAGAGGATTATGCGCTCCAGAATATTGTAGTTTTCTGAACTGCTTGTCCATCCGAATCAAGGTGATATCCATTCCGTCCATCACGTCCACACCAGAGTTTCCAAAGGCATCCTTCACCAAGGTTCGTGCAGTGTCCAAGATTTCATTGGTTGTTTGGGCGCCAAGTTGTACGGATTGGGTAAGCGCGTTGTGGCAAATCATACTCACCATTGCGCCAGGAACCCCATGCCCGGTGCAATCGGCAATGGCCATGTATGAAAAATCATCTGACGACATGGCCCAGAAAAAATCGCCTGCCACCACATCTTTGGGCATAAAAAGCATAAAATGATCAGGCAGGATACTGCGCAAAAATGCAGATGCTGGCAAGATGGCTTCTTGCAACCTTCTGGCATAGGCTATACTGTCTGAAATATGTTTGTTTTTTTCCGCAAGTACATTTCGCTGTTCGGCAATACGATTGTTGGCATCAACTAATTTGATGTTCTCCAGTTCAAAGATTTCGCGTTTGCGCTTTGCGTCCAACAATTCTGTTTTCACTTGCATTGCCACCATACGCATTTCGGCACGTTGCAAATTCCATTTGCGCT
This sequence comes from Chryseobacterium gleum, assembly GCA_945903645.1. Classification (GTDB taxonomy): domain Bacteria; phylum Bacteroidota; class Bacteroidia; order UBA10329; family UBA10329; genus UBA10329. Next base: position 43,672 of record CAMDOM010000022.1, read on the forward strand.
CTCGTTCCATACGTTGTTGCAAGTAGCCGTATGCAGCACTGTGGTCACCAAGTTCAGCACAAATTGTTTCTAAGTCTTTGAGAATAAGTTGCTCTGCATGTAGATAGGAACCTAGGCCTAGAGCCTGCTCAAGCAATGCTCGAGCCTGTGTTGGATTCTTACCGAAATAGTAATAATACTTCGCAAGACTTTTTAAGATGCTGGCTTTACGTTCGGGCAGTTCGCCAGCAGGAAAAACTTCCAATGCTTGTTCGAGAAGCCGAACTGCTTCTTCAGGTTTTTGCAGTTTGCCTGCTATAATTGCTTGATTGGCATATATGAGATGGCGAAATTCGGGTTGGAATCCCATTTCCCCATTCAAGAACAAGAGTTCATCTAAAATGACACTGGCACGATTTAAATTTTCTGAATCCACAGTGTCTAGGGTGATTAACAGAAATGCCTTTGAAAGCGTGGCGCTGGCTAATCGAGGCAAATCGCCCAATTGGCGAGCGTCTAAAATCGCACTTTCAACAAAGGTCAATCCATTAAGTCGTGCCTTCTGCGAATTTTCACCGGCCAAACGATTCAATTCATAAAGCCGTATCAGGGCATCAAAGCGCGCTACAGAAGCATGTCGCTGCCTTTTTAATATGCGATATGATTTGGTGAGCCATTCCAACTCGTCTTCTGGACTCTCAAGTGTCCGGTAATTGGATGCCAACTCGCTATATGCGGCTAACCGTTCAACAGAGTTTTTGGCCGTATCAGCCAGTAGATGTAGTTTTTTGATACGACTCAGAAGCTTCTTCATGAAGCGAAGGTCGCAACGACTAGGACATTTTCAAATTCAAAGCGAAATAATTATTGAATGGTCAAATTATTTCAGATTTTTCGAGAATAATCATTAGTCTGTCATTCGCTAAAAAATCCTTTCATTTGTACTGAAATTTTGAAGTGTCAGGTTTTGCGATGTTGAGTGACTTTGTGTATTAAGGTTCCTATATTCTTGGTTACCAAACGGAGAGAGGACTAAAGATTGTATTTTGTCAAATTTCTTTACTCAGACTTTTTGGCTAACTAGTAACGAATAAGCGTAAAAACCAATGGCCAAAAACAGTAACTTTTTTAAGATTCAAATCGTCTAAGTAATCAACATTTTAATTCGAACGTGTAATACAAATTGTCATGAAAAATAAGCTTTTAGTTGTTTTTTTAATTGGTTCTGTTGCTACAGGCTACGGGCAAGCCATAACCGATGACGGCACCAATGTGGGTATAGGCAATGCCGCACCTGCATCCAAACTGGATGTAAATGGCAATATAAACCTAAGTGTGGGCAATCGGTTAACCATTGGAGGTGTAGGAGCGCTTTCTGCACCTAACAATGGACAGAACATCGCCATTGGCAATGGAGCAGGGCAGTTGGT
>CAMDOM010000023.1 GCA_945903645.1 Chryseobacterium gleum
CTTGAAATCTTTGATGCTGTTGAGGTGATGATGGGCAATTAACCTGACGCCATACAAAGCCAAATAAGGAACAGCGCCATCAACACTTCGCTGTGGGCAACCTATGTCAAATCCTAAATTCAAGGGCTAGAACACAGGTTAATTTTCTGCCATGAAACGCTTAGTGAATCTGGCAATGGTGGCGGTGCTTTGGTTGGGCGTTGTGTCCACTACCTTGGCTCAAATAACTCCGCTCGACTCCATAAAAGTGATGGTGGCAAGCAACCGCACCCGCGATGCCATTCCCCATTTGGATCGCCTCTTGCGCATAGACCCAATGCGGGCTGCCCACAATTATTTCTTAGGGCAATGCCTCATTCGCGAGGGCATTCGCATAGCCGAAGCTGCCACCTACTTAGAAAAATCGGCACAGCTTTACGCCAAGCATGATGTAGACCCAGGTATGGGCGAACCTGAATTTGTGCATTTCTATCTAGTAATCGCTTATACCCGATTACGGCAATGCGAAAAGGCGTTACAGGCCTATTACGAATTTATGGAAGTATATTCAAAAGCAGACCCGTTTTATCCCAAAGAAGCGGCAAAATGGGTAGAGCTTTGCCACGAACCCCAACGACTTGCTCAAGAAGTAGATGCACGGCCTGCATTGGCAATAGGCAGCGGTTTGCTCAAGGATAGATTGGTGGCGCTGGAAAGCACAAAGGATCACGTGGTAACCCGTCCGTTGCCGTTTTCAACCCAATCGGTGCTATACGGTGTGCAAGTAGGGGCTTTGGTCAAACCCACCTACACCGTCAATTTTCCAGGGCTTAAAAATGTTGGCGTTTATGTGGATGAAAACGGCATTTATCGTTACGTGATTGGCAACCTCACATTTCGGTCGCAAGCCGAACGGTTGCTTCGCGAGGTACGCTTGGCAGAATATCCAGATGCATTTATTGTGGATATCAATAATCCAGAACGCTACAAAGAAGAAGTGGTGTTGCTCAACGAATTGAGCATTCAGCGCCAGTTGGTAGGCGATGTAGAATTCCGTGTTCAAATTGGCGCCTTTGCCGAAGCACTGCCCGAGCATTTTGCACAGCTCTATTTTCAATTGGAGGGTATACGCGAAGTACCCACAAGCGACTTAACGCTACTAACAGTTGGTTCTTTTACTACCTATACACTAGCACAGGGCGAAAAGGATAGGCTTGACGAATTGGGATTTAAGGATGCCTTTATCACAGCATTTAACCAAGGGCAACGCATACCAACAAGCATGGCACTTCGTTATTTAGAAACCCAAAAACACTAAAAAGAGGCGGGATTATCCTATTTCTCAATTACCTCATAGGTAACCTTCTTCACCCCATTAACCCTATTGGTATCCATCGCGTGCATCACTTGGAGGTAAAAGCTACCTGCATAAGCGAAGTTCACACCTTCTAGGGTGATGGTAACCGTTTTGTCGCGATAGTTGAGCACCTTCTCATCTGTAACATCAATGGTGCGTGGCAAAAAGAGAATGCCTTGTTCGGGGCTTATCACTTTCACTTTGAAATGCAAACTGCTGAACTCATAGTTACCATCAAAATGAAAAGTGAGCTGCACTTGGCGGGGTTTAGCTTGTTCAAACTTTAGGCGAAAAAGAGGATTGTGGTCACGCAGCCAGACATTGCCCGTAAATGCCGATCCCACCAAGTCTTTAGACACCATTATCGAGGTGTTGCCGGCCGCACGAAACGAGCCTTGAACATCCGCAATAGATTCTTCATCGGCATTTACCAATATAATTTTGGCAGTGAGGTGTTCACCTTGACGCATAAGGATTTGCTTCATAACGCCCCTGTAATTCTCAGTAAGCGCAAGATTATCGTGCAGCGTATCGTTACCGATGATATACTGAACACGCAAAAACAAAGGCGACACCGCCCAAGATTTGGCATTAAACGAAAAACTGATATCTATGAACGCATCAAATTCTGAAGTATACGCCATAGTTACAGGTGTTTTCCGCGATAGGGAAGTAAACTCCACAGCGCTGGCAGCAGAATAGGAAAGCAACAAGAAGAATAGAATAGATAATCGCATTAGTACATCTTTTTTCGTTTCAGGAGATAGGGCAACAGCACTTGGTCGAATTTCCGATTGATGTCGGCCTGCACCAACTCTATGCCATATTGCCCGCATTTCAGCTTCAATTGGCGTTCAAATTCTTGCATGGAAGCTAAATAGGCCTCCTTCACATCCATTGGATTTAGCTTCAGTTCTTCGCCAGTTTCCAAATCTATAAATCGGTATGGACGATTCTCAAACTGAAATTCAAGTTCGTGCTTCTTATCGGCCACATGAAATAGAATCACTTCGTGCTTGTTGTGCCTTAGATGTTGAAGCGAGGCCCACATATCATCTTGGCTCTTCTCCGAATTTTCCATCATATCGCTAAACACGATAACCAACGACCTACGTTTTATTTTATCGGCAATCTCGTGCAACGCCTGTGCGCCTGAACTTTTGGTGCGATATCCATCAGGCAAAGGATGAAGCAGTTTTTCGAGTTCCGTAAAAACCAATTTGGAATGCACCTGTGTGGAGCGCGTATCTGTGTGCACATGCACCGCATCAGAAAACAGAGAAACACCAAATGCATCGCGTTGCTTTTTGAGAAGATGAACCAACGCTGCGGCAGCATATGTAGCAAATCCAATTTTGTTCACATGTGTGGGCCCTGAATTATCTGACACAGGAAAATACATGGAAGAAGATGTGTCAATCACTATTTGACAGCGAAGATTGGTTTCTTCTTCATAACGTTTCACAAACAATTTCTCCGTTCGTGCAAAAAGCTTCCAATCAATATGGCGTGTGGTTTCGCCTGTATTGTACAAGCGATGCTCGGCAAACTCTACGGAAAATCCGTGAAATGGACTTTTGTGCAATCCCGTGATAAATCCTTCAACCACTTGCTTGGCCAACAATTCGAGTTGACTGAATTGCTTAACAGATTGGCTTTGGAGAGATATGCTCATGCGGTGGGTAAAGATAAAATGAAAAGGGTGTAAAGACCGAAGACCAAATGGGGTCTTTTGTCTTTACACCCTTCGGTGCTTAAGCAGCAATAAATTAGAGTATCGCGTCTAGTTTGGCAGCAAACGTTTGCTTTGGCACAGCGCCAACAACTTTATCTACTTGCTCGCCATTTTTGAAAAACAAAATAGTTGGAATGTTTCTGATACCCAAACGTGCGGAAATTTCTGGATTGTTGTCTACATCCACTTTTCCGACAATAGCTTTTCCTTCATAATCATTAGAAAGTTCTTCTACAATTGGAGCCACCATGCGGCAAGGGCCACACCATACTGCCCAAAAATCTACAAGCACTGGCTTGTCTGATTTCAGTACTAATTCATCAAAATTCGCATCGGTTAATTCTAAGGCCATTATTTCAATATTTTAAGGTGTTTACGTTTTCAATTTTAGGACAACAAAAGTAGCAAATACCTCAGGGCATAAATGCAAAAAGCTAGTATCGGAACTTGACTACTTATGAACCGCTTTGGCTCGCAAGGCACAAAAAAAAGAGACCTCCTTATGGAAGCCTCTTTTCTTTATGAATTCATGTGGTTTTGGTTAGCGCACCACTAACACATCTCCCTGAAGCTTGTATTGGGTTTCGCTGTCGCCATCAATTCCTACAGCAGTAATTACATAGTAGTAGGTTCCTGGCTCAACTTCCACTCCACTCAATGTTCGGCCTTCCCATCCACCAAGCGGCTGAGTCCACTCATACACCAATTGCCCCCAACGATTGAACACTTGACCCGTGAAGGATTTGATATTTCTAATTTCGAATGGGAAGAAATTGTTTTGCGTTGGATCAATCGGGAACATGTCATTGAATCCATCCGCATTTGGGGTAATCACATTTGGAATGTTGATTAGCGAAGTGGGTTCTATATATACAGCATTCTGGATAAGAACCGAATCGATGCAACCTGTTGTGCCATCAAAGGCAATCAAAAGAATATCGAACGCGCCCGAATCGGCATACAGATAGGTGAAGTCGTCCAAATCTTCGGTTGTGATAACGGTGCCATCGCCAAACTGCCATTCATAGGAAGTTCCTCCCACGGAAGTATTCGTAATGGTTAGTTCTAGCGGCTGCAAGCCCGTTTCTGGAGATATGCTAAAGCCAGCACTAAACGGAACTATTGGCGCATCGATGGTGGCCGAAGCTGAAGTGACGCAACCATTATTGTCAGTAATCGCAACGGTGTACGTCCCTTGAGCCAACCCAATTGCCGTACTTGATTGCTGCCCTGCCTGATCGGACCAGAGATAACTGTAAGGAAGCGAACCTCCAGTTACGGCTACTTGAGCAACACCATCGGCACCGCCATCGCAGGTTATAGGAGTTTCTTGTGTAACACTTGCCGCCAATATATCTGGTTCAGAAATTACAAGTCCAGAAAGGGTTGCTGGGCAGTTGTTGGCATCCAACACTACCACACCATAATTTCCTGGGCTAAGATTGCCTGCCGTTGCAGTAGTTTGAATGGTGGGGTCGTTCCATTGGAATGTATATCCAGGAGTTCCTCCAACCACGTTGAGCGTTATGCTTCCGTCATTTGCACCAAAACACGAAATGGTGGTAAGTTGCGAAACTGTTGCTTGAACCAAAGTAGGTTGACCCACAAGGATGTTGTTGAAAGTTTCATCACAACCATTAGCGTCTGTAACGGTTACCGAATAGGTTCCTGCAAGAATGCCAGTAACGGTTTGCCCTGAGAGATTTCCGGGACTCCAAGCGTATGAGTACGACCCCGTTCCACCTGTAACGTTTGCGATTATTTGCGCAGAAGCTGTTCCGAAACACGAAGCATCTAGAATATCTACTGCGATATTGATGGATGCAGGTTCAGTGATTTCGACCGATGCGTTGGCATTACAGCCATTATCATCCGTAACAATCACATTATAGGTTCCAATAGCAAGACCACCGACTTGATTGTTAGTAGAAAGCGTTGGGTCGTTCCATTGATAATCGAAAGGCGCAGTGCCACCAGTTTGTGTAACGCTTGCCACACCATCGTTTCCACCTGCACACGAAACTTCGCTCGTTTGAACCGCAATTGGAAGCAATTCGCCCGGCTCGGTGATGGTTACCGAAACAATTGTATCACACGTTGAAGAACTTGAAACTAAAACCTGCCAAGAACCAGCTGGAAGATTGCTTGCGGTAGCGGCTGTTTGAGCAGCAGGGTCGTTCCAGAGAAAGGTAACACTTGGGTTTCCTACAATATTTATAGTGGCTTGGCCATCATTAATTCCATTGCAGCTAACATTTTGGTCGATAGTAACTGTAGCGGCAAAAGGAGCTGGGTCAAGAATATCGACACTCGCGGTTCCAATACAACCGTTGTCATCCGTTATCTCAACCGTCCATATTCCCGAAGGAAGATTGACAGCAGTTTCGGTGATTTGAGTGTTCGGGTCGTCCCAAATAACGGTGTAAGGAGCTGTTCCACCAAGAGGAGTTACTGTAGCTTCGCCAGTGGCAGCACCAAAACAATCAGCATCAATAGTTCCGAAAATTTGCCCTGTTAAAATTGCTGGCTCATCAATAATTACAGTTTCAGTAAGTGAACAGCCTCCTGCATCTTGAATAAGCACATCATAAGAACCCGCAGCTAAACCTGTGCCAGATGAGATATTTGCTGCACTAGAATTGACCACACCAACGGGCCAAGTAAACACGATAGGCGCAACTCCACCCGTCACTGTAATGGTAGCTTGTCCATCTGCACTACCAAAGCAAAGAGCATCGGTTATAGCCGTTGCAGCAACGGGGGGAACGAATCCAGCCAAATCGCCAATGTGAACAGTACCAACACCAGCGGCACCGCCTTGACCAGCACCGCCTGGAACTTGGGTATTGGGAGTTACCACGTTGCTAAAACATGGGTTTGTGAATACTTTGATACGACCACCAGAACCTCCTCCGCCAAGCGCTCCAGCAGTTCCATTGTTAGCAGAGCCACCAGTAGAGCCAAAGCAGAAAAAATCGTTGTTGTTGCAAGCCCCAGAACCTAAACCACCAGCGCCACCAGCACCGCCTGTTCCTCCCTGCGAGCGCAATGTTCCTGTAATAGTGGCTAAACCATTAGCTGTAATGTAAATGCCGCCACCTGATCCACCTCCGCTACCAGCACCTCCTCCTGCGCCAGAGGAATATGTCACCTCACCGCAATCATCACAACCATCAGAGCAGCAACGTGGCGACCGCCCTCCATTTCCACCAGCACCACCAGCACCACCATTTCCGCCAGAAACAGATACGGTTCCTGAAATAGTTAAAGCGCCAGTTGCATTTAATGCGATGATACCACCACCGTTTCCACCACCATTTCCACTACCACCATCATTCGCACTTTTGCCACCACCGCCACCGCCAGCACCACCAGAACCAAGGGCAATATCAGGACCTGTAGGGGTGCCATACGCAGCGCTTGTTGCTCCGCCTGTTCCTCCTGTACCTGTTGTAGTTGATGTGCAACCAGCAAGGCTAACCCCAGCGAAGTTGCCGCCATTGTAGGCAGATCCGTTTCCGCCAGCACCGCCACCAAGCGCTGCTCCGCCATAGCTACCACCTCCAGCGCCACCCGCGCCACCTGCTCCTGGAACAAAACCATAGGTATCTCCAAAATTTTGACACTGTTGTTTTGGACCTCGCCCAAACGTACCTACTACACCAGCTGCACCAGCACCTAGACCAGACCCTGCTGCGCCTGGTTGACCTGGATTTACTTCAACTACAAGGCAATCATCCTTACTCAAACATCCTAAAAGCGAGCTAATATTACTACCTGTGTTGGCACCTGCACCTCCTACTCCACCTGGCAATCCAGCGCCATCGGCAATAATATCTCCCAGAACTTCAATGCTTGTGGCGTTGATAACCAATTCACCACATCCATTGCTCGAATATGGGGTAACCGTAACTGTTACCCCAGCATTAACCCGAAAAATGCCAGCAACGTTGTGAATACCTGAAAGCGTGGTATTGGATGAAATAATTAAATCTCCAGCATGAGGAGTGGTGCCGCATTGGGCCTTAGCATCACGTATACTTACAGCTAAAAAAGCTGCAATTATGATGAGTAAAAATCCTTGTTTCATAGATTGATGTATAAATTCTCCGAAATACGAAGTCAAGCAGCAAATCTATCAAAATGAATGAATTGTCGAGTCATTTATCTCAAGCCAGAATCGGACATACCTATCAGCCACAATTGAGAAACTTTCGCCTGAGAAAAAACGGCTAAATGATGCCCAATTATTTTGCTTCCCACTAGGAAAGGCGTACGTTTGGGACTATGAAATACTTGGAGGAACTAAACCCACAACAGCGCCTAGCAGTTGAAAATACTGAAGGGCCAGTGATGATTATTGCAGGTGCGGGATCAGGAAAAACACGTGTGCTTACCTACAGGGTAGGACATTTGATGAACATAGGGGTAGATTCGTTTCGAATACTTGCCCTAACTTTTACAAACAAGGCTGCGAAAGAAATGCGTCATCGCATCGAAACCATGGTTGGCCCAGAGGCTAAAAACATTTGGATGGGAACATTCCATTCCGTTTTCTCAAGAATTTTAAGAGCTGAAGCAGATAAAATCGGATACCCAACCAACTTCACTATTTACGACTCCGCAGATTCCAAAAATCTTATCAGTGATATTTTAAAGGAGGAATCGTTAGACGAAAAAACGTACAAGACTTCAATGGTTTTGAGTAGAATTTCATCGGCTAAAACGAATCTCATTTCAGCCAATGAATACTTGAGAAATGATCAAATTATTGCTGAAGACCGCATGAGCGCTAAGCCTCAACTAGGCGTGATTTTCAAGAAATATTCCGACCGATTATTCAAATCTGGAGCAATGGATTTTGATGATTTGTTGTATTGGACAAACGTTTTATTGCGGGATTTTCCTGATGTTCTGAACAAGTATCAAAACCGTTTTAAGTACATTATGGTGGATGAGTATCAAGACACCAACTATGCGCAATACCTAATTGTAAAACGTCTTGCAGCCAAATTGGAGAACATTTGTGTGGTGGGAGATGACGCCCAGAGTATTTATGCTTTCCGAGGCGCCAACATTGAAAACATCCTCAACTTCAAAAAGGATTATCCTGATGTGAAGGTTTTCAAACTAGAGCAGAATTATCGAAGTACCCAACATATTGTGAATGCTGCAAACAGTGTCATCGCTCAGAATAAAGACCAATTAAAAAAAACAGTTTGGACTCAAAATGATGAGGGCGAGCGTATTAAAGTGATGCGCGCTTTAACCGACAATGAAGAAGGAATGATGATTGCCCGGTCCATATTCGAGACAAAAATGAACCAGCAAGCAAAGGAAAATGAGTTTGCAATTCTCTATAGAACAAACGCGCAGTCTAGAGCTTTGGAAGAAGGGCTTCGCAAAATGAACATTCCTTATAGAATTTATGGTGGTCAGAGTTTCTACCAACGAAAGGAGGTGAAAGACTTGCTATCGTACTTCAGGTTGGTCATTAACCCAAAAGATGAAGAGGCTTTAAAACGGGTAATTAACTACCCCATCAGAGGGATAGGAAAAACCACCTTAGAGCGTGCTGTAGTTTTGGCCAATGATTGGAATGTTGATTTATGGTCGGTAATTTCTAATCCGCAGGTTCGCGGAACAAATTTCAATACGGGAACAACTGCTAAGTTCGATCAATTCGCCATGATGATTCGAAGTTTTCAGATTGAATTAGCTAGTCTAGATGCGTTTGAATTAGCTAGTAAAATTGCTGCTTCATCAGGAATATTAAAGGAATTGTACTCTGACCGTACACCCGAAGGTGTGAGTCGGTATGAGAACATTCAAGAACTACTTAACGGCATTAAAGAATTCGTGGAGGATACTCCAGGAGAAGACGAAGTAGTTGAAGAAGGCGCCAAATCTTTAGAGCGATTTACTGCGGATGTTGCCCTATTAACAGATTCAGATTCCGAGAAAGACAATGAAAATATTAGTCGCGTTTCGCTGATGACCATTCATGCTTCGAAGGGATTGGAATTTCCTTACGTATTTATAGCTGGGTTAGAAGAAAATCTATTCCCATCGCAACTTTCCTTAAGTTCAAGAACCGACTTGGAAGAAGAACGTAGGCTTTTTTATGTGGCGCTAACCCGCGCGGAGAAAGAGGTTTCGTTGAGCTATGCGCTTAGTCGCTTTCGTTGGGGCCAATTGGTGCATGGCGAACCCAGCCGTTTCTTAGATGAAATACCAGAAATGTACCTTGACATGTCGGCTGCGATGAGTCGCGACTTACCGGAAAAAACTATACCTTCGCGGTCTTGGTCTTCAAAAACTGAGCCTAGTAAAAACCAAAATCCAACACCAAAGCCAAACAAACCAATGAAAGACCGGAATCTTACTAAATATGATGACAGCCGATTAGAGGGTGCGGTGGATAATACCTCTGGTAACAGCGGAAATATTGAAAAAATCGTGATTGGTACCCAAGTAATTCACGATAAATTTGGTAAGGGTCAAGTAATTGCAATGGAAGGCATTGCGCCCAACCTAAAAGCAACGGTTTTCTTTCAAGGTGCTGGGAATAAACAGTTGTTACTAAAATTCGCTAAGCTCAGAATCATCGGGCAAAGTAGAAATGAACTCTAAGTTCAACATTCTCCAAAAACTTTTTCCGAGGCAGACAATTTGGTGGGTTGAACTTTTAGGTTCTGCCTTCATTTTTGCTTCAGTTTATCTGCTGCTTTATATTACCTACCATGCTGCAACGGCTTCCGTTGCGGCCTACTTTGGATTGGAACCAATCCTATTTCTTGATAAAATCAGTTATGCCAATAGCAATGGTTGGTATCCTCACGCGGTTAAACGCGTTTTTGTTGTTGGCGCAATACTGATGGGAGTGTTAGGAGTGGTCTTCTACATATTATATGCCGCGCTTAGAAAGACCTTCGTTTTTGTGCGCTTATTTATGCTTTGGACTAGCATAATTTCCTTTGGTTTATTAGCTCAACGGCTTGTAGGAGTGCTTATTTCGTTCAACTTTGAATTTCGAAAACTTGGTGAAATAGGCTTTGAACTGGCTGTATTTGGAGCCTATATGTACTACCTGCCCACCACATTCTCAATGATGGCTTTCACAGGTTTGTTGCTGATGGTAGCCGTTGGATTTTTTGTGGGTAAACCCTTTCTTCAATCTGCATGGTCTTCTCTTCAAATTGGTGACGAGAAAAGCAGATTTAACTACTTAAAGTATCAAGTTATACTTCCATATTTCTTTGGGATGTTACTCGTCACGTTGATAATGTTTCCCTATAATATGATTTCCAATGTCATGGCATTTGCTTGCATTGGTCTTTGCTTAGTTTTTGCAATTGTAAGAGCAATGCTGCTAGGTCCAGTAGTAGTTCCTCGTCAAAAAAACTGGGAACGTTGGGCGCTTGTACCTGCTGCAATGTTAGTTGCAAGCATTCTATTCCTAAGAGTCGTTATGGCTTTAGGTATTCGTTTTTAGCCCAATTAGATTGTCAACTTATATTGTAGTGTAAAACTACGTGGCGCCTCCATTATTCCTGGGCGCATAGAGAAGAATTCATTCGTGGCATTCTTCACAATAAAACCAACGGTTGAACGTTTTCCGATTCTGTAGAAAGCACGTGCATCTATGCGCCATATTCCGCTGCTATTAAGCTTACGATAGTCAGACACTCCAGGAAGTAGCGATTCAAATTCCGCGTCAATGCGATCCATAAAGCTATTGTACTCAGCGTTAAATCCAAGCGTGAATTTCCATAAATCAAATTCCAAATCGGCTTTAAACACATTGGCTATGCGGTATTTTAATATACTTTGCTGTTGAAGTGAATCTGGATTTGATATGCTGGTAAACAAGTTTTGCATGTACACATTCACATTAAGCTGAGTAGTATCATCTTCCAAATCTGCAGGGTAATTGAATGTGTAACCCACATACAACCGAACTGGAACTGGGCCAATATTTCCATCACCAGAAAGTCCTAACTCAATGCCTGCAACTCTCGCTCGACTTACGTTTTGCGGTTTAAACCCAAGTCTAGACTCCCCATCAATATCATAAATTCCAATTGGATACTCAATCATATCCTCCATTTCCATCCAAAAGAGGGCAACATCGGCATAAGCGTTCCATTTCGAAATTCGAAATCCTTGTTTTACGCCTAACTCAGCAGACCAACCGCGTTCTGGTTTCAACTCGGGCGTTGGAAATATGTTAATTGGTCCCAAGCTAGCGTTAATGTACTTCTCTCCGATACTTGCAAATCGGAACGATTGACCAAATGAAGCACGGATGTTGGTTTTCTTCGCCACCTGATAATTAGCACCTGCTCGAAATATTGGCCCTGAGGCTTGAGTGCCTAGGCCTTGCACCACGTTCCACTCTCCGCGTACTCCAAAAAGCAGCGTAATTTTCTTTAAGAAATTCTTCTCTGCTTGAAGAAAAATAGCAGGGTTGTCTGTTACCGCTCTTTGTGGATAAAGTGAACTCATAGACCAAATGTGCTGATACTGAATACCAGTATTCAGCATAAAACCATACTTAAACTCCTTTTGCATTCTATAATCCATAAAAAATACATTGGAAGTGGATGGTCCTTCAAAATTCTCATCTCTCCGTTCAACACGAAAATAACGTGCGCGAAGGGTATGAATTCCCGCCTTTTCACCTACATATTGAATCCATGGATCATAATTCATAAAGGTGTATTTGTCTTGGCTACTGGTGCCGCTAAGTGGCTTAAACGCACCTTCTTGATTATTGGCCCAAAGAACAAAACGACCAGACTGTTGGTACTGAGCGTTTGCGTTTAAACCATACGAAAGCCCCTTCACCTTTTTATTCTTTATGCGAGTTTTTACGTTTAACCGAAATGCTTGGCGCTGTCCACCTTGCAGGTAAGTAAGGTCAGAACTTCCATGAGCTCCCACCACCAAATCGAAGTTTTTCCAACGATGGCGATGCGAGAAAAACACACCAGTAAATACTGGCGATGTGGATTTGTCCCACCATCTTGCCTCTTCTACTTTTGGATTGGAATACACACCTTGATATATACGAAATTCAGTTTCAGGCTTATCCTTGGCAAACCCAGTACGCACATTTATAACTCCATTTATTGCTCCCGAACCATAAAGTGAGCTGCTCGCTCCTTTCACCACTTCAATTTGCTCAACCGTTTCCATAGGGATTGCACTCCATTGAATATCCTGCAAATCACCAGTTAGCAGTGGAATATCATCAATAACCAACTGAACCCTACTACCAACACCATAACTATATCCACTACCTCCACGAATAGAAACCTGACCATCCAAAATGGTAACCCCTGGAACTCGACTCACGGCAGCTTTTAAATCAGGGGACGCGGTATTTTCAATCAAATACTCTTTTACCACGTCAATTGACACCATTTCCTGGCTGATGGTTTTTTCATATTGGCTTCCTGTGACTACCACCACATCCATAGTTTTGGTTTCTACACCAATTTTTATGGCCAGTTTTAACTCCTCATTTTTAGCCAAAGTCACTTCGCGCTCCAGTTTCTCATACCCAATAAAACTGAATGTGATTTTGTGCTTTCCCTCTGAAAGTTTCAATGCAAATGCCCCATTCACATCTGTTACAGTACCCACGCCACCTTCAGCGATAATGTTTACGCCAATTAGCGTTTCGCCCGTGGCCCTGTCTGCCACTTTACCAGAAATGGTTTGTCCAAAAACCTGACTATCCAAAAGCATCAACAATAAAAATCCGAATAGTCTCATACTATATAATGTTTGAAGGCGCGAAAATAGAAAAGCCCTTCACAAGGCAAATTGACAACTATCAGAAGTTGTAAAGCGCGAATGTTCATATCAGAATTTAGACGGTGGAGAATGATGATTATTCAGATGAAAAAAATGTAGATTTGCCCCCATTCAAAAATTTTGAACTCACATCTTGAAATTCATCCATGGGCAACGGATCAAAAAACTTAGGTAGATTATTCATTCCAGTAATTATGACTGTTTTAGGTCTCGCAGCAGTGTATTCTGCTTTAGCGGGTGGTCAAAACGTGTATTGGTTATTCGGGGGAGCATTAATAACAATTGTTGGGCTTTTTGCGGTATTAGTTATTCTAGACAAAGTACCAGCGGGAATTCAAAAAGTGTTGTTTTTTGCGTTCATACCATTGGCATTAGTTACTGCTTACTTCTCTTTCATTTCCATTGATGAACCAATGAAATTTGACATTGAAAAAAAGAAGCGCTACGCTGACGTGATTGAAAACATCAAGGTAATTCGCGACTGGCAGTTGGCCTATAAGTCGGTGAATAAGGTATATGCTCCGAATTTCGATTCCTTATTTCAGTTCGTAAATACTGGTGTATTTCCAGTAGTTCGTGCCCTAGGAACTGTTCCAGATACTTTGACTGAAGCAGAAGCTGTAAGACTTGGAATCGTTTCTCGTGACACGGTTATGGTTAGTGTTCGTGATTCGCTGTACAAGCTTGGTGGCGACATCAATGATGTTCGATTTATCCCATACAGCAATAAAGTAGAATTCACAATGGCGGCAGGTATGGTTGAAAAAGGGCAAATGCAAGTCCCCGTTTTCGAACTTTTTGCAAGCAATGAGGACATTTTTCAAGACATTGAGCCTCTCTATTACAAAATAGAGGAAGGTATTAAAGTAGGTTCACTAACCGAGCCTTCTACCAGTGGAAACTGGGAGTGATTTAGCTAGTGTGCTTTCATTTAGAAAAGTTCTTCACCTTCTACCCGACAGGATAGAAGAACTCAACTCACCCGACCTATTCAATTTTCTTGAAATTGGTCGTTCTCATGTTTGCATTCTAGCGATAGACAGCAAGCAGCGTAAAGCACTTTCTTTCTCGAAATACGAGTTTCCTTTCAGCCTTCAAGATACACGGTGGGCGGAATTAGTAAGTCAAGTTCTTACGGAGGTCAGCATTCAAAATTTTTCTGTGGCAGTGGTTGACGACTTACCGTGTACCATTATTCCTTCTGATTTATTTCCTTCTGAGAAAAAAGACCTCAAGGCACTTATTACATTGGAAAATGGATTGATTCCGGATTCTACATTGATAGAAACCAACCTCGATAGTTTGGATGCGAATTGCGTGTTCGCACTTCCAAACGTTCTAAACAAGGTTATTCATTGTGAGAAAATAATCCCAGCTTTTGCCGCTTGGATGCCATCGTTAATTCGGAATCCAACCTCCACTCATATTCACGTTCACGTGTCAAATCAATCCTTTAGGTTGGCGTTACTCCAAGGTAAAGGCTTATTACTACACAACACATTTAATTTTTCGGCCCATGAAGATGTGCTGTATTTTACTCTAGCGGCCCTAGAGCAATTGTCAATACTTCATAGCGAAACAACGCTCACGCTATATGGCAATGTGGCCAAAGGCGATCATTTACATTCGTTATTTACAAAATACATTTCCCAAGTTTATTTTGCTGAAAAGCCAACTGAATTAGGCTACAGCTATTCCTTTAAAGACCTTCCAAACCATATGAGTCCCTTTCTTTTAAACGCCCCAAAATGCGCATAATAAGTGGCCGACTAAGAGGAAGAACCATCATTGCACCGCGCAATTTGCCTGTTCGGCCTACCACAGATATGGCCAAAGAAGGCCTTTTCAATATCATAGCAAACAGGTACGACCTTAGTGAAGTTAGAAGTTTGGATTTGTTTTGCGGAACGGGAAATATAAGTTTCGAGTTGCTAAGTAGAGGCGTGACGGATATTACGTGTGTGGACGGAAATGGTGGTTGCGCACAGTTTGTAAAGCAAACATTAGAGAAATTTGAGTGCGAAAGGAGTAATGTAGTTCGTTCGGATGTGAAGCAATACATTTCTAGGGCCATCGGAAAATGGGATATAATATTTGCAGATCCTCCGTTTGAATACCTCGAGCACGCATCACTTGTAGAAATGATTCTTCACAAGAGACTAATTGCCGATGATGGTGTGCTTATCATGGAGCATCCTGCTTCCGTAGATTTGAGCCAAATCGTTGGTTACCAAAATACCCGTAAGTATGGTCGAATTAACTTTAGTTTTTTCGCTTCAGAAGCGAAGGAAGTAATCTGAAGTTAGACGCTTATACTCCTCGGTGTAACCACGCTGACCCGCTTTTTCTTCAAGCACAATAGTTTCTGCTCTCTGCTCACCAATAGGTTTGAAAGTGGTGAACGTAATGATATGGCGAATCACTTCGTGGTTAGGAAGTGGTGCCACATTGAGTTGCTGAGTCACGTAAAACCCAAACTTCTCCGCATTTTTCAAGAATACTAGCTGCTCAGTAACTGGGAATATGACGGCAAATCTTCCTGTAGGTTTTAATAACCGGGCCGCTTCGCGAAATAGAACTTCTGGAGATAGCCCAACCGTATGTTTCGCAAAATTCAAAACCGAATCTTTTGGCGGTTGGTCGTGTGTAAAAAACGGTGGATTGCACGTAATCAAATCATACACAGCGCTCTGCTCAGGTTTCCAATGCTCTAATCCATAACTGTGTGCATGAATATCTGAAAAACTGGACCATTGAAAATTTTGCGAGGCAATGGCTGCGGCACCTTCATTTATATCAATAGCATCTACTTTAACTTTTGCCCTTTGAGCAACCATTAGAGCTACTAGTCCGCTTCCAGTGCCAATATCCAGTACTTCTTCTCCGTCATTTACCTCCGCCCACGCTCCTAGTAACACTCCATCTGTGCCCACTTTAAAAGCATGGCGGTGATGGTAAATTCGAAACTTTTTGAACTGAAAATACGGTTCAGCCATTTAGATAAAGATCAACCAATCCCGCAGGAGCATCAACTATAATACGCTTCGTTTCCTCGTCAATTTGTTGAACAATACCATCAACCGCGGGAATTAGAATCTCTTTCCCTTTAAACTGAATCTCGAATACAGATTGATGCTGAAGTTCTAAAACACCCGAAACTTCACCAATATGGCCCAAGGACACATCTGTAACGGCAAAGCCAATTAACGAATTCAAACCTATTTCTTCCTCGACAACGGTTAAATGCTGTTCATCGATAAACACTTCTTTGCCCACCATGCGCTCCGCAGCATCAATGGTATCTATGCCTTCCAATTTCAAAACGATTGTGCTTCGGTCGGTATCAGGCTTTTCTGTTACAAAAAAAGGAACCGGTCCACCCTGCAACAGGATGAAGACCGGTTCATTGATATTTATTTCAGGAATTACTCCTTGAGTAAGCCTAACCTTTAACGCTCCTTTAAGTCCGTGGGGTTTTACAAAATACCCAAGAACTACAAGTTTGTTCAGGTTCAACTTAAACTGCTGGCTCTTCGCCTTCTGCAGCCTCTGGGGCAACGTCTTCAGTTGCTGGAGCAGACTCAGCCACAACTGCAACAGGAGCTTCCTCAACAGGGGCTTCTAGTTCAGCAACAACTTCTTCTTCAGCTAAAGCAACTTCCTCTACCAAAGGAGATTTTTTAGCAGCAACTTTTGCAGCAATAGCTGCGTTCTTTTTCACCTCAGCAGCTAAACGTTCTTTCTGAACATCTGCTTTGGCTTTCACAACGGCTTTGGCACTTGACCCGATAAGGTTATCCTTATCAGCAATCCAAGCGGCAAATTTCTTATCAGCCTCTTCTTGGCTGAAAGCACCTTTTTTCACACCTCCATTGAGGTGTTTTTTGTACAACACGCCTTTATAGGATAGAATTGCCCGGCAAGTATCGGATGGCTGTGCTCCATTATCCAACCACTGCACCGCGCTATCGAAATTGATGTCGATAGTTGCTGGTTGAGTGTTTGGGTTGTAAGTGCCCAATTTCTCGATATTCTTCCCATCCCGTGGGGCTCTTGAATCGGCTACCACGATATGATAAAACGGGTAACCTTTCCTTCCGTGTCTCTGCAATCTGATTTTAGTTGGCATGTGACAGTTATATAGTTAAAAATTTTAGGGATGCAAAGATGCAACTTTCCTACGATATGGCAAGCCTATTCGTAAACCTTTTTTTGATTCATGTTTTTTGACATGCCGCCCAAAATATGGGTGTTAATAAATGAAACTGCTAAGACACAATATTCTCATGCAATTTACGTTAAGTGATTGTACATTTCATTCCCCTATGACAATCGCCCTAGTCCTTTTCGTTGGTATGTTGCTTTATCTTTCTATGGATTTAGTGTTGCAGGATTAACTATTCCGTAACGTTAAAACTATAGTCGAATTGCAATAGAAGTTATTAACAGTTGTCTGTCCTAGATAGCTGTGTGCCTATTTTCGTTGCCCCCATATCGTTTAGTGCTCTTGTTTTCGCAATTGTGGCCAAGCGTCATTTTGGCGATTTCAACCCGCTAACTACCACTATTTTACAATTCACTATCGAGCATTATGTTCCTCATTTTTGACACCGAAACTACTGGCTTACCCAAAAATTATAACGCTCCAATCTCGGATGCGGACAATTGGCCGCGGTTGGTGCAATTGGCATGGCAACTTCATGCCGCAGATGGGGCGCTAATTAGCGCATACAATGTAATTGTAAAACCGGATGGGTTTGACATTCCATACAATTCCGAGAAAATTCATGGCATTTCTACTTCCAAGGCATTGGCCGAAGGTCGCCCGCTAAACGAAGTACTTACCGAATTTGCGGATATTCTAACCCAAACTTCCTTTTTGGCTGGTCATAATGTTGGTTTTGACATCAGTATTATGGGTGCCGAATTTCTGCGTGTTTTTGATTCGGAACCAGTATCCACAATGAATTGGCTCGACACTAAGGATGAGTCTACAACATATTGCGCTATTCCCGGAGGAAAAGGCGGTAAGTACAAATGGCCCAAACTGACCGAATTGCATGTCAAATTATTCAATGAGGCATTTGATGAAGCACATAATGCCGCTGCTGACGTAGCCGCAACATCGCGGTGTTTTCTAGAACTATTGCGCATTGGCGTAATTACTCATGCCAAAGCTGGGTTGTCTGACGAAGCATTTGCTCATTTTAACACCATAAATGCAGGGCCGTTCGAAGCAGAAAAAGTCGCCATTCAATCGCAAGTTGCAGCAAGTAAAGCACTAAAAAAGGCCACCGAAAGCAACGCAACCTCCGGTGATCATGATGCAACCCATGCTTTCGCTCATTTGCACAGCCATTCACAGTTTAGCGTGTTGCAAAGCACTATTCGGGTGCAATCGTTGGTGGATAGAGCCTATGAATTGAGTATGCCAGGCGTGGCCCTCACCGACAATGCAAACATGTATGGAGCATTCCATTTTGTGAATGCCATTGAGGGTTTGAACACCAAAATTGCGGCAGAAAATGAACGTATTGCAAATGGCGAAGTCATCGGTGTAGAGCGCGAGTTATTTAAGGGCGTTGTGGGTTGCGAATTTTACGTGACGGACGACCGCACCGATAAATCTCGACAAAATAATGGCTACCAAATTGTGCTGCTGGCTAAGGATAAAATAGGGTATCACAATCTGGCAAAACTTAGTTCCATTTCGTTTTCAGAGGGTTTCTATTATGTGGCACGCATAGATAAAGAGGCTCTATTGCGACATAAAACCGGACTTATTGCAACTACTGGTGGACTTGGTGGCGAGGTGCCAAGTTTGATTTTGAATGTTGGTGAAAAACAAGCCGAAGAATCGCTTTTATGGTGGAAAGAACAATTTAGGGAAGATTTCTATGTAGAACTTTTCGACCATGGATTGCAAGAAGAAAAACACCTCAATCGGGTGTTGATAGACCTCAGTAAAAAACATGATGTAAAGTATTTCCCTTCCAATAATGTCTATTACCTGAACCAAAAAGACGCTCAAGCCCAGAAAATTCTACAATGCGTGAAAGAGGGCGTGCGCATCAATGAACCATCGCGTGGCTTAGAATTTATAGAACGGCAGTTTCCGAACGACCAATTTTACTTCAAGAGTCAGAAGGATATGCAGGCCATATTCTCGGCTCAACCAGAAGCGTTTGCTACCATTACCGAGATTCTCAACAAAATAGAGAATTACAAGCTGAAGCAAGATGTTTTGCTTCCTGTATTTGATATTCCAGCAGAATTCAAGAACCAAGAGGACCTTGCCGATGCAGGTAAGCGCGGTGAAAATGCCTATTTGCGCCATTTGAGCTATGAGGGAGCCAAAAAACGGTATGGTGAAATTACCGAAGCTTTAGTGGAACGCATCGACTTCGAGCTGGCTACAATTGTCAAAACGGGTTATCCCGGCTACTTCCTTATTGTTCAAGATTTTTGTGCTGAGGCTAGAAAAATGGGAGTAAGTGTAGGGCCAGGACGTGGCTCAGCAGCGGGCTCAGTGGTAGCTTATTGCATTGGAATTACCAATGTTGACCCCATCAAATATGATTTGCTTTTCGAACGTTTTCTGAACCCTGACCGCGTTTCACTTCCCGATATCGACATTGATTTTGATGATGAAGGGCGAGGAAAAGTAATTGATTGGGTGGTGAACAAATACGGAAGCAAACAGGTTGCTCAAATTATCACATACGGCAGTATGGCTGCAAAATCAGCTATTCGAGATACGGCTCGTGTAATGAATTTGCCGCTTTCGGATGCCGATCGAATAGCCAAACTATTGCCTGACAATCTTTCGTTGGGAAAGATTTTTTCGTTGGATGAAAAAGCCCTGAAAGAGGCTTTAAGTGGCGATAGCGAAAAGATGCAAATGGTAGTCGATTTCAAGAAATTGGGAGAAGGTGATAGTCTTACGGCTCAAGTTATTCAACAAGCGCGGGTAATTGAAGGTTCGCTACGAAACATTGGCGTGCACGCTTGTGGCGTAATTATCACGCCAAATGACATTACCGACCACATTCCTGTAACCACAGCCAAAGATTCGGAGCTCGCTCTCACCCAGTTTGACAACAGCGTGGTGGAAAGCGCGGGCATGCTCAAGATGGACTTCTTGGGGCTAAAAACCTTGTCCATCATCCGCGATGCGATTGCGCTGGTTAAGCTGCGTTTTGGCACTGAGATAGACCCCGACACCATTCCTCTGGATGATGAGAAGACCTTCGAACTTTATCAGACTGGGCAGACCAACGGCACGTTTCAGTTTGAGAGTCCTGGTATGCAAAAACACCTGCGTGCGCTGAAACCAGACAAGTTTGGAGACCTCATTGCCATGAACGCCCTCTATCGCCCGGGGCCTATTGAATACATCCCCAATTTCATTGCTCGAAAGTTAGGCCGTGAACCCATCAGCTACGACTTGCCCGAAATGGAGGAATATTTAGGCGAGACTTATGGCATCACGGTCTATCAGGAACAGGTGATGTTGCTGTCGCAACGCTTGGCCGATTTCACCAAAGGTCAGGCCGATGGACTGCGCAAGGCGATGGGTAAAAAAATCAAGAAGGACCTCGACAAGTTGAAACCGATGTTCTTTGAAGGCGCCATGGCAAAGGGGCACCCAGAAGATAAACTAGACAAAATTTGGCGCGATTGGGAGGCGTTTGCGCAATACGCCTTCAACAAATCACATAGCACCTGCTATAGTGTGGTGGCCTATCATACTGGCTATCTCAAAGCAAACTATCCAGCCGAATACATGGCCTCGGTTCTCACGCACAACATGAACGACATCAAGAAGGTGACCTTCTTTATGGACGAATGTCGCAGAATGGGAGTTCCTGTGCTAGGGCCAGATATAAACGAAAGCCGCTACAAGTTTGCAGTGAACGCCAAAGGCGAGATTCGTTTTGGTTTGGGTGCAGTGAAAGGCGTTGGCGAAGGAGCTGTAGAAGCAATGGTAAACGAGCGCGAAGCTGGCGGATTTTACACGTCCATTTTTGATCTCTCCAAACGTATTGACCTACGTGCTGCCAACAAGAAAGCGCTTGAAAGTTTGGCGTACGCTGGTGCGTTCGACACGTTTCCAAACAGTCATCGCGCTATGTATTTCTCTAGCGAAGGAAACACAACCTTCCTTGAAAAAGCCATTAAATATGGCGGTAGTCATCAGGAATCGGCAAATTCGGCACAGGTTTCTTTGTTTGGAGATGCTTCATCTGTGCAATTGCCAGAGCCTGTTCCCCCAGTGTGCGAAACATGGGGCAATATACAAGCCCTAAAAGCAGAGCGCGAAGTGGTTGGTGTTTACATCAGCGGCCATCCACTGGACGATCATCGCTTAGCTATGGATAATTTCTGCACCATTGATTTAACCACTTTGCAAACCGAAAATGCCAAAAGCATTTCAAGTGAGTACAAGTTTGCAGGTATCGTAACAAGTGTGCAGCATCGCATTAGCAAAACTGGAAATCCGTTCGGAATTTTTGAACTGGAAGACCGTGATGGCACATTCCAAATAAGTCTATTTGCTGAGGACTACACCAAGTATCGCGAGTACTTTAGCGATGGGTATTTTCTCTATTTGCGTGGCATGTGGAAAGATCGCTGGCGCGGAAAAGAGGATGCGCGTCCGCCAGAAAAAGAATTTAAGATCAACGGCATTGAATTGCTCACATCACTTATGGACAAAAAGGTTACGGGAATAACAATAGACCTACCGTTGAGTGAAGTAATTCCGCAGCAAATTGTAGAGCTCGAAACCTTGTTCAAAGGACATCCTGGCCCGTGTAAAGTGGCCTTCAGAGTAACCAACGAAGACGGAGACCGCATCAACTTTCGCTCGCGTACCATCACCATAAAACCCGACCAAGAATTGATTTTCGGAATTCGGGAGCAGTTGGGATATGCAGTGGGGTTGAAGTAGTAATGAACGTATAATCGAAATGCTGTACAAGCGTTTGTTCCTTAGGGGCAGAATCTCAAAGGAGAACGTGCTACTTAATAACCAACGCATCTGGGTCTTGACGCGTATCCCATACAGTATGCACGATGATAAACTGCTCAGCTGTCTCATAATAGAGCATGAAATCATCAACGATTAGTCCGCGTATATCCTCCATAGTAGTGATGACCCCGATATCAGGCTGCTTCAAAAGCAGACGTAATTCCTGATTGAACTTCCGATAAAGTATGGCTGAATAGGCATTACTGCCATTGCGCTCGGTATAGAATTTGAGGATGACATAGAGCCGGATATTGGCACGATGCGACCAGACTATTTTTCTTTCAACCATTGATTGAAGGCCTTATCCATAGAGTCCTGATCGAAGTATTTTCCTTCGGTCAACTCCGCTTTAGAAGCCATGATATCCTCAATCTGTTGCGCATTGAGCGGTAGAGAGTGTTTGGTGGCGTCTAAGAGGGTGTTGAGTGCGGTAAGCAGTGCCGTATCGTCAATAGCAGCAATACGTTGGTGCAACGCCTGTTTCAGTTGGGCAGCTTTCATGGCTTTGTTTTCTAATCGTAAAGATAATGGATGAACAAGTACCTTCATAGAGGAATCCATTGATAGGATTTTCACCCATCAAGACTATTCTACCCCCAATTTTACCCTTCTCCTTATCGCCATAACTGTGCCGATAATCATAATGACACAACCCGCCCAAAGAATGTTTATCCACGGAAATACAAGGGCTTTGAGCACGATAAACTCTCTGTAGTTATTAGGCCGCTCAAATAGTTCAATCTCTACTTTGCTTTCTTCAGGAATCAACCGGTTAATTCGGAATTTCAACCCTAGCGGTTCAATTTGAGCTTCTACTGGAATGGCATACGCTCCACGCAAGGCGTAAATTGGCGTGGCGGTATGCTTCGCACTATTCACATCCACAGCAGTTAAATTTACTCCAACAGCAATATCCGATTCCTGCAACCCAACGGCAGCCTTGTCAACATTGCGTTCAAAACCACTAAATGTAACAATCGCATTGCCAGCAAACAGGGTATCGCCCACCGCTAACGCCTGCGTAGCTGTGCTTTTAAATTCTTCTTCCTTTACCTCAGGCTTCTCAATTTCAGCATAGGTAATAAAGGTGTAGATGTCTTTATGCAAGAAATGGCGCGTATCGGGCTCGGCCACATTGCCCATGCGCGGATTGGTTTGAATGCGCGGAGTTAATGTAAAAGCATGCTCAAACACACCAGGCGAAGGTTGGGTCAGATATTCCACCTCATAAAAAATGTTCACGCCTTCTTTCACCTTGCCTTTGTAGGTGACGAAATACTCGGCCATGCGCAGCGTATCTCCTTTCATCAGCAAGATATTCTCGCGATTATCATAGTCCTCACCAAGGCTAGCCACATCCATTCCCGATGTGTTCATGCTTATAGTCTGGGTTTTGGAAGTGGATAAAAATGCTCCCAAAAGAATTAACCCAAAACCGATATGTGCCACAGATGCACCAGCCACTGCAACTTTTCCTTTCAGCACACGAATCCAATAATTGAGGTTGGCCGTGAGGGTAAAAAGGGTGGCAAACAACATGAGCAAATACATGAAATGGGTGTATTGCATAGCCACAGCAATAGCCACGGTTAGTACCAACGCCAAAACGAATGGTACTATCAAGGATTTGAAAAATTCCTTTGGGTCGGTTTTTCGGTATTTGAAATATTGGGTAACGGCAATAAGCAGCGCCACAATAATTGCCAATGGCAACTGCCAACTATTGTAGTGCGAAATAGGGTCAATAGGCGGAGCTATGTTTGTTCCAAGCACCTTATTTATCACCGGAATGCTGGTCGTGAAACTGACCTGAAATGCAGAAATACTTAGCACCATGGCCCCAACAAACATCCAAAACTCCCGGCTGTAAAGGCTTTCTTCGCCATCAGTTTTTGGAAGGTCTTTCCAGCGGAACGCCAACAACAACATGGCAAGAAAAAGGAAAGTGAGCAGATAAACCAACAACTGACCCGACATGCCCAAATCGGTGAAGGCGTGTACGGAAGTTTCACCCAAAATGCCGCTTCGTGTAAGAAATGTAGAGTAAAGAATTAGGATAAACGTAATAAGCGTAAGCACAAAAGTGATGATGAGCGATTGGCCTTTATTCTTCTGAATAACCATTACGTGTGCCGCTCCAACCATTGTAATCCATGGCACTAAACTGGCGTTTTCTACAGGGTCCCAAGCCCAAAAACCACCAAAACTCAATGCTTCATACGCCCAAGCACCCCCCATTAAAATACCTGTTCCTAGAATCATAATTCCAAAGTAAGTCCAAGGCAACGCAGGTTTTAGCCATGCGGTATATTGACGTTTCCACAATCCAGCAATAGCAAAGGCAAACGGAACTAATGTGGAAGCAAACCCAAGAAAAAGCGTGGGTGGATGAATGGTCATCCAATAGTTCTGCAGCAATGGATTCAATCCCCTACCGTCAAGATTGGTGAGATAGGAGGCGTTTTGAATGAATGGCAAATTCATGAAATCGGGATGGTCGCGCATCAAAACAAACGGATTGCTACCCAATCGGAATTCCAAAAGTTGTGTGCCGAGCAACATGGAAACAAGAAACGCTTGCACCAATGCGAAGACCGCCATCACTGGCGCTTCCCATTGTTTAGACGTAACCATGAGCACCATTCCTAGTACCATGTGCCAAAACAACCATAACAAAAAACTACCTTCTTGTCCTTCCCAAAAGCTGGAAAGAATGTATTTCATCGGCATTTCAGTATTGCTATGCTGCCATATATAATGGTATTCGAAGCAATGATTGTAGAGCAAGTAAAGCAACATGCCCACCATGCCCAACACAGAGAATGAGTGAGCACTAAAAGCAGCGCGACCAATATTTCGCCACGAAATGCTGTCCTCGTTTTCCTTGGCGGCAAAGAAGTAGGCAATAGCCGCAACTAAAGCCGCCACAAAGCCTAAAACGATAAAAAAATGCCCGAGCTGGCCGGGCAAAAGGTGTTCTCCGATGTAATTAATTTCCATGTGTAGAAATGAACCACTAAGGTTCGTTCAAGTTTTTAGGAATGAAAAATACTCGACTTAAGACTTGGTCTCAGCCGAAAATTCCTGCATTTCGCCAGGTTTACCATCGTTGTATTTTGATGGGCACTTCATTAAAATTTTAGACGCTTCGAAATGATTGCCGTTATATTTGCCTACTAGAACAACCTGTTCCGAACGTTCAAAATCTTGGGGTTTAGAACCTTTGAAATACACTTTTTGTTCAGCGCCTTCATTGTCCACCAAATTGAACGAAAATAAATTAGCGTCCAATTTTGGGTCGTAGTTCATAGCTGCCTCTTTGTTCAGCTTTCCCACCACGTGATATTCCTTTCCGGGATTGTCGATGGCTTGTTCGAATGATGCATAGGTACTGCTATCGGCTACCGTGCTCATAATAGCGCCAATGGCCAAGGCAATAACGATAATTCCAATAATATGAGTCCGTTTCATGGCTGATGCAAATTGCAAATGATGATGAGCGTTCGTTGCTACTTCTTCCCAAAATCGCGGGATTCCATTTTTGTAACTCTCCTATCCATAGTGATTAGATAAAACACCAATCCAACAAAAATGATGGCGATTACACCAACCACCACGTAAATTTTGCCTTCACTTCGAAGTGTATTTGCCATTTCTACAGCTTGCCCTTTCGAAATAAATGGAATGGCTAAAAGAACAAGTACAATCCAAGTACGCAGCGATTTTCTCATGATTAAATTCCTATTCGTTACTTTCTAATTGACCGATGCGCACCCGAAGGTTTACAAGCCAAACGCCAAGCATCGTCCAGCCAATTACTGCGGGATAGAACACCAATTTCATACTGTTGTTGAGGTCGTAGCCGCCAAAGCCAGGATTGCCACCATTGCCAGGATGCAGGCTATCGGTAAGGCGTGGTAAAACCATAATAAAAACCATAAACATGACGTAGGCAAAGATGTTGTACACCGCTGCTACACGGGCACGTTTCTGCTCCTCATCCATACTTCCGCGAAGCACTATATATGCCAAATACACCAGCATTCCCATGGCAACACCATTTAACTTCGGGTCGTTGGTCCACCAAGTACCCCACGTAAATTTTGCCCAAAGACTGCCAGTGAGGATTCCAATAACGCCCATAAACAGTGCCACATTCACACTTTCGGATGCCATACGGTCCGTGGTCATCTTTCCTTTAATGAGGTGAAGAATGCTGTAAACCAAAGATACCGTGAGCAGTATCATCATTCCAAACCACTGCGTTACGTGGTAAAAGAGATTACGGATGCTCTCGTTTAGAATAGGAAGCGCAGGAACCTCGATGAGCATACCAACAACAAGCGAATACATGATGAGAATAATGGAAAGCCATTTCCACCATGCAATACCAAAAAGAGCTATTTTATTGTTCACGTAATTCCTAAATTCTGACCCTCAATTTTAGTCGCGCCAAAGGTAGGGGAATAAAAGAAAGCTTAGGGTGACAATGATTACCTCAAGCAGCACTAGAATTATGATAAGACTGTAGCTGACAGACCAATCGAGGCCGTCTACTGCATTCTTCGAAAGTTTTATGAGCGTTAATAAAAACGGCAATTGCACTGGAAAGCTGAGGATAGCCATCAAGCTCATGTTGTTGTCCGTTTTTGCTGCAATTGCCGACATCAAGGTTAGAATAGACGCAAAGCCAGTACTGCCCAAAACCAATGTCACAAGAAATAGCGTGTGGTCCTGCACCAAATCGCCAATCCACCAGATGTAGATAACATAGGCCAGCACTCCAATTACGGTCATCAGGGCTGCGTTGTAGAGCATTTTGGCAAAGACAAAAGCCTGCGGAGAAATGACCGAGAAGAAATAGAGCATGCGCCCTTTACTCTCTTGAAAAAACGAACGCCCAACCGCATTAAGCGCTGCAAAAAGCATGATAATCCAAAACAGTGCGTTCCAAACTGGTGGACTTACTACTTGCTTAAAACTGAGGTAGCAAACAAAAACAGTGCTCACCACATAGAGCAGAATTCCGTTGAGCGCATAGCGATTTCGCAACTCCAATTGAAACTCTTTAAGAAATAGGGTGCGCACCTGTTGCCACATGCTGCAAAGGTAACCTCACACCCTTCAAATGTTCGGAAGTAGAAAGGTAACTTCGCGCCACTTCCAAAACAACGGAAACCGCTCATGAACATCTCCTACAACTGGCTAAAACAGTATCTTCCATCACCAATAACCGCTAGCGAAGCAGCCGAACTTCTAACCCACAGCGGCCTTGAAGTGGAGCACGTGGTTCCTTTTACATCTATCCAAGGTGGATTGGCAGGTATCGTTATTGGCGAGGTGCTTACCCGCGAAAAACATCCCGATGCCGACCGACTAAGCGTGACCACGGTGAATGTAGGTGGTGCAGAGCCGTTGCAAATTGTGTGTGGCGCGCCCAATGTGGCGGCAGGACAAAAAGTGGTGGTGGCAACCGTTGGCGCCATACTTTATCCATCGAAAGGAGAGCCGTTTGAAATAAAGAAATCGAAGATTAGAGGGCAAGTTTCGGAGGGAATGATTTGCGCTGAGGATGAAATAGGATTGGGAGAAAGCCATGATGGCATTATGATTTTGCCGGCCGATGTGAAAGTGGGCACACCTGCTGCCGCTTATTTTGAAATTGAGAATGACGAGGTTTTAGAAATTGGCCTAACGCCAAACCGTGCCGATGCGATGAGTCATATTGGAGTGGCACGCGATTTAAGAGCGGTGGCTCGTGCCAGCAAATCGGGCTTTGAAACCTTGGAATTGAACTGGCCATCTGTGGCAGATTACAGCGCTGCCCTCAAAACCAATCCCATTGCCATTGAAGTGCACGACACCGATGCTTGTCCGCGCTACGTGGGCATCTACATTCAAGGCATTGAGGTGAAACCATCGCCACAGTGGTTGCAAAATCGCTTGAAAGCCATTGGCTCGCGGCCCATAAACAACGTGGTGGACATCACCAATTTTGTGCTACACGAACTGGGGCAACCGCTCCATGCCTTTGATGCCGACAAGATTGGCGGGCAAAAAGTGGTGGTGCGCACGGCCAACTCCTCCGAAAAATTTACCACGTTAGATGGTGTGGAGCGTTCCATGCATTCCGAAAATTTGATGATCTGCGATGCCACAAAAGGGATGTGCATTGCAGGTGTATTTGGCGGTGCCAACTCGGGCGTAACCTCTGAAACGGTGAACATCTTCCTCGAAAGCGCCTTTTTCAATCCCGTTTCTATCCGAAAAACCGCCAAACGGTATGGATTAAATACCGATGCATCGTTTCGGTTTGAGCGCGGAATCGACCCCGAAATCACGGTTTTTGCGGCCAAGCGCGCAGCATTGCTCATTCAGCAATTGGCGGGAGGGCAGCTTTCGGTAATCACCGACATCTACCCCAACCCTATACCGCACTACAAAGTGCAGGTGAATTTCGAAACCATCAATCGCATCATTGGTCAGGCCATTCCGACAGAAAAAGTGATTTCGATTGTGGAAGATTTGGGAATGTTTATCGAGAAAAAGAACGCAGATGGATTGAAACTTTCTGTGCCCACGTTCAAAACCGATGTGACCCGCGAGATAGATGTGATTGAAGAAGTGCTGCGCGTGTATGGCTACGACAACATTGCTGGCAGCGGCCAATTGCGCATGCCTCTGATTAGCAGCGACCGCAAAGACGCGGAATTGCTGCGCAATATGGCTTCGGACATGCTGAGCGCGCAGGGATTTAATGAGATAATGAACAACTCATTGACGCGCTCCAACTATATGGAAAAGCACCTACCGGATTTGGCGGGTAAATCGGTGGGCATTCTAAATCCGTTGAGCACCGACCTCAATGCCATGCGCCAAACCTTGCTGTTTGGCGGATTGGAATCCGTTTCGCGCAACATTCGGCATCAAAACCCCGATGTACGGTTTTATGAGTTTGGCAATCTCTATTTTGCGCAAGATGGCGCCCCTTGGCCTTATAACGAGCAGCTATCGTTGGGTGTTTTTCTCTCTGGAAAATGGCAACACGAGCGCTGGAATGCCCAAAAAGGCGATGTCACCTTTTCGCATTTGCACGCAGTGGTCAATCAAATGCTAACGCGAATGGGCATTGCCCCCAAACTAACGGACATCGCTACCGATAATTCCGTGTTTGGTTTTGGTATGGAATACGTGGCCAAAAAGAAAACGCTGGTGCAATTTGGCAGTGTGCGCAAGGATATTCTTGCCGCGTTCGACATTAGCCAAGAGGTGTTTTTTGCCGATGTGCATTGGGATAATGTGCTGGCATATTCGGCCATCAACAAGCTGGAAGTGGCCGAATTGCCCAAGTATCCATCCGTGAGGCGCGACCTTGCGTTGCTGCTCGACAAAACAGTGAAATACGCGCAGATTGAAGAACTCGCCAACCAAACCGAACGCAAATTGCTGAAGGCAGTCGATTTGTTTGATGTGTATGAAGGCAAGGGCATCCCCGAAGGAAAACGCTCCTATGCCGTCAGTTTCATTTTGCGCGATGATGCCGCCACCCTCGAAGACAAAACCATCGAGAAAACGATGGAACGCCTTCTTGGAAAATTCAAACAGGAATTGGGGGCGGAGTTGAGGGGGTAGGGAATTTGGCCAAATAGTCTAAATTATATTTCGCCAGCGTAACTGCGCGAAAAATTTCAGCTTACCTCACAATGCTTCGCGGTGCGGTGCTAAGGCTAGGGAACTCCCCTGATTCTTAGGTAATAATGCTAAAAAATGTTTTGCAAGTATTACTGATAATGATGGTTCACTTGTACACAAAAACACCAGCTTAAAGCATAGTGATTAAGAAACAAAGGCTACAAATGCGGTATTTATACTTGTTATCTATGTGAGTAATCTGTAGGGTTTTTATAAGCGTGAATCACAGCAAGGATAATGATTTGCTGTTTAGTATCGTCAATAACATAATGAATGTGATAGGGAAATTGTTTTAAAAGAAGTGTTCTAACCTGGTTGTATTTTAGTTGAAACCCAAGCGGAGAGTCTGCTATGTATGCTTTAGCTTCTCGGAGACGAAACAAAAACTGTTTAGCCAGTTCAGGATTAATGTTTTTGTAATAATCTGTAGCATCAATAATATCAATCCTTACCGCAGGTCTGTTTACTAAAGAATAGCTCATAGACTTTTTTCAATATCATCAATGGTTTTATCAAAGTCTGCTACATCCGTAAGATTATTGTAGTAGTCGCTTAACCTGTCATCAATAATTTGCTTTTGCCAAGGGGCAAGCTCCACCACGTTTTCTGCTTCTTCCTTTTGCAAATCGGTATACTTAGTTTTTAGCGATTGCCATTCCTCAATAGGGATAAATACACCAGTTGTATTACCTCTGTTATCATGAATAAATTGCAGCGTCATAGTTTTAATTTTTATTTGAGAAAATTTTCTTCGCTATCAGACACAGTCTCCATGTCTTTCTGACATCGCTTGCTGATGCCTACTTTCATTTGCCTGCTGCCACTTTTTTCAAATGAGTTTTGGTTTGTTCCAAAGAGCCCAATTTATTGCCATCGGCATCTTTCAATGCAGATAAAAACAGCGTTTCTTCCAGTTCTTGACTCGAAAAAATAGAAGCTTCTTTTTGCATTTTTTTGAGCAAGTTGAGCAAAAACGTAGTTTCCGCTTTAGACTCGCTGGGGATGAGGATGTATTCCATGAGGTAAAATTGAAATGATCCTCCAAAGGTAATTCAGAACGATTGGCAACAATTCGAAAAGAAAAATTCTAATCAAAAAGCAAATTCATGGTTTATGCTGCCCTCAGCTTGTGGGGCATGGAGGTTGAGGCTATGCTTGTTTGAAAAGAGGTACAGAGCAGCAGAACATTTTAAGAAAAGGTAAACTATAGATGGGATGCGGCTTCGGCTCAAAAAAGGAGGCATTTGCCTGTTCTGTCCTAAAATAAAATTCGCCAGCGTAATTGGGCGGACAATTTTAGTATAATTTAAACGCCTGATTGAAGCAATTAACACACTCAGGCTTTCAGGCTCTTATACCTTGGATTCATTCTTCATTTTTTTGTATCAAAATAGACATTCTTCGAAATCAGGAAGGGCATTTGTTCTACCAAATGGCGCTCCTACGGTGTGTTTAGCACTTTATATTTGCAGATGAAACGCGATATGCCACCAGTACCAATTCCATAAAGAGAAAAAATGGCGGATGCTGAAAAGCAGTAACAGAGTAGGCGCATTATTTATAATTCCAAGTTAAACTCAAATGAAAAAACGCCTCCTCACCCTCCTTACACTTGCGGCACTAACCGTTGCTCACACGGGATGCCAAGAGGGGGCCAGCGTTCAGGAAACTTCGAGCAACGGCCAGTTCGACCCAGCAGCGGCAGGGCTTGGAACGCATAGTGTGCAATATGTGGTTGTCGGAGCAAATGGTTGTGTTGGCAGCAGTGGTCTCTGCACCACCGTTGACCTCACCACAGGCTCAGGCATAGGCCTCGACAACGGTGGCAACGGGGTGGAGGTGTATCCTAACCCCAGCAATGGTCTCTTTACCGTGGTGATGGATGGCTTGAACGGCATCGTTCAACTGAGCGTGATGGACATCCGTGGCCGTGAGGTGGCCTCGCAGAGCCTCACCGCCAGTGGCCGCACCACGCACAGCATCGACCTGAGCGGGCTTTGCCAATGGGGTCTATACACTCCAAATCCAGAGCGCTGCTGGTGTAAGCGGCATGAAGCTGGTGAAGGAGTAACTGCCAATGGCACACTCAAGGTAAAGCCTCACCCTCAAACGGTGGGGCTTTGGTTTTTATGCATGGCATCATTAAAAGCTAGTCCGCACCAGTATCGATGCGCCACCTGTGGTAGTTGAACCCTTTGTCCTTTCCGTTGTTTCTTTGCAGACCATGTGCCCCTTCGACAATTTCAACACCCGTCCAGCCTTAGAGCCCGATGAATTTTATCATTCGGAAGAAGGATTCATCATTTTTACATCCAAATACCTCACGAAGCGCGGCTATTGCTGCAAAAATGGCTGCAAGCATTGCCCCTATGGCTTCGACAAAAGCAAGGGGCGCATTGTGCCAAGGAAATAAATCTTCCTTATTTGAAGGATAAAAAATGCTAAATTTGTCCCACATTTGAGGATAAATTATTTAATACGCCAATTTCTTTGGACACTTTACTGTTACAGCGGCTCATAGTCCGCAACCGCGAATCACTACTTATGGGATCTATATCCCCGCGAGAGCTAGTTCTACCTACCGACTTAGGTCTCATAGTGACACTTATAGGAGTGAGGCGCTGTGGTAAGACTAGTCTGTTGCAGCACACCGCTCGCGAGCTTGTTGCCAATGGTGTTTCTTCTGACCGTATCGTTTATCTAAACTTTGAAGATGAGCGTATCAGTGCAGATTTCAGCGCTTCAGATTTGGTGAATGCCCTATTATTGCTGAATCCCAATGTGGCTTTGAGTTCATACTATCTGTTTCTCGATGAGGTACAGGCCGTGTCACAATGGGAAAAAATGGTTTACACACTACACGAAACGGAAAGGGCACGTCTTTTTATCACAGGTTCCAATTCAGATTTACTTAGTGTAGAGATAGCCACCGCACTTAGAGGACGGTCTCTCTCTTTCGAACTATTTCCATTTTCGTTCAGTGAGTTTCTCAGTATGCGCAGCCATAAATCAAATTTATTGCGAGAAGAGTCACGTGCCGAAATGCAGAATTTATTTGACGAATATTTGAAATTTGGTGGATTTCCAGATGTATGTAGTCAGCCTAATAACGCACTACGCACCCGAATATTACAAGAGTATTTCAACGCCATGTTATACCGTGACATGGTAGAACGCTATGAAATATCATCACCCGTGACACTCAAGTATTTCTGCAAGCGATTGGTAGAAAATATCGGGAAGCCTACATCGATAAATAAAATCTACAACGAACTGAAATCTCAGGGGCGTATGTTGACCAAAAATGTATTGTATGAATGGATAGACCATGCTCAAAATATATATCTGTTTCAGCGGTGTCCTCGGCCCGTGCAGTCATTGGTCAAACAATCCACGGGATATGATAAATATTATGGCATAGATGCTGGAATGATGGCGGCCTTAAGCTCAACAATGGGCGAACATTATGGAAGTTTATTGGAGAACACTGTGTTTATGCATCTGCGCAGACGACAGCATACAGTGACTTATCACAATGGCAAACGAGAATGTGATTTTTTGCTATTTGAAGATGGAAAGGTGGTGGCTGCTATCCAAGTCACCAAAACTATACGCGATTCAACTACCAAAGAGTGTGAACTAGCTGGACTTCTTGATGCTTGCAAAGCCTACAATCTCACTAAAGGAGTAATTGTAACTGCCTATGATGAAGAAAGATTTAATCATGAGGGCGTTGAAGTGGAGGTCGTACCTGCATTTGAATATTTAGTAAGATCGAAATATTTATAACTCTTCAATCACTTGTTTATCATTGACTTACACGGAATAATTAAAAATGTATCGATTTGAAGGACAAAAATTACATTTTTTATCCCTATTACAAGGATAAATAAATTAAATTGCTATAAGTAATTGATAATAAGCTTGTTTAAATGAATCATTTCCAATCTACCATTTGCCAAGGCATTCCTGCCCAATTACCTGCTCTACAGCCGCTTGATGCTTCGGTGTCGCACGCCCCAAAACGCAAGGATATTCTTTCTTCTGACGAAAAAAAACTGGCGCTGCGCAATGCCTTGCGCTATTTTCCAAAGGAGTGGCACGCGGATTTAGCCGTAGATTTTCTGCACGAATTGAAGGAATATGGCCGCATTTATATGCACCGCTTTCGCCCCAGTTATGCCATGCACGCGCGGCCTATTGATGCCTATCCAGCCCAATGCCAGCAGGCTGCGGCCATCATGCTTATGATTCAGAACAACTTGGATCCCGCTGTGGCGCAGCATCCGCACGAGCTGATAACCTATGGCGGCAATGGGGCGGTGTTTCAAAATTGGGCGCAATACCTGCTCACCATGCGCTATTTGAGTGAGATGACCGAGCAGCAAACCTTGGCCATGTATAGCGGCCACCCGATGGGGCTCTTCCCCTCCCACCCCGATGCACCTCGCGTAGTGGTGACCAACGGCATGATGATTCCCAACTATTCCAAACCTGACGATTGGGAACGCTTCAACGCCCTTGGCGTGACGCAATACGGCCAAATGACTGCTGGTTCGTACATGTACATTGGCCCACAAGGCATAGTGCATGGCACGGCCATTACGGTGCTCAATGCGGTGCGGAAGATAAAAGCGACCTCCCCCGACCCCTCCTTCCCAGGAGGGGAGCTGCCGCAGCAGGGAACACCCCCCCTGGGAAGGGGGGGTGCCCGAAGGGCGGGGGGATCTGAGTATCTGCCGCTATTTGTGACCAGCGGCCTAGGCGGTATGAGCGGGGCACAACCCAAGGCGGGCAACATTGCAGGGGTGATTACCATATGTGCCGAAATAAATCCTGCGGCTGCCTACAAGCGCCATGCACAAGGTTGGGTGGATGAGGTAATCGAAGATGTGGATACTGCTATTGACGCGGCCCAACAGTGGCAATCCAAAAATGTGGCGCACAGCATCGCTTTCTTAGGGAATATCGTTGATTTGTGGGAACGCCTAGCCCAGCGCAACATTGCCGTAGACCTTGGCAGTGATCAAACAAGCCTGCACAACCCATGGGCGGGAGGATACTATCCTGTTGGATTATCCTTGGAGGAAAGCAATGGCATGATGGCCGCGCAACCCGGATTGTTCCAGCAAAAAGTTCACGAATCGCTACGCAGACAGGTTTTGGCCATCAATACATTGGCAGAAAATGGCATGTATTTCTTCGATTATGGAAACGCGTTTCTTCTTAAAGCAGGGCGTGCTGGTGCGGATATCGTGAAAGAAGACGGCACATTTATTTACCCCAGCTACGTGCAGGATATCATGGGCCCCATGTGTTTCGATTATGGGTTTGGGCCGTTTCGGTGGGTGTGCGCCTCCGGCAAGCCCGAAGACTTGGCCGCTACCGATGCCATTGCCGCAGATGTGATAGCGGAAATGCTACAATCCGCGCCAGCAGACATTTGCCCACAACTGCAAGACAATCTGCATTGGGTACGCAATGCCCATGAAAACCGTCTTGTGGTGGGTACGCAAGCCCGCATTTTGTATGCCGATGCCGAAGGAAGAATGAAAATAGCAGCTGCATTTAACCGCGCCATTCGCGATGGGAAAATTGGCGCGATAGTTCTAGGTCGGGACCACCACGATGTGTCGGGTACAGATTCGCCCTATCGCGAAACCAGTAATATCTATGATGGCTCACAGTTTACAGCCGACATGGCGGTTCAGAATTTCGTGGGCGATGCCTTTCGTGGCGCCACATGGGTAAGCCTTCACAATGGCGGTGGTGTGGGCTGGGGCGAGGTAATCAATGGTGGCTTTGGAATGCTGTTGGACGGTTCGGAAGATGCCGATAGACGCTTAAAAATGATGCTGCACTGGGATGTGAACAACGGCATTACACGCAGAAGTTGGGCACGAAACGATGGCGCAGTATCTGCCATAACCCGCGCCATGCAGCAAGAACCACTGCTTAAAGTGACGCTGCCGAATAGGGTAGACGATTCCGTTTTTGGCGCGTTGCAATTTTGAACATTATGGACGAACTCAACCACATTTCGAAGAAAAAACCATTTTTCCCCATCATCGCTCCGCTGCGCAAATACCTGCGACAAGAAGGGCGAGAAAAGAAATTGGGGTTGAAATATGCCGACCTATTGGAGCATCGCATGGCTGTGCCACTCTTGGATAAAACTGGCAAAGACACCCTGTGGGAAACGGTGTTCTACTCGCCCGAAAAAACCAAGGAGCTAAACAAATCGCTTTCGTTTATCTATGTTTTGCTGCGCAACGAAGGTGATTTTAGTTCGTCAAAACACTTGGATGTAGACCGTATAGATTACTGCGCCTTCGGCAATTCCAATCCGTTTCGGGTGCGAATCGTCAATCGGTTCAACGACAACTACGACTATTTCTACATCAAAACTGCCGATGCCTCGCGTATCTACGGCCTTGAACTGGAACACTTATTATCGCCCAATCGCATCAGTTATTTCGTGGACGATACCACCCTTATTGAAGAGCATATCGCAGGTATTCCGGGCGATGTACTCATAGACCGCATGTTAGAAACCACCCAAGTAAATCGCGTGCGGTTGGCCAAGGAGTTTGTGAAGTTCAACGAGCGTTGCCATGTACGGCTATTGGGAGATATGCGCAGCTACAACTACGTGGTAGCCATAACTCCCGATTTTGACGATGTGCAATACCGCATTCGCGCCATCGACTTTGATCAGCAAAGCTACGAAGGTAGAAGAAGGCTATATTTACCTCAGTTTTTCAAGGAAAATTTGCCATTGGTAAAAATGGGCATGGAGCTCATCAATGCGGAAACCGTGGAGCAGTATGAAAACGAAGAACGTTCGCTCATTGCGCGAAGATTGGTGCGCAGCAGGTATCGAATTAAAGATTTGCTCGATTGCATGGAGCAGGATAGCATCTCATCTCCCGAAAAAATTGCAAGTCTGGCCGCAGACCTCGCTGCATATCATAAGCATCCCGACTTTCTGCTTTGCACTAACATGGGCGCGGTGCTCAAACTGCACTTAAAGCTTACGCTTCGCAAGCAAATACGCAAGGTGACCAATTTCTAA
Organism: Chryseobacterium gleum; assembly: GCA_945903645.1. Lineage (GTDB taxonomy): Bacteria > Bacteroidota > Bacteroidia > UBA10329 > UBA10329 > UBA10329. The sequence goes on from CAMDOM010000023.1 coordinate 36,698, forward strand.
TTTAGGCGCTATAAATTCGGTTTATCGTCAGCGATGCTCAATTGGTCGAATACCTGAACCCTACCGATTCATTTGCGTACACCACGCGCAACGATTGCATTCCCCCGTGCCAAAACAACACCAACCCAATAGACCATTGCCCTTGAAAGCAAGCGCAGAAATGCGTTCCCTATTGGAGCACTCAGAGCGCAGTGTATTGGTTATGAACCTTGACTATCGCATTCTTTGGTTCAATTCGAAAGCGGCTATTTCTATGCAGCGCTATTACGGCAAAGAGCTAAACGCGGGTTCATCCTACTGGGAATTTTCTGATAGAGAGAATGACTTGCGGTTTGTCCGAAATTTTGAATCAGCACTCAAAGGCCGAACCGTGAACACAGAGCGAAGGCTAAAATCGGATGGAGAACATGAGTTGTGGATTGATGGCACATTTTCACCGCTTTTTTACGCTGACGAAATTATTACAGGAGTCATTTATTCCTACCAGAATATCTCAAAACGGAAGCTCGAAGAGAAAGAAGCAAGTCATCGCGAAAGCATAATTCAAGCTATAAACACCAACGAATCTCAAGCATTTGTGCTCATCGATGACAAAAACAAAGTGCTTAGTTGCAATCCCATTGCTTCAAAAATGATTGGGACAGGAGACTTTGCACTTGACGCTGCGGACAATTCGATTCTCGATTGCATAGCACCCCAATGGAAAGACCGCTTTGTTGGAGGATTAAAACTAGCACGTTCTGGAGGAACTATTTCAATCGAGTTTGAACATACCAAACCAAAACACCGCACGGTAGAAATCAGATTCTGCCCTGTCAATGCGCAAAACGAAGCAAGTCTAGTTTCCATTTGGGCATTCGATATAACCGACAAAAAGAAGGGAGAACAAGAAGTGCGCATTTCGGAAGAAAATCTGCGCTCGGTATTCAACAGCAGTTCTCAAACATTCTATCTGCTCGACCACGAACTAAATATATTGGCCTTTAACGAGCCTGCAAAGGCTCTGGTGAAAGAGCAATATGGGCGAAATTTGAGCATTGGCGTCAATGTGGCGGAGATAACACCTGAGGAAAGAATGACTCAGTTTTTGGCAGAAACGCAACGTGCATTTGCTGGTAAACGCGTTCAGGTAGAAAAGCATTTTTCCAACAATGGAAAGGAATATTGGTTCGAGCGCCATATCAATCCCATTCGAAATCAGTTTGGGGTGGTGGATCGGGTTGCGATGTGGTCTATAAATATCACCGATCGAAAAAAGGCCGAAGAAGCGTTGCGCGAGAGCGAGTCTAAATTCAGAAAGCTGGCATCGCTAATGCCGGTTGGTGTTTATCAAACGAATATTGAAAGCAATACTACTTATGTGAACAATAGTTTGAAAGCTATTTTGGGCACATCTACTAGCGAACTTTTGTCTGGAGCATGGAAAAAACTAATTCATTCCGATGATAGTGATGCGGTATTTAAATGCTGGAAAAAATCAGAAAATGACAAACTACCTTATGAAATACAGTACAGAATTACCTCGGCAAGTGGCACTATAACGCATGTGTTGGAACAGGCTCTGCCGCTCTACAATAATTTGAAAGAATACCATGGGTTTCTAGGCACTGTGATTGACCTAACTGCCCAACGCGCTACGCAGAAACTGCAACAAGACAAGGACATAGCCGAACGGTCACTGCGGTTTCGTTCGGAGTTCTTGGCAAGCATGAGCCACGAAATCCGCACTCCGCTTACAGGCATAATTGGTATGACGGAATTATTGATGAGTTCTAATTTAAGCAAAAGTCAGCGCAAACGTGTGGAGAACATCTTTACCGCATCGGCAGATTTGCGTTCAATTGTGAACGATGTGCTTAACCTATCGGAATTGGAATCGGGCAAAATTGCCATCCATGAAGAGTCGTTTAGCGTGAATCAACTGCTGCATCAGGTAAAAGATAGATTTTGGCCAGAAGCCAATAATAAAGGCATTGGTTTACACCTACAACATTTGGACTCCGACACTATCGTATGCTCAGACAGACGAAGAATAACTCAGATTTTATCAAACCTAACGCGCAATGCTATAAAATTTACGTTGAAAGGAGAGGTTACGGTTGCGGCTTCAGTTGCCAATGCTAAAGTTCGCTTTGAAGTCCACGATACGGGAATAGGCATACCACAAAGTGAGTTGCCTAAATTATTCAAGGCCTTTTCGCAGTTGGAACACACCACTGCACAAAACCTTGAAGGAACGGGGTTGGGATTGTCCATTTGCCAAAAGCTTGCAACAATGATGGGAGGCACAATTGACGTAACCAGCGAGTACGGTTTAGGAAGTGTATTTTGGTTTGAAATACCACTTAGTCACAAGGAACTAGCTATAGATGAACCAAAAAACCGCAAGGCAACAGCTTCGACAGGAGTTATGAATAAAGAGATTTTGCTTGTGGAGGATAATCTGATTAACCAACAAGCTTTTCGGGCTATGCTGCACAAAATAGGCTGCAACGTTACCCTAGCATCCAATGGTGAAGAAGCAATTGCAGCATTTAACCGAGCGAGCTACGACCTCATTTTTATGGATATTCAAATGCCCGTGATGGACGGCATTGCTGCTACAGATCAGATTCGGGCCAAAGGCGGTGTTGTGCCTCCAATAATTGGTTTAAGTGGCAACGCTCTAAAACGAGATGCAGAAGGCCATCTCAATATTGCGATGGACGATTTTTTGGTAAAACCCGTGGTGTCTAAGGAACTGGAACGGATGATTCAGAAGTGGACATCCACTTCATCCCAATAAAAAAGGCCAAAATCGCGAACGATTCTGGCCTTTTCTGATGGGAGCGGTATCTCAATAAAACTTAGCGCGATTATCTTTCACGTCTGCCTTCTTTTTCAAGGCTTCAAAAACTTCATAGTCTACACGAGCAGAAAAATTGATGTTGAGACCGGCAGCAGCCTCCGCATAGCTAGGCAAAGCTGGAGCAGCTGGGCGGCTATCCACAACGATTACGAATACACCTTGCTGACCCTTGATTGGTTCAGATAGTTTACCAATAGGCGCTACTGAAGCTGTTCCGATAACCTCTGGCTCGCGACCCAATCCTGCAATTGCAGAAGAAGCAAACGTTACATTCTCTTTCACCTCTACTGGAAGATCTTGATTATCGGCCAACGCTTGGATGTCTGTTGCCTTTGCAGCAGCCAACTCCTTTATAAACTGTTCCGCTTTTTTCTCCTTACGAACTTCGGCTTCCAATTCTTCTTTGATATCACTAATTGGCGTGTGGTCGTCTTCGCGCACAGCGGTTAAAACTGCAATAACAAAAGTGTTGCCTATTTCCATAACCTTACTAACATTACCTTTTTCAGCTCCAAATGCCCAACGAATCACTTCGCGAGGAGATTCGAGACCAGCAATAGTGCGGTCATTTTCTTTCAAATTGGGAGCTAAACGTTTGTTCAAGCCTTTTTCCAAAACCAACTTGTCGAATGTTTCAACAGATTTCACAGTACGGGCAAAATCATCCGCTTGTCCATAGGTCATTTGGAAAGTTTTGCTGCTCGATTCCACATTGCGTTGAACTATTGCAACAGAACGTTTTTCCGACTTTCCTTTCTGATCTATCACCTCAATAATATGATAACCGAATTGCGATTGCACAAGGGTGATATCACCTTTCTTGCCATCAAAACAGGCATCGTTAAAACTTGGAACCATTTGACCTTCCTTAAACCAACCCAAATCGCCACCCATGGCACCCGACCCTGGATCTTCTGACTTAAGACGAGCAAGAGCTGCAAAATCGCCTTTCTTGTTTTTAACAACATCAAACAAACTATCTGCAACTGCCTTAGCACCTGCTTCACCACCATACTTATTAGGAGTGATTAAAATGTGACGCGCGCTAACTGAATCAGGTGAAGATTTTACACCCAACAATTTCGCAACTTTCACAGAAAGACCTTCTTGATAAGGACCGTAAACTGTGCCTTTGGCAGCACCAAACATAATTGAGTCGATAGACAAAGGAAGTGAGCCCTTGGCTGTCCAAGCTGCGTTGAAACGAACATCTGATTCACGATTCACGAAAAGGGTATCATTCTCAGCAGATACAAACTCAACTTTAACGCGGTCGGCCCATTGTTGCACTTTATCGAAGTCTTCTTTAGATGGCTCAACAGTGAAAGCTACAAACTCCACATCGCGTGATGGCTCTGCCTCATATTTCTTAAGGTGGTCGTTGTAGTATTTCTTAACCTCCGAATCAGAAACTTCAATTGTAGAATCAGAAACAGTATCATAACGCTTCATTACCATGCGCACCGTTGCGGGCTCATTCTTCGCTTTATGGTCATTTTCCGCTTCGAAAGTGGTAGTGTATAATCCTTTTTTAATAAGATTGAAGTACTTTTCTGACCTACGAATTTTGGCAATATCTTGCTCGAATTGCACCCAACGCGCTTTCAACTCAGGGTCTTCTTCCATACGCTTTAGTAGGGCAAAAACCTGAGCGTTGTCAAATTGACCTGTCTTTGGGTCAGTAAACGCTTGCACAACTTGCGGATGTGGGTTAGCACCTTGAACCATGTCATAGATTTCGTCCGGAGTTACAGTAACTCCCAACTCATCCATTTCTTGATTCATTACAATATCTCGAAGCAATTGCATCCAAGTTTGCTCGCGCAATTGATCTGTTACGGAAGTTGTGACGGTGGTTTGACCGCTTTGCGCCTTGTAATTATCAATGGCAAGTTGAACTTTTTCTTCAAATTCACGGCCTTCGATGGATACCCCAGCCACTTCTCCAACTTCAGTTTGGGATCCGCTAACTAGAAAATTACTCGAAGAAAAGAGGTCGCCAAGGATAAAGGCTAGCATTGCACCGCCTATTATTACAAGCAAAAGGGTTGATTTCTCACGGATTTTTCCGATAACCATGGGATATGGGTCTTAAATTTTTAGGGCTGCGAATATACGTGTAGATATGCTAATGTGGAGCCTTGCTCTAATTGGAGCGAAACATAACTAATGATGGGTTCTTTCGTGTCCATTTCAATTGCTTCGATTTAAAAATTCCTTTCGTTGAAATCGACTTGAAAACCTGACCTTTGGGCTTCCGAAAATATCCTTTAGAACAAAAAAACATGACATTGACAGAACGAATTAACAACGATATAAAGGATGCAATGAGAGCCAAAGATCAGGCTCGGCTTACAGCTCTTCGTGCCATTAAGGCGCAATTGCTTTTAGCAGCTACAGCCCAGGCGGGTGGTGGCGATACTTCGGAGGAAGAAGGCATCAAGATTCTTCAAAAACTTGTTAAACAGCGTAAAGACAGTGCGGCTATTTACACGGAGCAAGGTCGCGAGGAGCTGGCTGCTCCCGAATTGGCAGAGGCTGCCATCATTGAAGAATACATGCCAAAACAATTGTCGGAAGACGAATTGAAACCTATTATCGTGGCCATTATTGCCAAGGTTGGGGCATCTGGAGCTGCAGATATGGGCAAAGTGATGGGAGTGGCTTCTAAAGAATTGGCCGGAAAAGCAGACGGAAAAGCCATTTCTTCAATGGTTAAAACCCTCCTTGGCTAAAGGGAAAATACCTTCAGTTGACGGAACGATAGAGGTGTTAAACTTCCATCGTTTTTTCTATCTGATTTTCTCGCAGTAAAGCTTACTTCTTTCGGTCTATAACGAAATTGACCAGCTCAATTAAAGATTCACGGGACGAATTGGCAGGGAAAGACGCCAACAATTCCAAGGCCTTATCTCGGTATTCGTTCATGCGATTCACGGTGTAATCAATGCCACCCAACTTGCTCACCAAGGCGATTACTTCGGACACACGTTTTTCATCGGTGTTATGATTTTTGATGGTGTTGATGATAAAACGCTTGTCTACACTATCGGCATTATTCAGCGCATAAATCAACGGTAGCGTCATTTTCTTCTCTTTAATGTCAATACCTGTGGGCTTGCCAATTCCAGTATCTGCACCGTAATCAAAAAGGTCATCTCTTATTTGAAAAGCTATTCCTACAGTTTCCCCAAAAAGACGCATTTGTTCGATTATTGACTTGTCTTCCGTAACGCTGGCAGCCCCACTTGCACAGCAACTGGCTATAAGTGAAGCTGTTTTCTGAGTGATGATGCTGAAATAAACATCCTCTGTAATATCCAGTTTACGGGCTTTTTCAATTTGTAGCAACTCACCTTCGCTCATTTCCTCTACGGCCCGCGAGGTAATTTCCAATAAATGATAATCCTTGTGTTTTACAGAAAGAAGTAACCCACGCGAAAGGAGATAATCGCCTACCAACACGGCTACTTTATTTTTCCAAAGGGCAGAGATGGAGAAAAATCCTCTCCTAGTGTCAGAATCGTCCACCACATCATCATGCACCAAAGTGGCCGTGTGTAATAGCTCTATCAATGTAGCAGCTCGGTACGTGCTATCGTTTGTTCCACCCACCATTTTAGCGGAAAGAAAAACAAACAACGGACGCATTTGCTTGCCTTTGCGCTTAACGATATATCGCGTAATCTTATCTAGGAGCGGAACATTGCTTCGCATCGAAGAACGAAAACGCCCTTCGAATTCCTCCATTTCTACCCGAACGGGCGCTTTGATGTGATCGAGTGCTGACACCTTATTTTCGATGGCCGAAGATAGGTAAGTTGCGATTGATGCGGCTACATATCAAAGTAGAAATAAGGTCGCGGTAGGACATATTCGCCAGTTGGTTTTTTCGCCAGCAACCCCCAACGAACTTTCTTAACATTACCACTGTAATTCAATCAAAAATAACGTATCAAGGTCAGCCATTCCAATGCGCAACGGAAAGCGTGTTTACGAACTCTACCGTTCGAAAATTGCTGACGAAAAATGGGATGTAATTGTGATCGGCAGTGGCATGGGCTGTATGAGTTGTTCAGCAGCATTATCGAAATACGAAAAAAAGGTGCTTTTGCTTCAGCAGCATTATGTTCCAGGTGGATTTACCCACATGTTTGGCGGAAAAGGATATCAATGGGATGCGGGCGTACACGTGATGGGATAAATGACTCCTGGAGAAAATTGCAGATAATGTGCTGCATGTTTCTGAGGCGATAAAAGGTGTGGACCTAGCGTAAAGTCCAACTTCTATTGCCTCAAAAAGGCAGAATAATATCTTCGGTGACGATGGTATCGCTATGATTTAGGGCGCGATCTACAATGTAAATCTCGTAGCGCACGGTATCGAAAGGGGAACCCGGCCGAGCAAAAACTCCCGCTTCCATTATGCCTTGCAAACTCTTATCGCCACCTTCGGGCGTTAGGCTAAGAAAGCGTGAATGAAAAGGAAACACAGGTAAAAACTCGACATATTGGCCGTTTTGTTTCTCGAAATAGCGCACAAATAAATTGTAGAAATAGGGCTGACCGGGAGCAAAATCGCCCAATGTATCGCCCGCATTCAATCCCAAATCACCATCGCCATCGGTGAAACGAAACCGAACATAGCCTAACGAATCAGCTTCCGAAAGCGGAGTTTGATTAAGTACCGTCTGCTCGTAGGTAATATGCGGAATGTCTGAGAAATCTTCCTTTTTGAGACAGCCCGCCAAGGCTAGTATCACTGTGGTGATAAGAAGTATTTGAGCCAACCGCTGCATCGCTCAAAATTAGGCAATTTTGCCCCCAAGCACCAAGCTATGATGACCACCGCAACTTTGGCCGACCGCATATTTGCCTTGCGCGAACATAACGATGTTGCGTTTGATCAAATTGCGCTGCAGTTGTTTGCCTTTCACATGCAGCACAACGAAACCTACCGCAGCTTTGTGCAGCACCTTGGTGTTAGGAAAGAAGATGTGAAGCAGGTGAGTCAAATTCCGTTTTTACCCATTGAACTGTTCAAGCATCACGCAGTGGGCATATTCGATGGACCGCCCGAAACTGTGTTTCTGAGCAGTGGAACAACAGGCAGCGAAAGAAGCCAGCACCATGTGGCCGACCTTAGCGTGTACAATCGAAGCCTTGTGCAGTGCTTCCGCTTAGCGTTTGGCGAGCCGAAAGACTACTGCATTTTGGCGCTGCTTCCCTCCTATTTGGAGCGCAGCAACGCATCGTTGGTGCACATGGTGCGCAAACTGATAGACTTGGGCCAGCATCCCGATAGTGGCTATTACTTGGATAGGCTCACTTCGCTTTCCAAAGTGCTGCGTAAAAATTCTGCTTCTGGACAAAAAACGCTGCTCATTGGAGTAACG
>CAMDOM010000024.1 GCA_945903645.1 Chryseobacterium gleum
TGGAACAAATATTTGAAAAGATAAACGTGTGCTAATAGCACCTATAAGAAATTGGAGGTTCAGTGGTTAAATGAAGTTCAGTTTTTCAATCAAACTTTCGTGCAGGTTGAAAGTTTTGTGCTTCTAAATCGCCAACTTCTTGTAGCTGCCAAAAGTTATGGTCATATTAAATAACACCATGAAAAGAATTTTGGCTAATATTTGCAAAGTAGCATTCGTTTTTTCAAATATTATTTATTTATATGGACTACTAGTTGCTATTGGTGGTGCGGAAGCGTATTTGTTATCAGAAGATGACGATAAGGCTTTTTATTTTTTAGGTTTATTTATTGGGTTTATAGGTTTGTTATTGATTGGAATTTTCTTTTATTTCTTTAAAGGTAGACCGACCTTGTCTTTTATTTTAACTGAATATAAAAAAGTTATTGTCTCGTATTTAATTGCTTTTATTCTATCAATTCTAGCACCATTTTATATACTCAATTTTAATAGCTATTCTAATGTTATATCAAGGGCTGATTACCGATATGAAGATGGGAAATGGCATAAAGCAATGAGAATATACCTTCTTTTAAGTTGGCGCCTTGATACTCCCAAATTGGAAATACTAGAAATGCAAAAAATACTAAATAAAGCAGGTTATTATGATTACACTATAGACGGGAAACCACATTTAAATATAATTGCTCAACTTCAGAATTTTCAAAAGGAAAATAATATAAATAGTGACGGATATTTTGGAAAAGAAACGAGAACATTAATTTACGGTATTATTTTTAAAGATAAACTAAATATTAAATCTTTAAAACCAACATTAGAGCAAGTAAATGATGCGGTGAAGCATTTCCAAAAAATAAATGAAATATACATTGATGGGTATATTGGAGATGAAACTTTAAATTTATTAAGAAATTTGAAATAAATAACCAGCATATAGCAGCGCCTATACGCAATGCCCTTAGGGACAATACGCATAGCCAAACGTTGTGGTGTATTATGACTAAAAAAGGAATCGTAAAAAAAAATACATTGATAGCGTTAATTGTTGCTATAATAATTGGACTGTCCACTATTATTTTACTTCAATTTGATTTAATTCATAGAATAAAAGATAAACTTTGTAGTAAAATATACGATCAAGAGAACACCATAAGTTCCAAAGATGAAATTGGAAATATTTATGGAATCGATGTTTCGCATCATCAAAAAACAATTGATTGGCAAAAAGTAAAGCGGTGGGAAAATAAAAAAATCAGTTTTGTATATATTAAGGCAACTGAAGGAGCAACCTACTTAGACAAAAGATATCAAACAAATCTAAATGGGGCAAAGAAAAATAATTTATTAGTTGGTAGTTATCACTATTTTAGGACGACTTCATCTGTTAAAGATCAGTTTGATAATTTTATTAAAAACGTTGATAAAGACAAACAAGACTTAATCCCCCTAATTGATGTGGAGGAAAAAAGTAATTGGAGTAATTCAGAATTTCATGAGAATTTTCAAGAATTTTTAGACATGGTTGAAAATCATTTTGGTTCGAAACCTATGATTTATACAGTTAATAGTTTTTACAATCATCACCTATCTGGAAAGTATAATTCATATTATTTTTTAATAGGAAGATATGGGAAAAACATACCTAACATGAGAGATAACTCCAGTTGGATGGTTTGGCAATTTTCAGAGACAGGAAAAGTCAATGGAATAACAAAAGATGTGGACATAGATGTAATTAATAAAAAATATAGTTTAAACGACTTATTATTAAAGAAATAACGACACGACAAAGATTCCTGTTTACAGACTGTTTGCTGCTATTGTGCCGTTTCCTTAGATAAGTGGCAAATGTCGCGATGCGGAAACAAGTCATCGGATTGTTTCAATGATGTTGACCGCCACATAATGCTCATTAAGGCCTGTGGTTTTCACATTAACAGGTCATCCACCCCCAACACCAGTAAAGCAAAAATCATATACTCATGGCCACCATTGAACATTTTTCACCAACTTGCAGCGCATTTAATTGCAACGCGTTCTTTGACCTACTTTGCGAATGAACCTGAAAATCGGTGGAGCATTCGGTGGAGTTGGGAGCTTTTTGGTTTGTTAACTATTTGTTTTATAAGTAATTGAGTCTGGGTAGTAAGTCCCGTCCAGACCGCTAAAAGGCTCCTCATTTGAGGAGCCTTTTGCGTTTTTAGTGGTTCTAGGTTATTATTACAATATTTTCTGATGGTTGAATTTCGCCTTGTGTTGAAGTATGCCATGGAACTCAATTCCCCTAGATTCTGAGCTGACTCGAAATGGAAGCTTCTAAGTGATTTTTGTATGCCTTACCTAGGTTATACCTACTTTCGTGGCCTTGTATTATTGAAGATTTTTAGGGTTAACACAAGAAAAATAGCTACATCTCATGGGGAAATTGTCCCAACGTATTAATGCACTAAGCGAATCGCAAACCATAGCCATGGCGCGCAGAAGTCGCGAATTGCAAGCTCAAGGCATAGATATTATTTCACTGAGTCTTGGCGAGCCAGACTTAAATGTGGCCGAGCATGTAAAAACTGCTGCTAAAAAAGCCATTGATGACAACTTTAGTCATTATCCGCCTGTTGCGGGATATCCAGAATTGCGAAAAGCAATTTCTCAAAAGTTTAAGGAGCAAAACGGTTTGGATTACTCTCCAGAGCAGATTTTGGTAAGCACCGGAGCCAAGCAATCGTTGGCTAATGTGGTGCTGAGTTTGGTAGACCCAGATGATGAAGTGGTGATTCTAGCACCATATTGGGTGAGTTATTTGGAATTGGTGAAGCTTGCTGAAGGAAAGCCAGTGTTTGTTAATTCTGATATATCTTCAGATTTTAAGGTTACTCCTGCGCAATTGGACAATGCCATTACCTCGGATACTAGACTGATTATGTTCAGTTCGCCTAGCAATCCTACAGGCTCTTTTTACACCAAAGAAGAATTAGCAGCCTTTGCTAAGGTAATAGCCCGATATCCGAATGTGATTGCTGTGGCTGATGAGATATACGAGCATATTATTTTTGATGGAAAGCACGAGAGTTTGGCGCAGTTTCCTGAAATTTATAAGCAAGTAGTTACGGTAAATGGTGTTTCTAAAGCCTATGCTATGACTGGCTATAGAATTGGGTATATCGGTGCGCCTCTGTGGATTACCAAAGCTTGCGATAAGATGCAAGGGCAGTTTACTTCGGCAGCAAGCTCAATTGCCCAACAGGCTACCATAGCTGCGTTGTCTACCCCACAAAAAGACTTGGATGCCATGTGCGAGCTTTTTCGCACACGAAGAGATTTGGTGACCAAACTTTTTAGTTCCATTGAAGGATTCAAAACCAATGTTCCAGGTGGCGCATTCTATCTTTTTCCCGAGGTGTCTGAGCTGTTTGGGCATTCTTTTAACGGTCAGGAAGTGAATGATGCCAACGATTTGTGCATGTATTTCCTTAATGAATGTCACGTGGCAATGGTGCCAGGGGAGGCTTTTGGTGCTCCTAGTTACGTTCGACTTTCCTATGCTACATCTGAGGATAAGTTAATTGAGGCTGCGCGAAGAGTGAAGGTAGGCGTGGAGAAGTTGCTTCACCACTAGTAATTAGCTTCAGTTTTCTCTATAGAATTGCTGCTACATTCCATTTTAAGGTGTGTTTTATAATTTCTTATCCATCAAAACTCAGCCTTTGTGTACTATTGGCTTCAAATCAATAGGATTAAAGCAATGGATGCAGTAGGGTTTATTACCGAAGTTGTTACCCGTTTTGGGGGGCGATATTTTGGAAGTCAACAGGAGAAAGAAGCGCAATTGTACACAGAAAGTGTGTTTAAGAATTATTGCAATTCTACATCTGTTGTACCTTTCGAATCTGCGTTAGAAGCTCACTTTCATTCGCTTAAGTTGTTTTGTGCGGTTTATTTCGTCACGCTTGGGCTATACCAGATTTCTGTTCCAGTTGCTGCAATTGTCGCAGTGGTAAACACAATATTGTTCCTTGGCCATTTCGTTACCTACCGCCATTGGTTGGATTTTCTTTATCAAAAAAAGACTTCCTATAACGTAATTGGAGATATTGAACCACTTAGTGAAGCCACAAGCACCATCATTTTCGCAGGTCATATAGATAGTGTGAAGGAATTTAAGTGGTGGTTTAAGCTAAAGAAATTAGGTGGAATTCTATCTGTAATTGCTGGAGTTTTATTTCTATTGTTGGCTATATTTATGATAGTTGCGGCATTTGTGGATGGTGCTTGGACGCAGTATGTCTGGTATTTCTTTTTGATTTCGTCACCAATTCTAGTAGTCTATTTTAATATGCATGGCGAAAACGTGGTGGATGGCGCATTGGATAACCTCACAGGCGTTGCTATGACTGTGGAAATGGCGAAAGTGTTTGCGGCTAACCCACTCAAAAACACCAGAATTCGTTGCGTCAGTTTTGGAGCCGAAGAAGCAGGATTGCGCGGTGCCTGGGCTTATGCTAAGGCTAATCGAAATCAACTTCTTGCAGAAAATGCGGTTCTCATAAATATCGATACTATAAAAGATGAGGAGTTTCTCACCATTGGAACTCGAGAAACCAACACGTTGGTCACATTCGACAAGGTATTAATTGCCCGGATGGAACGTTCGTTCAGCGCTTTGAACGTGCCTGTGAAGAAACTTCCTTTCGATATTGGGGCTTCTGATGCTTCAGCTTTCCGAATTCTAGGACTTCCAGCACTATGCATCATTGGTTTACGAACTGATACGTTGGATCCATGCTATCATACTCGATTGGACAACCTTGACCACTTGGATGGTAGAGCCATGGAAAAACTTACCGGGGTGCTAACCCATTTTGTGACGGATTGGGATAAACGTTCGCAAGAATAATATCACCTAAAAGTTTCACTAAAGAGCAGATTTAGGGGTATTTGCTGGTTTACTTAAACTAAAATCTCATTCCAAGATGTTTGAAAACGAAGGACCAGATGTCAGTGTTTTCTTCAATTTGCTTGCTTAGAGGTTTTCCGGCTCCATGTCCAGCTTTTTTGTCAATGCGAATCAATACAGGGTTTTTTCCTGTTTGATGGGCCTGCAATGCCGCAATAAATTTGAACGAATGTGCCGGAACAACCCTATCATCATGGTCGGCCGTGGTGACCAAAGTGGCAGGATACTCTGTTTTTTTAACGTTGTGTAAAGGTGAATATGCATACAGCGCTTTGAATTCTTCGGCATTGTCGCTGCTTCCGTAATCACCCGTCCACGCCCATCCAATAGTGAATTTGTGAAAGCGTAGCATATCCAAAACTCCAACAGCTGGAAGTGCAACTTTGAATAAATCCGGGCGCTGCGTCATGCAAGCTCCCACAAGCAAGCCACCGTTGGATCGGCCCGAAATTGCCAATTTTTCTGATGACGTATATTTCTTGGAAATGAGGAATTCTGCTGCAGCAATAAAATCGTCAAACACATTTTGCTTTTGAAGTTTGGTGCCCGATTTGTGCCATTTTTCGCCATACTCACCGCCACCACGCATGTTGGCACTCGCATAAATCCCACCTTTTTCGAGGAATAGAATGTCGCTAGAAGAGAAGTTTGCTGTGTTGCTAATGTTGAATCCACCATAGCCATAAAGTAAGCACGGGTTTTTTCCATCCATACTGATTCCTTTACGGTGAATCACAAACATGGGAATCTTTGTTCCGTCTTTGCTTGGATAGAAAACTTGATTCACCTCAAAATCGTCAGGATTGAATTTTAGGTCAGGTTTCTTGAAAAGATTGGATTCACCGTTGGAAATGTTGTAGCTGAATATGGTGTTTGGGTAGGTAAAGGAACTGAACCCAAAAAATGCCAAACTATCATTTCTACTGCCGCTAAAATTGGCTTCTCCTTTTGTTGGCAAGGCAATGGTGCGGATGAACGTTCCATCCAACGCATGCACATCCAGTTTCGATGCCACGTCTACTAAGTAAGAGGCTACGAACTTACCTCCAGCAACTACAGCTCCTTCTAAAACGTGTTCTTTTTCAGGAATAATCGTTTTCCATTTTTCTGGCGAAGGATTTTTGGTGTCTATTTCCACAAGTCGATAATTTGGAGCGCCATTGTTGGTTTTGCAAAGCAATTTCCCATTGGCATGGTCTATTACTGCATAGTCATGATCGAATCCTTGTACAACAGGAATAAATTCTTTCATGCCATCTTTTTTGAAATACATGGCTTGACCACTTGTAGATTCCGATTCGTAAACCACTACTGCATCTTCATTATCGGTCACTTGGGCATAATAGTTTCGCAATGGCTTGGTCGCGTTCCAATAGATTAGCTGGTCTTTGTCTTGTGAAGTACCCAACCCGTGGTAATACACCTTATGAAACTCATTTTTGCCCGAAAACGCGGCTCCTTTTGTTGGCGCATCATAGCGACTGTAGAAAAACCCATTGCCTTTCCATTCTAAACCTGAAAACTTAACCCATTCCAGTACTTCGTTGAGTTTAGTGCCAGTGGCAATGTCCAGAATTTCGATTGTATTCCAATCAGATCCTGACGATGAAAGTTGATAAGCGAGGTATTTTCCATCGTGAGATGCAGAGATGCTTCCTAACGAAACTGTACCGTCTTTAGACAACAAATTTGGGTCTATCAATAGTTTTGATTCCCCATTTAAACCATCTTGCGTGTAAAGTACTGATTGATCTTGAGTGCCATTATTTCTGAAATAGAAATAGCGCCCACCGCGTACAATTGGAGTGCTAAAACGCTCATAGTTTGCAAGTTCAGTTAGCCGTGTTTTTATACTATCGCGGCTTGGAAGTGCGTTTAGATAGTTGAATATAATGGAATTCTGCGTATCTACCCAAGCCTTTGTTTCTGCACTGTTGTCATCCTCCAACCAACGATAGGGGTCGGCTACTTTGATTCCAAAATAGTCGTCTACAATAGAAGTGTCCTTTCGTGTAATAGGGTAATTCAAAGTGGTGATATTTTCAGGTTGTTCGCTGCATCCTATTGCAACTAGGGAAATGAAAAACCAAGGTTTAATCTTCATTTTAAGGTTGTGAGTTAACACGCTTATTCGCTGGATTTAGGCAATTTTGGCTATTTCACTTCTCGCTCTCGAAGACTGTTAATCCATTCCATCGCTTCCAAATCGGTAGCAAATACACGAATAGGGTGATGACGTCTTCTTGTACGTGTGTAAAAATTAGCAATTATGCGATGCCCTAAAGAATTGACTACTAACGCTTCAGCTTTCTTTAACTGTTCCAAATCGTTATCCATATATTCACGGGCTTCCTTTGTATAGGTAGCAGTTGTATCACTGATAAAGAGCAGGTAATAAGTAGCTCCTCTTATTAAATCTTTAACTGCTTTGGTATCTTCTTTAATGCTTTCTAATGTCATTTCTACACAAGGCTTAGAAACCGATCGAAGTAAATCGGGTTCTTCAAAAGAAAGTATAGAACAACTTGTTTCCGCGAAAGTGCTCATTTGGTGGTTGAGATACTAAGTAGGTCAAATTTAATCATTTGTCGATAAAAAGCTCAGACTAGTCTCGAATATTTCACTTTTTATCTAACGAGAGACTTTAAGTGGATGAAACGGAAATGCTGTCACGCTTTACTTTCTAATTGGAAGAAGAAACTGACAAGTGGTCAGTTGCATAGCAATGGCACGTAGCTTGACAAGCGGGTTGGGAAATAAATACGTAAGCTATTATGGCAAAAAAATCAACTACTGCCCAAACGGGTACCATCAATGTTTCTACGGAAAATATCTTTCCGATTATCAAGAAATTCCTTTACAGCGATCACGAAATTTTCTTGCGCGAACTCGTTGCCAACGCTACCGATGCGACTCAGAAAATGAAAACGTTGAGTGGTCTTGGTGAAACTACAGACGAATTAGGCGACCTAACCATTGAGATTGTATTAGACGAGAAAGCAGGCACCTTAACCATTAAAGATCGTGGGGTTGGTATGACAGCCGAAGAGGTGAATAAATATATTAACGACATTGCGTTTTCTGGTGCTGAGGAGTTTGTAAATAAGTACAAAGACAAGGCAGAAGCAATTATTGGGCATTTTGGACTTGGATTTTATTCCTCGTTTATGGTTTCAAAGCAAGTGGAAATCATCACTAAAAGCCATGTGGCCGGCACAGAAGCTGCGCATTGGACTTGCGATGGTAGCCCAAATTATACCCTCGATGCACACAAACGCACGGAGCGCGGTACTGATATTATCCTTCATATTGCTGATGATAGCACCGAGTTTTTAGACAAAAATCGCATTCAATCCATATTGGATAAATACTGTAAGTTTTTGCCTGTTTCCATCAAATTTGGCACAAAAACACATACCGATTACGCCAAACGTGATGACAAAGGCGAGAAGATTGGTGAGGACGTTGAGATTACCGAAGACAATATCGTAAACAACCCAACTCCAGCTTGGACAAAGAACCCAGCTGACTTGACCACCGAGGAATACAACGAGTTTTATAGGGAGCTCTATCCTATGAACTATGAAGAGCCATTGTTTCACATACACCTAAACGTAGACTATCCGTTCAATCTTACTGGAATCCTCTATTTCCCTAAAATAAAGGACAACATTTCTGTTCAGAAAGATAAGATTCAACTCTACAGCAATCAGGTGTTTGTTACGGATTCTGTGGAAGGAATTGTTCCCGAATTCCTAACCCTCTTGCATGGTGTGCTCGATTCGCCCGATATTCCGCTGAACGTGAGCCGCAGTTATTTGCAAAGCGACAGCAATGTGAAGAAAATTAGCAGTCACATCAGCAAAAAGGTAACCGATAAATTGGCCGATCTTTTTAAAGAAGACCGCGCAGATTTCGAAAAGAAATGGGATGACATCAAGATTTTCATTCAATACGGAATGCTTTCGGATGAGAAGTTTCAGGAGCGTGCTACCAAATTTTGGTTGTTCAAAAGTACCAATGGCACCTACAACACCATAGAGGAATACAAGGACAAGATTGCTGCGGTGCAAACCGATAAAGATGGCAAATTGGTGCATTTATATACCACCAATGCCGAAACGCAGCATACCTATGTTGAGAATGCTACCTCGCATGGATATGATGTTTTACTTATGGAAAGTCCATTTGATGCCCACTTTGTAAATCAGCTGGAGCAGAAATTGGAGAATACCACATTCGCACGAGTGGATGCCGATACCATCGACAAATTAATCAAGAAGGATGAAGAGGCACCAAGTAAACTTTCGGATGCAGAGAAGGAAAAGCTTAAGCCCGTATTTGAGGCCGAGGTGAACCCTGAAGGTGGAAGAGGCAAGTTTAGCGTGACGTTCGAAAACCTGAGCGAGAAAGATATGCCTGTAGTAATTACGCAGCCAGAGTTTATGCGCAGAATGAATGACATGCAAAAGCTTAGCGGACAAGGAATGATGGGCATGGGTGGGTTCGAATTCTTCAACCTTGTGGTTAATGCAAATCATCCAAAAGTGAGCGAGTTGCTTGCCGAAACCGATGCCGAAAAGCAAAAGAACCGTACTAAACAACTTACGGACATTGCCCTTTTGGGTCAAGGGATGTTGAAAGGAAAAGCGCTTACCGATTTCCTAAAGCGCAGCGTAGAGTTGGTGTAAAACCACTTAAAGCAAATGCAAAAGCCCTAATACCTTTATTGGTGTTAGGGCTTTTTTTGTGGGTATCGAGACAGCTCTTTTTCTTTTTTGCCCCAATAGTTCTACAATTCGCTTAGTCGAAATGTATTGCCTGCCCGCACTCCTTTATCTGTAGTGATTACCGTGCAGCATTCGTTAACAGGGTCGTGCTCAAAAAATAGAATGTAGTTTTTGGCTGTGGCATCATTGAGGAATACCTCTTTTTCGGCCATTGTTAGCAGCGGTCGTGTGTCATAGCCCATCACATACGGAAGCGGAAAATGCCCCACCGATGGCAGCAAATCGGCCATAAAAGCGATTGTATTTTCCTTGTAATGAATCAAAGGAATCATTTGGGCATCAGTATGGCCGTTGGCAAAAAAGATGTCGATGTTGGGGAGCCATTCACCAGCATTCTCAATAAATTTAAGTTGTCCGCTTTCGCGAATTGGCAAAATATTCTCTTTCAGAAAACTGGCCTGTTCTCTGCGGTTGGGCACGGTGGCCCATTGCCAATGGCGTTCGTTGCTCCAATAAGTAGCATTTCGAAAGTTCATTTCGCAGCCACTTCTATCGCTGTTCCAAGCCACGCTGCCACCGCAATGGTCAAAATGAAGATGGGTGAGAAACACATCGGTAATGTCGTCTTTGCCAAAACCCAGTGCAGCAAGGCTTTTTTCAAGCGTAGTATCGCCATGCAAATGATAATGCTTCAGAAAATTTTTATCCTGTTTGTTGCCAATGCCATTATCTACCAGAATTAGTCTACTGCCATCTTCAATAAGCAAACAGCGCATGGCCCAAGTGCATAGATTGTCCGCATCGGCAGGATTGGAGCGCTGCCAGAGGGATTTTGGTACCACTCCAAACATGGCGCCTCCGTCTAATTTAAAAAAACCTGTGTCTATTGTGTGCAGTTTCATGGTGTGTTTCTAGGCCGTAAAGATGCACTGCTTCTCAGAATTGGCTTTTGATTTTAGACTTAAGGCATCAAATTTTCGCATTCAGAATTCAACGTCATTCAATAGATGGTAGCGCCAAGTGCATTTCTACCTTTGCATCTCGAAAAATGACCATTATGGAAAGCATTAAGCAATTGTTACAAAGTACTAACCTCGACCGCGAAGTCACAGTGAGAGGATGGGTGCGCACCAAGCGAGGCAACGCTTATGTCAATTTTGTGGCAGTGAATGATGGATCCACAGTCAATAGCATCCAAATGGTTTTTGAGTTAGAACGATTTTCTGAAGCCGACTTAAAAGAAGTGACCACAGGAGCGTGTATTTCGGTGGTGGGTAAGCTAGTGCAAAGCCAAGGCAAAGGGCAAAGTGTTGAATTGCAAGCTACTGCTGTACATGTGCATGGTGCTGCCGATCCGGAGTCATTTCCTATGCAGCCCAAAAAGCACAGCCTCGAATTTCTTCGCGAAAAGGCACATTTGCGGGTGCGCACAAGCACATTTAGCGCGGTGTTTCGCATTCGACATGCGCTCACCTTTGGCATACACAAGTATTTCAACGACCGTGGGTATTTCAATGTGCATGCTCCAATAATTACAGGTTCGGATGCAGAAGGTGCCGGAGAAATGTTTCGAGTTAGCACCCTCGATGCCAAAAAACCACCGTTAACTGCCGATGGAGTTGTTGATTTTTCGCAAGATTTTTTTGGCAAGGAAACTAGCCTTACTGTAAGCGGACAATTGCAGGCCGAACTTGCGGCTTTGGCATTGAGTAAGGTCTATACGTTTGGACCAACATTTAGAGCGGAGAATAGCAACACATCGCGCCATCTCGCTGAGTTTTGGATGATAGAGCCCGAAATGTCTTTCTGCGATATTAATGGCAACATGGATATTGCCGAAGATTTCCTGCAACAAGTCATTGCGTATGTAAAGCTCGAGTGTGCTGACGATATTGCTTTTCTTGCCCAACGTTTGGAAGAAGAAGAGAAAGCAAAACCCGCCCATGAACGTAGCGAATTGGGATTGATTGAAAAGCTCGATTTTGTCATTGCAAACAAATTTGAACGCATCACCTACACCGAAGCCATTGCAATTCTTCGCGAATCACAACCCAACAAAAAGAAGAAATTCAATTACCAAGTGGATGAATGGGGTATCGATTTGCAAAGTGAACACGAGCGTTTTCTAGTAGAAAAACATTTCAAAAAGCCAGTAATTATCACCGGCTATCCAGCTAAGATTAAGGCATTCTATATGCGCCTCAACGAAAACTGCGAGCAAGGCAAAGAAACCGTGGCCGCAATGGACATTCTATTCCCAGGAATTGGCGAAATTGTAGGAGGGTCGCAACGTGAAGAGCGCTATGACGTTTTGGTGGAAAAAATGAAGCAGTTTCACATTCCTGAAGAAAGCATGTGGTGGTACCTCGAAACCCGCAAGTTTGGTACAGTAACGCACAGTGGTTTTGGTTTGGGGTTTGAACGATTAATGATGTTCATCACGGGAATGACCAATGTTCGGGACGTCATTCCATTTCCGCGAACTCCAAAAAACTGTGATTTCTAAAGCGGATTTGCCTCAATTTTTTGAATCATATCTTCTAGCATCTGAATATTAGCTGCCAAGCGAGGCTGCATGATTTCTTGGGCGTAGTGCGTGTGAAATTATACTCCGGGCATGGGTCTAAATTTCAGGTAAATGCGACCTGTTTATTGCAATACTATGGCCTGCAAATGGGCTTACTCCGCACTATTTAGCCGTTTCCAAATCATAAAAATGGAAGCACCTCCAACAATGGAAACTGTGGAAAGGGCAATCGTCAACAGTGTATTTCCATAAATAAATGAACCAGTGGCAAAAAGGGCAGCATACACCGTGGCACAACCGATAAACATGCCTAAGATTTGAAGTGGGAAATTGCCGCTTGATCTTTGGTTAGCAGATCTGAATTGTTTCCAACCTATAGTGGGATTTACTTTGGAGCAAAATTCACGCAATACAGTCTCTTTTTCTGGAGAAGTTAGTAATGTTACAGCCACCCATCCTAAGGTGGTGATACTTACACAAGCCACTAAATTCCAATGGGAAGCCATTTCAATTAGACTAAATTTCGGATTAATTATTTCGAAGAAAATGGCACAGAGAAAGGAAATTATCATTCCGCTAATCTCGGTCCATGCGTTTATTCTCCACCAAAACCAACGCATAATAAAGATTAATCCTGTGCCTGCCCCTACTTGAAGCAAGATGTTGAATGCTTGCAAGGCATTGGTTAAAACAAGTGCAAATAAGGCTGCAAACACCATCAAAAGCACGGTGGAAATGCGGCCCACCATAACCAATTGCTTTTCTGTGGCGTCAGGTTTAAGAAAGCGTTGGTAGAAATCGTTTACAACATAGCTCGAACCCCAGTTAAGATGCGTGGAAATGGTGCTCATAAACGCGGCAATCAATGACGCGATAACCAACCCCATAAGACCAGCAGGCAAAAAAGTGAGCATGGCAGGATAGGCCAAATCATCGTTTATCATGCTAGCATCAATGTGCGGAAATGCGTGTTGAATGCTTTCTAGCGTGGGAAAAACGATTACCGAGCAAAGGGCAATCAAAATCCAAGGCCAAGGACGTAAGGCATAATGCATCACATTAAAAAGTAGGGTAGCACCCATGGCATGCTGTTCGTTTTTGGCGGCCAACATACGCTGGGCTATGTAACCACCACCACCAGGCTCGGCACCAGGATACCACACGCTCCACCATTGCACCGCAAGTGGGATAAATAGTAAAGGAATCAAATGATCCGTTTGGCTGAAATCAGGGAAAAATGGTGTGAGTTTAAATACTTCTGGTTGTGCCAAAAGCGCATCAAGTCCGCCAACTTGTGGAATATCCACTAAAACAACAGCGGCCCAAATGGTGCCTGCCATTGCAAGGGTAAACTGAAAAAAGTCGGTTATAAGTACTCCGCGCAAACCGCCCATTGAGCTGTAAATTACCGTAATAACACTAGCAATTATCAAGGTTTGATTTGGAGATAAACCCAAAAGAACGCTTCCAATCTTAATGGCCGCCAAGCACACCGTGGCCATTATCATTACATTGAAAAACACACCAAGATAGATGGCACGGAAACCACGAAGAAACGCAGCGCCTTTTCCTCCATAACGTATTTCATAAAATTCTAAATCCGTAAGTACGCCCGAACGCCTCCACAGCCTAGCATACACAAAAACTGTAAGCATTCCTGTAAGTAGAAATGCCCACCACACCCAGTTTCCCGAAACTCCATTTTTTCGAACAATGTCGGTTACTAAGTTGGGCGTATCAGCACTAAACGTAGTTGCCACCATACTAACGCCAAGAAGCCACCACGGCATGTTTCGGCCCGAAAGGAAAAACTCTGCGGCATTAGAGCCCGCGCTTCGCGAAACCCATAATCCTATCAATAACGAAATCGCAAAAAAGGCCACGATAATGGCCCAATCAATAGTGGCTAGTTGCATGGGTGAAAAATAGCAAAAGCAGCTTTCATATTTTGTTTGTCCCAAAAATCCAATCCTTTATTTATTCACTTTTCTGTAGAAATAGTCTGAGCAATTGAGATAATTTTCAAACTAATCTGTTTCTAAAAACCAATCTTTGCAAAAGCACTTTATGCAAACCCAATGATTGACTATTCGCAAGCAAAAATCACCTCTATTGCACTACATAAAGTGGGAAACCGCCATAGAGAAGAAGGGAATTTTATCTCAAAAGAATTGGCGCAGGTCAAACCACAAGCGGAGGAATTACTGATGCAATACTTCCTGCGTCCTTTTCTGAAAGCTACCGATGTGTATCAATTTGGTGCTATTGATGAGCTAGGGGCGAATGTGGTTTTTAATAGTGCACAAGCCATTTTTGATGATATCAGCTCGGTTTTACCTGAGTCAATCAATCTTTTGATGCACTTGCACGATCAATCCAATCATCCTCACATTAAAATAGGGGAGGTATTTGTGGTGCATTTCAGTACCATGGCATTTGATAATGAAGTGGTGGATGCCATTGGTATTTTTAAAGTGGAAACGAAAATTCCGTTCTTCAAATTCATCGAACAGACCGATATATTGGAGTTGGTAGACCATTTGGGTGTTAGCGCCAATAAGTTGGATAAGGGTTGTCTAATCTTCAATACCCAACGCGAACTTGGTTTTAGAGCGCTTACTGTGGATGCCAATAATTATGATTCGGAGTATTGGAAACTCAATTTCTTGAATATTGAGCGTTGCAACGACAATCACTTTCAAACTAGAAGTCATGTGGAAATGGTGAAAGAATTTTCTAGAGATATTCTTGCCCCCAACAACAGAACGGAGCAAATTGCGTTTGTCAACGAATCGATGGAGTACATGAACGATAAGGAGGAATGGGACAACGATGATTTTGGAGTAACTGTGTTGCGCAATGCTGATTTGCAGCATGCTTTCAACGATTATCGCCAGCAATATTCCGAGCGAACGGGCGTGGCTTTGGAGGATAGTTTTGATATTTCAGTTCCTGAACTGCAAAGTCAAAAGAAGAAGTATCGCAATCAAATTAACCTCGATACCCATATTCAAATCAAACTTCCTTTTAGTCCAGATGGGCAGCAAGCCAATATAGAGCGTGGCTATGACGAAGTGAGAGGAATGTTTTATTATAAAGTGTTCTTTATGAAAGAGCTCGAGTAACTCTTATACGATAAAACTCCAACCTATTTATTCAGATTTTTGTTTCTTACGCTTAGTGTGATACACATCAATAGCCACAATGGCAGCTGTGAAACCCCAAAAGGGCGCTGATATTTTATCTGTATCAAGAAAGTTGTTGAGCATGCCATGAAGCATGTAGGTAACAAGCCCTAAGAACATGCAAACCATATACATGCGGTGCTCTCGATTATCTATCCGAACGTAGAGTCTGACGGAGTAATAGATGATGCAAATGATGATTAACGTGAATGAAATCATTCCAAATAACCCTTGTTCGCTAAGTGGTCCTATATACTCGCTGTGTGCATTACCAGCATCGCCAGCATTGGTGCTTATGATGGTTTTTTCGCTCGCCAATTGAAACGGAGCATATTGAAATGCATAGGTTCCAGGACCCCAACCCACAGCTGGGCGCTCGTTAAACATTCTCCAAGCAGATCCCCAGCGATTCAAGCGCTCAAGATTTGATGCATCCGTTGAAATGTTGGTCATAGACTGCAAATGCTCTGTGAACTCAGCGGAAGAATCTTGACGGTTTTGTTCCAGTTCCATCACAATCGTACTCCATGAAACAGCCAAAACGGCCAAAGCGCACAGACCAATAATCGCCACTTTGGTGAAGCGAATTCTAAACCACATTATTACGAAAACTCCAAAGCATCCAGCCAAACTAATCCAAGCAGCACGGGTATAGGAAAGCACTAGCGCTACCGAAAAAAGGAGCAGCAATCCAAGAAACAAAACTTTCCAGCTCCTACTGTATTTGCTCATAATAGTTAACCCAAAAATAAGCGGGTAAAAGAGTGCTAGAGCGGCTCCGTAGGATGTATGGTCGCTAAAAAATGGCTCCATAACCCAATGCGCAGGTTGCTCTTCAAAACCATAAATAGCATGGCGAATCACAGTGTAGCAAATGATGACTGTGAATGAAGCGAGATAGAGGCCAGTAAATAGTTTGATTTTTGAAAAATCCCTAAAAAGCTGGGTTGCTACAAAATAAAACGTAGCCAAATACCACATGCGGGAAACCAAAAACTTAAAAGAAACCATCGGCATTTCGCTCGTTATGGTGGTCATAGCCATCCAAACAACATTGACAATTATGGCAAGCGTGATAGGATGTTCGGTGATTTCTTTCGGGAATCCACGCTCTGCTAGCAATTTCAATAGGAACATGAGCAGTACCCCAAACATCAGTGGGTCGGTGGGCAGCGTCATTCCCACGCCCATTCCGATATCCGTTAGATTTACCGATAATGGGGTAAGAAATACGATTAACAGCACTAATTTATCCAGTGCCAACAGCGCCAAAAGGGCTATGGCAAGGGCAATTGGAACCAAAGGAAGATAATAGAATTCTGTGGCAATAAGCACTGCATTCAGTAATGCAAAGAGCCCACCAGCAGCATAAATGTACTTTACTCCGTTGCCGGTAATATCAGCACTCACCAGTTTCACGCGTTTTCAGAAACTGAACTGGTCCTAAAATTTTCAAGAATCGCAATTACAACAAGTGCCGTAAGCAATGTTCCGAGTATTGAGCCTAAAACAATTAGCCATCTTATAGGATAGGCCTTTTTATCAGCAATTTCGGGATGTGTGATTATGTTACAGTACGTAAGTTGTTTCTCCACATCTTGCTGGGCTAGTTCCAGCTTTTCCTTCATATCGTTGTAACTACCACGGGTTCTCCAAAGATGTTCGTTGAGGGCAACAAATTCTCCACCACGCTCTTTTAATGCTGTTAGTAATGGCTCTATTTCTTTAGCCGAGTTTCGTTTTGAAGGTGTGGTAATCACATCTAAATAGCGCTCAGTTGCGTATTCCGTTTGAAGGTCGTAATCCAAGATGCCATACTCTTTGCGAATACCTGTTAGCACAGCTTCCATGCTATCCATTTCGTGCTTTTTTTCGCTTACTTGACGGGTAAGAATTATTACCAACTCCATGGATTTTTCCTTCTGCATCAACTTTTCTTTCTTGTTAAAGAAATGAATCATTGAATTTACCATGTCTCGCGAACGAATTGGGTCTTTGTCCAAAACCTCTATCACCACAGATTCATATTCCGTTTTTCTTGCAGTAACAGCGGATTGATACTCACGAATCATTTCGCTACGAGAGCCAATCGCATCTGGCGACACGTTATAAACGGTATATAAATCGTACAGTTTTATAATGGAGTCTCTAATTTGATCTGAATCAAATACTTGCAACATTTGTTCCGTAGGAGTTTCCGTTCCCATGGGTATAATGTTGGCTGGATACAAAACTGCAAATGATTTAAACTTAGGATCAATAACCCAAGAACTGGAAAACACGGAAGAAAGCACCAAGGTTATCAACCCCAACACCGCCAGTTCTTTTTTCCATTTTACTAAAAGACTCCAAATGGAGGAGTTATTCCTATAATCGGTCATGGGGTGACGGGTTTATTGGGAATTGAGGTTTTTGACATTCTCAAACGCAATGATTACCAATAAGGCAAAAAGAAAGGATGAGATAGTGGAAATTAGCACAATAAGCCAACGAACAGGGTAAGTTTTCTTCTCTGCTGGAACCGCATTATTCACAATAAACTTGTGTGGCAATGTCTGTTCAGCATCCACCTTAGCTTCGTGATATTTGGCTCGCAAATGGCTCAATTGCTTTTTCTCATGCTCCAAAATGTCACGGATGGAAACGTATGCACCTCCATATTTCGAAAGTATAGCCAACTGTTCTTCCAATTTGCTCATGGCGCGTTGATTGCCTTCTAGAATGGCTTTGGCATAATACTCTGTAAAACGTTCTGACATAGATTCGTAGTCATTTACCCCCATTGCACGCAATGCGCCTAACGAATCTTCCAATTCCTTGATGTAGTCGCGCATTTGAAAATATTCCGCTTCAGCAATATGCATGGCTTGCGATGCGCGTTCTTGCTGCATCCTGTTTTTTACAGAATCTACCAAGGCTGCAATATCGTTGGCAATGTTTGCAGCCATTAAGGGGTCCGTGTCCATCACATCCACTCGAACAGATTGAAATTCAGTGCGTTTATACTTAATATTTGACTCAAATTCTTTATACAATTCGGTAAACTTGAACTGAGCCGCTGTATCAATATCGTAGTGATTCATCAAATCGTATTTCACCACAATACGGTCCCTAATTTGGTCAGAATTAAGGATTTGAAGCAATTGTTCCGCTTGCTCTTCCTCGCCAAACGTCATCAAATCTTCTTTACCCGATGTGTTTTGCGACAACAGCGATTTTGAAATTGAAGCAGAGGAAGTTGGGAACATGATAACCGTGCTCTCAAACTTTGGTGGAATGAAAATTGGAGACGAGAAAATCATGGAAGCTACCGCAGCACCTATCGTAATGATAGTCAACGGTTTTTTCCAGCGAACAATGAAAAGCAGAAGATTGGAAGAATTGAAATCCAAGCCTTTATTAGCTTCCTCTGTCATAGTTTAGTTAAGGTATTTTCTAGTGGGGCGCGCCAAAAGTAGCACTTTTTATACCTGTGGAAGTGTTCAATGGAACTGCTAAAACTGTACTCATTTCTGGTTGTGAACAAACTGCTTAAGACTGCTTTCGCAGTACATGAAGATTCGGGAGAATTAGAAGCAAGGTACATAATGCGCCCAAAACAAGAATCACCACAGAAGCTATGTACCAAGACAATGAAATGGTCAGTGCACCAGTTCCAATTACCACTCCAATACATCCGAGCAAACCAACAAGTTCTCCTTTTGAAAAGCTTATGTTGAACAAACGTTTCGCCAAGGCAAATTGGAGTAAAAACGTTACCATTTGAGTAGACAAACAAGCTGCCGCTGCTCCCATCGGACCCCAAATTGGTATCAATACCCAGTTTGCAATAAGACTCAAAACTACACCTCCTAAAGCAATAATATTTAAGTTCTTAAGATTACCATTTGCCGTGAGCAATGTGCCAAACACATAGGTTCCTGCCATCGGAACGAATGAAAATAACAACAACGAAAGCACTTTTCCCGAAGCTTCAGCGTGTGCGCTGTATAGCGATGCCATAATTGCTTCACCATGCCACCACGCCACCAATGCGATCGAAAAAGCTGGGAGTAAAAGCAGTTTTGAACCCAAAATTGCTAATGGCCTAATATCCTCTTTTTGCTTCAGCATTCGCGAAAACATGGGTAGGAGTATGACCGCAAAGAGATATCCAATCATATTCACGGCATCTAGTAAGCGAAATGCCTGCGCGTAAATTCCAGTTTGCAAATTTCCATCGGGCAGCAAACGCTCCAACATTACAGAGTCGACACGTCCATAAATGCCCATCAAAAAAATAAGTAAAGCGAATGGAATGCTTTGTTTTAAGATGCCTCGAAATAGGCGTCCGTTCCAATGCACAGAAAATGGCCTGCCATAATAAACGACTACAAAAAGCGCCACTGCCATTGTTACAGCAAGAGCTAAGGTTTGCATAATAACGAACCACTCTATTTGAAATGGTTCTGCTCCAACCCTTCCCCAAAGTA
This sequence comes from Chryseobacterium gleum, assembly GCA_945903645.1. Lineage (GTDB taxonomy): Bacteria > Bacteroidota > Bacteroidia > UBA10329 > UBA10329 > UBA10329. Next base: position 19,869 of record CAMDOM010000024.1, read on the forward strand.
AAAACGAACATCCCACAATGAGCAATAAACGGTCTAGTATAGAAAGCAGACTGTCAATTCTAAATAATTGGAGCCCCGCTACATTGCTTCTCAGAAAAAGGATGAAAGAAAGTAGAAACTGATTGAAGCTAAGCAAAGCTAAGAGCGACATTTGCGTTGCATCATAGCCAAAAGCAAGTCCTGCAATGAGGCAGAGGATAGAGTAACCCACTGCAAGAACCAATCGAAGGGCTACAATTCGCGTAAAATATTTGCCGAGCAAATGGCTGTGCTGGCTTATGTGGCGATTGTTATAATTAGTTATTCCTAAGTCCAGAAAAATGTTCAGGATTAAGGAAAGGTTGAAAAGCGCGAAATATGAACCGTAGATCTCTGCGCCAACCTCGTTTTGCACCGAACGGTCAATTCCCAGTATCCAAAATGGTTTCACCAGCAGGTTAACCAGAATGAGAAAGAACAAATTGGAAAGAAACTTCTTTTGCATTGTCTTCGGCAAAAGTAGTAGAAGAACTTAGGCTATTTCTTCTCGAAATAATTGGAGTACTCAGATTTTACGTAATAGGAATACTATGCTTGTCAGGAATTCTACTTCCAATGTCGCCAAAGAATCGCACCTTTGCACGCACAATCACAACCACGATTGTTCGAACTGGAATTCAGGATTTAGCTTCCCTTTAAATTCCTTCACCTTAGTGGTTTTTTGCTTTGAGAGACTCTCCTTTGATGGGTTTGGAGCAAATGAAAGTAATTGCAGTAAAGTTCTAGCATAGACCGTCATGGCAAAATCACAGCATACATTTATGAAGCGGCAACGCGAAATTGACAAGAAGAAAAAAGCCACTGAAAAGCGTGAAAAGAGAGAAGATAAGAAGAACAACCCAACAACTTCTTCCACAGATTTGGATGGTTATGTAGTAAATCATGGAGTGGTAATTAATTCCATAAAGGAGTCTGATTTGGACGAAGACAAAAGGTCTTAATTGAACGGGTTGGAAACTGTGTTTTTTACTGTCGTAACATTGGTTGTACTATTTTTACATTCCTCAATATCAGTATGAATATTTTCCTAAAAGTCATCATATCATCGCTAGCCGTTTTTTTAGCGGCCTACCTGCTTCCTGGCATTGACGTAGATAATTACTTGACTGCTGTTTTGGTTGCTATTGTTTTGGCATTGCTTAATGGGTTTTTGAAGCCCTTGCTGATTATACTAACCATTCCGTTCACGGTTTTTACTCTAGGACTTTTCCTTTTTGCCATCAACGCTGCAATGGTTTTGCTGGCAGCTCGATTTGTAGATGGGTTTTCGGTTGATGGTTTTTGGTGGGCAGTGGTTTTTAGTATTCTTTTGTCAATTCTAACATCAATTTTGGAATCGCTAGGTAAGAAATCCAAGCATCAAGGATTAGAACAGAACTGAAAACTAGAATGACATTGAGCTAATGGTATCGCACAATCGATTTTCCACATTTAAAGAATTTTATCCGTTTTACCTGACGCAACATGCTGATGCCATATGCAGAACATTGCATTTTGTGGGCACAACGCTTGTAATCGTATGCTTTATCTTAGGTCTTATTTCGGGTAATTGGATGTTTTTTGCATTGATGCCAATTGCTGGTTATGGATTTGCATGGCTCGGACATTTTGGGTTCGAAAAGAATAAACCAGCTGCTTTTGGTAATCCGTTTTATAGTCTAGCTTCAGATTTTGTGATGTATTGGCACATCCTTTCCGGACAATTGCCAGGGAAACTGGAAGCCGCTAAAAAGCAATTTCCGTAGTCCATTGTTTACCGCATTATCTCCTAAGAGTGCCCAACAGTGGGCCGATTTGCTCCAATTGCTTCCTCATCCTGAAGGTGGATGGTTTAAGGAAATGTATCGCTCGCAAGGCAAAATTGCTGCAGATTCGCTGCCTAGCGAGTTTATTGGAGAACGCAGTTTTTCTACAGCCATCTATTTTCTCCTTGCAAAAGGAACATTTTCGGCATTTCATCGCATTTTATCGGATGAAGTTTGGCATTTCTATTCGGGAGATGCACTTGTTATTCACGAAATAACACCACAAGGACAGTATTTTGCGCACCGTTTGGGACAGGATGTTATCAATGGTGAACGATTTCAATTGGTTATTCCTGCTGGAAGTTGGTTTGCTTCGGAAGTATGTGAAGAAGGCCAATTTGGATTAGTGGGTTGCACAGTGGCTCCAGGGTTTGATTTTTCAGATTTCGAAATGGCTCAGCAGTCGCTTCTTCTAGCGGCTTTTCCACAACACGAAACAGTCATTTCTCGGCTTTGTCGATAGTTGAAATTCGCGCGTTTGTCTCGGATTACTTACCAGTTGAAGGATTGACATAACAATAGCCTCTTTTGTCTGTTGTGTCGGCTACATTGCGGGCACCAAGGCGCTTACAAACTGTTTGAAATATACTACTCTATTGTTTCGTTAGAGTGTGGGAATTAGCCCATCTAATGCCGCAGCGGAAGTTACTGCTGTAGGTTATTTTTCAAAAATCATGGAGTGCTTAAAAGCTGCGCAGCAATTGCGAATTGTTTGTGCGCTTAGCCAAAGCAAACGGTTTGGACACAGGTATTGGAAAAGGAACAGCTGTTGTTCCTATTATCGTGCGAAATTCTGCGCATCCATTGGTTTTGGCACAAATGCTGTCTGAAGCTGGCATCAATTTGTAGCAAATTCTTTATCCAGCTGTGGCCGATAACGAATCTCGGTTGCGGTTTTTCATAACCTGCGACCATACCGAACAGGAGTTGACAACAGCAGCATATACTTTTGCTAAAATTTTGGCGGCCATTTGGAAGGAGATGAATGGATTTTTTCTGTTATTCCAACCAATTGTGGTAGGTTTTTAGGACGCCATCTTTCCTCCAAGCACACCGTCATACAAGTCAACAGCTTTGGTTAGCGTGTCGAAGTTTTGACCGTCTATAACCATTTCGTCCAACGCAGTTACTTCGCCTAAGTAAGTAAAATCGATTTCGCTGGCAGTAAGGCGTTCAACGAAAGCCTCTTGCATTTCTGGTTTCACAGTAACCACAGCGCGACTTTGGCTTTCGCCAAACAAAAAGGCATCTGTGCGAATTTCTTCATCGGTGCTAACATCAAAACCCAATTGGCCCGCTCTAGCTGATTCAAAAAGGCTAATGAACAGTCCACCATCGCTTACGTCATGCACCGAAGCCACTTCTCCGCTGCGGATAAGTTGCAACAACAATTCGTGCAGTAATGCTTCTTCATCTAAGTTGATAAATGGAGCAGGAGAACCTTTGATGCCGTGGTAGGAATAGAGATATTCAGATGAACTGATATCATCGCGAGATTGGCCCACTAAGTAAATAAGGTCGCCTGATGCCTTGAAATGCAAAGTCATGCGGTCTTTTTTGCTTTTTAGCAAGCCCAACATGCCGATAGTTGGTGTTGGAAATACGGGTTCTACCTTACTATCGAACACACTTTGATTGTAGAAACTCACGTTGCCACCCGTTACTGGCGTATCGAATTTGCGACATGCAGCGCCCATTCCTTTTATTGCTCCAACAAACGTCCAATATACTTCGGGCGAATATGGATTGCCAAAGTTGAGGCAATTGGTAATGGCAGTAGGTTCGGCACCCGAGCAAATGATGTTTCTAGCAGCTTCAGCTACCGCAATAGCAGTGCCCATTTCGGGGTCACTTTTAATATAGCGCGAGTTGCAGTCAACCGTCAAAGCCAAGGCTCTGTCTGAACCTTTGATGTTCACAATTGCGGCATCACTTGGTGCGTTGGTACTCATATTAACGGTACCTACCATGCTATCGTATTGGTCATACACCCATTTGCGCGAAGCGATATTGGGATGTCCAATAAGATGCCAAGCTGCTTCTTTCAAATCTTCGGGCTCGGTTACATCATCAATGTTAAACTTTTGATACTCTTGGAAATAAGCAGGTTCGGCAAACTCGCGTTTGTAAACGGGTGCTCCACCGCCCAAAACGAGGTCGTGAGCTGGCACATCTGCCACCAATTCGCCATGCATAAAGTATCGCAAACGCCCACCTTCAGTCACTTTTCCAATTTCAACGCAGTTCAAATCCCACTTGTCAAACACGGCAAGCACATCTGCTTCTCTGCCTTTTTCTACCACGATTAACATACGTTCTTGGCTCTCGCTAAGTAGAATTTCCCATCCGTGCATTCCTTCTTGCCGCGTAGGCACTCGGTCGAGGTAAATCTCCATGCCGTGTTCGCCTTTTGCGCTCATTTCGCTGGTACTACACGTAATTCCTGCAGCCCCCATGTCTTGCATTCCAATCACCGCGCCTGTTGTGATTACTTCCAAAGAGGCTTCCATCAAGAGTTTTTCTTGAAATGGATCACCAACCTGAACGGCTGGAATCTTTTCGGCAGAAGCTTCAGTGATGTCTTCAGATGCAAATGTGGCTCCGTGAATACCGTCTTTTCCGGTAGAAGAACCAACTATAAACACAGGATTTCCAGCGCCATAAGATGTTGCCGAAACTGTTTTACCTACTTCAACAATACCAACACTCATAGCATTGACCAATGGATTTTGGTTGTAGCAATCATCAAAATACACTTCACCGCCAACAGTTGGAATGCCGAAAGCGTTGCCGTAATCGCCAATGCCTTTCACCACACCTTTCATCAACCATTTTGTTTTTTGCAAATCGGGATTGCCAAAGCGCAAGGAGTTGAGTTGCGCTATAGGACGAGCGCCCATGGTAAAGATGTCGCGATTGATACCACCAACTCCTGTTGCTGCACCTTGGTAGGGTTCTAACGCGCTTGGGTGATTGTGCGATTCGATTTTGAACGCACATGCTAAACCATCACCAATGTCAACAAGCCCAGCGTTTTCTTCACCGGCTTCCACCAATATTTTTGACCCTTTTTTAGGAAGGGTTTTAAGCCACGTAATGGAGTTTTTATAGCTGCAATGCTCGCTCCACATCACCGAGAAAATGCTCAGTTCTGTGAAATTTGGCGTGCGACCAAGTATTTCCTTAATTCGCTCGAATTCTTCGGGCAGCAAGCCCAATTTTTTGGCGGTTTCTACAGTTATTTGTGCGGCAGTCTGCGACTCTTGCATAGGAAAAGGAGGTAGGTTTAGAACAGTGCAGCGAAGGTAACTTTCTGACTTGGGAGGTTATTGCGGAGTTATTAACAGATAAAGCGATTGGATTTGAGTTTTTCAAGTGAGTTTTTTGTGCGTTAAAGTCGCATTGCGCCAAGTTGACCGCTCACAAAATTGAACTCGTCCACAATTTCCCGAACGATATCACCAGCAGATTTCATAGCATCGATGTAGCCTGAAATTTGGCCTATTTCCAATTCGCCTTCTACCATATCGCCTTCAAACATGCCTTTTTTTGCACGGGCTCGGCCAAGCAATTCGAGGAGTTCACCACCTTCAGCACCGCGGTCTTCGAGCTTTTTTACTTCGTCAAAAAAATGGTTTCTCAGTAATCGAACAGGTACCAGTTTTTTCATGCTCAACTTGGTGTCGCCTTCTTTTGCATCCAATATGGCTTGTTTAAAGAGGTCGTGGGCAGAACTTTCTGGACTTGCTACAAAGCGGCTACCTATTTGCACACCTTCTGCACCAAGTGCGATAGCTGCAAGCATACTTCGGCCAGTGCCTATTCCTCCAGCTGCTATAATCGGGATATTTACAGCCTGCACGGTTTGTGGAATGAGCACCATAGTTGTAGTTTCCTCGCGGCCGTTGTGTCCGCCAGCTTCAAATCCTTCGGCAACCACAGCATCACAGCCCGCCTCTTCGCATTTCTTCGCGAGCATAGAACTTGCTACCACGTGCACTACAGTTATGCCATGTTCTTTCAATAGTGGAGTCCATTTTTTGGGGCTTCCTGCAGATGAAAACACAATAGGTACGTTCTCTTCAATAATAATCTGAATGTGTTTGTCGATATCGGGATAGAGTAGGGGCACGTTTACACCAAAAGGCATTGAAGTGGCTTGTTTGCACTTACGAATATGCTCGCGCAACACATCAGGATACATGCTCCCCGATCCAATAATGCCCAAGCCACCAGCGTTGCTCACCGCGCTTGCTAATCGCCAGCCGCTGCACCAAATCATTCCAGCTTGAATTATGGGATATTGGATGTCGAAAAGTTGTGTAATCCTATTCTGCATTTGAGTATTTGGGTTGAACGCCAAAGCTACTTTTGTTGGCCGCACGAATGTAAAACTTGCTGGCATAAACAGACGTCACTTAATAGAAAATGAACAGAGATACCGCAGTATTCGACTTGATTGCCAAAGAACGTGTGCGCCAAACAGAAGGCGTTGAATTGATTGCTTCCGAAAATTATGTGAGCAATCAAGTGATGGAAGCACAAGGTTCTATCCTTACTAATAAGTACGCAGAAGGCTTGCCCGGAAAGCGCTATTATGGAGGATGCGAGAACGTTGACGAAATTGAAACACTTGCTATTGAACGGGCAAAAGAGTTGTTTAATTGTGGGTTCGTAAACGTACAGCCACACTCGGGTGCACAAGCCAATGCGGCAGTGATGCTGGCTTGTTTGAAGCCTGGTGATAACATTCTAGGATTCAATTTATCGCATGGAGGCCACCTTACCCATGGTTCGCCAGTGAATTTCAGTGGCATTTTGTATAAAGCGAATTTCTATGGTGTTAACCGTGAAACAGGTTTTGTGGATTATGACGAAATGGAGAGAACCGCCAAATTAGTGCGGCCAAAAATGTTGATTGCAGGAGCATCTGCTTACAGTCGTGATTGGGATTATGCGCGTATGCGTGATATTGCAGATGAAGTTGGCGCGCTTCTAATGGCTGACATTAGCCATCCATCTGGTCTTATTGCCCGTGGATTGCTTACCGATCCTATGGACGATTGCCATATTGTGACTACAACCACCCACAAAACGCTTCGTGGGCCTCGTGGTGGTATGATTATGATGGGCGAAAATTTTGATAATCCTTGGGGACAAACAACTCAAAAAGGAACATTGAAAAAAATGAGCATGTTATTGAACAGCGCGGTTTTTCCAGGCACTCAAGGTGGCCCACTAGAGCATGTGATTGCTGGGAAAGCGGTTGCTTTTGGTGAGGCACTTTCAGATGCGTATTTGGAATACTGCGTTCAGGTGGTGAAGAATGCCAAAATCATGGCAGAGGAATTTGTGGCCCGTGGATACAAGATTATTTCAGGCGGAACGGACAATCATTCCATGCTTATTGATTTAAGAAGCAAGAACATTACAGGCGCGGATGCAGAAAATGCGCTCATCAAAGCGGATATCACTGTAAATAAGAATATGGTGCCTTTTGATGAACAACCACCAATGGTTACGTCAGGTATTCGTGTGGGCACACCAGCCATCACTACAAGAGGAGTGAAAGAAGATGCTATACGTGAAATTGTAGATTTGATGGATTGCGTAATTACCAATGCTGATAATGACGCCATCATCTCAGAATGCCGCAAGAAAGTGAACCACATGATGGAGGGATTACCTTTGTTTGCTGAATAATTCCTACGATTTTACCCAAAGAAAACGCCCCTGAGCAATGAGCACAGGGGCGTTTTTTATTTGGACTTAGTTGAAATTACTGTTTCACAAAATGGGCAGTAGCGATTGATTCGCCAATTACTTGAAGCACGTATGAACCGTTTGGAAGGCTAACCACATTAAGTTGTTGCACACCAGCATTTATAGAATGCGAAAGCACCATTCTACCTGTCATGTCATACACTTGAGCCAATCCTTGTGAATCAGCGGTGAAACGTAATTCATTGGTAGTTGGGTTTGGATAAACATTCACCATGTTGCGCTCAACAGTCGGATTGTCAACGCCTACGAAATTGCTACCGCAGAAACTTCCGCCATCGCAAACCATATCGGCTGCAAAACGTGTGGCAAAATCAAGAGCAATCTGATCAAATCCACCACTGAAATAACCAACGTGGTTGGTAACGCCAGGATAAGTGAGTAGACAGTTGTCTAATCCCAAATGCGCTGCTCGAGCATGCAAATCGCGGCTACCAGATGCAACTAGACCAGTAGGAAAACCGCTAACACTCACTTCTGTTGTGTTGTAAGGTACGGTTGGATCCAGTTCTTCGTGAATGCTGCAAATTGGAACACTGTTGGCATCAATCCATAACGAATCTCCAATAGCACCACTAAAACTAAGCACGCCTAACGGACGACTTGAATAGCCAAGATTGCCTGTATTGCCTTCAATTCCGCCAAGTCCAGCGGAATCATTTGCCATATATGCAGGAAACTCATTGATATCGTCAAGATAAGCAGCATGAACAGCGCCAATACCACCAGCAGAAATGCCGCCAATAATTACACGCTCGGCATCAATACCGTAAGGATTTCCTTCTTCAGCCACAGATTTTCTAAGAAAGCGCACTACGGCTTTAATATCATGCGCAGCACGAACCACAGCCAAGGTTGTAGAAACTTGATTGATGGGAAAGAAGAACCCAACGCGGTAGCTAGGGGCAATTACTACGTAGCCCATTTTAGCAAATACACGCGAAATATCCGCAACATCTTCTTTCGCTCCGCCAATAAATGACCCACCAAAACACATTACAATTACGGGGCGATTGGTTTCTGTGTCTCCAGCAGGCTCATAAATGTCAAACTTGAGAATTTGATTTCCCCCAGATACCGCGGTGTTTGCACCGTAGGTAATGTTAGCAGTTTCCTCAAGATTTGGAAACAAATTGTAGGTGCGATACCTAGTGCCATTGCACTCCGTTTGGGCCTGAGTGCCCATGACGGTAAGCGTTACTAAAGAAATTAGGGTAAAGATTTTTTTCATGATTTGAAATGATTAGAGATAAATGAGAAGGGCTAAAGGTATATTATCAAATGGTTAACGCATTAACACCATCTGATATTTTGCAGGGATAAAACGTAAGCGGTAAGTTGAATTGATTGGAATAGCTTTTTTTTAGGGATTCTTGCAATGAAAGGATGAATTTTTCTTCAATCAACGCGATGCAGCAACCACCAAAACCAGCACCAGTGAGCCGAGCACCCAAACAGCCTTGATGCTGTTGCGTGACCTTTATAATGAAATCCAATTCCGCGCTCGAAACTTCATAATCGTCTCGAAGAGAAGTGTGTGACGCATTGAGCAGCTTTCCAAACTCGTGCAAATCTCCTCGCTTGAGAGCCGACATAGCTTTCTGCACGCGCAGTTGCTCCGAAACTACATGACGTGCTCGTTTTTTAAGTAAATCATTGGTCATTTCGTTCACTTCATCCAAAGTTGCATCTACGAGATGCTTGAATTTTCTCTTCGTTTGAAGTTCTGCAAGTGCGGCATCACACTCCAATCTCCGCTCATTGTAAGCAGATGTGGCCAAAGTGCGCGGTGCGTGAGAGTTTATAACAAGTAGAGCATATTTACCTAACTCAATTGGAATCATTTCATAATACAATGTGCTACAATGCAGTGATATGGCATGATTTGCTCTTCCCAAAGCCACAGCAAATTGATCCATTATGCCGCAGTTTACTCCAATAAAGTTGTTCTCAATTCGCTGGCATTCTAAAGCCATTGCCACACGTTCTGGTGCAATTCCACTAAAGAAATGACTGAACATATAATAGGATAGTACTTCTAGGGCTGCCGAAGACGAAAGTCCAGAGCCATGCGGCAATGTGCTGGTGAAATAAACATCGCAGCCTTCCAATATCAGCTCCTTTTTTTGAAGCATGTGCAATACTCCAACAACATAATCCGTCCAGTGCAATGTTTTCTCAGGAAGCGCATCAATAGACAGAGATGTAATTTCTTCCGTGTGTTCGCTACATAGATTGATGAAAAGTGTTCCGTTCTTTCGGATATGCGCAGTTATACCTAATGAAATAGACGCAGGCAGCACTAATCCTCCATTATAGTCAATGTGCTCGCCAATCAGATTTACCCGGCCTGGGCAGAAATAGGCAGTATCTGGCAAGTGCCCGTCATACAATTCAGTGAATTTTTTCATACTCTCAAGCTAAAGGCGAAATTTACAACTGCAATTCGAGTAGGTTTGCCTTCCTGTGCTAATTTTACAACTTCTCAATTTCAATTCGAAGCATGAGCAAACTCACATCCTTGATGGCCCGATACAAGGAAAGCCATCAAAATCCTACTAATCAGCGTATTCATTGGGTGTTTGTGCCACTTATTTTTTTAAGTGCAATAGGACTGCTTTGGGATGTGAAACTAGGAGTTGCACTCGATTTTTTTGGAGGTCAACAACTTAATGTTGCAATGATAACCTCAGTGCTTGTATTTGCTTATTACTTGTCGCTGTCCTTCTCTATCGCTGTGGGAATGCTCATTACATCAACATTAGGCTTGATTGCTTGCTACTTTTTGGATGGCTTCATTTCCGTTTGGGCGGTTTCGATCGTAGTATTCATAGTTTCGTGGATATTCCAATTTATCGGACATAAAGTTGAAGGTAAAAAGCCATCATTTCTCAAAGACGTTCAATTTTTTCTCATTGGCCCAGCTTGGGTAATGAGTGCCTTATACACCAAACTCGGCATACGATTTTAAAACCCAATTCAAGATGGAAGCAGAAACAATTTACAAATCGGAAGTAGCGAAATTCGCTCAAACAGTTCAGAAGCAACGCGACTATTTCAATACGGGAGCCACTAAATCATTGGCTTTTCGCAAAGAACAATTGCTAAAGCTGAAAAATGGCATTCGTAAGCACGAAAAAGCACTACTTGCTGCATTAAAGGCCGATTTGAACAAGCCAGAACTGGAAGCCTATGCCACCGAAATTGAGGTAACCGTTTCTGAAATAGACCACATTATTCGCAATTTGGCAGATTGGATGGAGCCTGAGCGTGTTTCTACACCGCTGTTTTTTCAGCCTGGATCTGCCAAAATTGTTCCTGAGCCCTATGGTGTCGCCCTAATTATTGCTCCATGGAATTATCCTGTGAAAAACCTCATTGGTCCTTTGGTTGGAGCCATGTGTGCTGGAAATACTGCTGTGTTGAAACCTTCCGAGATTTCGCCCGCATGCAGCAAAGCCATCAGTGTCATGATTACCGACACGTTCGAAGCCCACTATTTGGTGAGCATTGAAGGTGGAGTAGCTGATACCACCGAATTGCTTAAAGAGCGTTTCGATTATTTGCTTTTCACAGGAGGTACCGAGATTGGCCGTATTGTGTATCAATCAGCTGCCAAGCATCTTACGCCAGTTACTTTAGAATTGGGTGGAAAAAGTCCATGTATTGTAGATGAAGACATCAACATGGATGTGGCGGCTAAGCGCTTGGTTTGGGGCAAGTTTGTGAACACCGGGCAAACCTGTATTGCACCCGATTATATTTTCGTAAACAAGAAAATAAAAGCGAAATTCTTGGAGAAAGTGAAGCAGCATATCACCGAGTTTTTTGGCAAACCCGAGGATAAGAGCAATGACCTTGGACGTATTATTAGCGATCGTCATTTTCAACGTTTATCCAAAATGCTAACAGGCGATATTATTGCGGGTGGAGTTACAGATGCTTCGCAACGCTATATCAGTCCAACCGTGATTGATAATGTGACCTTAGATCATCCTGCCATGCAAGAAGAGATATTCGGTCCCATTATGCCCATCATTGGTTACGATAGTTTTGATGAGGTTATTGCCCATATCAATCGCGGAGAGCGTCCTTTAGCATTGTATCTTTTTTCCAATAACTCTGATTTGCGCAAACGTTTGGAAAACGAAACATCTTCGGGTGCTATTTGTGTGAACGAAACAATGGTACACGCTGGGCATCCTGGTTTACCTTTTGGTGGAGTTGGAAATAGCGGAATTGGTGGCTACAACGGTAAGTTTGGCTTTGATACCTTTTCGCACAAAAAGCCAGTATTAGTGCGCTCTTACCTTGGCGATGTGAAGCAGAAGTATCCTCCCTACAACGCGTCTAAAGTCAGTTTCATTAAATTCGCGGCCAAGTGGTTCTTGCGCTAATGCGTTACATAGCCGCTCTGCTGACGGTCATTTTATTTCAAGGCCCATTTGTGCACGCGCAAATGGGCCTTCCCATTGCCGACCATGTTATTGTGATTGGAGTTGATGGTATGAGCCCTGCGGGAATAGAAGGAGCGCACACACCCGTTATCGTCAGTTTGCTGAAATATTCGGCCTACACATTTGTTTGTGAAGCAGTATTGCCCACCAGCAGCAGCCCCAATTGGGCTAGCATAGTTATGGGCGCACCGCCTTCGCTACATGGCGTAACGTCCAATAGCTGGCAGCCTGGCCTTCAAACTGAACCATTGGTTTGCACAGGTACCGATGGAAAAGGAAAGAGCAGCAACGCGTGGCCTACCATTTTTGGCGAATTGCGCAAACAAAAACCCACGGCAGATATTGCCTGCTTTTTCGATTGGAGAGACTTTGGCCGATTGATAGAAAAAGGCGTGCTAACCAAAGAACGCAGATCTAATTTGATGGAAAAAGCCTTTGGCACAGGTCATCAATCCATGAGAAGGGGCGCAGCGCGCTATTTTAAGAAGAACACGCCCGATTTAATGTTCTTGCATTTGGATAACGTAGATCATGCAGGACATGAATATGGCCACGGCACTGCGCAATACTTTGATGCTGTAGCCGAAGCAGATAGGCAAATTGGTAAACTGATAGAGGCGGTAAAAGCCTCAGGCAAAGCTGACCGCACAGTAATTCTAATTACCGCAGACCACGGAGGCATAGGCACAGGCCATGGAGGGGATAGTCCAGCAGAACGCTTTGTGCCTTGGATATTGAATGGGCGAAAAGTGGTGCATGGTAAGTTGTCAACTGCGGTTCAAACCTTTGACACAGCTGCCACATTGAGCTATATCTTGGGCATTCGAGTACCTTCGTGCTGGACAGGTCAAATTGTGTTGCAGGCTTTGCCGCAGTAATTACTACTGAGAACCTCTAGTGTTTGCTGTCCTGGAAGTTCATTGGGCTCAAGTACATTTTTTTGCATAAAAATGGAATGTATTGGCTTTGCGCAACAGGCTATTGCACCAATCTTAGGAATTAAATCCCTCCCGATGCAGTGCATTGCGCACCATTTGATTCGGCTTCATCAATAGCCGCTTCGTATTGCGATGGGGTGTCAAACTCCGTTTCGCATAGGGTTTCCGACCCGCCAGCATCATACTTGCATTCTTGGCAACGGCCGCAGCCCACAAAGGCCAAGCCGAGCGAAAAAAGTACCACAAGCGTTGAATTATTCTTCACAAACTCCGCCAAGTTCTTCATATTCTCTAATGTAGTTTTCATAATCGCCATCCACTTGATAATCATCTTTGCAAATCACTTTATCGGCTGTAATTCCTGTGCATGTTGCACATCCATCATCGCAAGAAGGTAGCGTTGCGATGAGCAGAAGTAGGTAAAATGAAGCCAATATTTTGTTGTTCATTGATAGGACAAATTTACTTGTCTTTTATCTTTTGAAGCAGTTTTTTTGCCTCTAAATGCATCACGCGCTGTTCCAATAGATGATTTTTATCGGGCGCAAATGCCAATACTTGCTGCAAATAGAGCTGTGCCTCATTTCCTCTGCCATTCTCGTACAATGCCTCTGCGTAATAAAACGTGTTTCCCAAATCGTTGGGATAGCTCGCCATGACTTCGGTCATCAATGCCATAGATTTCTTCTTATCGGGCCAACTGATGATAAAAGGTATGGATGGAACCTTGTAGTTGAGCACGGCCAATGAGCGTTTTCCAACGCCATTCATAAATTCTGGATCGAGATGAATCATGGCCTCACAAGCTTCTTTCATCCGTGTAGCAATGCCTTCGGTGGCGGCCCGAATAATACCAATGCTTTCACCCCATAAACCCAAGCCTGCCAAATGCTCGAAGCGCAATTCTCTATTATTTGGATGTTTTATGATCATTTGTTCGCCAATAATTTTCGCTTGCTCCAGTGCTTTACTGCGATGGCGCGAATCGGTTTCTACAAATCGGCCCTTAAATATGTAGCTGCGGCAGAGGTAAATGCTGGCTTGCAATTCGCTTTGAGGTGTTGCCATAGCCTTGCGTAGATGCAATATCGCTTGGTCGATAGGTTCTCGCTTGGCTTGAATTCCAACCGCTCCTTCTGTGCGCTGTTCAAACCACGAAATACCCTTTTGCAAATCGGTTTGAGCCGCTGCAATACGCGTATTCGCCACAATGGCAAGCAGAAGAATTAAGCGATTGAACATTGCCCGAAGCTAAAGAAAATCTACTTAAATGAATAACTCCAGAATAAAATTGACCCAGATTAACGCAAAGATTTTCGGGGATGGTTAATCCACCTTAATCATCTTGCTATGAAATTTCCCTTCTTTAGAAATTGCATGGATATAATATGTGCCCGCCTGCAAGCTATTTAGCCCAGTGAATCGGAATTCATGCACACAGGTTTCGCATCCAACGCCTTTAATAATCTGCACTTGTTGCCCCATAGAATTCACCAATTGGAATTCTAAATCTTGATTGATTGCGCTAAAAAATGCGCCTTTTAGTTCGGATGAAAATGGATTGGGAAATGCGGTGAGCAATTCGTCTTGTTCCAAATTGGTAGGATTGTATCCAGCCAAAACTACTCGTGCTTTTGGGAAATAGGGGATTCCATAACCCAGTTGTGCAGTGGGAGCGGTGTAAATATGTGCGCTTCTTTCGATGGATTCAAATACCTGCATATTGGTAGCATTTGGATTGCTCTGCCACAAGCAAGCTGCCATTCCAGCCATAATGGGTCCCGAAAATGATGTGCCATTGCTTGGTCCAACTCCGCCCAAAGTGCCAGCAACAATTGCCAACTGACCTTGTGCGCAAACATTGGGTTTTACTCGTCCATCCGAACTTGGACCGATGGAGCTGAACGAGGCATATTCGCGGGTTGCGTTCACAGCTCCAATGGCTAGGGCGCTGTCTGCATCAGATGGAGTTCCAATAAATTTCCATACATTATTCCCGCTATTTCCGGCACTATTCACAACTAGCATACCTGCAGAGGCAGCCATATTTGCAGCTCGCGCTCCATGCGTTTTTTTTCCGTCCATATCGGCATAGGTATGGTCGTAGGCGGTATCGTCAAAGGTGGTGTAGCCCAAGGATGAATTGATAATATCCGCGCCTGCACTATCGGCATATTCTGCTCCAGATATCCAATAGTCTTCCTCAATTGGAAATTCACTGTCCACATCTTCGGTGCGAATAAGTAAGTAGCTGGCTTTGGGAGCCGTGCCAATCATAACTCCTGGCTGATAGGCCGCCATAGTACTCAAAACTGCAGTGCCATGGCTCGAATATCCATATACGTTTGCTGTGCGACCAACAATATCCCACGTGCCCACCAATCGGCCATTCTGCCGCAGGCTATCAAAAACGGAAAGTTGGTCTGCCGATGAAAATCCGCCATCCAACACGGCTATCATCATGCCTTGCCCCATCAGATTTTGCTCATGAAGCAGCACACCGCCTAGCATTTCTATTTGATTAAAAGCAGTGCCGTAATCCGCGTCTGCAATAACCGTTTCCAAATTTTTAGAGACGGCAATTTCATCCCATTTGGACCATTCGCCAGCCGAAGATTTTTGCTTGCCTACTGGCATTGAATTGATGACAAAAGGAAGAGCAAGCACTTGCTGCAGCACTGCATTGTCCACAATGCGAAGCGTAACTGCATTCATCCATTTCGATACGCTCAACACTTCTGCACCTGTTGCGCGAACAAGTTCGATGTATGCAGGATCTACGGGTAAATCCCTGCTTTTTATGAGAATGTTTTGTCGCGTTCTTCTGTCTATGGCGCGCTGCGAAAGAAATGCTTCGGGTTGTGTGATGGTATAGGGCGTATTGTCTTTGTCCGAAAATTGAATCCAATATTTTTCGGGCGCCACTTGAGCCATTGCAGCTATTGGAAAGAACAGTACGGCAATTATCCACAGTTTCATTGGCCGTAGTCTATAACGCTCATTTCAAAATCATAGCCAATAGAATCTATAATTGCAGGATTGCTGGCGTTTTGCTGAATGTTGTATACCGTCAATTTCTTATGAATCATGCCCACATGTTCGGCATAAACCTCCATGGCATACACCGAAACACCAAACACTACGGGTCGGTTTAGCTGAATTACAGTAACAGTGCTATCGAAGGTAAAACCGTTAATTTCATACGGCTGATTCACATCCGAATAGGTGTAATTCCAGTCTGTTGGAATGTTCTGTTGCCCATAATATTCCTGAATACTTTGAGGAGTAGCGCGAATGTGTCCATCCCAAAATTTATCTTCAACAATGGGGAAATTGTGCTTCACGAAAATTACGTTTTCCTCGTTTTGTTCCGCGAAATCTGGAGTTGAAACGCGACTCCAAACATCCTTAATGCTCCAATTGCTTTCAGAACTAATTTGACGTTCAACGCGAATGGCTTCACGTCCTTCTTCATCCAAAAATGTAGATTGATTGATGTCGCGCAACACGTAGCTTACCGCTCCAGAGCCAACTGGCCCAATAACATCATCGCGCCAAATGCTATCAACTTGATAAGTTACATACGTTCCTAGTTCGACTGGGAAGTAGCTGTACCCAAGGTCGCTGCCGGACAAATCTTCGTCATAGCAGGACCAGAGCACAACCGATAAGGCAACGAATATGAGGATGAGTTTGCGCAACGGAAAAACTAGATTGAAAAAAGATTAAAGACGTGTAAAGGTGTAAATGTTTATGATTTCAAGTTCAATCAGTATTCATCAATCGTTAATCAGCAATCATCACTTCAATATAAAGCCACCGCCAACCACATCACTTCCATCATAAAACACCGCAGATTGACCCGGAGCAATTGCGCTTACTTCTTCCAAAAAACGAACAGAAATGTCAGTCCCATTTTGCTTAATCCATGCTTTACTTCCCGGATGTTTGTACCGCACCTTGGCCACAACCTCCATTTCTTCGCCAATTTCTGGGTATTTGATGAGGTTGATGTCGCGCACTGCCATTTCGGTTTTTAACAAATCAGCCTCTGTTCCCAATACAACGGTGTTTGTATCGGGAAATATTGCGGTTACATACATCGGTTCGCCCAATGCAATTTCCAATCCTTTGCGCTGGCCAATGGTGTAAAATGGGTAGCCACGATGGGTTCCAAGTAGCTTTCCGTTTTTGTCCACAAAATTTCCGCCATCTACTTTGGCTTCCAAATCGGGCAATTTCCGTTTTAGAAAACCACGGTAGTCGTTATCGGGGATAAAGCAGATTTCGTAGCTCTCGCTCTTTTTGGCAATGGTTTCGTAGCCGCTATCCAAGGCTATTTGACGAATATCCTTCTTGTGATATTTGCCCAATGGAAAGATAGTTCTCGCCAAATTCTTTTGACTTAAGCCCCACAACACGTAGCTCTGGTCTTTGCTTTCGTCCAATCCTTTGTAGACGATGTAGCGGCCATTTTCCAAACGAACTTGGGCGTAGTGACCAGTGGCAATGAATTCGCAACCCAATTGATCTGCTCTGCGCAGCAACGCATCCCATTTTATGTGCGTATTGCACAGCACACAAGGGTTTGGAGTTCTTCCTGCCACATATTCTTCTACAAAATTGTCGATAATGTATTCTCCAAACTCGGCTCTTATGTCAATGATGATGTGCGGAAAACCATGGTCGACAGCTAATTGTCGCGCATCATTTATATCGTCCAAACTGCAGCATCCTGTGGTGCGTGTGCTTCCTCCAGAAGATGAATAATCCCATGTTTTCATGGTTACTCCAATCACTTCATAGCCTTCGCGGTGCAGCATTAACGCTACCACCGAACTATCGAGGCCGCCACTCATGGCTACCAATACTTTTCCTTTGCTGCTCACGGTTTCCCTTCCCAATCTATGGAGCTTTTTAGCTCACTATTTTCCCATATTTCCACTTTCTCAATGGACCCATCTTGTTTGTAATGCGTCACTTTACCATTCAGCACATCCTCATTATAGTAGCCTTTTACTCGCAATTGAGTGCCCACTAATTGTTCCAACACCTCATCAGGTCCGCCCATGGTGCCAGGTTTTGTTTCACTCACAAATTTCCCCAAGTCATACCATTCTTCAAAATCGCCTTGGCGCTTTCCTTTGGCGTAGGTGTATTTGCTTTTGGGAATCCCACTTTCAAAAGTTTCCTCAAATTCACCATTCTCTAACTTTTTCTTCTTTAGAATGCCGTTTGCGTACACATCTTGTGTGCGAACTGAGCCATTCAAATTGAACATCAACCACACGCCATTACGCACTCCGTCTACGTACGAGCCTTGTACTTTCGGTTTGCCATCGTCTCCAAACAACTTGAACAACCCATCTAGGTTTCCATTCTTATAAAATGCCTCGGTCCATTTCTTGGAGTTTGGAAAAAACTTGAGCCAAGAACCATGTTTCACACTATCACGATAGTGAAGTTCTTCGCCCATTTGACCGTTGTCGTAGTAAGAGCGTTGCACTCCGTGAAGCAAATTTTGCTTGTAGGTTTCTTCTAGCACTAACACTTCGGCTTCATTAAAGTATTGCCAAAGGCTGTCTTTCTTCATATTGCGATAAATGCCTTTCGCTTTTATCTTCCCATTGGAGTGGTAATGATGGGAAGAAACTGCTCCGTCAGGGCTGTGGTTGTTCGTAGCACTCAGCTTGCCATTGTCGAAGTAATACTGAAAAAGTCCAATCGCTTTATCATCTTTAAACTGACCAGAATAGCGCACTTGACCATTGGGATGCATTTGTTTCCAATCGCCTTGCTTTCTGCCTTCGGCATCAGTCACATTGGTTTGCTGACCAAAAGAAACAAACGCTACTAACACCAAAATCAGTATTGCTAGCGCATGGGTAATTGTTGCGGGTATCTTCATTCCAGTTGCAAAGTTAAGGCAGTTAGGCAAGGCAATTATGGGCTTTTTTTTGGATGATTTTAATTTACGGTGACGGCAGTGTTTAATTGCAATAATTTTGCCGACCGTGCATTTTTCCAATCATATCACTCATCCTGTCTTTGCAATCGTTTCCGAATGTGCGGAGGTGCTGGGTGTAGAAGCCTATGTAATTGGTGGTTTTGTTCGCGATAGTTTGATGAATCGCCCCACCAAGGATATTGATATTGTATCCATTGGAAAGGGTATCGAATTGGCCGAGGCAGTTGCCAAAAAGGCGGGTGGAGTTAAAGTATCGGTGTTCAAACGCTACGGTACGGCAATGCTTCGCTACAAGGATGTAGATGTAGAATTTGTAGGCGCTCGTAAAGAATCCTATCATTTCGATTCGCGCAAACCTGTGGTTGAAGACGGTACTATTGCTGACGACCAAAATCGAAGAGATTTTACCATCAATGCCTTGGCCATAAGTTTGAACAAGAAAAACTGGGGCAAATTGATTGACCCATTTAATGGAGTAGGGGACATCAACAACGGAATACTTCGCACGCCTCTTGCACCAGTTCAAACCTATAGCGATGATCCGCTGCGCATGATGCGTGCGATTAGATTCGCTACACAACTCAACTTTCAAATTCACCCCGATTCGTTTCAGGCAATTTCCGATTACAAAGAGCGCATTCGTATTGTTTCTCAAGAACGCATTACGGACGAACTGAATAAAATTATTCTAGCAAAAACGCCATCTGTAGGTTTTAAATTGCTGTTTAACACTGGATTGCTGCACATCATTTTTCCGAAAATGGTCGAACTTTTTGGAGTAGATATTATCAATGGCAGAGGTCACAAGGACAATTTCTACCACACGTTGCAGGTTTTGGACAACATTAGCCAAAACACCGAAGACCTTTGGCTACGATGGGCAGCAATCATGCACGATATCGAAAAACCAGTAACTAAAAGGTTTCATCCGCAGCAGGGATGGACATTTCACGGCCATGAGGACAAAGGAGCACGGGCTGTTCCAGAAGTATTTAAAGATTTAAAGCTGCCACTCAATGAGAAGATGAAGCTTGTTCAGAAATTGGTCTTACTTCATCTGCGGCCTATTGTGTTGGCGCAAGATATTGTGACCGATTCGGCAATTCGCAGGTTGGCATTTGAGGCCGGTGAAGACATTGACGATTTGATGATGCTTTGCGAAGCGGACATTACAAGCAAAGACGATGTGCGCGTGAAACGCTACTTGCGGAACTTTCAATTGGTGCGTCAAAAACTAAAGGAAGTAGAGGAGAAAGATAAAATGCGCACATGGCAGCCTCCTATTTCTGGTCAGGATATTATGGATGCGTTCAATATTGGTCCAGGCAAAGAGATTGGTATATTGAAAGATGCTATTCGCGATGCAATTCTTGATGGACACGTTGAAAATACACGGCAAGCGGCAGTTGCTTTTATGGAAATGAAGGGCAATGAGATTGGCCTAACAACCGCAGTACACATCATTTAACCGGACGGAATTGGCTAGTTTATTTAGATAAAATTTAGTGTAACCATTTCCCACGAATCTTTTCCACTTTTGCGCTTTGATTTTTCATGGTTTTAAATCCATTGCAATAACCCTCAACGTCTAATTTTTCTTTCGAATGGCTGTATACCGTTTCCGCGTTTTTATTGAGGACAATCACGAAATTTATCGTGATATCGAAATTCTTGGTCGCCATGATTTTGCCGATTTACATCGTAGCATTGTTACTGGATTTAACTTTGTTGGAGGGCAGCCAGCCGAATATGTTACTTCAGACAGCACATGGTATGAGGGCGAAGATGTAGTAGCCTTGGATGCCGACTTGAATGGGAAGCCAGCTCGAATCGTCTCACATATTAACGATCCACATCAGCGGTTTTTGTGCGTTACAATTAGCTTCAAGCAAGTGGGCTTAGCCTTAGAGCTTTTAAAAATCCTTCCAGAAGTTGAAAATGTTTTTTATCCACGTGTTGTTAAAACCCACGGTGATGCACCATTCTACACCCAACCTCCTGTTAAACCAATTTCTAGCGATGTAGAAGACGATGAGGATGAGAAAGAAAAGAAGAAATCTGGAAAGAAAGGCGCGGCTTTATTGTTGGATGAAGAGCCAACGGATGATCAGCTAGGAGAAGAGGATACCGACTTGCTGCATGATGATACAGAAAGTGGTTCAAATGCACCAGCTGGTGACGATGATGACGATGTTGTTGGTGCTGGTGGCGATGGAGATGACGATGATGAAGATGGCGAGGATGACCCTGGCTTCTCTAACTTCGACATGGACGAACTCTAATAATGTCCGACAAGGCCAAAACGCTCCTTGTCATTTGTGGACCAACTGCCGCAGGAAAATCTGATGTTGCGCTTCATTTGGCTCAACGCCTCAAAACGGAGATTGTTTCTGCTGATAGCCGTCAAGTGTATCGCGAGATTCCCATTGGCACAGCTCAGCCCAATGTAACTGAACTTGCTTTGGTTCCACACCATTTTGTAGCATCTCGTTCCATTCATGAGGACTACGATGCAGGCAAATATGCCCGCGAGGCTTTATCACTTTTGGAATCGCTTTTCCATCATCACGATACAGTTGTTATGTGCGGTGGTACTGGACTCTACATCCAAGCAGTTTGCGAAGGTTTAGATGAAGTTCCGCCTTCTGATAGCGAGGTTCGAGCTCAATTAACACATAGATTAGCCACAGAAGGATTACTCTCGTTGCTCAATCAATTACAGCAGTTAGATGTGGTGCATTACAATCGAATGGATCGAAAAAACCCGCAACGCGTGCTTCGCGCATTGGAAGTTTGCTTAGTTAGCGGCAAGCCTTTTTCATCGTTT
This sequence comes from Chryseobacterium gleum, assembly GCA_945903645.1. Classification (GTDB taxonomy): domain Bacteria; phylum Bacteroidota; class Bacteroidia; order UBA10329; family UBA10329; genus UBA10329. The sequence continues at coordinate 41,684 of CAMDOM010000024.1, forward strand.
CATATAAAAAAGGCAGAGCCTCGCTCGTTTAATGTGGTGAAAATTGGAATTCAATTGCCTAAAAAAGAATTAGACGAACGCATTGCCAAGCGAACCATTCAGATGATAAATTCAGGATGGTTGGAAGAAGCAAAATCCGTTTTTCCTGTTCGCCATCTTAACGCATTAAATACTGTCGGTTATAAAGAACTGTTCGACCATTTAGAGGGTAAAACCTCGCTAAATGATGCCGTAAAATTGATTCAACTGCGCACCTCCCAATTTGCCAAGCGCCAAATGACGTGGTTTAAGAAAGATGAAACCGTGCAATGGATGTCGCCTACCGAAGCTTATCGCTGGTCGAAGTAGTCCTTTCTTCTGCTCAATTTTAAATCTTGCAGCATAGCCGATTTCACTTTTAAGTCGAAGCTCCAGCTTTGTATCGAGCCAAATGGGACCCAATTCAAACTGAAGTCCCAGCAATGTAAATCTCGATAAATACTTAATGAGGTCTGCGAAACTTTATTGTTTACAAAGTCATACCCCGTGGAAAAACCAATTTTCCATTTGGGGGTAATGTTAATATCGCTATTTATTCCAACGGTTTGAGTAACCCTATCTTCTTGAATCAGCTTTACCACGGACAAATTGTAATTGACCATCACATTCCAAGGAACGTTAAAATCTACATAAGCTCCTTGTTGTGCGTTTAGCATAGCCAATTCATTAGGCGAACCTTGCGTGCTTTGAAGCGGATTCGGTTTGGTTTTTCCATTCAAATTGAAGGTTACAGCCACAGAAGCGTTTGTCATACGCGTAAGTTCTCCTGTTTCATAAACCAACCAACGATTGACCTTTCTGCCAACAGTATCTTGGGCGTACGGAGTTAAATTGAACGCAAAATTGAGACTCAGCTTTTCTAAAATTGTTGTTCGTCCATTAATATTGATGTCTGCAAGATTCAATGAATCCGCAAAAATGTTGTAGGATGAAGAGATGTTGAAGGCCTCTAAAATTTTAATCTTCTTAAAGCCAGTGATGGTATCTTTTTTCGAGGCGACTTTCATTTCAAGGTTGTTACCGAAACCAAAAGTTACTGAACCTGTGTTGGAAGTTGGAGCCCGACCAAAAAGACTCAACTCATCAGGATGATACCGCGCTATTGTGCCTCCTTCTCCGTAGTACCCAACTTCATCGTCCGATAATTTAGGTCGATAATTGTAGCCAATAGATGGAGTTAACACGTGACGAATTCCACGAATAGGCCCACGTTTAAACTGAACCAAACCGTAAATCTGAGTGGTCATATTCACATTCGCGTTCACATCTCGGTTACTAAAAAAACCAGTTGATGTGTCGGAAAATGCTTGTTGAGTTTCGTTGCTAAATCCCTTCTTAACCGATTGAAAAAACCATCTTTCGTTGTAGGTAACCGAAGGGGAAACCGTGAAATACTTGAATGCTTTGAACGAAGTACTGATAGGAATAGTATGACTAATTCCATTGCGCATTTTTTGTAGTGTTCCAGCACTGAAAAACGTTGAATCGGCAGTGGAGATTACGTTTTTGGCATTGAAGGCATAGCTCACACCAATTTTTTCGTACCAGCGTTGTTTACCCACAGGATTCTTTCTGGCGAATGGAAAAATTCGTTGGATATTGAAGGCTACGTCTGGAAATGTGACTGTTACGTTATGAGTATTTGTATTCTGACTGTGCGCCAAATTGGTGGCAAATGTGAAGGGTTTTCCTAACCAACGTTTCGAAAACGCTATACTGGAAGTGAATGTATTTGTTAAGAAATCGTTTTGATTGGTGCGCAATCCGTTTGTGAAGTTGGTGGCCGTACCAGCATTCACATTTGCCGCAAATGTGGTCGTAGGTCGGGCTTTTGGGTCTTGGGTGTGCGACCAGCGCACGAAGTAATTGTTTTGAACCGAAAATCCCGGAAAATCTGAATCACCACTACGTAAACTGTTGTGTGTCAACTCAATTTGACCGCGAAATCTATAGCGTTTATTGTAGTTCGATACCAACTTGAGCCCATAACTTCCTTGAGTATAGATATCGCCTGAAACGGCCA
>CAMDOM010000025.1 GCA_945903645.1 Chryseobacterium gleum
CACCATATATCCGTTGTAGTTTCCCGCTTCTTGTTTCCAAATTGCCTCGCCATCGGAATTGGTTTTTAGGGTAGTGATAATCGAATAATCGTTGGTGCGACTGCCGCGGTTATATACCAATTGCAGCAATTCGAGGCGTGCATTTGCCACGGGCAAACCGCCATCGCGGGTTAACACCTTCATCACGGTTTCTCCTTCTAGCTTTTGGCGTTTCACCAACGTGAGGTCTGAAACGGTAATCACCGCAAAGGCCACAGCATTCTTGTTAAAACTGAAATCAGAGTCAGTACCAGCAAAAATCACGTAGGTCCCAATCGGCAAACCATCCAAAGGCAGTTCCACGCTATGCGACCTGAAATCGCCCGGATTTGGCAGGGCAAAAGTTTTGGAACTTATGGTAGTGCTGTTCTTTTTGAGCCATTGAATCATCTTGTCACCATAGTTTTCGCGAGAATTAGAACGAAAAGCCAACGGGTTAATTTTCGCAACCTGCACATGCGCTGGCCAAGCTTTTGCATTGGGAGCTCCAACATTCTTATATGCCATCAAGAACCGAAATGGACGATTGGGGATAACTCCCTCTTCAGCAGTAATGCCCCATTCTCTCGCCTCTATGGAAGTCATCAATGCGCGGCAATTAGCTGCGCCCAAAAAGTCTGATTCTTTGGTGGACAGACCCTTGATAGCAGCTTCACATAGAGTATAGGCCTTCTTCCACATCCATTTTAGGGTGTCGTTTTTTGCCGACTCTTGGCCGCCCAATTGCTGCAATAATAGGGCAATATGGGAGGTTATTTCTGCTTTTTGGCAAGCATCATTGCTGGTTTCAAGCAAATGTTCAAGCGCCTTGAGATAACGAGCATCTTTATCATCGCGCTGCGATCTGCGATGCATAAATGCCAAGCGGTCTAAATCTTCTATTGTGCTGCTTGATGCAGATGTTTTTCTTGCCTCGCGCAGCAAGTCTTGATATAGTTGAATGGTGCGAATGGATGGCTGCAATCCAGCATGGGTTGGTGCTTTCCACTGCAAAAACAGTTCTGCATCACCCAATAAATCTGCCGAATTGAAGATGCCAGCAAGGTCGAAATTGAGCAAATCGCGTTCTTCCGAACTATAGAAATCCATTGCACGCGATAGCAGTAAATTGTACAATGAAGGTCGTAGGTCACGGTATTTTGCATCACCTTGCAGTATGGCTACATAAGCTTCCAGTTTTGCCGTTCTTAGTGTGTCTGCACTTTGCAATGATTGGGTAAAATGCTCATCCGCAGCTTGGGCAATGCGTTTTATATCCCACGTGAGCAGACCGCCATCATTGCCAATGGTGGCGGTGCGCTGCTGAATTTGCCAACTGTTGTTGCGGTAATATGCCCAATACATTTCGCCTAAAATGGAATGAACAATCTGTTGTGTTGGAGCGGGAAGGGTTTTGGCTTCTTTTTCGATGCGTTCAATGCTCAGCACCAAGCTTTCTTCCTCAAACTGCGCATTGAATTTCACTTCGTTGATTAAGGCTTTCACTAACTGTGGGCCATTGCCTTCTTTTACAGCTAACGCATGGATTTTCCGCACTGCTTCGAGGGCAGATTTTGGTTGACCAACGCTTTCAAAAGCTTCTACCTCTTGCCAAAGGCCAGGATAGTTTTGGGCAGAACAGCCAACTGAGGCAAATAGAAATAGTAGTATGGGAAGGATGCGCATAGGCGTGTTTTTGAGCATAGATGATTAACGCTACGATATTCCACACAGAAACAATATTTGCTTTGTGAAGATTAGGTTATAGTCGGTTTTATGATGTAGGAATCCGGAATAGGAGCTCGCTCAATTCCTTGTCGCTTAGGGTTTCTTTTTCCGACTTATCATAGATTGCAATAAGGAAAATGGTTTCTTCGATGTAAAGTAAATTGGCAATAACCCTCGCTCCACCGCTCTTGCCTTTTCCTTTAGAGGCAATTGCCAATCGAATCTTGAAACAGTTGTTCCCAATAGAAGTACCTTGTTCAGGCGAAACTTCCAAAGCATCTACAAGTTTCGAAAACTCCTCTTTAAGCGAAGGATATCGCTTCACTAACCGTTTAAGCTGTCGGTCAAACGGAGGGATGGTAAAAACCTCAAAGCTCATTTAGCAGATCCTTTGCAGGACGTGCTTTCAGCTTGCCAGCCCGAACAAGTATGAGATTTTCTACCGCCTCTTGAATCTCTTCTACAAGGAGCGTTTTTTCGTCAGAGATAGTTTGAGCTTTCACGTAAGGAAGGCTGCACAATACGCGCATTAAGCTTGGAGCCTCGCTGTCTTTTATGTCCAGTAACACCTTCATTGCAAGTTTATTTAATTAAAATTGGGCGATACGAAGGTAGGAAAAGTGGTGTTAAGGTTTGACTGCGCTATTTCCCGAAGACCCAAACACCCGCTTTAACCATCTCGGAAACACTACAGAACCGATGAACAGATAAGGATAATAACTGATGAGGCGCCAAATTATGGCCAAGGATGCAGCCAAACCGAGTGGGATGAAATCCTGAAAAAACCCACGGAAGGCAAACTCGGCAAAGCCACTACCACCTGGTGTGGGTGTAAGCAGCAGAATGCTCCACATTACCAACTGCCGGCCGTAAATGAGCATGTGTTCGCCCACAGGAGTGAAAGCGAGAATGATGCAATTGACCACCCAAAAACGACCCGTCCAACTTAAAACAGTGGATCCATAGGCCTTGAGCCAAAAACCTACAGAGCGCCCTTTGAACTCGGCCGAGGCTATCACCATTTCATCGCCTGTGCGGTCGGCCCAATCGTGCCATTTGCGCAGTAGCGGAAGCGAAAACAGTTTAATAATGAGCCATTTGAACCCTTTTGGATTTATAAAGATGCCATAGATAAGCAGAAGGGAATAGAGCGCTAGCACGGTGTAGGCAGTAATAAATATGCCGGCCGTGCCAAGGGTTTCCCCAAACAATTCCATCTCCATAGCCACAGGAAATAAACTTGCAGTGCCCACCAAAAGGATAACTAATGGCACAATAAGTACATAAAACAACTCATCAAGCAGGGCGGTGATGAGCACAATAGCAGTGCTTTTTCCTGTGTTTACTCCCTCTTTGTTGAGAATGAAAAGAGCCACAGTAGTGCCGCCTACAACCGATGGAGAAATGGCCGATGCGAACTCCCACAACATGATGACGTCAAAACTCTTTCGCCACGAAATAGCATTGTCCGTAAGCAACCGAACGCGATACATGTAGGCCACATCACGCACAAGCATCAGTAGGAACGATGCGAAAATCCAAACCACGGAAATCCATGTCCAGTTTATCCCAGTCAGAATATCCTGATAAGAGATTCGGTCGTGCGTACCGTCCTTTCCAGCAAGAAGAAACTCTCCTTCATCCTGAGTGGTGTTTTCATTTGAATCCACCCAAGTATAGGGCCCAACACCATCGGCAGAAAGTGTAAATCGCTCTTCGCTCAAGCTGGTGTAGAGCATAAAAGACGCGGCAACAAGCCCAATAAGAATGGGAATGAGAATCCTTCGCGGACTTAGGGCAAGTACTAAATCTTGGGCTCGAAATGCCATGGAGTGGTGGCTCGAAAGTACGGAAGAATGAGGCGGTGGGCTATCTTCGCGCTTTGGTTCAACCGTTTTCCTCAAATCTCGCCATGCGCAAAATCTATTATTTGTCCAGTTGTTCTACGTGTCAGCAAATCATAAAGCAATTGGATTTGGTAGCCAAAAGCTTTGAAATGCAGGATATTAAAGAGAAAAACATTACTGCAAATGAGTTGGATGCAATTTCTTCCAAAGTGGGTTCTTACGAAGCACTTTTTAGCAAACGCGCAATGAAATTTCGTGGTATGGGCTTGGATAAAATTACACTAACCGAGAAGGATTATCGCAATTATATTTTGGAAGAATACACTTTTATGAAGCGGCCATTTATTCTGATTGGTGACGAAGTTTTTGTAGGCAACTCCAAAAGCACTATTGCCGAAGCAGTCAAGCGGCTCTAGCATGCCAAAGCACGTTTGGGCGCACCTCGCCTTGCTTGGCGCCAATCTTATTTACGGAGCAAATTATACCATTGCCAAAGAGGTGATGCCCGATTATGTGCAACCTATGGGCTTGGTAGTGCTGCGTTGCTTGGGCGCTGTGCCGCTCTACTGGTTGGTCGGTCTGCATTTCAAAGAAAAAATGCAGCGCGAAGATTTCCCTAGGCTTATAATCTGCGCTGTTTTTGGCATTGCAATCAATCAATTGCTTTTCCTCAAAGGGTTGAATCTCACGGTTCCAATAAACGCTGCGGTTATTATGACGTCCACCCCAATCTTGGTGTTGATTGTGGCAGCGGTGCTTATTCGAGAACGAATCACAGTGCTCAAAGCATCTGGAATTGCGCTTGGAATGGCAGGTGCGCTGCTCATTTTGCTCGCTGGCAAAGAAGTGAGTTTTAGCTCCAATACGTTTGTAGGTGACTTGCTCATCTTCTTCAACGCCACGTTCTATGGGGTTTACCTCGTAATGGTGAAACCACTTTTGGAGCACTATCATCCCATCACCGTTATGAAATGGGTGTTTTTGTTCGGATTTGTGATGGTGCTTCCTTTTGGATTCACAGAAATGAATGAAGTAAGTTGGACAAGTATGCCACCGCGCATCATGGCAGCCACGGCATTTGTGGTGTTCGGATTAAGCTTTTTCGCCTATTTGTTCAACTCCATTGGCCTGCGACAATTGAGCCCTTCGGTGGTGAGCATCTACATTTATCTTCAACCGCTTTTGGCCAGCATGTTTGCAATTATTGCAGGAAAGGATTTGCTAACGGGCGTGAAAGTAGCCTCGGCTATGCTAATCTTTTTGGGTGTTTACTTGGTAAGTGCACGCAAACAAACGGCTCAAGCTTAAGCTTTTTCGAGCACTGCTTCGAGCATCGACTGGAATATGGAACGGCCATCGGTATTGCCCAGTTCAGTATCAGAGGCGCGCTCTGGGTGAGGCATCATACCAAATACGTTGCGGGTTTTGTTGCAAACTCCAGCAATGTAATCGGTTGCACCGTTCGGGTTTGCTTCATCGGCCAGTTTGCCATCGGCATCGCAATAGCGAAACAACACTTGGTCGTTGGCTTCCATGTCGGCCAATGTGGCTTTATCGGCATAAAAACGGCCTTCGCCATGGGCAATAGGAATGGTGAGGACTTTCCCAACGGCAATAGTGGAGGTGATAACTGAATTGGATGTTTCGCAGCGGATGTTCACATTGCGGCAAATGAATTTTTGCGTGTCGTTGTGCAATAATGCTCCGGGTACAAGTCCTGCTTCGCAAAGAATTTGAAATCCGTTGCATACTCCAAATAGCAGTCCGCCACGATTTGCGTGTGAAATTACCTCCGTCATAATGGGCGAAAACTTGGCAATTGCTCCAGAACGCAGATAATCGCCAAACGAAAATCCACCAGGCAAAACAATCATGTCGCAGCCTTGTAAATCGTGGTCTTTGTGCCAAAGTTCCACTACTTCTTGCTTCATAATGTGGCGCAACACATAAATCATGTCTTGGTCGCAATTGGATCCTGGGAATATCACAACACCAAACTTCATAGCTTCTATCTTTCCCGCAAAAATAGGACTTACCCAAGCGTGAAGGCTTTGCTTGCGTGTAGGTATTTTTGAACGATTTTGAACAGCAACCATGAAAAGACGTGAATTGATTAAAAATATAGGCCTTGCATCTGCAGGTATGGCCTTGGCGCCCTATGCAAAAGGGCTAGGCGTTGGGCCACAACCGGGTCTTGGCTTTTCTCGGGACGATTTTGGGAAAGATTTTCTTTGGGGCGTTGCTACGGCTGCCTATCAGATAGAAGGTGCTTGGGATACAGATGGCAAAGGACCATCCATTTGGGACACATTTTCACATAAAAGAGGAAAAATTCACGAGAATCAGAATGGTGATGTGAGTTGCGATTTCTATCACAATTACGTCTCGGATATTGGCCTTGTGAAGAAAATGAACATGAATGTGTTTCGTTTTTCCACTGCTTGGGCACGTGTTCTCCCAAATGGAACGGGTCAAGTAAACCAAAAAGGCATCGATTTCTACCATCGCGTTATCGATTCGTGCTTAGAACAAGGCATTCAACCGTGGATGACGCTCTACCACTGGGATTTGCCTCAGGCGCTTGAAGATAAAGGCGGCTGGCAAAATCGAGATATTACCAATTGGTTTGAGGAATACGCCAATCTTATTACCAAAACCTATGGCGATAAGGTGAAGAATTGGATGGTGATGAACGAGCAAGCCTCGTTTACCATAGTGGGCTATTTGCTAGGCATGCATGCTCCGGGGAAAAAATGGCCCAAGAATTTCCTACCCACATGCCATCATTCCACATTGTGTCAAGCAGATGGTGGAAGAATAATTCGCGCAAACGTGCCAGGTGCAAATGTGGGTACCACATTCAGTTGTTCGCCCATTGAACCGGTAAACGAAAAAGACAGGCACAACGAAACCGCCAAACGATTTGATGCTTTGGTAAACCGCCTTTATATTGAACCACCTCAAGGATTGGGGTACCCGATGGAAGATTTGCCCATGTTGCGCAAAATGGAAAAGTATATTCTTGATGGCGACATGAAGCGTGTGGAATTCGACTTCGATTTTTATGGTCTTCAGAATTATTCGAGAATGATTGTGAAGCAAAATGGAATCATTCCTTGGATGGCAGGAACGCCAATTGCCCCAAAAAATCTAAAGCCACGACCAGAGATTACCGAGATGAAATGGGAAGTGCATCCCGAAGGAATCTATAAAATGCTCAAGTACTTCGATAAGTATGAGAAGGTGGACAAGATTATCGTGACAGAAAACGGAAGTGCTTTTCCCGATACGGTTGAAGGGGATTTTGTGCATGATGTGCAACGAAAGAAGTTCTATCAGGACTATTTGCGTCAAGTGTTGCGCGCCAAGCAAGAAGGAGTGAACGTGCAAGGCTACTACTGCTGGACCTTAATGGACAACTTTGAATGGGCCGAAGGATATCATCCTCGATTTGGCCTGGTGCATATTGATTTCGAAACGCAGAAACGAACCGTAAAAGATTCTGGTCTTTGGTTTAAGGAATTTCTTGCTGAGTAAGCTATACTTTAGCCACCTAAACCAATTCGTCAATACAAAAATCCATGTCCAAATACGTCCTCGCCCTCGACCAAGGAACCACCAGTTCTAGAGCCATTCTTTTTGATAAAAATGGCAATGCGGTAGCTTCTGCCCAAAAAGAATTTAAACAATACTTTCCAAAGCCAGGATGGGTGGAACACGACCCCATGGAGATTTGGAATAGCCAATTGGAAGTGGCCCGCCAAGTGCTGAATGAGAATAAAGTTAGCGCCAAAGACATTACCGCCATCGGCATCACCAATCAGCGCGAAACCACTATTGTTTGGAACCGTGCCACAGGCAAGCCCATTTACAATGCCATTGTTTGGCAAGACCGCAGAACAGCATCCATTTGCGATAAACTGAAGAAGAAAGGCTTGGAAAAAGACTTCGCCAAGCGCACTGGTTTGGTAGTAGATGCGTATTTCTCGGGCACCAAAGTGCAATGGATTTTGGACAATGTGAAAGGCGCTCGCGAGCAAGCCAACAAGGGCGAATTGGCTTTCGGAACGGTTGATTCTTGGTTGGTTTGGAATCTTACCGCGGGCAAATCGCACATCACGGATTACTCCAATGCTTCGCGTACGTTGCTTTTCAATATTGTGGATTTGAAATGGGACAAAACCCTTCTCAAAGCATTGGATGTGCCGGCATCTGTGTTGCCAGAAGTAAAAAACAGCAGTGAGTTGTATGCCGAAACGGAAGCTACGTTGTTTGGTGGCGCTATTCCTATTGCAGGCATGGCAGGCGACCAGCAAGCCGCTCTTTTTGGGCAAGCATGCTTTGCTCCAGGCATGGCCAAAAACACGTATGGCACGGGCTGTTTTATGCTTATGAACACGGGCGAAAAGTTTGTACAGTCCAAAAAAGGATTGCTTACCACCATAGCTTGGGGAATTGACGGCAAGGTGGAATATGCATTGGAAGGCAGTATTTTTATTGCTGGAGCTGCCATTCAATGGCTGCGCGATGGGCTGAAACTGATAGACGAATCACCCGACTCAGAGTATTTCGCCATGAAAGTGCCCGATACTGCGGGCGTTGTAGTTGTGCCCGCCTTTGCTGGATTAGGCGCTCCATACTGGGACATGTATGCCCGGGGCGCCATATTTGGCCTAACGCGTGGCACCACTAAAGAGCATATTATTCGCGCCACATTAGACTCGTTAGCGTATCAAACCAAAGATGTGCTAGACGCAATGCAGGCCGATTCTAAGATAGAATTGAAAGCCCTTCGTGTGGATGGTGGTGCATGTGCAAACGATTTGTTGATGCAGTTTCAAGCCGACATACTTGGTGTAGATGTGCAACGCCCCAAAGTGATAGAAACCACTGCTCTTGGCGCAGCTTTTTTGGCAGGCATTGCAGTAGGATTCTACAAGAAATCAGACATTAGCAAGAATTGGTTGGTAGACAAAACCTTTAATCCCAACATGCCTAACGGCAAGCGCTCTAAGCTCTATAAGAAATGGCAAAAAGCCATAGAGCGTACCATGAAATGGGAGGAGGAAGGATAAACAGACCACACATAAAACGCCCGCTTCACTCTAGATAGGCGAATGAAGTACGGAACTATTTTTTGTCCTCCTCCTGTTCCATGTGAGGATTCAGTTTTACGGGGTTTATCTCCGATTTCTTCTTCAAGCGTAGATTTATTAGTTCTACGGTTAGTGAGAAGAACACTGCGAAATAGATGTATCCCTTTGGTACTTCTTCGTGAAAGCCTTCGAGCATCAGCATAAATCCGATGAGGATAAGGAAAGAAAGTGCCAATATCTGTAGTGATGGATTCTTGTTAATGAATCGACTTATCATGCCAGAAAAAGCCATCATTATACCTAGGGCGATGACCACAGCAATAATCATAACCAGCACTTCATCTACCAACCCAACAGCAGTAAGAATACTATCGAACGAGAAAATAATGTCGAGTACAATGATTTGAGCAATTACACTACCTACGCTTTTGGCGCTATGTTCTTTAACTACTTCGGCCTTGCCTTGCATTTTGTTGCTAATTTCTATAGTGCTTTTATACAACAAGAAAACACCACCTAGGGCCAAAATAATATCGCGACCGCTGAGGGCAAACGTGCCCATGGTAATTAGAGGTTGGGTGAAGGTAACGATGTAGGAAATGCCCAGTAGCAGTGCAATACGGAAAAACAGCGCGAAAATTAGTCCGATATTCCTTGCTTTAGCTTGCTGACTTTCGGGCAATTTGTTGGATACAATGGAAATAAAAATGATGTTGTCGATGCCCAACACAACCTCCAAAAAAGTTAGTGTAAGCAGGGCAATCCACGTTTCAGAATGCAAGAAAATTTCCATGATAGTTGGGCTCGAATAGGTTTTGGAAGCCGCCACGAAATTAGAACGGAACAGGAAAGGATTTATATCCGTCTTACTTTCAATTCTCACCAGCAGCAGAATAGTTGTAAAACGTCAGAATACCGCTAAAAGCGTATGCTTAGCCACGCTACCAAAAGCCTAAATTTGCCCCCTATCGCCATGGCAGTATTAGCAGACATTCGTATCACAGACCCTGTTTACGTTAAGCAGGAACAGTTTAGCATCCTCGACCGTTGGCTGCTCCAGTTTATTCGCGAAGAGCGTGATTTGGTTTTTCCAAAATTGATGCTGCGCATAATGGTGGTGCTATTACCGATGGTTGTGGTACTCTATTGGCCAGGGATGTTTAACTGGTGGATAGCGGCCATTTATTTACCCATAAACTGGGCTATTTTCCTTGGGCCATTCATTTTGATGTTGCATTGCACCAGCCATCGCCCGCTTTTCAAAAGGGAATACGATTGGATGAACAAGATTATTCCATGGTTTTTGGGGCCATTGTTTGGAGAAACACCCGAAACCTATTTTGCCCATCATATGGGAATGCATCATCCCGAAAACAATTTGAAGGACGATTTGAGCACTACCATGCCCTATCAGCGAGATAGTTTTAGAGGCTTTATGCATTATTTCTTGTCGTTTTTCTTCTTAGGAATAAAAGACCTTTACTATTACCTCACACGCAAGAATCGCTTGAAGTTGAGGAGAAACATCACGTGGGGAGAGGGGTTGTGGTACGTAAGCGTAATTCTTTTATCACTGGTCAATTCCAAAGCCACGTTGGTTGTGCTCATTTTGCCGCTTGTCTTTGCGCGTTTTATGATGATGGCAGGCAATTGGGGCCAACATGCTTTTATCGATGCCGATACACCTGCCAACTGTTATCGCAACAGCATAACTTGTGTGAATACGGTTTACAACCATAAAGCGTTTAACGATGGCTACCATATCGTGCACCATTTGAAGCCTGCCTTGCACTACACCGATATGGCGCAGGAGTTTATAGACAATCGCCAAGATTATGTGCGAGAGAGGGCTATCGTTTTTCAAGGCATCGATTTTTTTGGCGTATGGTTTCTTCTTATGACCAAAAACTACAAAGCACTCGCCAAGCGCTACGTTAACTTGGAGGCAACACCCAAAAGCGAAGCCGACATTATTGCGCTGCTAAAGCAACGCACCGCTCGCATCACTGCGGAAAAGATGATTTGAGGATTGCTTTGCGGTGGCGAAGTATTTTTACACTGCTGTTAGCGGCATCAACTCATCCTATCATGGCCCAAAATGTATTGCAAGAAGTAGCGGTAAACGGACTCACTTTCAATTGCCGTATAGCTGGAAACCCACAAGGTAGGCCCGTTCTTTTGCTGCACGGCTGGCCCGAAACCTCGCACATGTGGATTCCACTTATGGAGCGATTGGCCGCAGAGGGCTATTATTGCATTGCACCTGATCAGCGCGGATTTAGTCCCAAAGCCCGTCCAACAGAAATAGAAGCGTACAATATTCGCTTGCTTGCTTACGATGTGGTTGGTCTGGCAGATGCGTTGGGCATTGCCAAGTTTCATCTCATTGGCCACGATTGGGGTTCTGCTATTGGCTGGGCTGTGGTAACGTTTCATTCCAAGCGCATACAATCGTGGACAGCCATGTCTGTGCCGCATGTGCAAGCTTTTGGCAATGCCATTCGGTTTGATGCCAAGCAACGCAGAATGAGCCGCTATATGGGTTGGTTTCAATGGAAAGGATTGCCCGAATGGGCACTTTTGCGTAAAGATGCCAAGGGGCTGCGCGATGTGTGGCGCAAGAGTTCGCCCGAGCAAGTGTCGTCCTATTTGGAAGTATTGGGCAACAAAGAAGGATTGAAAGCCAGCCTCAATTATTACCGCGCCAATTACAAAACCTTAAAGAAAGGCGAAGGTGCAGAAGCGTATGGAAACATTATAACTCCAACGCTTTTGTTATGGGGAAAGAAAGATTTTGCCATTGGAAAAACGGGAGTGGATGGCACAGCTGCTTTTATGAAAGGTCCATATCGCTTGGTAGAAATGGAGGCAACGCATTGGTTGGTGCAAGAGGCATTTGAGCAATGTGCCACCGAAATTGTGCAGTATTTGGCGCAGCACAACTAGTGGAAATCTAGTTATTCGGAAGTAGCCGATACGCCCGAATTTCTTTTGAATTAAAGACTATCTCACCTAAATATGGGCGAATGGCCGCGTTTTCTTCTATCGCCTTACTGGTGCTCACCAAATAATCTGCGCCTTGATGGATGTATTCTTTCAGCCGCTCTTCGGGCAATGAGTCGTCCATAAACGCCCAGCCTTTTCTGCGCAGCGCATAATGATGAATGCGTTGCGAAACATCATTACCCGCCACACACAAACTGCCCTTGGGAATTGCGTTGCGCAATGCTTGGGCATGTATCCATTGGCCTTGGTTCGCACCATTTGCCCAACGCACATCAGCCTTTAGAAAACACGTAATGGGCAAAACGAGGATGGGCAGCAGTATCCATTTTCGCAACGGTGGTTTCAATCCCAACACAAAATGCGCCCCTAGCGCTACGGTGAGGAATAGAATGGGAACAAAGGGCATCATGTAATAATCGTGGCCTTTGCCGATGGCGTGCATCTCAAATAGGTAGTAGGCCACAACCAATGGGGTAGTGAGCAACACAGGCCACAGCGCACTTCGGGTCCACATTTTGCGCTTGATAAACTGCCAAATTCCTAAGACAAAAAACGGAACGGACGCGTAGTTTAACAGCATTTCGGGCAGCATCATAGTCCACACCGTTTTCAATATATCCAGTGAATTGCTTGGATTGTCCCAACCACCATTTAGCACCATGTTGCCATCCCACGTGGGAATAACCCATACGTACCAAGTGAGTGTGGGGATAAAAACAAGCAAAACAATCAGGGCAGTGATTACCGCATTTTTCGGAGCCGTTCGGCACCACGATAGCCATGTTGGTAGGAGTGCAGCTCCAAACACTATAAACGGAAGTTTGCAGGCCGCGGCCAATGATAGAAACACAGCGGCTACTGCAAATCGTTGCCACGAAACACGACTATTTGAAATAGCGGCTAGGCCCAACAGCGCAAACATGAGCGCCATGTTGTCGGGCAATGGATTGATGGAATAGTAGTAGAACAACGGGCTAAAGGCAAGACAATAGCTGGCAACTGCGGCCAATAATTTGCTTTGCGACAGCTGCATCACCAATTGATAAAAGGCCAGTAACGAAACGATGCTCATAAGAAATGTGAGCACCCGCGAAATGGCGGGATGGTCGCTTAGCAAGCGATAGGGCCACGAAAAAAGCCACTGCATAAGCGGAAATTCCATGCGCTGCACGGTGCTGCCGTTGTGGAATGTATTGACTTGTGGGTTTAGAATATTCCCATCGTCAAAGGCAAAGTTGAGTACCGTGGTTTGGGTTTGAGTTTGCCGCCAACTGTGATACCCCGTAAATTCTTGCGCAATGTGATGGCCCCGCATCCCCAAACTGAGCGATGCTATAACCACTACTGCCCATCGACTAGAAATGAATTTGGAAGCGCTCATCAGATAAAACATGCCTTAGCCACTGCAAGTGTAGGGAAAACCCCAACATATTTTTTCCTCAAATGAGGATGAGTTTTTGGCATAAACTGCTTAGCTTTTCGAAGAATTTACTTAGCAGAAGGCTATCGCTCGTTAAAGGAACCTTAGCGTTGCATAGAAAGATGGAATCCTGAAATCGGTCCTTTTCAATCTCCAAAAATGAAGACCTCCATGCCTTGGAAGGTGCTTTGGTGCAGGTTTGTCATACCGTTTTTAATTGCCACATGCATCGAAGGAAAGTTCTCTTTATGAATGATGGAAATGAACTTGTCTGAGATGTTATGAGCTCGACCAAAGAGCTTTAGGTGCATGGCCAGTTCGGTGGCGTAGCCTTTTCCCCAATGGTTGGGAAGCATGGAGTAAGAAATTTCAAATGCTTGGTGGCCGCCAAGCTCGCGCGTTAGAATGCCGGCTAGCCCTACAAAGTGGCCTGTGGTTTTTTCTATGGCAGCCAATTGCCCTAAATGGTTGGGGTTGTAGCGTTCAAATTGCCTATCTAACCAGATGGTGGCAAGCTCATGTTTGTCCTTTTTTAGGTCGAGCCCTATGAACCTAGCGTTGGGATTGTCAACAAAAAACTCGGTCCAAATGGGGATGTCCGCTTCGGTCAGCTTTCGAAGGGTAAGTCGGTCAGTTTCTTGGTTGAAATAATCCATTGGGTTTTAAACCACCACATTCACTATCCGTTTCACCACCACGATTACCTTTTTGGGTGTGGCGCCCTCCAAGCGTTGGATTACATCGGCATTGGCCAAAACAATGGCTTCTACCTCGGCAGCCGATAGCGAAGTGCTCAGTTCCAAGTTCATTTTGGTTTTGCCATTGAAACTGATGGGATAGCTAAAGCTGTCTTCCACCAAGTGTGCGGCCTCAAACTTTGGATAGCTGGCATAGGAGATGCTGGTGGTATTTCCCAGCTGTTCCCAAAGTTCTTCGGCTATGTGCGGAGCGAAACTGGATAGCACAATAGTGAGCGGTTCTAGAATTGCGCGCTTGTTGCACTTCAATTCCGTAAGCTCGTTCACACAAATCATAAACTGGCTAATGGACGTGTTGAGGGATAGCTTTTCAATGTCGTCCTCAATTTTTCTGATGGTGGCGTGCAGCGCTTTTAGTTCGGGTTTTGATGGCGCTTCGCTTGAAACGCTGAACTGTCCATCCACTAAAAACAAATTCCAAAACTTGCGTAAGAAACGATACGTGCCCTCAATGCCGTTGGTGTTCCACGGTTTGGCATCTTCCAACGGCCCGAGGAACATTTCGTAGAGACGCAGTGTGTCGGCACCATATTTCGAAATGATATCATCAGGGTTCACCACGTTCCACTTGGACTTGGACATTTTTTCGACTTCCCAGCCGCAGATATACTTCCCGTCTTCTAGAATGAACTCTGCTCCATTGTATTCTTCGCGGGACTTCCGGAATCCGTTCAGGTTCAGAACGTCATTCTCAACCACATTTACATCCACATGAAATGATGACACATCATACATGTAAGATAATCCTTTGGAGATAAAGGCTCCTGATTGTTTATTCCGATAAACAAAACTACTCCTCCCCTGAATCATCCCCTGATTCACCAGTTTTTTCGCGGGTTCATCAAAGGGCAAGTAGCCAAGGTCTTTGAGGAACTTGGTCCAGAACCGCACATAGAGTAGGTGGCCTGTGGCGTGCTCCGAACCGCCCACATAGAGGTCTATGTTTTGCCAGTAGTTCACCGCATCTTTAGTGGCAAAGGTATCGGTGTTTTTGGGGTCCATGTAGCGCAAAAAATACCAGCTGCTTCCTGCCCAACCGGGCATGGTGCTCAGTTCTATTGGGAATACCTCTCCCCCAACCCCTCTCCCAAGGAGAGGGGAGTTAACCACACCACGCTGTGGGTCGTATCCCCATCCTTTAGCTCTTCCCAAGGGTGGTTCGCCTGTTTCGGTGGGTAGGTATTCGTTTATTTCAGGAAGAACCACGGGCAAATGTTCTTCTTTGATGGGGTAGGGAATGCCGTCTTTGTAGTAAATCGGGATGGGTTCGCCCCAGTAGCGTTGCCGTCCAAACACGGCATCGCGCAAGCGGTAGTTGATGTTGCCTTTGCCAATGCCTTGCTCCACCACTTTTTGTATGGCAAGTTTTATAGCGTCTTTCACCTTGAGGCCGTTGAGGAAATCAGAGTTTTCCAACACACCATCTTTGCTTTCGTTTGCGCCCTGTGTCAAATCTGAACCTGCAATAACTGACGGAATGGGCAGTCCGAAATGCGTGGCGAAGTTCCAATCGCGTTGGTCGCCACTGGGTACTGCCATCACCGCGCCTGTGCCATAGCCGGCCAACACATAATCGCCAATCCAAATTGGAATAGGAGCGCCTGTAAAAGGATGCTCGGCATAAGCGCCAGTAAATGCGCCACTCACGGTTTTCACATCGGACATGCGGTCGCGGTCCGAGCGCGATTTGGCTTTGATTATGTAGGCCGAAATCGTTTCCTGTTGTTCAGCCGTGGTTATTTGCGAAACCAGTTCGTGTTCTGGTGCAAGCGTTAGAAAGGAAACTCCGAAGATGGTATCGGGGCGCGTGGTGAATACTTCGACCTGTGCGCTATGACTTTTTACTTGAAATTTCAGCAAGGCTCCCTCACTTCGTCCTATCCAATTTCGTTGCTGTTCTTTTAGGCTTTCGCTCCAATCCAAATCGTCCAAACCATCCAACAAGCGTTGAGCATATGCAGTAATACGCATGCTCCATTGCTTCATTAGCTTGCGCTCTACAGGATGGCCTCCGCGTTCGCTAAATCCATCTTTCACCTCATCGTTGGCCAGCACAGTGCCCAATGCTGGACACCAATTCACATAGGCATCACTCAAATAAGCAATGCGATAGTTGAGCAAAGTGGTTTGCTGCGTTGCCTCGTTCCAACCGTTCCATTCTTCGGCAGTAAAAACGGGCGTTTCATCGCAATGGGCGTTCACATTCGCGTTGCCATGCGTTTTGAATTCTTCAACCAACAGTGCGATTGGCCTCGCCTCATCTGTATTTTTACAATACCACGCATCATAAAGCTTTAGGAATATCCACTGCGTCCATTTATAGTATGATGGGTCGGACGTGCGCACCTCGCGGTCCCAGTCGAAACTGAAACCAATGCTGTCCATCTGCCTGCGGTAAGTGGCAATATTCTCCTCGGTGGTCTTGGCCGGATGCTGTCCTGTTTGAATGGCATATTGCTCGGCAGGTAGTCCAAAACTGTCGTAGCCCATCGGGTGCAGCACATTGAACCCCTTCAAACGCTTGTAACGCGACACGATATCAGAAGCGATATACCCCAGCGGATGGCCCACATGCAACCCAGCACCAGAAGGATAGGGAAACATGTCGAGTACATAATACTTTGGTTTCGAGCTGTTGTCGTTAGCCGCAAAAGGCTTGTCGTTAGCCCATTTTGCTTGCCATTTCTTGTCAATTTCCTTCGGGTCGTACTGCATGATGGGTCTATTTTGGAAGGATGCGAAGGTAATGAACCTCTATGCCAGTTTTCAGGTTTTTTGGCAGTTCTTAGCCTTCTAAATATCTTACTTTAGCGCCCTAGAAACCATGGCTACAGCAGAAGAAAAAGCACATCGCAGAAAAATTTGGAGCAGCAACTTAACAGCAGTTGTCAGCATTTCGCTGGTGTTGTTCATGTTGGGATTGCTGGGCTTGGTAATGTTGTATGCCGATGCCCTTTCCACGCATGTGAAGGAAAATATTGGGTTTACCATCTATTTAAAAGATGATGCCAAGGAGGCCGACATCCTGCAGTTCCAGAAATTTTTGGACGCGTCTGACTTTGTGAAGAGCACAAAATTTGTGAGCAAAGAGGAAGCAGCCGAATACTTAAAAGAAGCATTAGGAGAAGACTTTATGGGATTTATGGGTTACAATCCACTAAAGCGTTCGATTGATGTTCGAGTGAAAAGCGAATTTGCCGATGCCGATGGCATAATTAATATTCAATCGGAGTTACTGAAAAACGAGTTCATTCATGAAATTGATTACCCAGTAGATTTGATTCGAGTGATAAACAAGCATGTGCGCAAAGCGGGCATTATTATCGGAGTATTTTGTTTGTTGCTATCGCTTATTGCAGTGTCGCTTATCAACAACAATATCCGATTGGCGGTCTATTCTAAGCGGTTTCTTATCAATAGCATGAAGCTAGTGGGCGCTACACAAGCATTTATTCGTAATCCTTTTGTGGTTGAAGGTGTGCTACGTGGAGTGGCTGGAGCGTTGGTGGCCAATGTGCTTTTGGCAGTGGTTATCTACATGGCCAATAGTCAAGTACCCGAGCTTTTTGGACTTGGAAACGTAAAAATTGTAGGAATCCTATTCGGAGCAGTGCTTTTCCTTGGCTTGTTCATTTCCTTCTTGTCCACCTCGTTTGCAGTGCGCAAATACTTGCGACTAAGTGTAGATGAGTTGTATTACTAATCATTAAACCCAAAACCCACCGATATCATGGCACTTGACAAATCCACCACTTCTGCCCCCACATTCACCTTCGGAAAAGAGAACTATATCTTGATGATTATAGGATTGGCTGTGCTTGCCATTGGCTATGTGCTTATTTCGGGTGGAGGTTCGCAAGACCCAAATGTGTTTAGCGAAGAGATTTTTGATACCCGTAGATTGGTGGTAGCTCCGTTGGTTATTCTGTTTGGCTTTGCCATTGAGGTAGCCGCCATTCTTTATAAGTCGAAGAGCAAGTAAGGTATGAATTGGATTGATGCGCTTATCCTCGCTATTGTAGAAGGGATTACGGAGTTTTTGCCTGTTTCTTCCACAGGCCACATGATAATCGCTTCGGCCCTTTTGGGGATTAACGGAGAGGACTTTGTAAAGATTTTTGAAGTCAATATCCAGTTTGGAGCTATCTTATCGGTGGTTGTTTTATACTGGAAACGCTTCTTCCAATCGCTCGATTTTTACTTCAAACTGGGTGTGGCGTTTATTCCAGCTGCTGTGCTAGGGTTTTTGCTCAACGACTACATCGATGCCATGCTCGAAAGCGTTACCGTGGTGGCTGTTTCACTATTGGTCGGGGGCATTTTTCTGCTTTTTGTAGATAAGATTTTCAACCAAGGGGAACCCAAGGAGATAACCTATAAGAATGGTTTCCTCATTGGTTTGTTTCAATGCTTGGCAATGATTCCCGGGGTTTCGCGCTCTGCGGCAAGCATTATTGGCGGTATGGCGTTGAAATACGACCGCAAAACCGCTGCCGAGTTCTCGTTTTTCCTCGCAGTGCCTACCATGTTTGCCGCAGCATCCTATAAACTGCTGAAAGGCTATAAGGAGATTTCAATGGATGATGTGAGCATCCTTGTTTTTGGAAATGTTGTAGCGTTTTTAGTGGCATTGGCAGCCATCAAGTTCTTCATCAGTTTCCTCACCAAGTATGGATTTAAGGTATTTGGTTGGTATCGCATAGTGCTTGGAGCGGGCATTCTTATGTTATTAGCTATGGGTTACGACCTCCGCGTGTTGTAACCGTATTTTAAATCACGATGTCCTCATCTCCATTCAATTTTCTGGAAGGCGAAACACTTCTGTTCGATAAGCCTAGTGGTTGGACCTCGTTTCAAATGGTGAACCGCGTGCGCGGCATGATTCGCAGAAACATCAATCAGCGCAACATAAAAGTTGGCCATGCAGGCACTCTTGATCCATTGGCCACGGGGCTTTTGGTGTTATGCACTGGCAAATTGACGCGTACGATTGAAGCCATTCAAGCAGCGGAAAAGCAATATACTGGGACTATTTTTCTTGGAGCCAAACGGCCCAGCTACGATATGGAAACACAGGTTGACGTTACGTTTAGCACCGAGGGCATTACCGAATCAGCAATTGTTACAGCAGCAAAAACGTTTGAAGGAGCGATAGACCAAATACCGCCTGTTTTCTCCGCCAAAATGGTGGAAGGCGAACGCAGCTATGACCTAGCCCGTAAAGGAGAAGCCAAGGAGTTGAAAGCCAATCGTATCACTATTGGGGCTTTTTTGGTTAATGAGGTGCGCAACGTGGAAGGAGGCTTGGAAGTGGATTTTGATGTCACCTGTTCCAAAGGAACCTATATTCGCTCATTGGCCCACGATTTGGGTCAGGAGTTGGGTTGTGGGGGCTACCTCCAAAGCCTGCGCAGAACACGCATTGGCAAACACAAGGTTGAAGACGCCCTTACTGCCGAGCAATTTCACTTTATCCTTTTTGGCGAAGGCCCAAACAGGGAATTTGACGGAAGGATAAGCGGGAAGGATTGAGTTTTTCAACTCAAGAATTCAAAATTCCCGTCTGTTTGTTGATACTTTCTTGGTGAATGGCGCGGAAGAGTTGGACGATAAATTCTTCGCTTAAGCCAGTAGGTCCAGCCTTTTCTAAATGTCGCGCCATCAGTTCGTTCCATCTTCCTTCCTGAAAAATGGTCATGTTGAATTGCTTCTTGAAATTGGCAATATCATCCACCACTTTCATACGGTAGCTAAGCATTTCGAGCAATTGGTCGTCTATTTCGTTGATGGCCGAGCGGAAATCTTCAACGCTTTTTAGCTCCACGCCTTCGGGCACTTCATCGCGCACCACGAGTTTGCAAATAATGTCGTCTAACTGCAGAGGGGTAACCTGTTGTTTGCTATCACTCCAAGCTACATCTGGAGTGATATGCGTTTCAATCATCAGCCCATCAAACTTCAAATCCATAGCCATTTGTGCTACCGATGCAACCAAATCGCGGTTGCCAGCAATGTGGCTTGGGTCGTTAATGAAGAGCAACTGCGGCATATGTTTGCGAAACTCTATGGCCATTTGCCATTCGGGCCTATTGCGGTATATGCTATGGCCGTATTGCGACACCCCTCGATGGACGGCCCCAAGGCGCGAAATGCCGCTAGCAGCCACACGTTCTACTGCGCCAATCCAGAGCGCTACATCTGGATTAACTGGGTTTTTTACCAGTACAGGAATATCAACTCCAACCAATGCATCGGCAATTTCTTGCACTGCAAACGGATTTGCGGTAGTGCGGGCCCCAATCCAAAGAATATCGATACCTGCTTTCAGCGCTTCGTCTACATGGCGGGCGTTGGCAACTTCAATAGTTACGGGCAATCCGGTTTCGCGCTGCACACGATTGAGCCATTGCAACCCAATGCTGCCAATACCTTCGAACGTGCCAGGTCGAGTGCGCGGTTTCCAAATTCCAGAACGAAACACATCTGCACCCAACGCTTTGAGTTGATGGGCTGTTTGCAGTACCTGTTCTTCAGTTTCGGCACTACACGGACCAGCTATAAGAAAAGGACGCTTTTGCGCTGCTGTGGGCCAAGCTTCGTACTTATCCATGATGCCTTGTAATTCTATCACGTCTGTGATGTCCATGCTTCTTCAGATTGCAAACTTACGTCTGCCTTTAAGAACAATGAATGTGAAGAAGGGTTCAGGTTAATCTCGCACTATCCGAAGCTGCTTTGCAGGCCGTATCACTTTAGCCACCGGTAGCCAAGCAGCTAACAGCCCAATAGAGAAAACCGTAAGCATCACATACACCACATCCAAGGGCTGCACTTCTAAGGGATATGCTTGAATTATATAGTTGCCCGATGAACTTAGCGGTATAAAACCAAATGTGATTTGTGCCCAGCAGACTAGAAGCCCGAGCACCATTCCCGCCAAAGCTCCCGACATGGAAATAAATAGGCCTTCCAAAATAAAAATTCTTCGAACCAACTGCTCGTTTGCGCCCATACTGCGCAAAATGTTGACGTCCTTTTTCTTGTCGAGAATGAGCATGGTGAGCGAACCAATTACGTTGAAAATAGAAATCATCATAATGAAGGCTAGAATTAGAAACACCGCCCATTTCTCGCTCTTCATTATCTTGTAGAGCAACTCGTTTTGCTGATAGCGATCTTTTACCACATAATGGTTTCCGAGCAAGGAAGAAATTTGGTCGCGCACATCAGCCATATTAGCTTCAGGATTGAGATACACTTCTATGGAAGAGACCACATTATCATGATTCAACAGCTTTCGTGTTAGCGCAATAGGGGCGATTACATAGCCGAGGTCGAAATCTTGTTGTATGGAAAAAATGCCCGAAGGAAACACTTGTTGCAGCTGAAATGCTTTGCTTGGGTCTATAGAACCACGCATTCCTCTGCGTGGTACATATACCTCAATTGGGTTCACGGGGTCGTTGATTCCTGCTTCTAAATAAAACGCTACGCCCGCGCCCATCATCATCCTTGGCGAGCCTTGCGATTGCAATATCGCCTCACCATCCGAAAGCTTATTGGCAATGCCTGACTCGGCTATGTAATTTTCCGAAACACCTTTAATTTGGGCAAAGTATTGCTTGTCGCGGTAACGCAGCAAACAGCTTTCCTCCAACACGTCAACCGTTGCGCTAACGCCTTCAATACCCATAATTTTTGTCAAGGGAAGCGTATCAAGCGCAATGGTTTTTCCCAAAGCTGGAGTAATGCGCACGGGAGGTTCCGAAATATCGTAAAGGGCAATTACCAACCCTTCAAACCCGTTGAAAACGGATAGCACAATAATCATTGCGGCAGTAACCACCGCCACACCACCTACTGAAATGGCAGAAATGATATTGATAGCGTTGTGCGACTTCTTGGAGAAGAGGTAGCGTTTAGCTATATGAAGGGGAAGGTTCAACGGGGATTAGCTGGGCTAATTATCCTCCTTTAATAAGGTCTTCAATACGCTCAATATGGTCAAGCGAATCATCTAAATGGAAACTAAGCTCTGGCACAATGCGTAATTGATACCGCACCTGATCGCCTAAGTATTTGCGTATTTCTTTGGTATGGGTTTTCACCACTTTGAGGGTGGCCTGTTTGTCTGCTACAGCAAAAATGCTGAGAAATACCTTGGCCAATCCAAGGTCGGGACTAATATGCACTTGGGTCACTGTGAGCATGCCACCTTTGGCAAATAGACCAGCATTGCGTTGGAAATAAATAGCCAAGTCTTGCTGAATAATTCGTGCCACTTTTTTTTGGCGTGTGCTTTCTTCCATCATGCGGTAAAGGTAAGCAGTGGGTTGCGTTGCCTTTCATTCTTCACAAATTCGCAATTCAATTCTGTTTCTCGACCCTGTTCTATGTATCTATGCGTTCTCAAAATACGGTTTGATATCACGAATCCAGTCCATTGGTTTACTCGCTGCAATTGTAGCAGTCTATAGCATCAGCGCATTTGTTGATGTCATGGAAATTGATGCAGCGCAATATGCATCCATAGCCCGAGAAATGCTGGAGCGTGGCGAATATTTGCACGTAACTAATCGCTATGTGGATTATTTGGACAAACCGCCACTGTTGTTTTGGTTGTCAGCTTTGTCGTTTAAGGTTTTTGGCATCTCCAATGTGGCCTTCAAATTGCCATCGCTATTGTTTGCGTTGCTTGGCATTTTTTCCACCTACAAGCTTGGTAAACTCTTGTATACAGAGCAAACAGGAGTTCTTGCGGCATTGATTTTTGCTTCTTGCCAAGCCATGTTTCTTACCACCAATGATGTTCGAACCGATACCATTCTGACGGGTGCAATAATATTCTCCATTTGGAGTTGTGTTGTTTTCGTAAAGTATGGAAAATGGATTTGGCTGGCGGCTGCAAGCCTTGGCATAGCTGCGGGAATGCTTGCCAAAGGTCCCATTGGAATTATGGCTCCGGGATTGGCTTTGGGTGCCCACTTCGTTTTGAGACGCGAATGGAAAAATATCTTCAAATGGCAATGGATTGTGATGGTACTAGTTGTGGCAGTGCTCATTTCTCCAATGCTTTGGGGGTTGTATCAGCAGTTTGATGCACATCCCGAAAAGGGAGTTTCGGGTGTGCGGTTCTTTTTGTGGGACCAGAGTTTTGGAAGACTCACGGGCGATAATCCATTTGTAAACAGCCAAAAAACGCCTCAACCTAGTGCGCCCTTGTTTTTTGTTCATACAGTGATTTGGGCGTTTTTGCCGTGGAGTTTATTCTTAATTCTTGGCTTGGCAAGTCAAACAAAAGCACTCTTTAACGCTCGATTTTTTCTTTCAAAAAATGAGGAAGCCATCACTTTTGGAGGTTTCGTACTAGTGTTTTTGGGCATGTCGCTCTCGGCCTACAAATTGCCGCACTACATATTTATAGTGTTTTCACTTGCGGCAATTATTACGGCCAGTTATATTCAAACCACCTTTTCAAGTTTAGGAAATACGCGATTTCAGTCGGGTCTCTTTCGCTTTCATGGAGTTGTTTTGATGCTGATTTGGCTCGCATTGGTGGTGTTTTGTACTGCATCCTTTCCCTTGCACAATCTACTCTTGTGGATAGTGATTATTGCGTTATTCGGATTCTTCGTTTTTGTTTGGAAAGGAAAAATCCCAGTAGAAAAAAAGCTGATTGTAGGAACTGTGGTTACTATGATTGCGGTCAATTTTATGTTGAGCGCCCATTTTTACCCAACCTTATTGTCTTATCAAAGCAACACTTCCGCAGGAAAATTCGCTATCGAAAACAGCATTCCATCTGAGCAATTTGTGTCGTATCGCATTGGTGGTCACGCGCTAGATTATTACAGCCAGCGAGCAGTGCCTTGGTTGTCAGAACCATCTTCCGTAGAACAACGCATTGCACAAGGGCAAACTTGGGTTTTCACAGATTTAGAAGGAAAGACTGAACTAGAATCGGCCCAGCTTTTACCAGATTCCGTGATTGTCTGCAAAGATTTTAGGGTAACCATGCTTCGGCTTACGTTCTTCATACCTAGTGAGCGAGATAAGATGCTGAACGAGAAATTTCTCTTAGGCTATAATCAACAGACGCTTCCATAGTCTACACTTCGTTAATCCATACTTTTGCCGACCCATCCAAATCAATAGCAATGGCACGAATACTCACAGGAATTCAGAGTTCAGGAAGGCAACATTTGGGCAATATTCTTGGCGCCATTCGTCCAGCTATTCAATTGGCGAACACCTCTGGAAATGAGTCATTTCTATTTATTGCAGACCTCCACTCGCTTACCACCATTAAAAATGGTCAGCAGCGCAAGGAAAATGTGCTCGCCACCGCAGCAGCTTGGTTGGCTTGTGGATTAGACACCGAGAAAACGGTGTTCTATCGTCAATCGGATATTCCAGAAGTGTGTGAGTTAACGTGGTATCTGAGCTGTTTTGCTCCGTTTCCAATGTTGGCCAATGCACATTCGTTCAAGGATAAACAGAAAAATTTGGCCGATGTGAATGCCGGTCTATTCGTGTATCCAGTGCTTATGGCTTGCGATATTTTGATGTACGATGCCGAAATTGTTCCAGTTGGGAAGGACCAAAAACAGCATTTGGAAATGACTCGCGATATGGCGCGAGCGGTAAACAATTATTACCAACAAGAGCTTTTCGTTATTCCAGAATCGCGAATAAATGAGAGGATGATGGTAATACCGGGCACCGATGGACGGAAGATGAGTAAGTCTTATGGCAATGTTATCGATGTGTTTTTGCCCGAGAAATTGCTTCTGAAACAGGTGAAGGAAATTGTAACCGATAGCACTCCTCTCGAAGAGCCAAAAAACCCAGACACATGCAATGTGTTTGCGCTATATCAGTTGTTGGGCTCAGCGCAGCAGGTAGCAGATTTGCGGGCGAAATACCTTGCGGGTGGCTTTGGCTATGGCCATGCCAAACAAGCTTTGTTTGAGTGCATCCTAGAGAATTTCAAAGAAGAACGGCTTCGATTTGATGCCCTTATGGCGCATCCGGATGAAATAGAACGTCAACTTCAACTTGGCGCAGCAAAAGCACGGCCAACAGCGCATGCTGTGCTTAATCGCCTGCGTTCGGTTTTGGGTTATGGCGCGTAGCCTATACAAGGTGCCACAAGTAGGGCAATAATTAGCAGGTCAGACCACCACCAAACCTTCACTTTCTCAATCATTGCAGAAATAAGTAGCGCAATTGGAAAAGCTGACCAAGCGGCAGTTTCTGCCCAACCAATGCGGAATATCAAAGCCGCTACCAGCGCTGTGGCAATCTGAGATACTAGAATAAGCATTCCATTGCGGGTAAGCACCGCTCCAGAAGCCATTTCTTGCAATATGGAAGGTAAAGAAAATCCGAGCATTACCAGCATTATAATATGGCCAACATGCGGCAGTTGTGGCACTGTTGGAATTACCCATGCCGATTGGAAAATATGTTGCAACGCCAGCAATGGATTGGCTTGCCAAAGCACTACTAGTAATAAAAAAACCAGCATCATTGCAGCACCAGCTAGCGGCATCACCACTTCGCGCCATGCACCTGGCCGCAGAATGAAGATGCTAAAGAATACCACCGCAAGCAACATTGCCCCTTGGCCATAAAGCAACGCTACCAATCCACTAAGCATGCCCATGTGAAACAAGGTATTCAGCACTTTATCTTGCTTGTAGGTAGAAAGGATGAGAAACACCATCACTTGACCCAGTACAATAGCCAATAGAACATCAGGACGAATAAGCAATTGCGGAAATAGCATCGCAATACCCACCATTATCAACACAGGTAGCCAACCTTTAGAGTTTAGCAGCTTGAAGCGTATTCCAATAGCCCGCGATAAAAAGCCTGAAAAGATTAAAAGCAAGCTGCTTAATACAAATTTGGTCCAAGGCCAAGGTTCAAACCACGAAAAAGCCCAATGCAACGCCAACGGGCTAGGGGAAGAGCTTTCTAAACGGAGAAGATTTGCGCGAAACCCCACAAATGCAAGACAAGCAAGCACCACCAGAAGCAGTGAAAGCAATCCATTGTCCTTTAAGATGCGTGTAAGCATAGGTTAGTTCACGTCTTTGAGGTGAATAGTGCAAAGATGCCAAGCTTTTGCGCACCACCTGAATTCCTTCAATATATTTGCAACCAAATTAGCAGCATCATGAATCTTCAGGACATCCTTGCACCGATAGCAGATTTTTTTCAATGGACTTTTGGCCTTTTAGAGGCAGGAAGTGGCGTAATGAATAAAATACTCATCGGAATTATTTTCGCTGCGATTGTCTATTGGACGTTTCAATTGATGAAATCCGAGAAAAGCGAGGTTCCAAATCGTTAATTTGTTGTTGCTATTTCGATAGCAACAATTCGCGGAGGTCGGAACCTATGTCTGCCCTATAGTAGCGACCTTCGTACGTAATGCGTTCGGCATTTGCGAACGACAACTCCAAAGCATCATCCAATGTATCGGCAATGGATGTTACCGCCATAATTCTACCTCCGTTGGTTACCACATTTCCAAGGGAGTCTGTTGTGGTTCCTGCATGAAACGCTACACTGCCCTCCACATTTTCAAGTCCAGTTATTACGTGTCCTTTCTCATAATTACCAGGATAACCATCGGCTACTAACATAACCGTGCACGCGGTTCGTGGGTCTATTTTCAAGGTGATGGTGTCAAGGGTTTGATCACCTACGGCTTCAAATAATTCGAGCAAATCGCTTTGAATGCGAGGAACAACAACCTCCGTTTCTGGGTCACCCATGCGCACATTGTATTCAATCACTTGTGGAATTCCATTCACATTCATCAGTCCAATAAAAATGAAACCAATATAGTCAATCCCCTCCTTAGCCAGTCCAGCAATGGTTGGCTTCACTACGCGTTCTTCCACTTTGGCAATAAATGCTTCGTCTGCAAATGGCACAGGCGACACAGCACCCATTCCACCCGTGTTTAGACCTGTATCTCCTTCGCCAATGCGTTTGTAGTCTTTAGCTGAAGGAAGAATTTTGTAGTTTTTACCATCGGTAAGCACAAAAACAGATAGTTCGATACCACGCAAAAACTCTTCAATCACCACTTTTTTGGAGGCTTCCCCAAATTTTTGCCCCACAAGCATTGATGTGAGCTCAATGCGGGCTTCCACCAACTCATCGCAAATTAGTACCCCTTTTCCTTGAGCCAATCCATCTGCTTTTAGCACATAAGGCGCTTCGAGGGTTTCGAGAAATTGAAGCCCTTCTGCTAGAGTTTCTTCCGTAAAACTGTGGTATTGAGCCGTGGGAATTCCATGACGAATCATGAATTCTTTGCTAAAATCTTTGCTTCCTTCAAGCAATGCACCAGCCCGTGATGGGCCAATTACCGGAATGTAGCGTAAGGTAGCATCGGCTTTAAAATAATCGCTTATACCAGCAACCAATGGAGCTTCGGGACCTACAACTACTAGGGCGATTCCGTTTTGCAACACAAACTGACGAAGCGCTGCAAAATCGAGCGGGTCGAGGGCTACGTTGGTTCCTACGTTTTGCGTGCCAGCATTGCCGGGTGCAATATAAAGTTTGGTGAGGCGCGGACTTTGGGCCAGTTTCCAAGCAAAGGCATGTTCCCTACCTCCAGAGCCAAGCAGCAATATATTCATGCGATAATGCTTCTGTGAATGACAAAGGTAGGATAACCAAAATAGGAGACAAGTTGAATTTTGAAGTAAAGTGGGTAGAACATCGAAGAAAGTGAGTTCCTTTTTCTTCCATATGTGCTCGGAATTTTGCGGTTTATGCACGATTAAACATCTTTCAAATCGCTTCGAGAATAAACTTGCATCGCAAAGCAAAAAAGATGTTTCACCTATTGTGAAAACTTTTTACTTTTGCCGCCCGTTACTGACCCATGGTGTAACTGGCAACACGTCTGGTTTTGGTCCAGAAGAGTCTAGGTTCGAGCCCTAGTGGGTCAACAACATTAGAAACCCCGACAGTTTTACTGTTCGGGGTTTTTTATTGCATTTAAATAAAAATTCATTCTTTTTAGTGAGCTTTCTCGCGCAGCAAAGGCACAGAAATAGCCAAATAAGCCACCAAAAACACAATGTTGATGGCGAGCGCATACGGGCTGGCACTTACGTTTAGCAAAACGCTAATCCACCACAGCGCAACCGCACCTCCAATAAATACGGTCAATTTTCCCACCGCATAAGGCACAGGGTAATACTTGCGCCCAAGCACATACGACACCGCCATCATGCTCGCATAGCAAATAAGCGTGGCCCAAGCCGAAGCCATATATCCATACGTTGGGATAAAGGCCACGTTCACACCAAGCGTAATCATCGCTCCAAATAGGGCTATGGCCGCCCCATAGCTTGTTTTACCCGTAAGCTTATACCACACCGATTGATTGTAGTACATCCCCAAAAAGATGTTGGCCAACAGCAAGATTGGCACCACTTGCAGCCCCGCCCAGTAGGCTTTATTTGGAATAAAATAACGGAACACATTTATATACAACATCACAAAAAGAAAGGTGCCCGCAAGCACCCACACAAACCACGTCATCACCTTGGCATACAACTGCTGGCTTCCCTCTTGCTTGTGTTGGGCAAAAAAGAAGGGCTCGGCTGCATAGCGAAACGCCTGTATCATCAGGGTAATTACAATACTAATTTTATAACACGCGCCATAAATGCCAAGCGTGCTCATGGTAGCCACTTCACCAAGCGTGGGATACAGTATCCGTTTCAGTAAAATACGGTCCAACGTTTCGTTAATCATTCCAGCCAAACCTGCCACAAGCAATGGCGCAGCATATAGAAGCATCAAGCGCAGCAACGCCCAATTGGGTTTTGCCCTATCGCGCAGCATGGTGGGTACCAACAGCAGAAATTTAACTCCGCTTGCAATCATATTGGCAATAAACACGTAGCCTACACCTGTTTGATGGTCATAGAAGGTATCTGTAAGCCAATTGCTGTCTCCATTGGCCACAATGGGAAGGCAATAGCCCAAGAAGAACATGTTGAGGCCAATAAATACCAGCACACCGATAAGATTAACAGCCACAAACAGTTTGGCCTTATTCTGCTCGCGCAGCTTCGCCAACGGAATGCTTGAAAGGGCATCTAGCCCTACAATAATTGCAAACCATACCACATACTCTTGATTGTTGGGATACAGCAACCAATTGGCAATGGGCTGCGCAAAAACTATAGCCGCTAGAATGAATAAAGCCGTGGTTAAAGAAAGTGACGCCAACACAGTGCTGAATACAGAGGATGGATGGTACTCTTTGCTGGCAGAGAAACGAAAGAAAGCCGTTTCCATGCCGTATGTAAGCATCACTATAAGAAATGCCACATAAGCATACATCTCGGTAATTACACCAAACTGCTGCGGTAAAAAAACAAACGTGTGAAGCGGAACTAAGAGATAATTAAGAAACCTCCCCAGAATTGAACTGAGGCCATACATAGCCGTTTGACCAGCAAGCTTCTTTAGTACAGACAAAATACTATTTCCCGTTTAGGGTCCAATCGTAGGTGTAGAATGTGAACTTACTGGGCACAGATTTCGATTCAGCGTGATACTTGCTTATGAAATTGGCGGTCTTTTCCTCACCACCAAAATCTTTGGCATACCACTCAAAGAGTTGCGAAATCTGCATGCTTCCTTTTCCCAAACGAACAAACGATGCATCGTTAATCGCAGCGCGAGTTTGCTCTTCCAATTGTTTCTCTAATTCAGCACCATTATAGGCAAACGAAGCAAGTTTTGGACATCCTTTGGCTGCGCAAACCAGTGCAAAATGCAACCGAGCATCAGGAAATTTCTTGTAGAGTATTTCCTTTTCCAACTGATTTAGAGTTGTTTTTTGACCACACACACCATGCATATTTTTGTCAAAGAATCCAGCAACTTTTAGTGGTTCTTCTATTGGATACTGCTCAACCACACTCTGAATTACCAGAATATTGTAGGCATTGATTAAAAATGCTTTCTCGGCATTGCCTTCAAGCGGTTCGCTTTTATTAATGACCGTTACCAAAGCATTCAGCTTAGCAGGACTGGCTTTTATTGCGGCATAGTCTACCATTCCATTTTTTACATGCGCATGAAAAAACACATCCGCTTGCTCCGTAAAGCTCTGCCCAATTGCTCCTTTGCAAAATGAAACGGAAAGGATAAGAATAGATATAAAGCTGCGCATAACGGGTTGGTTTAAGATGTTGCGCTGAGACTAAACCTATATAAGCTTAACGCAATCGCCTTATTCAGTAGGAGCGGTTTCTAAAGTTCCGTTGACCCCAGCTGCTGCATCGGCAGCCGCTTTCTTTTTCCACGGACGGAAACGCACACCAATCATCACTTCGTGGCTACCATCAGAGTAGTTTCTAAGGTTTGACGTGCTCATATCGTAGCTATAGCCAAACACCAAGAAATCTTTGTAAAGCAATCCTGCCATAAACGATACTGCATCATCATGGCGGTAGGAAGCACCAATCCAAAACTGGTCGCGGTAATCAAAACGCACACCAGCATCAAATTGCGGTGGTACTGGAGTCACATACTTCAACAACACATTTGGCATGATTCCAAAACTTCCAACATGAAAGGTGTAGGAACCCATCAGCATAAAGTGCCGCGATAACGTGCTTGTTCCATCGCCTTGCCCTGAATCGAAACCTAGGTTATTGCCAATAATTTGTGGAGCAGAGAAGCCTACATTAAAGTTTTTATGGTAAAGATTGACACCAAACGTAGCATCGGCAGTAACGGCAGACATCACCGCATTTGGAAATGCTGGGTCGCCACTTTGATACAAGTCAACCTTGGTTCCATCAATACGAAACTGAAGAACGCCAATACTCAAACCCATACCCAAGCGAAGTTTACTCGATAATTTGAGTTGATATGCATAAGAAATATGCGCACCAGTTCTGCTTGTTGGTCCTGTTACGTCAGAAAATATGGTGACTCCCATGCCCATGTTGTACCTTCTAAACGGACCTTGTGCCGAAAGAATAAACGTGCGCGGTGCATCGGTAATGCCAATCCAATTCAGGCGATTGTTCGATTTTACCTCCCAATAATCGTTTTTACCCGATACGGCAGGATTCATCACATAGTCGTTCATCATATACTGGCTGTATTGAGGAATCTGCTGTGCCCACGCCATTGTTCCTGCACCAAGAACTAGAATTGAAATGTATAGTAGTCTTTTCATGTGTTTTTTATTGAATGTCATCGCTTGTGGAAAATTGGCCTTCCTTGCCAATCGCTGTTGGCAAGGAAGGACTTTTCATTATCGAACGATTGTTATAGGTCCAGTAAATGGCTGCTCAAAGTTTTCAGAGCGAATCACGTAATAGTAAGTGCCTACAGGCAGGTCGTTGCCATCATAGCGTCCATCCCATGGAATAGGATAGCCTTCGGCAGATTGCCATAGCATTTGTCCCCAACGGTTGTAAATCTCTACTACAGCATCACTAAACAATTCGATGTTGTCGATAATCCACGTATCGTTTATACCGTCACCATTTGGAGTAACGCCATCAGGGAATTTGATTCCTGGCACCACCTCCACCAGCACGCTATCCATATTGGTACAGCCATTCTCATCGGTTACAGTAACGTAATACATAGTTGTTTCAAGCGGAGATGCAAACGGGTTGGTAATAGTAGAGTCGCTAAGCGCATCGCCAGGAGTCCAAGTGTATGTCCACTCGGTTACTACCCCAAGCGCATTCAATCCTATAGTTCCGCCTGTTGGAATGGTTACATCCTCTCCACCATCTACTGGAGGCACATTATACATGGTAACCAGTACTGAATCGGTATCCACACAATTTCCAATGCTTACTGTAAGCAAATAAGTAGTATTCACAATTGGATTGGCCGTAGGGTTGGCAGCGGTAGCATCGCTTAGCGACTCAGCTGGCGACCATTGGTAAGTGCCGCCACCAGCTCCATTTAGGGTAAGTGAACTTCCAACACAAAGATTGAGGTCGTCACCTGCTTGGGCTTCAATGTTTACCAAAGTTCCGATACTGTAGGAATCAACAATTGAACATCCAGTAGCGTCTGTAATGGTTACCGCGTAAGTTCCAAAGAAAGCGTTGTTCAAATCTTCGGTGGTTGCTCCTGTAGGATTCCATTGGAAACTGTAAGTTCCTACTCCACCCGCTGCTGTTAGATTGATAGACCCGTTGGCTACGTTGCTACATGTAGAAGCGCTGGTAGTAGCATTTGAAACAAGGGCAGGAGGGCCGAGTACAGTTACACTGCTTTGCGTTACGCATTCGTTGGCATCAATAACTGTTACGGTGTATGTACCAACGCACAATGCTGTAGCTGTAGCTCCAGTCTGATTCGATGGGTCGTTCCACAAGAAAGTGTAAGGCGGTGTTCCTCCATTTGGAATGGCAGTTGCTGTTCCATCACAAGCGCCACCGCAAGTTTCATCAACTGCCGTAGCACTTGATGTTAACAAGGCTGGCTCGGTAATTACAACCGTTGCTTGGGTAGAACAGGCAGGTGCTTGGGCGTCAACCACAGTTACAGTGTAATTGCCTGGGCAAAGTCCTGCTACCACTTGTGTAGTCTGATTAAACTGGTCGTTCCAGAAATACTGGTACGGTCCTACACCGCCAGTTGCGAATACAGAAGCTGTACCATCGCAATCGCCATTGCAACTTACTGAAGTGAAAATTGGCACAGTGGCCACCAACACATTATCGTCATTAATTGTGACAGAAGCATTTGCAGTACATCCAATTCCATCCGTAATGGTTACATCATAGGTGCCTTCGCAAAGACCAGTAGCTGTTGCTGAAGTTTGCCCATCAGCCCATAAATAGGTGAAAGGCGGAGTGCCACCAGAACCTGTTACGGTAGCTTGTCCGTTACAACTTCCACTACATTGAATTTGACTTGTAGCGGTGATGTTTGCATTAAGAACAGGTGGCTCGGTAAGATTAATGTCAACCGTGACCGTACAAAGGTTAGCGTCTGTAACGGTTACCGAATAAAGACCAGCACATAGGTTGGTAATGGAGCTACCCAAACCAAAGTTTGACCAAAGGATAGCATAAGGAGCTGTTCCACCTGTTATTGTAACAGTTGCAGAACCGTCACACTCCCCTCCGCAGCTTGGATTGACTACCGAAACAGTAGCGTCCAAAACTGGTGGCTCAATGATGTCTACCGAAGTTGTTGCAGTACATCCATTGGCATCTGTAACTACAACCGTGTATGTTCCAGCACACAGACCCGCTGCGGCAGCTGTTGTTTGCGCATTAGCATCATTCCATAAGTAGGTATATGGAGAGGTTCCTCCTTGCGCAATTGCTGTGGCAATACCATCGCATTCGCCTCCGCAGGTAATGTTTGTGGCAACACCAGCAACAACTAATGGAAGAGGTTCAGTAACGATAACCGCAGTTGTACTTGTGCAACCGTTGGCATCCGTTACTATTACATTGTAAATGCCAGGGCACAAATCTGTAACCGTGTCATTCTGAGTAGCAGCCAAATCCGTCCACTGATAGCTATAAGGACCTGTTCCACCAGTAGCAGATGCATAGGCTTCACCATCGCAATCTCCCGTACAACTAACGCCTTGAGCACTGGCTGTAATAACAATAGCTGCTGGTTCACTTATCGTTATCTGCGATGTGTTGGTGCAACCAGCAGCATCTGTTGCAGTAACAGTATATGTTCCTGCACACAATCCAGTCACGTTTGCAGAGGTAGCAGCAGCAGGGTCGTCCCATAAGTAAGTGAACCCTCCCGCACCACCAGTGGCATTGGCAGAAGCTTCGCCATCACACACACCAAAGCAAGATGCATCAACTGTTGTTGTGGCTATTACGATTGGAGTAGGTTCGTCTATTGTAACAGAAACAGTAGCAGTACAACCATTTGCATCTGTGATAGTAGCGGTGTAATCTCCAGCGCAAAGTCCAGTTGCCGTGGCTAAACTACCTCCAGAAGGTGACCATGAAACGGTGTATGGAAGCGTTCCTCCAGAAGCTACAACGGTCACAGCTCCATCGCACACTTCAGCACAAGAAGCATTGGTAATCAACGGCAAACTAACTGAGATTTCGGTAGGCTCTGTAACGGTTACTTGCGTTACGGTAACGCAACCATTCGCATCTGTGATAGATGCGCTCACTAAGCCCGCGCAAAGGCCAGTTGCCGTTCCTGTAGTTTGCCCTGCAGGGTCGTCCCAAAGGATGGAGTATGGGGCTAATCCGCCAGTAATTGTTACTGTGGCCGTTCCATCGCATGTTCCGTTGCAAGAAGCTTCTGTAGAAACGCCTGTTAATAGTGGCCCGTCAATATTGTTGACAGGAATAACAATTATGGCAGAGCATCCATTACCATCTGTTACGGTAACGGTGTATGTTCCAGCCACAAGGTTAGCAGCTGTTGCTGCAGAGGATACATTTGGAACCCATGAATAAGTGTATGGTCCACCATCGCCACCTGATGGATTCACGGTGATTGCACCATCAGAATTTCCGCATGTTGCAGGAGTAGAAGTATATGCTGGAACAATTTGAGCTGGCTCAGCAATCACAACGGGCTGAATGAAAATACATCCAAGGTCATCTATTATTTGAACGTTGTAAGTTCCTGCACAAAGGCCAGTTACACTTGTAGTTGTTTGACCTCCTGGAACCCATAAGTAGGTATAAGGTGCCGTGCCGCCTAAAGGAGTTACGGTGCCTTCTCCATCGCAGGTTCCGAAGCAGGATGCATCAGCAACTACAACTGTAGCGCTTGTTGCGCCTCCATCATTATTTACTGGAATAATGAAGTTTTGAACACACCCGAATTGGTCTATTACATCAACGTTGTAAACACCTGCGCACAAACCTGTAATTGTAGCAGTGGTTTGACCATCGCCCCAGAGATATGTGTATGGTTGCACTCCACCTGTTGGACTAACTGTAGCTTGTCCATCGCACTGCCCGCAATTGGCGTTAACAACGGCAGAATTTGCTGTTATTTCTAAAGGTTGGAAGATATTTACGGTGGCGGTGGTAACACATCCGCTCGCATCGGTAACATCAACATTATATATTCCTGGGCAAAGGTTTACTGCAGTAATTGTGGTTTGTCCATTCGGATCATTCCATTGATAGGAATATGGAAATGTACCGCCAGTGGTAAACACTGTGGACGTGGCATCGCAAATACCAAAGCAATCTGGGTCGTTAGCAGTGGTAGTAGCGGTAAGCGTTATCGGTTGCGCGATAGTTACAGAAGAAACGGATACACATCCATTCGCATCGGTAACGGTTACTTCAAACGTTCCAGCGCAAAGACCAGTGGCTGTTGCTGTAGTTTGCGCCAAGGGATCGTTCCATAAATAAGTATATGGCGCTGTGCCCCCAG
Source organism: Chryseobacterium gleum (assembly GCA_945903645.1). Taxonomy (GTDB): domain Bacteria; phylum Bacteroidota; class Bacteroidia; order UBA10329; family UBA10329; genus UBA10329. The sequence continues at coordinate 35,300 of CAMDOM010000025.1, forward strand.
ATGCTGTTACTGTGGCAGTACCGTCACAATTGCCATTACAAGTGGGGTTTACTTGAGTTGTAATAGAAGAAGTCAAGCCATTTGGTCCAGCAATGACTACTGAACCGGTTTGAGTACAACCATCTGCGTCAGTAGCAGTGATGATGTATGTGCTTGCGCAAAGTCCTGTGGCTGTTAACGTTGTTTGGTTTGCTGGATCGTTCCAAGAAACTGTATACGGGCCATTTCCTCCAGTTACTGTGGCTGTGGCTTCACCAATACATGTGCCGCTACATTCTAAATCGATAATGTTAGAAAATGTGATAACAATTGGAGTGGGTTGGGTAATGTTTCCCGAAACACTAAAAGTACAATTGTTTGCATCGGTAACTGTAACGGTGTAGTTGCCAGCACACAATCCAGTGGCTGTAGCTGTAGTTTGCCCTGCTGGGTCATTCCACAAATACGTGAATGGAGCTGTTCCTGTTTGAACGTTAGCAGTTGCCGTACCGTCACATACTCCGTTGCACGAAGCATCGGTACTTGAAACGGTGACAGTTAAATTAGGCGTGTCGACAATCGTACCCGCAGCCGCATTGGTGCAACCGTTGGCGTCTGTTACTATTACATTGTAGGTTCCTGCACAAAGGCCAGTGGCTGTAGCTGTGGTTTGCCCTGCTGGGTCATCCCACAAATAGCTGTAAGGAGCTGTACCATTCGAAGCGGCTGCGGTAATAGTACCATTGCACAAACCACATGTAGCATCTGTAGGGGTTGTTGTAATTGCTATTGGAGCTGGTTCGTTAACCGTAGCAATCAAATCACTTCCACCCGATCCGCCAAATGTGAGCGACCAATCGAAGATAAATCCATCATCAATGCTCAAGTTATCTGTTACAGTAATGGTCCAGTTTCCATTAAGCGGACAACCTATAAAACCGTTGAATGATTGCGTAGGCGTATATGTGCCGGGAGTCATGGAATTGTTGGGTAAATTCCCTGCTGTTACCCAGTTACCTAGCGCATTTTCTTGAAGAATGGTGCCAAATGTTGCTGTTTCTGAGAAACAATATTCAGCACCCGTTCCTGGAATTCCATTTGATCCAGCATCATTCGCACCACCTAAATATGTTCCTGTTCCTCCTGGATATTCTTTTAGAACAACGGTTTGCCCATTCGGACATGTGAGCGTCATCTCTAAATCTCCCAAATAGGATTGCTCCATGTTGATACAGATGTTTTGCAAATCCGTTCCTGTGGTGATTGTGCCTCCCGCAGGAAATCCTGTTATAGCTACCGAGGTGTTGTAAGAAACACCATTTCCATCAGGCAACGCAAGGGTTCCACCTGCAAACGAACCGCCAAGCGTGATTTCGCTTGCTGTACAACCATTGGCATCTGTAACCACTACCGAATAATCGCCTGCGGGAAGGTTTGATATATCCTCTGTTGTTTCTCCTCCAGGCGACCACACGTATGTATAGGGCGCAGTGCCTCCAGTTACGGTCATGTCAATAGAACCATCGTTAGCGCCATTACATGTAACATCCGTTACCGCTAGGGTGATTACGATTGGATTCGGCTCATTAATCGTTACGGTTTGCTGTTGCGAACACCCAATATTATCAGTTACAACAAAGGTGTAGGTTCCAGCACACAAGCCCGATTCTGACAATCCAGTACCACCTGTTTCTTGCCATAAGTAGGAGAAAGGAGCATTGGCGCCAGTTACCGTAGCAGTTGCAGTTCCATCACAAGTTCCATTGCAACTCATGTCTGTTGCGGTAACCGAAAGTTGAATTTGAATATCGCTTATAGTGAACTGAGCCGTATTAGTGCATCCATTCGCATCAGTTACCAATACTTGATAGTTGCCACCACAAAGCCCCGAAACGCTAGAACCACTTCCTACGTTTGGCGTCCAAGTGTATGAATACGGTCCAGTGCCACCAACCACAGCAACACTCGCTTGTCCATCACAAATCCCATTACACGTTGCATCAACAGTGGTAGGAGTAATAACTATTGGAGCAAGCTGATTTATCACAAAATTGGCGGTGCCTTGGCAGCCATTGCTATCGGTAACTGTTACCGTGTAAGAACCAGGCGCTCTGCCAGTGATGTTTTGAGTTACGATATTTCCAGGTTGCCAATTGAACGTAAACGGACCAACTCCACCTGTAAACGAAATAGTAACTGCTCCATTGTTCGCTCCTGCGCAAGAAACTGGTGTCACAATCCCAGTAATAGCAATTGGAGCAGGTTCGCTGAGGATAACCCCAGGCGGTGTATATGTACATCCCGTAGCATCGGTAATGGTCAATATGTAAGTACCGGAACCCACTCCACTTATATTCTGGGTAGTTTGACCCGATGACCAAAGAAATGTATAAGGTGCTGTACCTCCAACTAACCCAGTTGTGGCAATACTTCCATTCAATCCACCATTACACGTTGGATTCGTTCCTGTTAATGTGGCAGCCCAATCTGGCGATTGAGTTATGGTATATGGAACAACTTCCGAACAGCCATTCGCATCGCTTACGGTAACGTTATAGGTACCTGAATTCAATCCAGAAACCGCAGAAGTGGCAGATGCAAAGGGCAACCACGAATAAGTGTAGGGTGCCAATCCTCCAGAAACACTTACTGAAGCGCCACCATCATTGCTGGTTGGACAGGTTTCGTTTGTTGCAGTAACCACAATGTTAAACGGTGCTGGGTCATTTACCGTGGCAAACGATATTGCAGCTGGGCAACTTCCTCCCAATCCATCTTGGCCAACAACAATGATTTGATAATTCGAAATACCTGCACCCAAACCAGTGAAGGTGTAAGTAGTTGTGGGCTGCGGTCCAGAAGAAATGAACAACGGTCCATTAAATAATTGATACGTATAGTCAGGCGAACCGCCTGTAACTGTGATAGTAATTGTTCCATTACTTGCCCCGTTGCAAGTAACATCAGTGGCCGTCACAGTTTGAATTGTAACTGGGCATTGAGCCTTAGAAAATTCAGCGGTTAATAAGGTTGAGGTAGCTGCAAAGGCAAGAATTGCAAGTAGACGTATTGGTCTCATCATGACGATGGGTTGGGTTTTGTACACTTAGTTTAGAATAGGATTCAATCCCCCTATTTTCGGGGGGTTAAAATACAGTTTTTGGCATATTAGACAACGTCTTGACTTTCGTAAGTTTAACAAGCGATTTATGAATATTTATGGTGGATTAAATTAGCGCTTGAGCGTCATTTTCCCTATCGAAAAAAGTCTATCATGTTGTTTCTACGTTTTACAATTGCTACAAACCAAAACACCTTTTTGACTTCAAATCTGATGTGATAAAAATCATATCCCCTATTTGGCGCAGTTTACATTTTTGGTCGCCATCTTTGGCCGTCAACCCAGTTGCATGAAACGTATCTATTCCATACTCGAAGGATTTTTATCTATTGACCTACGCACTTTAGCTTTTGTTCGTTTCCTAACTGGATTTGTGGTCATAATGGACCTCATTTCTAGAGCAATGGATTTAACAGCGCTATACACCGATGCAGGTGTGCTACCAAGAACTTTGTTGTTGAGTGGATCAAATAATTGGTCGTTTTCGGTTTACTCTATAAGCGGTTCCTACTTATTTGTTTCAGCCATGTTTATCATGGCTGGCGTTTTTGCGTTGCTAATGAGTTTTGGATATCGCACCCGGTTAATGACCATCCTATCCTGGATTATGCTCATGTCACTTCAAAACCGCAATCCACTAATCTGCTATGGGGGCGATTCGGTCATTCGAATGATGCTGTTTTGGGGAATGTTTGTGCCTTGGGGGGCCAAATATTCTATTGATAGTTTAAGGTATGGGTTTAATAAACTGTCGGGGCACCTTCCAAAGAAGATTTTTACCATGGGTTCGATTGGGATGTGCCTTCAGGTACTTTATATCTACTTTTTTACAGCGCTTTTTAAAAACGGTCCTGAATGGCACTCGGAAGGCACTGCAGTTTATTTTGCTATCGCTATAGATGAGTTGGCTTCGCGATTCAATTTCCTTGTTCGAGCACTTCCTTTAGACGCACTGAAAGGAATGACTTGGGCAGTACTCGCTTGGGAATGGGTTGGGCCAATTTTGGTGGCTTGGCCCAATTGGAAAATTCGCGTATTCGGATTGCTTGGATTTTTCACGCTTCAATTGGGATTTTTAACCTTTATGGTACTCGGTTTATTCCCCGTGTTTAGCACCTTAGCCATTTTGGTTTTTGTTCCTTCTGAGATTTGGGACAAACTTGAAGCACGGTTCATTGGTGGGCGTCAACGCGGTCTGCGCATGTATTACGACCCAAATTGCGGTTTTTGTCAGCACATGGTTGTTGCTTTAAACCGCTTTCTACTTTTCGATTCCGCACAGGCCTTACCAGCAAGTGATGATTCGACCATACATGACGAACTCAGAAAGAACAATTCATGGATTGTCAAAGATTCTGAAGGAAATACATACATGAAAGGCAAAGCTTTGATTGCCGTATTCAATCATTCACCGATTTTTTGGCCCATTGGTAAACTTCTTAGATTATTCACCCCAATATTAGATTGGACCTATGGCCGCCTTGCCGTAAGTCGACCAGAGTGGCCCGCATTTCAGTATTTCCCGAACGGAATTATCTCTCGTTATTCAGTTTCTCAATCCTTGCCAGTGATGGTTTTAGCGCTGTGGTGCTTGCTGTATGTTACGCTTTTCAATTTTCATAAGTTTGACGAGAAGGTACTTCCGGTTCCTAAATCGCTCATTTGGGTTTCTGGAATTTTCAAAGTAGATCAAAACTGGGCCATGTTTGCTCCTGCGCCCTATAGGGCTGATGGCTGGTTCGTTATTCCTGCACAATTAGCCAACGGAGACTCTGTAGATATATTTAAGAAAGGCGCTCCAATAAATTGGGATAGGCCCGAGCGCATTGCCACAACATATAGAAACACCCGATGGAGCAAGTACTTACGCACCATTCGACAACCTAAATATAAGATGGCTATGAAACACTATGTGGCCTGGCTATGGCGCGAATGGGACAACAATCACCCCGAAGAACAGCGCTTGAAAGAGTTCGAATTTGTGTTTGTTATGGAAACCAATATGGAGAATTGGGAAACCGCTCCACCTAGACGAATGTCTCTTTGGTCGCAGGATTGTAGAAAAATTTCAGATTTCTGATGTTGAAAGAAATTTTTTTACCTTCGAACCCTTCTTAAATCCTTCATTCAACAGAACATGAAAAAAAATTACTTGGTTGGCGGTTTCACCGCAATTGCATTTTTCTCGGTAGTAGGTTATGACTACTACACAGGAAACATCTCTAATTTCGCAAAGAAAGTAGTTGAAAATGGTCCATCTGGCATTGCTGACGTTTCTGGCATACAGGATGTAAACCGTGGAGGCGTTGCTCCACTTGGTGCTATTGCTGATATCTCTGCTTTAGCAGATATTTCTGCTGCTGCTACTGCTGATATTTCTGCTGCTGCCACTGCTGACATTAGTGCTCTAGCCGATATTTCTGCCGCTGCTACTGCTGATATTTCTGCCGCTGCTACCGCAGACATCTCTGGCTTAGCAACTGCCGATATTGCTGCTGCTGCCGACCTTTTGGCTAACTCTGATTTACTTGGTGGTATTCAAGACGTTGGTGGTCTTTTGGCTAACTCTGATTTGCTTGGTGGTCTTCAAGATATTTCTGCTACTGCTGACATTTCTGCTACTGCTGATATTTCTGCCGCTGGTACTGGAATTGAAGATGATTTCCGTGCTGGTAAGGTGAGTGTTTATAACTTCCCAAACCCTGCTAACGACATCACCAACTTCCGTTTTCAACTAAATGAGGCTGCTTTGGTTCGTATCGTATTGTATGGTTCAAACGGTCAAATGATTGATATGGCTTTGAACAAGCAATACGGTGCTGGTGAGTTTATTTACTCGTACGATGTGAGTGCTTTGACTCCTGGAACCTACGTTTATACCTATCAATTGGGAAACAACTTGCCAATGACACGCAAGTTGATTATCAAATAATCCCAATTTAAGATTTTCAAAAAGGGCTGAATCTCTTGGAGATTCAGCCCTTTTTTGTGGAATAAATTACCCTCCACCCAACTGGTTGTATTAGCAACTGGCTGGGTTTGGCATGACAATCCTCATATTACATGGAGAAACACTGGTCTATCATTACGGCTCAAATCAACACCTAGAACTTAACCCATAAAAAAAACACTACTGTTCACAATTACCATTCTAGGCTTTGGAGCATATAGTGCCCTTGGCCAAATTTATTACCCAGTCGCTTCTGCACTACCTGCGGGTTCTGTTGGTCAAGTATATGCTGGTCAGACCATTAATTTCACTGTGCCTGCTACAGCCACAGTAAGCGGTGCCGTAGTTGCAAACGCGGTTGCTGCTCAATTTCCTCAATTCTCTGCGTTTACTGGTGCAATTAGTGGACAAACCTTTCCATTAACCATTACTTCTACAGCGTTGGCGGTTGAAGGATTACCTTCTGGCATTAATGCTACTTGCAGTGCTACATCATGTACATTTTTAGCTGGCGTTTCCGGAAATATCTCTCTTGCGGGAACCCCAACTTCAGGAGGAAATTTTACAGTTAACATTACCTCGCTTACTTCAGGTGAAGCAGATTTGTCGGCATATATTGCTGCTCTTCCAATAAACCCTGGCATTCCTGGGGTAATTGCAATACCACAACCTGTGCCTACAGTTTTAGATGAGACTGGATACACCATGGTTGTTTCTGGAACTAATGGAATTGAAGAAAATAATGACATTTTCAGTCTGAGTTTTTTCCCAAATCCAACTGTAAATACTTCTACTTTAGCGATAAATTCTACTATTAATGGAGTGGCAAATGTTGAGATTTACAACGTTACTGGATTGCTGATAAGCTCATACTCTGAGGCTATACGCATTGGGTCAAATAGGGTGAATATCGATATGGGAACGTTGCCTACCGGAATTTACATGGTAAAGACATTTATCAATGGATGTAAAGCATTAGTTCGTATTCAGAAGAACTAATCTCTATAGAAAAAAAGGAAGGGCGACCAATTTGGCCGCCCTTCCTTTTTTATTGTAGCAAAACTCAATAGAGTTGTACTACTTGAGCTTTCGGGAATTTTTCCATCCAATTTGTCAAGGCTTCTTTCGTCTTAACATATATAATGGTGCGGGCATCTAAGATAAGTTTGAACTTAGGTCCAGGCTCGGTCTTTTGGGTTTCTTCATTTTCCATGACGTTCTTCGTTTAAGTTAATAAACACTACAATGGAAAAATCGTTCCAATGTTGGGCGTTATTTCTTAATAGATGTTAACGTCACTCAACTGGGTAGCATTTTAATCTCTAGACGAAAGGACGGCCTTAAAAGAATGAGACCGTTGCGTAATCTAAGCATTTCTTACACGTTCTATTTTTAGCGCTTACTTTTTAATAATTTGGATTTTTCTATTGTATTTAGGTTGATTTAGGTATTTTTTTCATGCCTTTTTGGCTTATTTTCATGTTATTACTCACGTCCG